>JAFVCD010000030.1 GCA_017479425.1 Oscillospiraceae bacterium
AATATGCCGCATTTGAACGGCATGGACGCCGCAGTCATGCTGCGCGAGAAGGATAAAAACGTCTCCATCGTCTTTATAACGAGCCTTGTGCAGTTTGCCCTGCGCGGATATGAGGTAGACGCGGTGAGCTTTATGAAAAAGCCGGTGAGCTACTACGACTTTGCACTGAAATTCAGAAAAGCGGTCGACGTCTATCTTATGAACGAGGAGCGGAGCTTTACAGTCAATACGCCTGGAGGGCTTTGCAGGATATCGACGGATAAGCTCATGTACGTCGAGATACTGAACCACCGGCTTTACTATCACCTTGTGGACGACGTTATTGAGATGACCGGAGTGCTCGCCTCCGTCGAAAAGGAGCTGGAGGACTACGGATTCCTGCGGTGCAGCAGCGCTTTTCTCGTAAATCCCAAGTTCATACGCAGGATTCAGGGGCAGACCGTTATCGTCGGCGACCGCGAGATTTCCATTTCAAGACTGAGAAAGGCTGAATTCATGTCGAGGCTCGCCAACTGGTACGCGGGTCAGGGGAGGTGAGAGCGTGGACGTTTTATTCGTTTTCAGAGCGATAATCCTTGAATTTATCGCGGAGCTCTACGTTTTCTACGCCCTAACCACAAAAAGGCTCTCGCGCAGAGCCGACTACTGGCTGCGCCTTGCCGCGGGCTTTCTCGGAGTGCTGATAATTTCCCTCGGTCTGAGCTTTATTTACAAGTACATCGGCGGAACGGCGCCGGGAAGAATCGTAATCTATCTCATAATCTTCGCCGCGTCGACCGCCAATATTTACTTCGCCTGCGAGGAAAACTACACGAGCGTGCTTCTCTGCTGCAGCGTAGCCTACGCCGCGCAGAACCTTGTGTATAAGCTCTTTCTCACGCTATGGACCTGGGGTGAGGCGTTCAGACTCTACGACTCCTGGGGCGCCGCCTTCGACGTTATTTACCACGTTGTCTACTACGTCTTTTTCGCCCTTGCGGCTTTTGCGGCATACAAGCTCTTTCTGAAGCGGATAGTGAAAAACGTCGCGGTCATAGATAACAATATGCTGGCGCTTGCGCTGATGGCGCTGGTGCTGACGGTGGTCATCTGCTCTGTTGAGGACGTGGCGTTTTCGCATCTGAGTATCGTGCGCGAAAACAGATTTGACAGCGGCGACCTCGTCGTTCTGCGCGAAACGGGGAATATACTCTCCATAATCGCCTGCGGAAGCGTGCTCGTCCTCGCCTCGATGACGCTGAGGCACAAGGAGCTCAAGCAGGAGGTCGAGTATCTCCAGCACGCCATAAAGCAGAGCGAGATGCAGTATGAGATATCAAAGGACACGATAGGGCTCATAAATATCAAGTGCCACGATATGAAATACAAGCTCGCCGCCCTGCTCAAGAACGACGGAGTCCGCGCGCCGGAGCTGATTGAGGACATCAATAAGACTATCTCCATCTACGATTCGCAGGTGGAGACCGGAAACAAGCTCGTGGACGTCATTCTCACGGAGAAGAGCCTCTACTGCGAGCAGAACTGCATAAGCTTCTCCTGCATGGCGGACGGAGAAAAACTGAATTTCATCGAGGACGGCGACCTCTACTGCCTGCTTGGCAACATAATCGACAACGCGCTCGAGGCGGTCAGAGCCATCGAGGACAGAGATAAGAGAGTTGTGAATCTCGTTGTGCGGTCAAGAGGAGATATGCTGACCATCGAGGAGGAAAACTTTTTCTCCGGCGTTATAGAGTGGAAGGACGGCGCCGCCGTCACCACAAAGGAGAACAAGGATTACCACGGCTTCGGTCTGCGGAGCATCGAGCTCATCGCAAGCAAGTACGGCGGCTCGCTTACGACGTGGGCAAGCGGCGACGTTTTCCATCTCAGCATAGTTTTCGGCGCGGCTAAAGCAGAATAAGTAAAAATTTCGCATTTTAAGAAGCGCCTGTTGAATCGGGCGCTTCGATTTTTTATAGTGGAGGCACCAAAAGAAAAAAAGAGGGATCACTATGAAAATGAAAGGAACTATCGCAATACTTCTCGTTATCGCGCTTGCGGCGGCTCTTGTCGGATGCTCGCCCAAGGGTGAAACGCAGAATCTGACGGACGCTCCGCTCACCGGAGAGACTGTCGCGGATTTCGCCTCCGGCGCGCCGGCGGCGATGTTCCCCTCCGACGGATGGTCGAACGGCAACCCGTTCAACGTGTTCTGGAAGGGCGACTGCGTCAGCTTCTCCGACGGCGAAATGCACCTCGGTATCGAGAAGCCTGCCTCCGGCGGGGATAACTGGGAGTACTACGGCGGCGAGGAGCGCTCGAGCCTGTGGTACGGCTACGGCGACTTCGAGGTCAGAATGAAGCCCGCGAAGGTAGAGGGTACCGCCAGCACCTTCTTCACCTGCACCGGCCCCTACGATACCGGCCTCGACGGAACTCCAAATCAGCACGATGAGATCGACATCGAGTTTCTCGGCAAGAACACCAAGGGCGTGCAGTTCAACTACTTCGTAAACGGTCAGGGCGGCCACGAGTACTGGTACGATCTCGGCTTCGACGCCAGCGAGGAATACCACGATTACGGCTTCCGCTGGGAGGAAAACTCCATCACATGGTTCGTTGACGGCAAGCCCGTATACAAGGTAAACCGCCAGTCCGGCGAGCCGTTCCCCTCGCATCCGGGCAGGATCCTCGCAAACTACTGGTGCGGCACCATCGAGGCTGTCGCGTGGATGGGCGCATACAAGGATTCGGCGGCAACTGCGGATTATAAGTGGATAAAGTCGAGCGCGCAGAGCTATGACCTCAATCCGGCTCCCGATGAGCAGGAGAACGGCGCAGATGAGATCACCGCCTCCGCTGTCGACTGGAGCGCCGTGGAGCCCATCGAGCTCGCGTTCACCTCCACAAACGGAAAGCATGAGATCGAGAGCGCCGGCACTGTCACAAAGGTTACATACTCCGGCATCGACAACGACTGGTCGAACATCACTGCCGCGCTCGAGGGCAAGGCTAACGGCGGCAACGTCATGAGCCTCAGGCTCAGAAACGACGACACAAGCGACGATCACAGAGTCAGGATCGACCTTATGAAGGACGGAAAGTGCGTCAACACCTCCGCGACGATGAATGGCGCGGGCGTTTTCACCGACCTTGAGTGGGGCGGAAGCTTCTTTGAGAATATCCCCGCCGGAGGCGAGGCTGAGATAGAGATCGCAGGCTCAGCTGAGCCCGACGCCATCGTTATTATGCTCGACTCCATGCGCCAGGGCGATGAGAAGCAGTATTCCGGCGCCTTCACGATAAGCGATGTTAAATTTGCCTCCTCCGGCGCCGAGGCGGCGCCCTCTGAGCCGGCGCAGACCGACGAGCCCGCCGATGAGAGCGGAGTTACGATAAACGGCGCCGCAGTCAAGGTCACGACCGACGGCAGCTATGCCCTCGACGTTACCGACGCCGGATTTACCGCAGAGTATGAGAATATCGCAGGCAACTCCTACCAGACCGTTTACGTGAACACCTACGAGGCGATGGCGGGAAGCAACGTGTTTACCGCGAAGCTCACAAACTCCGGCGCAGAGCCCGCCAATATCCGCGTTGACATCTCCTGCGACGTTCAGAGCGGCAATTCCACCGCAGCAAACCTCGCCGCCGCGCAGAACGGCGCGGAGGTTTACACCGACCTCGAGTGGGGCGGCTCGACCTTCACGGTACAGCCGGGCGAAACCGCCGATATAGCCATTGAGTACGACGTGGAGCGCGCGCCGAAGGGCGTCCTCTTCTTCTTCGACTCCGCTAAGTATGACGATAACGGCACCCATTCCGGCTCCGTGACGGTTTCCGAAATGGCTTTTTCCAGCGGTGAGGTCACCCTTGAGGCGGCACCCGCCGCAGTCACAACAGCAGCAGTGATCAGGGACAGCTCAACAGCTGTCCCTTCCGCGCCAAAGGTCAAAAGCATAGAGATAAACGGCAGAAGCTCCGCGCTGAATATCACCGACGGGTATTCTGTCAAGACCTTCGACGGCGGCTTTTCGGCGGAGTACAAGGACCTGCCCGGAAATTCCTACAAGACCGTCTACTGCGCTCTCGGCGATATGGCGGGCGCATACAACACCGCGGTTTGCGAGATAGAAAACCCCGGCGAGCTGGAGGTGAAGGTCAGAGTTGACCTCACGAGCACGAAAGCTGTCGCAAATACAAACGCCGCAAACGTCAGAGCCGTGCAGGACGGCGCGGAAGCGCCGACCGACCTTGAGTGGGGCGGCAGCGTTTTTGTGATCGCGCCGCAGAGCAAGGCATCTGTCGCGGTCGAGTACGATCCCGCGAGAGAGGTTGACGGACTTCTCTTTTACTTCGACTCCGCGACCTATGACGATACAACTGCGCATTCGGGCGCAGTCAGAGTCACTGGCATAAAGCTCACAAATGATGGCGCCGAGCCAACCGCGAAAGAGGAAGAGGAGAGCGAAAAGACAGAGGAAAAGACGCCGGGCGTTCTTGTAAACGATACCGTCGTCGCCTTTGAGGGGCAGTACGACGTTGCCTACGCCGAGGACGGCGCCTCGATGACAGTCAGCTACGAAAATGTCGGCGGCGCTTCGTATAAAACGCTCTACGGGCAGATCGCGGATATACTCGGAGAGAGCGAGGCGTTCACCGCAAAGATCGAAAACCTCGGCACCGCTCCCGCAACTGTGCGAATTGACATTAACAGCGCGACCGAGAAGAACAACACAAAGGCGGCGAACGTCCGTGCTGAGCAGGACGGAAAGTCCGCGCCCACCGATCTCGACTGGGGCGGCAGTGTTTTCGTGATCCAGCCGGGCAGGACGAGCGAGATCTACGTTGAGTTTGACGCCTCGCGCACCGTTGAGGGCGTGCTCATCTACTTCGACTCCGCAACCTACGGCGATACCGGAGTTTACTCCTCGACGCTTACGCTCTCCGGGCTTTCTCTCTGCGAGAAGCGCGAGGCGCCGAAGCCGGCTGCCGTTTCCTATATTCCCTATACCCCGCCCGCGCCGAGCAGCGTAAAGATAAACGGCAGAAGCGTGAGCTTCAACGCATGGGGCAGCCCGACCTACACACTGAGCTATCCCGACGGCACCCTCGAGGCGGCATACAAGAATATAATGGGCTCTACATATATCGGCTTCAACGGCGATATCACCGCCGTCAAGGTCAGGTCTAACGGCTATAACAAATTCACCTTTACGGTCAAGAACGAGGGCGCGGAGAGCGCGCTCATCGGCGTGGATATCAGAACGGAGAATGAAAAGGTCGCGGAAGCGGAGGGTCAGGAGGTGCATTCCACGATCCTCGACGCCGAGATAGTTTCCGGAGAGGCTGAGGGGCTTAACGTGAACAAGGACTGGAAGAACGTCTCGTTCAGCGTTCCGGCGGGTAAGAGCGCGACGGCAGCGCTTCTCTTTGAGCCGGGCTGGAATATAGATAAGCTCAGCTTCAGCGTCGACTCCGGCTGGGAGGAAAACCCCGCCGCCCATACCGGCATGGTGGTGCTCAGCGATATGGAGTTTACGAAGTATCAGCCCTTTGCCGGAAATGACGATGTGGAGATAACCTACGATGTTCTTACGCAGAAGAGCACAGCGGTGTTCTCCGAGGAGGGCGGCGAGCTCACTATACCCGAAAAGCCAAAGACCGGCGAAAACAAGGTCTCCGTTGAGCTTACAAACCCCACGGATGAGGACGTGACCGTGAAGGTCGAGGTCGAAGCCGAGGGACAGCTGATGGCCGAGAATAATGACAACACCTTTACAGTTCCGGCGCACAGAACCATCACCGCCGAGGTGAGCTTTAACAGCGGAGAGGCTGTGAGCGGCGTTAAGATTTCCAGCTCCTCCGCCGCGACGATAGAGATAGGCAAAATATCCTTCTCCACAGCATCAGAAGAGCCCAAGCCTCAGCCGGAGCCTTCTGCAACAGCGCTCAAAGTCGGCGAAAAGCAGATAAGCTTTGACGGAAACAACGACTACACCGTCACCTACAACGCAGACGGTACAGAGGCGACATTTGAGTATGCCGGAATAGCCGGCAACTCATATAAAAACGCTTACGGATGGTATGGCGCGTTCGGCGAAGCTGACACACTGAGCTTTAAGGTAAAGAACAACGGCGAGAGCGCCGCAAAGATTCTCACACAGATTTCTGTCGAAAACACTACCATCGCCGAGAAGGTCGCAGACGTTGCGGCAAACGGCGAAGAGACTGTTGCAATAAAGTTCACAACAGAGGGCGAGGGCGGAATAGTCCTGTTCATTGACACCTGCTGGAGCGATAGCAGTGAACGCTCCGGCTCTGTAACGATAAGCGGTCTGACGCTCAGCAAGACGGAGACTACGCCCGAGCCTCAGCCTCAGCCCGAGCCTTCGGCTTATGCGGCAATAAAGGTAAATGAAACAGAGCTCACGTTTGAACCGCAGGACACCTACACGGTGACATATGGCGAAAACGGCGCGACTGCGGCGTATGAGGATATCCCGGGCGCGAGCTACAAGAACCTTGAGCTGAAAATCGACGGCATCACCGGCGAGTTTAATACTTTCAGCGGAACGCTTACGAATAACGGCACAGCCGCAGTTAAGGTCAGAATAGACGTTGAGAGCGAAACGCAGATAAATAACACAAAAGCCGCCAACACAAAGGCGACTGTGAACGGCGAAGAGGTCACGACCGATACCGATTGGGGCGGAAGCTCGTTTGAGATAGCGGCAGGCGAAACGGCGAGCTTTGCGGTTGAGTATGACAGCTCTCGCACTGTAAAGAGCGTAAAGCTGTTCTTTGATACCTTCACCTACGGAGATGAAGGAACGCATACCGGCTCTGTTACGATAAGCGGTCTGACGCTCAGCAAGACGGAGACTGACACAGCGGCACAGCTCGCGTTCACTACGGACAGCGGCAGCCCCTACACCGTCACAAACAGCGGAAAGAGCAACACCTTCAGCTACGAAAACAAAACGATAAATTACGAGAATGTCTCCGCGGATATTTCTGCGGCGGCGAGCGGAATGGACACCGTGACCTTCAAGCTCACCGCGCCGGAGGGTCACAAGCTCCGCGTGGATATAATAAACAGCGCTGACTGGAGCGCGAAGCTCAATTCCTCGATGACCTACGGCGGCACGGCGGTTGAGGACGGCTCCAACATATGGTACACAAACGAGGGAGAAAAGACCGTCAGCGTTAAATACTCCGGCACAGCCGAATTCATCGTAATCTATATGGACAGCGGCGAGAGCGCCAAGACCGCAAGCTTTACGCTCTCCGACTTCACGTTTACCAAGGAGGATGAATAATGAAAAAGACGAAAAAGCTCAGCGTCGGGCGCATTGTCGGCGCGGCGCTCATGGCGATACTGCTGGTGTTCACCATCGTGCTGAACGTGCTGGCGCTCACACAGTTTGACAACATCTTCGAGCAGTTCTTCGGCGCGATGCCGAACTACTACACCGGCGATACCCTCGGCGCCGACACGCAGTATGTAAAATCCTCCTTCTCCGGCCCGGCGGCGCTCTATTCCTATGAGGAGCGCCTCGTCGCAGACATCGCAATGGAGGGCGTTACGCTCCTTAAAAACGACGGACTTCTGCCCCTCGACAAGGGCACCACGCTGAGTCTTTTCAGCCACTCCTCGGTTGACCTCGTCTCGGGCGGCTCCGGCTCGGGCTCCGGCTCCTTTGAGCTGACGAAAAACCTCAAGGAGGGTCTGAACGCGGCTGGGCTCAAGGTAAACGAGACTCTCTGGAGCTTCTACTCCGAGGGCGCCGGAAGCGCCTATACCCGCGGCATCGGCGTTATAAACTACGGCCAGGCGCTTGACTGGACGGTAAACGAATGCCCCCTCAGCGTTCTGACAGCCGACAGCGCGGTAACTGCCTCCTACGGCGATTCTGTCGCCATGTTCGTTCTCTCCAGAACCGGCGGCGAGGGCGGCGACGAGGCGCGCGATATGGCGGCGTACGGCGGAAAGAGCGGCACCCACTACCTCGAGCCGGACGAGACCGAGCTTGAGATAATCGACTACCTCGACAAGAACTTTGACAGCGTTATTCTTCTTGTAAACTGCAATAACGCAATGGAGCTCGGCTGGGCGGAAAATTACAGCCACATAAGGGCTATCGTGAACTTCCCCGGCGCCGGCCGCACCGGCACCTACGGCCTCGGCTACGTTCTCACCGGCTTTGACGCCGACGGAAACGAGATAAGCCCCTCCGGACACCTCGTCGATACCCTCGTTTACGACAATTTCTCCTCTCCGGCGTCGCAGAATATGGGCGACTTCCGCTATGACGGCACCGATTACTACTACGTTGTCTACTCTGAGGGCATCTACGTCGGCTACCGCTACTATGAGACCCGCTATGAGGACACAGTTACCGGCAGAGCGGGCGCGGGCGATTACGACTACGCCTCCACAGTCCTCTATCCCTTCGGGTACGGCCTGAGCTACACCGATTTTGCGTGGTCTGACTTCACCGTTTCCGGCGCTGACGAGAATGGCAATATCGAGGTCGGCGTGACGGTCACAAACACCGGCGAGAGAGCCGGAAAGGACGTTGTCGAGGTCTACGTTCAGAGCCCGTACACCGATTACGACATCGAAAACGGCGTGGAAAAGAGCGCGGTGAGCCTCGTCGGCTTTGCCAAGACAGCGCTTCTCAAGCCGGGCGAGAGCGAGCGCGTGAGCGTAAACGTGAACGTCGCGGACTTCGTCTCCTACGACGCCAGGGGCGCGGGAACGTACATTCTCGAGAACGGCACCTATTACATCACCGCCGCCTCCGACGCACACAAGGCGGTCGACAACATTCTCTCAAGACGCGGCTACTCCGTTCCCGGCGAGAGCGCTCTCGTCGGAGAGTATGAGCAGGCGGAATTTGACAGCACCACCTACGCCGTCAGCATCACCGGAGAGAAGATAGAGAACGTATTTGACTACGCCATGAGGGACGATATGGCGCAGCTCTCGCGCTCTGACTGGAGCGTTATGGACGGCGCCGGACTTCGCTACGGCACCGCCTCCGCCGCCGACAGCGGCGCTGAGATCGGCGGAAAGCAGTGGAGCCACGCGATAACAGACGAGGTAAAGGCGGCACTCGACTCGCAGTGGTCGAGAAACCCCGGAGAGGGCGCCGAGAGCGCGGTCGCGGTATCGGGCAAAAAGGGTGATTACGACTTCATCGACCTGCGTGGCGCGCAGTATGACGATCCGCGCTGGGAGGAGCTCATCGACGAGATACCCCTCTCCGAGCTCTCAAAGCTCATAGCAGAGGCGGGCTACTGCAACGCGGGCGTGAGCTCCATTCGCAAGCCCAAGGTCACGGATCTCGACGGCCCCGCGGGTCTTAACAAGGTCGTGGGTCACGGCTCCGCCGACATCGGAGACGGCTACCTCGCCATGACGTGGCCGGCTGAGTATATGCTCGCCTGCACATGGAACACCGACCTTGCCGAGCAGATGGGCAACGGTAT
This sequence comes from Oscillospiraceae bacterium, assembly GCA_017479425.1. GTDB lineage: Bacteria > Bacillota > Clostridia > Oscillospirales > Oscillospiraceae > RUG626. The sequence continues at coordinate 9,481 of JAFVCD010000030.1, forward strand.
GGGCGAGGACGGCCTCTACTCCGGAGTTGTCGGGTGGTACGGCCCCGCGATGAACATACACAGAACGCCCTTTGCCGGACGCAACTTCGAGTATTATTCGGAGGATCCGTTCATCTCCGGAAAGCTCGGCTTTGCCGAGGTGGCGGGCGCGGCCCAGAAGGGTATGTACGCCTTTGTCAAGCACTTTGCGCTGAACGATCAGGAGACCCACAGAGACCACCTCGGACTTATCACATGGGCAAACGAGCAGACCATACGCGAAATATATCTCAAGCCATTCTACATGACCCTCACGAACAACACTGTCACCGTCAAATATAACGAGCGCAGCGGCGACGGCTACGTTATGCGCGAGAGCGAGCTTCCGGCGCCCATCGCCATAATGAGTTCCTTCAACCGCATCGGCGAGACGTGGGCGGGCGGCAACTACAACCTCATCACCGATATTCTCCGCGAGGAGTGGGGCTATCAGGGCTTCGTGCTCACGGACTATGAGGTAGGCAGCTATATGTTCACAAAGCAGTCGCTTGCCGCCGGCGGCGACGCGAAGCTCACCACTGTAGACTGGACGAAATTCTCCCTTGACAGCGAGCCTGCGTATCAGAAGTACGCGAGAAACGCGGCGCATCACCTGATGTTCACCGTCGTCAACTCAGCGGCGGCAAACGGCTACGTCCACGGCGTTGAGTTCCACCTCGGACTTGCCTACTACAAGATCGGTCTCATTATCTGGGACATTCTCGTGGCGGCGGGTACGGCGGTCTATGTGTTCTTCCTCGCGAAGAAACTGAGAAGGAGTAAGTAAAGATTAAGACCGGGGGCGCGGAAGCGTTCCCGGTCTTCGGAGCATTGAAGGATATGGATATTTTATCGGCCGCATTTGCGGTTTTTTGGGCATTTATCGGGGTACTTTTCCTTCACAATGCCCTTTTTGCCGTCCTCGGACTGTTTGAAACCCGGCGCTTTCCGAAATCGGAGACTCTCGGGCGCTACGCCGTCATTATCGGCGCAAGAAACGAGGAGAGGGTCATCGGGGAGCTTATTGACAGCATTAAAAATGCGGATTATCCGCGGGAGAAGCTCGATATTTTCGTTATCGCCCACAACTGCACCGACGCGACCGCAAAGAGGGCAGGAGAGCGCGGCGCCGCGGTCATCGAATACGACAATCCGCGGGAGCGCACAGTAGGCTATGCGTACAGACGTGCATTTCAGGTCATTCCGCGTGGCTACGACGGGTATTTTGTCATAAACGCGGACAACACGGTGTCCGAGAAATTTTTTCGCAAAATGAACGACGCCTTTTTCGCCCTCGGCAAAAGGGCAATAGTAACGAGCTTCCGCAACGCGAAAAATTTCGGAGAGAATACTCTAAGCTGCCTATACGGGCTGTTTTTCATGTCGTCGTGCAGACTTGAAGCGCGGGGCAGGTCGCTTCTCGGCACGTCGGTGAGGGTCTCCGGCACGGGCTACCTGATGCCGCCGGAGGTTACGGAGCGGGGCTGGGAGTACACCTCCATCACCGAGGACTGGGAGCTGACCGCCGCCGAGATAGCGCGAGGCAGAGAGATAACCTACTGCGACGAGGCGGAGTTTTTCGACGAGCAGCCGACCGCGATAAAAACGATGCTCGCCCAGCGCCTCAGGTGGGCAAAGGGGCATCTTGCGGTATTCTCGACGCGGTTTCTGAGCCTTTTTAGGGGAATTGCGAAGGTCAAGGGTATCCGTCGGCGCTTTTCCTGCTTCGACTGCGCCTCCGCGCTTACTCCGGCGGGCATAATCTGTACCCTTGCGCTGGCGCTGGAGATGATTCTGCGCGGTCTGACCACTGCGCTTATCGCCGGAATTACAGCCGGTTATGCCGTCGGCGCGGTCACAGCCTGCGCGGTTTTTATGCTTGAAAAAAGGCGCGTGCGCGGAGTGGGAGCGGGGGTTAAGCTTGCCGCTATCGTTCTCTGGCCGCTCTTTTTCGGACTGAACGCACTCTTTGACATCGCCGCTCTCTTCCGCAAAAGGGTCGAGTGGGTGCCAATACCTCACGGGCGGGAAAAAGACTCGCCGCCGCCGAAATAGATCCGCCGCAGGCCTGCGGGCATTGACCTGAACATCATCATGACCTCGGTCTGAGCGGAAGAATATCCACGCGACGAGGTCATATTTGTCCTTGAAGTGGCAGTAAAAGGTCGGGCGCTCAACTCCGGCTCTTGCGTATATCTCTGTAATGCGGATTTTTTCTATGCTCTTTGAGCGCATCAGCTCCTTCATCTTTTCCGCTATCCACAGCTTCGTCGTGTTCGCCCTATAAGCACATCCTTACAAAATATCTTTTTGTTTGCACTTGAAAATCGGGGCACGAAAAAGCCCAGAAACCGTGTGGTTTCTGGGCTTTCCGGTGCAATATCTTTTTGGCTGCACAACATGGTCCCGAAGGAGATAACGGATTTGACACTAATACTATAAAAAGTGCGGTATCCGCAAGGGTTTCAGAGCTCGATGCCTCTATATCAAGGCCTTCAATTTGATCATTTGGGATTGCAGGCTCACGCTGATGAAGGGTGATATTGTGCCTATTTGTCGGTTAATATGCTGGAGTTGAGGATCAGATGCTCCAGCCTGCGCTGGCGTTCTGCAGCTGCGTCATGCGTCTGAAAAGGCTGTTTTCTTTTGCAAAGAGTTCTGCCGGGCTTCCTTCTTCGGCCACCTTGCCATCCGAAAGAACAACGATCTTATCCGCCGCTTCCACAGTACGCATACGGTGGGCGATGACCAGTACCGTTTTACCGGAGAGCAGTCTGGAAAGCGCCCCCTGTACCTTGGTTTCATTCTCAACATCCAGAGAAGCCGTCGCTTCATCCAGAAGTACGATCGGTGCATTCTTTAAAAGTGCACGGGCAATAGAGATTCGCTGGCGTTCTCCTCCGGAGAGCTTCGCTCCGTTTTCTCCGATAGGCGTGGCATAGCCCTGCGGAAGCTTCTCTACGAACTCGTCACAGTTGGCTGCTCTGGCGGCTGAGAGAACCTCTTCATCTGAAGCACCGTGCTTGCCCAGACGGATATTTTCCATCACGGTATCGTCAAAC
>JAFVCD010000031.1 GCA_017479425.1 Oscillospiraceae bacterium
AATTCGCGCTTGCCCTTTTCGCGTCATACTTCGTTATCCGGCTTGATAATACACAAAGTATTGTCTGCACCGGACGCCTTGTATGACGCAAAAAATTCTGCGCGCTCGGTTAAAGCTTTTAATCAGGGGTTAGTATAAAAATCACCGCTCCCCTGCAAGGGAGCGGTGCATTTATATACCCATGAGGTCGCTCATCGCGTCAATAAGGCTTTCCGCAGTCTTGACGCAGCGGCGAGCAAAGGCGTTCGGCTTTCTTCTCTTCGGCGCAACGGCGTAGCCAATCAAGGCGCCGACAAGAAGTCCGATCCCCATGCCCTCGTAAAGCTTCATATCCTTCATAATACCGCCCTCCAGTCACGTTAAGTGACCTTATTATATCCGGAGGCGCGGATTATATACGGAATCAGAAGAACTTTTTGATACCCTCGGTGGCAAGAGTGGAATCAGCGGAGATGGTGATGGTGAACTTAACATTCTCCTTCTCACCGAATGCCTCGACCCAGTTGAGGAACTCCTCAGCCTTAGCGAGATCCTTATCGCCGGCGAGCTTCAGAAGCGCGTCAACAAAGATGTGTGTAATGTCATAGTTGCCGCTGTGGAGACCGGAAATGTAGCCCTTAAGAAATTCATATCCGGATTCGCTCATCTGAACGAGACGAGCTCTGTAAGGAATATCGTAAGTAAGCTCAGCGTTGCCCTCGATGACAACAACGTCGCCGCTTTCCGTATCAATAGCTGTCTTGACGAGGTCGATAAGCTTCTTGGTCTTTCCCTCGCCCTTGAGTCCCATAATTACCTTAACCATATGAGATCCATCCCTTCTGTTACAATAGTTTGGATTGCTCCGAATACAGTATAGCAGAAAAATGTCAAACAATCAACTACGAATTTTATGAATTTATTGTGTACTGTGCAGAAGCTCTTTTCCTACCTTGCCGGTCATGTGCTCGGGAGTGACTTCAAAGACTCTGAGTCCCGGAAGCTCCGCCTTGATCTCTGCGTTTACTGCCTCCAGACTCGGATTATAGCGCAGTCCGAACTCTCTGACCTTTTCGATCATCTCTTCTGTATCGCTTATAACGCGCACTCTGCCGAAGATTATCACGCTTCGGTAGAGCGTCGTCATCTTCTCATTATCCACATCGTCCTTGTCTATCACGCAGAACGAAACCTTATCATTCGCTATCATCGAGTCGAGCTTATGCCCGCTCTTTGCGCCGTGAAAGTATATTTTGCCGTCTGTGTAGTGATAGTTTACCGGCACGGTGTACGGATAACCGCCGTCGCCGATAACGCCGAGCACTCCTGTGACGTTCTCGCGGAGAACGCTCTCGCACTCCTCTTTTGAAATCTGCTGTCTTTTTCTTCTCATCTCTCGGAACATAGCTTCACCTCTGTGTATCCTGATATTTGTCAATAAGCTTGTAGACCTCGAGGAAGGGATCCTCGACCATTCCGACTTTTTCTCCGAGCTCGAGAACCTTCGTTTCGTCCTCGTTGAATTTTCTCCACTCCGGCACTCCCGCTCCGTTCGGATCGCCGTAACGGCAGAAGTTCTCCCAATACGTCAGCATCGTGTTCTCGAGCGCAAAGTCGGACTCGTCGTACAGCCAGGCGTGGCGGTTGAGGTTTCCGTAGCAGTACGGCATCTCTCCGCCGTGATTTGAGCCCATTGAGCCGTTATCCTTTGTGAAATAGTACTCCCAGACCGGTATGCCCGCCTTCGCGTCAAGCCGCGACCACGAATTGTGGCTGTATGCGAACCACGCCGCTGTCAAAAGTCTGTCAAACGTCCCCTTCGCGCTGCCGCCCTGATCGACAATGTACTTATACGGCGCACTGATCTCCTCTACCGGAAGGAGCTTCGCCGCCTCCTCGGAGAATTCGCCGAACAGCGGCTCGATATTCTTAGCAAGGTCGGCTTCGTCGACTTTATAGATGAACGAGAAAACGATCGATTCATTCTTGTTGTAGCCGTTGAGGAGTGCCTCCTCGTTCTGTTCTCCCCTCTCATATGTGAGATAGGGCTGCTCTTTGAGCGCATAGCCGTCCACGGTCATAGCCGACGGTGTAAACTGCGTGCCGACGAGCTTTTCCGCAGGTATCGCGCGCATTTCGGCAAGATCGGCGCAGCCAAACTCCTTCTGAACGTCCTCGCCGCCCTTGAGCGCCGCGTCAAGAGTGCGGAAGGTGTGGTACGGCTTCACACCCGTAACGCTTGAGGATTCTCCGATAGCGCGGCGGAACAGTCCCTTTGCGAGCGGACTTACGCACAGCGCGCTGACGCTCGACGAGCCTGCGCTCTCGCCGGCAAGGGTGACGTTATTCTTATCGCCGCCGAACGCGCCGATATTCTTCTGCACCCATTCAAGCGCCTTGACCTGATCTAAAAGACCGTAGTTTCCGGTGCTTCCGGCCTCGTCGAGAAGCTCCGGGTGTCCCAAATATCCGAACACTCCGAGGCGATAGGCGAAGTTAACGACTACGATGCCGCGCCGCGCGAGAGCCTCGCCGTTATACTCCGACCACCACGTCTGGCCGGAGTTGAGCGAGCCGCCGTGGATAAAGACCAGCACCGGCGCGTCCTTTATCTCTCCTGCCGGCTTCCATATATTCAGATAGAGGCAGTCCTCGCTCATCGGCGCGAGGAAATTATCCTTAGTCGTTACCCTGTACTGCTTGTAGATGAACAAATCCACAAGCGAGCCCATAAGTGCCGGGGTTCTTCCCTGCATCGCCTGAGGCGCGTATGTATCGCACTTGCGAACGCCATCCCATTTTTCCGCGTCCTGCGGGGCTTTCCACCTGAGCTCGCCCACCGGCGGCTTCGCGTAGGGTACGCCCATATAGAGCTCTACCGCCTTGTCCTCGGAGTACACTCCGGTGAGAGCGCCCTCCGTGACGGACACGACGCCGGTTTCAACGGGGTTTTTATAATCCACCGCCGGAACGGCTCTGATCGGCGGCTGAGTGAGCCACAGATCAGCCCCGAGAAGGGCAATAAACATCGCCCACGAGAGCGCCTTTATGTACCATGCGCCGCCCTTCAGCACAGTTCCGTTCACAATGAGAAACGCCGCGAACACGATAGCCGCGAGCACCCAGCCCAGAACTGTGTTTTTACTGAGCTCAAGCACTGCAAGAAAGATTAAAAATATGATCACTGCGGGAATAATAAGACCAAGCTTCATTTATGTACCTCTTATAAAGCTTTCGCCCTGCTCACGCAGGGCGATGTGTTCACTGGCTGATAAAGCTTACAAGCTCGTCCTTCGGGCAGACGCCGAGCTTCGTGTCGACGGCCTCGCCGTTTTTGAAGAGCATGAGCGTCGGTACTGCCATGACATTGTAATCCATGGCGATGCCGCCGAGCTCATCGATGTCGAGCTTGAACACCTTGACCTTGTCGGCGCACTCCTCAGCAACCGCCTCAACAACCGGAGAGAGCATCTTGCAGGGGCCGCACCAGGTTGCGAAGAAGTCGACAAGCACGGGCTTATCGGACTCGAGCACCTCAGTCTTGAACATTGCTTCGTTTTCTATCATCTTTGCCATAAAATCAGCTCCTTTTCTTTTTATGTCTACATTGTACCACAAATTTTTTGCTTGTCAACAAAAATATATTTTGCAAAATTGAATTTTGTGTGATATAATGCTGACAGCAGCAAAAAATCTTGTTATAATTTTTCCAAAGGAGTGTTCAATTATGTATGACGTAATAATTATCGGAGGCGGAATCGCCGGTCTTACCGCGGCAGTCTATGCGCGACGCGCAAACCTCACCGCGCTTGTACTTGAGGGAGTTGTATGCGGCGGTCAGATCATCAACTCCCCCGAGGTCGACAACTACCCCGCCCGTCCGCACGTTTCCGGCGTCGAGCTTATAACCGACGTTCAGAAGCAGGCAGAGGAGTTCGGCGCTGAGATCGTCTATGCCCACGCTGAGAGCTATGACCTCACCGGCCCGGTCAAAAGAGTAGTCACGAACAAGGGCGAATACGAGGGCAAGGCGGTTATAATTGCGAACGGCGCAAATCACCGAAAGCTTACCTGCCCAGGCGTTGATCAGTTCTCCGGACGTGGTGTAAGCTACTGCGCCACCTGCGACGGCGCCTTCTTCAGAAACCGCGCTGTCGCGGTGGTTGGCGGCGGCAACACAGCGTTTGAGGACGCGATCTTCCTCGCCGGACTCTGCTCAAAGGTTTATCTTGTGAACCGCCGCGCTCAGTTTCGCGCCGAGCCGAAGCTTGTAAGACAGCTCGAGAGCCGTGAAAATGCCGTTATCATGACCCCCTATGTTCCCGAGGAGATAGTCGGAGATAAGCGCGTAAGCGGCTTCAAGGTTAAGAACACCGAGACCGGAGAGGTTACGGAGCTGCCGGTATCCGGCGTTTTCACCGCCGTCGGCATGATTCCCGACAACGGAGCGTTCAAGGATATCCTAACGCTTGACGAGGGCGGCTATATCGTAACCGACGATAACTGCAAGACGAGCGTACCCGGCGTTTTCGCCGCGGGCGATACGCGCTCCAAGACGCTTCGCCAGCTTGTAACCGCCGCGGCCGACGGCGCGCTCGCCGCCTCCGCAGCCGCAAGCTATATAAATGATATGGAGTAATGATAAAGCTATGTCCGAAATACAGATAAAGGTCAAAAAGCTCGATCCGAGGGCTTCTCTCCCCTCCCGCTCATCGCTCACCGCGGCGGGCGCAGATCTGAGAGTTGTGCTCGACGAGCCGGTTACGATAAACCCCGGCGAGACCTATTTCTGCCACACAGGCATCGCCGCCGAGATACCCGACGGATACGCGGGCTTTGTATTTGCGCGAAGCGGACTCGGCACGAAGCAGGGTCTTGCGCCGGCGAACAAGGTCGGCGTTGTCGATTCAGACTACCGCGGCGAATTCATGGTGGCGCTGCACAATCACTCCTCCGAGCCGCGTACCATCGAGCATGGCGACAGAATAGCGCAGCTTGTGATCATGCCCGTAGCGATGGCAAGCTACGTTGAGTGCGAGGAGCTCAGCGATACAGAGCGCGCCGACGGAGGCTTCGGCAGTACGGGAGTAAAATAAAGGAAAAGAGAAGCGGCTTATAACCGCTTCTCTCGTTTATAATCAGATATCTGCGAAGTCCTCAAATTCCTCGTCAGTATAGGGGATTGGCTCCTCCTCTTCCTTCTTTTTGAACTTATTGAAAATGCCGAGGAAGAACTCCTTAATCTCTTCACGATAGTAGATGCAAACGCCCACAGCCGCCGCAACAACGAGGATGCAGGATATTACTATAAGAATATTTCTGAGTTTTTTGCTCAAGGTAATCGCACCTCCACTTATTATTTCATCTCTTTTCGTATAATATCATAATATTTTACGCAAATCAATATTTATTTATGAGAAAAATAGGCAAAAATCAGAATATCTTGAATTTTCACTTGCCACAATCACATATATATAGTATAATACCGATAATTGCGGGCGTGTGTCCGCGGAAAGGGAGTCTAATTTATGGTAAAATTCCAGAATGATTCAGGAAATATTAGCCTCTCCCCCGAAGTTCTTACGGCTATCGTCGGCGACGCCGCGACCGGATGCTTCGGTGTCAAAGGTATGGCGATGCGTTCCGTAACGGACGGTCTTGTTCATCTTCTCAAGCGAGAGAGTATGGGCAAGGGTGTTTATATAACCTACAACGAGGGTTCCTCCGTTTCGATTGAGCTTCATATCATTGTTGATGAGGGCGTGAATATTCCCGTTCTTTGCAAGAGCATTATCTCTGAGGTTCGGTATAAGGTTACCGAGCTCACCGGCGTTGAGGTTGAAAACGTCAACGTATTTGTGGATTCGATTATAATTGATTAACGGAGGAACATCAGGTGACACAGTCAATAAACGCGGCGCTCTATATAGAGATGATACGCTCAGGCGCCGCACTTCTTGAGAAAAACAAGCAGTTCGTTAACGAGCTGAACGTATTCCCCGTGCCGGACGGCGATACCGGCACAAATATGTCGATGACCATCAATGCGGGCGTCACCGCCCTTTCCTCCGGTCAGGCAAAAACCATCACCGCAGTCGCGGACACCGCCGCCGGCGCTCTCCTTCGCGGCGCGCGCGGCAACTCCGGCGTTATCACCTCGCTTCTTTTCCGTGGAATGAGCAAAGCCCTCAAGGGCAGGACGGAAATGACCGTTTTTGACTTTGCCGCCGCTCTTTCCGACGGTGTATCCGCCGCATATAAGGCGGTCATGCGCCCCACTGAGGGTACGATCCTCACGGTCTCCCGCCTCGTTGCCGAGGCCGCCGCGGCTTACGCCGAGGAGCATGATGAGTTCGAGGGACTCTTTGACGCGATCATCCCCGCCGGCAACAAGGCTCTCGACGAGACTACCGAGCTGAACCCCGTTCTTAAGAAGGCCGGAGTCGTCGATTCCGGCGGACAGGGCTATATGTTCCTCATTGAGGGTATGTACGAGGCGCTCAAGGGCACTCCCGTCACGCTTGACGGCTCGGAGAAGTCTCAGAAGGACACTGCCGACTTCGCATCCTTCAAGGACGAGGACATAACCTATACTTACTGCACAGAGTTCATCGTCAACCGCGAGAATCACCGCTCTCCCGAGGTTCTGCGTGACTTCCTTCTCGGCATCGGCGATTCGCTCGTTTTCGTCGAGGACGACGAGATCATCAAGACCCACGTTCACACCGACCAGCCCGGCGAGGTGCTTACGCAGGCGCTGAAATACGGCTCCTTCGTATCAGTCAAGATTGAGAATATGCGCAATCAGCACACGCAGATGATCGGTCTTGCCGTTCCCGCGGACGAGGTCAAGGCGGAGACGGCTCCCGCCGCTCCTGAGAAGAAATACGGCACCGTAGCCGTCTGCGCCGGAAAGGGACTTGAGGAGGTATTCTCAAACCTCGGCTGCGACGCGATCGTGACCGGCGGACAGACGATGAACCCCTCCACCGAGGATATTCTCAAGGCTGTTGAGTCCGTTCCCGCAGAGATCGTATTCGTTCTGCCGAACAACAAGAACATAATCATGGCTGCCCAGCAGGTTCAGCCTCTCACCGAGAAAAAGGTCGTCGTTATCCCGACAAAGACCGTTCCTCAGGGCATCTCCGCTCTCATCTCCTTCGACGAGAGCGCCGAGGAGGAAGAGCTCGCCGAGGCTCTCACGGAGAGCGCCAAGAGCGTTCGCACCGCCCAGATCACCTACGCCTCCCGCGACAGCGAGTTTGACGGTATGCACATCAGCGAGGGCGAGTATCTTGCGCTCCTCGAGAGCGGCATCGTCGGCAGCGGCAAGGATCTTGACGAGATTCTCAAGGCACTCTGCGAGAAGTTTTCTGAGTCCGAGCCCGAGGTCATCACCGTTTACTACGGCGAGGACGTTACCGAGGAGGACGCCGAGAAGGTTTCCGAGGTATTCTCTGAGGCGTTCCCCGACACCGACGTAACCGTTGTCTACGGCGGTCAGCCTGTCTATTACTACATGATCAGCGCCGAATAATTCGGTAATATCTGAGGGCGGCACAGATCGTGCCGCCCTTTTTATATGGTGAGTACATGGTTTTTCTTCAAAAGCACATTACGCAAGCTGAAAGAGAGTGCTTCTCGCGGCTCATCGAGAGCGTTGCATCTTCGCCTGAGGCGCAGAAAATGAGGGAGTTTATGCAGCACGGCACAACGTCGACCTATGACCACTGCGAGAGTGTGGCTCTTCTCTCCTTCTGGCTCAATCGCAGATTAAGGCTGCGAGCAAAGGAGCATGAGCTAATCCGCGCGGCATTTCTGCACGACTTTTACCTCTACGACTGGCACATTCCGGACGAGAGCCGCAGGCTTCACGGCTTCAGCCATCCGCATACCGCCGCCGAGAACGCGAAGCGTGTTTTCGGTATTTCAGGCTCAGAGGCGGACGCCATCGAATCGCATATGTGGCCGCTCACTATTACAAAGGTGCCGCGCCGCAGAGAGGGCTGGATCATCTGCCTCGCCGATAAAATCTGTGCAATCCGTGAGATAATCTGAGGTTCAAATATGTGGCTTTCAAGACATATCATTATATTTTTCGTGTTCAGCTTTCTCGGCTGGGTATGGGAGAGCATTTACTGCACTCTCTGCAAGCTTAAATGGCAGGCGCGCGGCTTTCTCTACGGCCCGATCTGCCCGATTTACGGCTTCGGTGCGCTCGGCGGCGTGTGCCTCGTTGAGTTCGTGCAGGCGAATGGTCTGACTCCCGCCTGGTGGCAGATATTTCTCATTTCGGTAGTCGGAAGCGCCATTCTTGAGTACCTCACCTCGTGGGGACTTGAAAAGCTCTTTCACGCATATTGGTGGGATTACTCAAATGTGCCGCTTAATCTCAACGGGCGTATTTCCCTGCCTACCTCGCTCGGCTTCGGAGCCGCAGGACTGCTCATCTTCTACGTTCTTGCGCCGATAACGCAGAACGCTATCTCTCCGATACCCGATTTTGCCGCGGAAATCATCGCAATGCTTCTCATCGCTCTTGTCAGCGTTGACGCAACTCTGACCGTCAGCGCGCTCAGCGAATTTGACGAGCGCATCAGCGCCTTCGACGTAAGGTTCAATGATAAGATGACCGACATTGTGAATTCCGCAATCGCAAAAACGAGCACCATCTCACGCTTTGCGCTCAAAAGAGTCAAGGGATTCCGGCACCCAAAGTTCATACATATAAAAAAAGACGGCAAATAAGCCGTCTTTTTTGTATATAGACTTTAGTATCTCTTGTCGCCGAGGGCGAATACAGCAAGCGTTCCCGGGCCGGAGTGGGCGCCGATGACCGGGCCGACATAGCTGATGACGACCTTTTCTGCGCCGGCCTCGAGCAGCATACTCTCGAGATACTTCGCGTCGTCAAGGCAGTCGCCGTGCGAGATGAACACGGTCTGACCCTTCAAGTGATTGTCAGCCGCCTCCCTGAGGTTATCGAATATAGCCTTTATGCTCGCCTTTCTGCCTCTGGCCTTGCCCATGTTAATGAGGTGACCCTCATCGTCAACATGGAGAACGGGCTTGATATTGAGCATTGTGCCGACAACCGCAGTTGTTGCGCTGACTCTTCCGCCGCGCTTGAGGAAGAAGAGATCGCTTACCGTAAACCAGTGTATGCAGCGAGGCGCGGTCTTTTCAGCGTACTCATAGCACTCCTCGAAGCTCTTGCCCGCCTTTTTCTGAAGCGCAGTGAGATATACGCACAGCCCCTGACCCATAGAAGCGCACTTTGTGTCTACGACCTTGATATTGGCGCCGGGTATCTCGCTCATCAGCTCCTTTGCCGCCATCGCGCCGGCGTTTACAGTTCCGGAAAGGCCGGAGGAAAAGCCGAGATAGAGGATATCGGTGCCCCCCTCAACGATCGGACGCATAAAGTTTATAAAAGCGTCCATATTGACTGCAGCCGTCACCGCGTTTTCACCGCTGAGCACGCGCTCATAGAAGCGATGGAAGCCAATCTCGCGCCCATCGAGGTAGTTTTTATAGCTGTCGCTGCCAACAGTGACCGTCAGCGGCAAAACCTCTATTCCGAGCTCCTGTGCAAGCTCCGGAGGAAGGTCGCAGGATGAGTCGGTAAGAAGAAGAAAGTCTTTCATGCATTTACTCCAGTTTCTTATAGTTTGAGTTATTATACCACAAAGTCACCGTTTGGCAAGTGTTGAAAAATTAAAAGAACACAATAAAATCCACTGTTCATTTAAGAACAGTGGATTTTCGGTTCAATAAGCTAATTACTTAACCATCTTGGCGACCTCAGCTGCGAGATCGTCAACGCGCTTCTCAATGCCCTCGCCCTTCTCGAAGCGGACTGCACCGGCAAACTCGATGCTGCCGCCGAGAGCCTTTGCGGTGGAGGCGATATACTTCTCAACGGTGAGAGCGTTATCCTTGACGAACTCCTGCTGAAGGAGGCAGTTCTCAGCATAGAACTTGCCGAGCTTGCCCATAACGATGTTCTCACGAACCTTCTCAGGCTTGTTTGCCATCTTGGGATCCTCAGCCATCTGAGCCATCATGATCTTCTTCTCTTCCTCGATAACGTCGTCAGAGACCTGGCTCTTGTCCCAGAAGCGGGGATTAAGAGCGGCGATCTGCATTGCGACATCCTTGCCCATCTCGTTGATGCTCTCAGCGGAGAGGTCAGTCTTGAAGTTGACGATGACGCCGATCTTGCCGCCCATGTGGACGTAAGGAACGGATACGCCCTCGGGGAAGCGCTGGAAGCGGCGGACGTTGATGTTCTCACCGATAACGAGCACCTTGTCGTTCTGCTCCTCTTTTACGGTCTTGCCGTTGCCGTAGGGCTTGGTGTAGAGATCCTCGACATCAGCGGGGTTCTCCTTGGCGATAACGGCGGCTACGCCCTTGACATACTCGTTGAAGAGCTCGTTCTTTGCAACGAAGTCGGACTCGGCATTGACCTCAACGGCAACGCCCACACCGTCAACTACTGCGGCGTAGGCAACGCCCTCAGCGGCGATGCGGCCGGCCTTCTTCTGGGCGGTGGCAAGACCCTTCTCACGGAGCCACTCAACAGCCTTGTCGATATTTCCGTCAGCCTCGGTAAGAGCCTTTTTGCACTCCATCATGCCGACGCCGGTCATTTCACGAAGATTCTTAACGTCTGCGGCAGTAAAAGCCATAGTTCATTACTCCTTTAGTATTATTTTATAAACGAGATAAGGGCGGGCAAAAGCTTTGTCCGCCCTATTGAATCCTTATTCCTCGGAAGCGGCTTCCTCAGCCTCAGCCTCTGCCTTCTCTGCGACAGCGTCCTCGCCCTGCTTGCCTTCCTGAACGGCGGAAGCCATAGCGCCGGCGATAAGACGGATGGCGCGGATAGCGTCGTCGTTGCCGGGGATGACGTAATCGATCTCGTCAGGATCGCAGTTGGTGTCGACGATAGCTACGATGGGAATACCGAGCTTGTGAGCCTCAGCGATTGCGTTGCGCTCCTTGCGGGGGTCAACGATAAAGAGAGCGGAGGGGATCTTGTTCATCTCCTTGACGCCGCCGAGATACTTCTCGAGCTTTGCCATCTCGCCGAGGTGCTTGAT
>JAFVCD010000032.1 GCA_017479425.1 Oscillospiraceae bacterium
CTCGGAATGAGGCGTAGATCGAGTTCCATTCCTGCCTCTGCTCAGGCGTCAGGTCACGGTCAAGCTCGTGGAAATCGAGGTCATAAAAGCTTCGGTGTTCGGATTGCGCCGGCTCCTCGGCTGGTGCTTCTACGGCAGGTATTTCCTCGACAGCTTCGACTGCCTCAGCATCAGGAACAGCATCAGCATTAACTTCTTCGGTTATGGGGTCTGGTGCAGCTTTCTTTCTTGGCATAAATAATTACCTCCTTAGTTTTGTGCCAGAGCAACAAAACGGTGTGATCCGTTCTCTTGCCTTATGGCTAAGAATTGCTTATTTGAAACGGGCAGGGCTGACGGCTGCTGCCCTTGTCCGTCAAATAACAGAATAATGCGCTCCGTGCGGTCAATGGGCATATTGCCTACATCAGTGTTTGTAGGCAAAACGGTGAATGACCTTACCTTTTCGCCTTCGACTACGAAACGCAGCAGTACCGGCGGCGCGCCTGCTCTGTAATCTATGAGCATCGCGCCTCCAAGCTCCAGCATTACGTCGATTGCCTCCAAGAGCTTCGGATTCGGCTTAACGTGCGGCAGACGATATACCTCGCCGTCACGACGTATCTGCACATTCCCGTATAATAGCTGGTTCATCGCCGAGTTAACGAGCCTCGGCGCAACCTCCGGCTTTATGGAGCAGAATTCGGACTTCACAAGCTCCGAAAGCTGATCCTTCCGTATGCACCCAAGCCGATTTATGACGTCGAGCATAAACCTCTGCTGCTTAGAGATAAGCGTTTTCATCACCTCCTTACGGCGACCGGAGGCTGTTGAGGTATGGATCTACCATCAGGTCGCTTTCGGCCTCGGATATGCAGTTGAATATTGTTGCCATCACGTATGCCGTGGAGTTTACAATTCTCTGCCCTGTATTCGCCGTGAGCTTCGCCTCGGCCTCCTGAAGCACGATGTTGTCAAGCTGTCGCAGTCGTCGCCTTATTCGCGCTTTCGGAAGCAGACTGCTTCCGATACGAAATGAGTCGGCGTAATAGAGCCTCTCGATGGCGTTTTCAAAGACTTTGGCAGTTTCCGGCGGGAAATAAAAAAGCTCACAGGCATTCAAAATACCCATGAGCTCTTTTTCGTCATCGTCCGCCCGTCCGTCTGCGTTTACAGACTGACTGACTTCTTTCTTACTAAGTTCTTTATTTCTTTTTTCTTTATTACTTGGCGGCAGAATCGGCTGTTCTTGAACCTCCGAAACGGCGGTTTCAGAACCGTCATATCCGCCATTGCAGAACCGCGGATTATGCTCTTCCAGAACAGCAGAATCGGCGGTTCTGGAACCGCATTCGTCCTCGAAGGGAGCGCAGGAGTAATTCTGATCGTCAATAGGCTCGACCTTTGCCAGATAGATCTGATTAGCATCGCCGAGACCGCAGCGTTTCTCCCAAACGAGCTGCAAGGCAACGAGCGCTTTGAATGCGGCGGTCACGCGCTTCTCGCAAATGCGAAGCTCCTTTGCAAGCTCCCTGCGTGGGAAGATCACAAACACCTCGCCGTTATCGTTTATCCAGCCCTTTCTGCGAGAAAGCTGAAAGCGATTAAGAAGAAAAGTGTATGTAACCTTCGCGTCGAGGCTCATTTCGCAGTAGCGCGGGTCGAAGAACAGCCACCGCGGCATCTGCATATAATAGATACTTTGTATGTCCGTCTGCTTCATAAGAGCAAACCCCGGACGCTCTTTTAATTCCGCTGCCCGCATAGTGGTACCTCCGTTTCATTCTTGACAATATATATTGATATGTAAAATTTTTATAGTCTGTAGAGAGAGTAACTATGAATTCCCGTTTATTTCAAACAAATAGAGAGGATATAACGAAAAATCGTACATCCTCTCTATTCTTAACTGCTCATTATCATTACAGGCATGGATTGTTATGAATGTGAACCATCACGTTTGCTTAACCGAGTCCAATTGTCGTAAAAGTGTCGTAAAAAAATATTGGCTCACTTTATTTCATAACTATTTTATTTAATTAGCGTAATATTTAAACGATAATATTATTTTTTTAAACATTTTTGGCATGTTAAAAAATTTATTCATTTTTCAAGCCCATTTTCAAGCCCAAAAACGAATAAACAAAATATGAATAAACGCGGAAGAATCAAAAAGACTCTTCCGCGTAAAATGAACGTTTACTCTCTCTCACCCATCGTGTCCGCGAGCTTGAGAAGGAAGGCGTAAGGCCCGATCCAGTGGGCGCTGAAAAGCGCAGATATCGCGCGCTCGGTGTACTCGCCGACGAGCTTCTTCGACTGGTCTACGCCGACAAGGTCGACGATAGTGATCTGTCCCTCCTTCTTCGCGCTCTTCCCTGCGTCGATTATATCGTCACGGATGGAATAAGCGTGGCCGAGGTTAGTCGCGTAATCGCGCGCAACCTCGAAGTAGAAGGGGTCAACCTCTCTTCTGCCCTGCGATGCGTAAACTCCGATCTCGCCCGAGGCTCTGAGGATAGCGCAGGTCTTTTTATCGCCGATATCCTTCAGCTCGCGGTTAGTTGTAGTGGTCTTGGGGCGGGTATCGAGATACTGACCCTTGCAGAGCTCTCTCTCCCCCGCAGCCTGCGCGAGAGTTCTCGCCGCCGCAAGAGCCGCGCCCTTGCCCTCGTCCGGGAACATCTCACCCGCGGTGAGGATAGTGCGGAATGCCGCCGCCTGCAGCGCGTCACCGGCGATAAGCGCCGTATCAGCGCCGAATTTCATGTGATTTGTCGGAATGCCGTTCCGTATCTCGTCGTTGTCCATTATCGGAAGATCGTCGTGAATGCGGGAGTAGACGTGGAGCATCTCGACCGCGCAGGCGAAGTCTATCGCCTCGTCGGGCGCACCGCCCGCAGCCTCGCAGAATTTAAGAGTGAGTATCGGACGCAGACGTGTGCCGCCGGACATAAGGGAGTATTTCATCGCCTCCTCAATGCCGTCGCCGTTAAAATACGTTCCGAGTCTGCCCTCGATCATTCTGCGCATCTCCGCGTATTCTTCTCTGAAGCTCATGTCTCGTCCTCCTCGATGAATTTCGATTCTATCGGCTCGCCGTCCGGCCCCTTGCGGAGCTTCACGACTCTCTGCTCCGCCTCCTCGAGCATTTTTGAGGCGCCCTTTATAAGCGCGGTGCCCTCCTCAAACAGCCCGAGCGCGTCGTCGAGGCTCTTGTCGCCCTTTTCAAGCGCGCGCACGATCTCCTCAATGCGCTGCATGGAGTCCTCAAAGCTGAGTTTTTCAGTCCTTTTCATACCTTACCTCACAATCGCCTCTATGGTGTCCTTTTTGAGGCTTATTGTTATTTCATCGCCGGGCTTTACGTCCTTTGCGGACTTTATTACCTTGCCTTCGGCGGTTTTTGCTATCGAATAGCCGCGCCCGAGCACCTTCAGCGGGCTCAGCGCGTCGAGCTTTGAGGCGGAAGCGGCAAATCTCTCCCTCGCGCGTGAAATGCTCATTCCCACAGCAGATGTGAGCCGCGCTTCGAGGTGCGTGAGGTTCTGCTTTCTGTCCTCAACATAGTTCTTTGGATCCTGCATAACGCGCTTTTCCTTGAGCGCGTCGAGCCTCTGACGGCTGCGCTTCAGCCCGCTCATAACGGCATTAAAGCTTCTCGCTTCCGCTGAGTCGAGGTATTCAAGCAGCTCTGAATAGTCAGGCGCGCAAAGCTCTGCGCCGTTAGACGGCGTAGCGGCTCTCAGATCCGCCACAAAGTCGGATATCGTGACGTCCGGCTCGTGACCGACGGCGCTTATTATCGGGATCTCGCTCTCGTAGATCGCGCGCGCCACGCGCTCATCGTTGAAAGCCCATAGATCCTCGATAGAGCCGCCTCCGCGGCCGACTATGAGAACGTCTGCAATATTATGGCGGTTAGCATAGCGTATCGCGCCGACGATCTCCGGCGGCGCCTCCACGCCCTGCACTCTTACGGGCAGCAGGAGTATCTTGCCTATCGGCCAACGCTTTCTGAGCACGCGGATTATATCGTGTACAGCCGCGCCGGCGGAGCTTGTGACGACTCCGATCCGCATCGGAAAGCGCGGGATAGGCTTTTTGTGGCTCTCATCGAAAAGGCCTTCATTATAGAGCTTCTCCTTGAGCTGCTCGAAGGCGATGGTGAGGTCGCCAACTCCGTCCGGCGTCATGCTCGAGACGTAGAGCTGATACGCGCCGTCGCGCGGATAGACCTGCACTCTGCCGAAGGCTATGACCTTCATGCCGTTCTCCGGCCGGAAGCGCAGAGAGCCCGCCGCAAAGCGGAACATTACGCATTTCAGCGCGCTCTCAGAGTCCTTTATCGTAAAATAGTGATGCCCCGAGGGGTAGAGCTTGTAGTTTGAGATCTCTCCGCGGACGTAGACATTCTGAACAAAAAAGTCTGCGTCAATGAGCTCCTTGAGGTGAGCGTTCAGCTGGCTGACTGAGAGAATTTGTCTTTCATCCATCGGCGTTTACCGCGCGCCATGTGAGAATGGCGGTGCCCATGGCGTTGTCAGTCGAATACTGCGGCTCTGCGAATATGCCGCCCTGCACAGTTTTGCGCAGCAGCGAGTTCGAGGCAACGCCGCCGGAGTAAAGAACCGGCAGGTCGCCGAATTTTGCCATAGCGTTCTTCGTCGCGCCCTCGACAGCGGCGATCATGCTCCGCAGGGTGAAATACGCGACGTTCTCGGCGCTTTCGCCGGAGTCGATCATCTTGTGCATCTTCTGCTCAACGCCGGAGAGTGAAAAGCTCATGCCGGCGACCTTGGGCTTGTACATATCCATGACGGAAGCCGACTTAGAGAGCGCGTCAAGCGCCTTGCCCGCCGGGAACTGAAGTCCGAGCGCCTGACCCGCGCGGTCAATGAGCTGACCCGCTGAGACGTCCTGCGTGCCGCCGATTATCTCGCACTTTACGGCAACGCCCATCGGGCGGACGTAGAGAAGCTCCGTCGTTCCGCCGGAGAGGTGCCATGCAAGGTGCTCTCGTTCCAGCAGGTCGAGTCTGCCCGCGCTCCACGAGGCGGCGGCAATATGCCCCTGCTGGTGCGAAAAGCCGAAGTACGGCACGCCGAGAAGGGTCGCAAGGCTCTTCGCTGTCGCAACGCCCGCGAGGAAGCACGGCATATAGCTGTCCTCAGTCTCGCGCGGCTTTTCGGAGGCGCCGACGGCGATAATATCGGTCTTTCCGAGCTTTTCGACGATTTCAGGGAGCCTTTTGACGTGGCTGAAAAGCGCCTCTGACTGTCTGAGTCCCAGCTCGCCGGGCTTGACGTCGAGAAGTCTGCCGGAGTTTACTCCTCCCACTCCGTCAAAGCGGGCGCAGGAGGTGGTGTAGTTTGATGTGTCGAAGCCGACTGAAAAGCTCATCAGCGCTTCACTTCCTCACGCACAAACGAGCCGAGGATGCCGTTCACAAAGGCTACGGTATCCTGCTCGTCGTATTTTTTTGCAAGCTCTATTGCGGAGTTTACACTCGCGCCCACCGGCACGTCCGGCATATAGAGCGTCTCGAACATACAGACCTTCATAACGGCGAGGGCTGTTCTCGAGATCCTCTCGAACTTCCAACCCTTCGCGTACTTCATAACATACTCGTCAAGCTCCATATTGTGCTCATCCACACCGCGGATAACGCGCTCTATGTACGCGCGGGAGTTATCGTCGGGGAACTGCTTAAAGAGCTCGTCCTCCTCAGAGAGGGACTCGAAATACTCCCTGTCAAAGAAGTGCTCAAGTATCTCTTCGGCGCCGGTGGTGCTGCCGGAAATCTCGAAGGCAAGGCGAACCGCCAGCTCTCTCGCTTCCTGTCTTGTCATATTTATGACCAATCCTTTCATAAATGCCAAAGGCACAAAATGACCATAAAAGGAATGGTCATAAAATGCCATGTTTTTCCACCCCGCTATGCGGCGGGAAAAACGGCTTTGATTTCAATAAAGGTTGAGCTTACCTTTTACCTCAATATATAAGTATTGCCTGCTTATTTTTAAAATAAGCAGGCTTAATGGCGAGATTATTTAAGGTCGATGCCCACAACGTGGACGTTGACCTCGCTCACCTTGACGCCCGTAACAGTTTCCACGTTGGAAATCACGTTTTTCTGAACGTCAGAGGCGGTTTTATGGACGGAAACGCCCATCTTTGCAAGAATATAGACCTCAATGCCGACGGAATCGTCCTCAGCAAAGGAAAGTCTGATGCCCTTGGAAACGTTTTTCTTGCCGAAAATATCAGTGCTCTCCCAGGCAAGAGCTGCCACGCCCTCGGTCTCGGTGACTGCGCGGGCGGCGACGACGCTGATAACGTCAACGGATACGTTTACGTTTCCCTTGTCGGTGGTGATAGTGATGTATTCCTTGTTTTCACCCATGGTATTCACTCTCCAAAGTGCAATATTGCTTAATATGGGAATTATATCACACCTTGCGGGAAAAATAAAGAGTTTTTTTACTTAACTTCTGATACTCTCAGCTCAGCGGCTGAATATCCGGTTTCCGACAACACCGTGTCGGTTATTTTTGCCACTGCAACACCCGTGAGACCGCCCTCGCAGGCAACCGAAACCGTGACATGGTCGTCTGTCATGCAAACTACGCAGTCCTGAAAGCCCTTTGAGATTATCTGGCTCTCAAGCTCGCCCTCCTTCGCCGTGCGGTCGGCAAGCAGGGTAAGCTTCATCGCTGCCTCAGTGAGCGCCTCCTGGGCTATTCCGTCTGTCGAGGCTATTACCTCAAGCGCGCCGGCTGCCTCGGCTCTCGCGGTCTCGCGGGCAAGGCGTATTGCGCTGAACTCCTCTCTCTGGCTCTTTGTCAGGCTCGATACCGGCTCCGGCTCAGCCTCTGGCTCCTCTGTGACAGTATAGTAGAGCTCGCTGCCCTCGGGGATGACCTCATCCTCCGTCACTGTCGGCGCTGACGCCTCCCTGACATTCTGGTCGTAGCGCCAGTTGAGATACACCGCCGTTCCCACGAAAACCAACACCGTAAAGAATACAAGTCCTCTTTTTACCGCTTTCATAGTTCTCCACCCTTCATATTGATTACGCTTATCCTGTCAAGCTTCAGGCCCGTGAGCCTCGAAACAGCTTCCGTCACCGTAAGCCTTACGCTCGCGCTCGAAGCGCCGTCGCAGACCACCGCGCAGCCGTAAAGCACGCCGTCGCGCTCTCCGAGCATTACCTTTACCCTGCCGACCCCCTCACAGGACGAGAGAATCGCCTCTATCCTCGCTTCCTCGCTCCTCTCGGTCTGAGCAGGCTCGGTTTTTGCACTCTTCGCCGCCGTCGGAAGGAGCATGAGCGCGATCCCGACCGCAAGCACAAGCAGCACAGCCTTGTTTTTCTTCAGAAATTCCGTCAGTTTATCCATTCCTGCCGCTCCTTCGGTATCATCAGCTCCCCCGCGATATACTCGCCGATTCTCACTCTGTCGGCGCTCTTTACCTCGCCCTCGAGCCGGACGGAATAGGGATACCAGTAGCCCTCGTCCGACCACCGGGCGGTCACGCTGGCAGACAGTTCGAGCCCGAGGGCTCTCGCTCTTTCCAAAATATATTCATCGAGCCGCTTTTCTATGATAAATCTTGTCTCGCTCCGCGCCTCCTCCATGCTTATTGCCGGCACAGTGCTCTCCGGAAGTGACGGAGCAATAAACGGTATCGCCTCTCTGAGCGATAAGAGAGCCGAAATGAGCGCGAGCGCGCAGGCGAGGCGCGTGACCTTTCTGTACGGTCCATCCGGTGTGAGCCGTACTGCCGCCGCCGCGATCATCGCAGTTCCGACGAGCCTCATTATCCACTCCCGCATCACGTCACCGTCCCCATGAAGCCCGCAACGCATATAAAGAGCGCAAGCGCGCTCACCGCCGCGGTCGCCGCGGCGTAACCGATTGCCGTTCCGATATCCGAGATGAGCCGCGTTATCTCCGGCCCTGCGACTATCTGTGCAAGCGAGGAGGCGAGCTTGTAGCCGAGGTAGTTTGCCGCAGCAGTCACTAACGGCGTGTATGCGAGCGCAAGGACGACGAGTATGCCGAAAACTCCCGTGGTGTTTTTCAATACGGCAAAGCTCCCCGCCACCGCCTCGGAGGCGTCCGAGATCGTGCGTCCTACCACCGGAACGAGGGTTGAGAGCGCAGTACGCGCCGCCTTTACAGCCGCTTCATCAGCCGCTCCGGAAACGATCTTCGTAAAGCCTATCGCGGCCGTAAACGCCGTGGAAAGCCCGATAATAAGCCACCTTGCAGTGCGCGAAAGCATTTCGAAAACTCCCCTCAGCGCTCCGTCGAACGCCGCGGAAGCCGTCGCCACCGCTACAAGGACGGAAATGAGCGGAATTATAAATCTCTCCGCCGCCGCGAGAACGACGTTTATGCAGAGCGTCGCCGCCGCAAGATTTGCAGAGGCCGATGCCGGAGCGCCAGATGCCGCCGCCGCAGAGGCGACAGTCGGCAAAAGCGCTGAAGAATACGCGCGTATGTCAGCACAAAGCTCGGCAAGCGAGCCGATTATCCCGCCAACGCCTGAGCCCGCAGCAGCCGTTATTCCGAGCACTCCCGCTATCTTTGCCGCCCCCGCGCCGCTCCTCCCGAGGCTCACGGTATCCCCGAGCGAGGCAAGCACCGCGCAGATAAGCACCGCCGATGCGTTCTTCATCGCCCTCGCAATCGGCTCAGTCAGTCCGTCAAGCATACGCTGACCGATGCTTCTGAGCACGCTTTCCGGGTCGAGCACATCGCCCGCTTCAATATCGCCGATTATCGGCTTTGCCGCATCCGGAATTTCCTCGGCCGAGGCGCAGGGAGCAAGGAAAAAGCACAGGATTATCAGCGCAATTATTCTCTTCACAGCCCGCTCCTTATCGCATCGAGGCACATTCGCAGAAGCGGAAGCGCTGACCACAGTCCCGCCGCAACGCCCAAAAGCTCCACGCTCGACGCCGCCGCGCCCATGCCGCTGTCGCGCAGTATGTCCGCGCCGAAGCGCGCGAGAATTCCGATTGCCACGCATTTCAGCACCGCCGTGATTACCCCCGTCTGCAAATTTGCCTCCTCCGCGAGCATAAATAGCTCGTCCGTAAGCTCTCTGAGCGGCTCAAGCGCCGTCCACATCGCGAATAGCGCCGCAGAAACGGCGATCAGGAGCGCAAAGGCCGGATTATCGCGCCGTATCGTGACCGCCAGCGCCGCCGCAACGAGGCTCACGGCGATGGCTCTCACCGCCGCCATTATAATCCGAAGAGGCTTTTTATAAGGTCGAAAAGCCCCGATATCTCGCGCACGATCACCATCAGCACCACGATAAGCCCCGCTATCGTCGTCATAAGCGCCTGCTCATCGCGCCCGGAGCGGCTCAGCAGAATATTCAGCACCGCCACGAGTATGCCGACGGCGGCTATTTTGAAAATGAGGTCAACCTCCATGTAATGCCTCTTTCGTTCAGATAAGTAAAATTACCGCCAGCGCGCCGGCAGTCGCAGATAGCGCCAGCGCAAGGCGCGTATCCCGCTCCTTTTTATTCCTCAGTACGCTGAGCTTAATCTCAGCCTCGTCGATTGCCCGGTCAAAGGCGGCGGCCTTTGCCTCCTCGTCTATACCGCTGAGGTAATTGCCGAGTTCACCGAGCGCAGGAGCTTCGGCCCAAGCCCTCCATCGCTCGGAAAACGGCGCCTCAGTGTTTTCAAGCTCGATTCCGCACTCTCCGAGCGCCTCGTTGATCGGAAGCCTTGCGCTCATAACGAGGCTTCTGAGCCTTGTGAGCCGATAGAGCTCGCTCTCCGCTTTCCGCACGCTCTCGCCCATCTCGCGCACCGCCGCAATTCCGAGGAGTATCGACGACGCCATTATCGCAAAAGCGCCGATAAGCTTCAAACTATCGCCGCCTCCGTGTATTTCCTGCCATTGCCTATGATTATCGCCCGCTCAAAAATCCGCTCATTGAAAAGCGCGCGGTATAAGGGCTTCTCACCGAGCTCCTCAAGGCTATCGGCGTGGACTGTCGCGTAGACCTTCACTCCGCAGTGCGCCGCCGCGCTGACTGCTGACACGTCCTCCGGCGCGGTTATCTCGTCGAGGGCGATGACCTGCGGATTCATGCTCCGTATGAGCATCATCGCAGCGCGCGCCTTCGGAACGCCGTCGATTATGTCGGTTCTGCGCCCGAGCTCCATCATCGGCGTCCCCTCCCATAGGCAGGCAAGCTCCCCGCGCTCGTCGCATACGGATACGCGGTATTTTTCGCCCGTGAGCCGGATAAGGTCGCGCAGAAGTGTGGTCTTTCCGCCGCCCGGAGGGCTGAGAATCAGAGTTGAGAGCGGCTTTTCCCGCAAAAACGGCTCTGCACAGCCGCGTATCTCGCGTGAAATGCGGATATCGAGCCCCGTGAGCCTCATCAGTCCTCCCTCGCCGTATTGCCCCGCAAGTCCGACGCGATAGCCGCCCTTCGCAGTGACAAATCCCTCCGAGATCCGCTCGCGCGAGGCGTAGGCGCTTGCACCGGTGCAGAGCTCAAAGGCGTAGTCGAGGTCGCGCCGCGTGATCTTGTCGCCGCCGCGGTCGCGCTCGCCGTCCGGAAAGGTAAAGGAAAGGCTCTCGCCTATTCTGAGGCGTATCTCCTCGCATTCCTCCCTCTCCTGCCTGCCAAGCTCCCGCGCCCTCTCGCGCATGGCGTAGGGTAAGAGCATCACCGCCCTGTCAAACCTCTCGACCTTAACGCTTCCTTCCATCTTGTCCACTCCTCTCGCCTAATACTATGATGGCAGGCAAAAAAATATGACCCCGCTTTGGGGTCATAAATTATTACATTCACATTCTTCTCTTGTCGTTCTCGTGCTTTAAGTAGAGCTTGTCCGCGATCATCGCGATGAACTCCGAGTTCGTCGGCTTGCCCTTCAGCCCTGAAACAGTATAGCCGAAGTAGCGCTGGAGTACATCGACGTCGCCTCTGTCCCAGGCTACCTCGATGGCGTGGCGGATAGCTCGCTCAACGCGGCTCGGAAGGGTGCTGAATCTTCGCGCGACCTCGGGGTACAGCTCCTTTGTGACGGCGTTTATAAGGCGCATATCCTTTACGGTCAGCACTATCGACTCTCTGAGGTACTGATAGCCCTTTATGTGTGCCGGAATGCCGATCTCGTGGATTATCTCGGTGACCTCGCCGATGAGCCGAAGGTCACGGCTGTACTCCTCGTCGACGGCGCGAAGCCTCGATAGCGCCTGAGAGAGCCTGTCACTTATTTCAGTCTCGTCAAAGTCTGCGGTAAAAAGCTTCACTCCGAGCGCCTTCGCCCTCTCCGGCTGGCAGTTAACAAGAATGATCTCCGGCCTTTCGCGTATCGGGAGGCTCTCCCGCCAATCCGTCAGCTCCTGCGCGTCCTTCCCGAGCGAGACAGCGTCAGCGAGGATTATATCAGCCCGCTTCTCAGCCGCCTCACGCGCGGCGCCCTTCTCAGAAGAGCCTGATAAAGCCATAAGCTCGCGGTTTTCTCCCGCGATTTCGCAGGCTCGCGCAGTCTCCTCCTCGCTTCCCATTATCACAAGTACGGTTTGTGTATTTTCCATATCAAATTCCTCCAAAATGTATTTCCCACGCCCTCGCAAGCAAATATAAATTACCACATATTGGAAATTATTGCAAGCATAAATTTGGAAATTTATGGAATTTTTTTACAATGCCCGAGGCTTAACCAATTTGTGCCTCGTTTCGCGGTTTTTCCCTCAGATATACGGCGCGCGGCGGGATATAATAAGCATTCGGAAAGGAGTGAAAATATGAAAAAAACGATAAAAATCGCCGTGACAGCCCTCGTTCTGAGCCTCTTAAGCGTTCCCGCGCTCGCGTGGGATATGCCGACTGAGCTGGTTCCCGTCGGCGAGGTGCGCGGTATAACGGTCGGCACCGGACTTGTGATAACCGACCTCGGTGAGAAGGACGGACACTCTCCGGCGCGTGAGGCCGGTCTTCTGCCCGGCGACAAGCTGATCTCTCTGGGCGGAAAGAGGCTTGAGAGCGCAGGCGACCTCGTAGGCGCGGTCGCGGAGTCCGACGGAGCCCTTATCGCCGTATGCGAGCGCGGCGGAGAGGAGTTTACAGCCACGATCGAGCCGTATCGCACCGGCGGTGAGTGCTATATCGGAGTTTGGATACGCGACGGCATCTCCGGCATAGGGACGGTCACCTTCTACGACCCCGCCTCCGGCGTTTTCGGCGCGCTCGGGCATCCCGTCTCAGACGAGAGCATCGGAGACCGCGGCGAGATGCGCGACTGCGAGCTCACCGGTGTTCTGCGCGGTAAACCCGGCGAGCCGGGAGAGCTTACGGGCGAGGTCGGCGAGAGCATTCTCGGCTCGATAACCGTCAATTCCGCCGTCGGCATCTTCGGTACTATGGACTTAACCGGCTTTGAGGGAGCAATACCCGTCTCTCACTCGGCGCATACCGGTCAGGCAGAGATCATCGCCTCCCCCGACGGAGCCAGGCACCGCTATACTATCGAGATCACGCGGGTCTATCCGGAAGCTGAAGGAGCAAAAAGCATGATGGTGCGCGTGACCGATCCGGAGCTTATCGCCATGACCGGCGGCATCGTTCAGGGCCTCAGCGGCAGTCCGATAGTGCAGGACGGAAAGCTCGTCGGAGCGGTGACGCACGTTCTCATTTCCGACCCGACCCGCGGGTACGCGGTTTCTATCGAGCGTATGCTCGAGGAATGCGCCGAGCGCGGCATCTACGAGCCGGCAGCATAAAAATGTGCCGCAGCTTTTTTGCTGCGGCACTGTTTGTAAATATTATTCGGTTTCCAGCACCTTATAAAGGAGTCTGTAAAGTTCCTTAGCCTCTTCAGGCTCAAGGGCGACGCAATCTGACATTCTCTCGGGAATCAGGACAGCCCTTTTTTTGAGCTCCTCACCGGCTTCGGTGATGGTCACGTTCAGGTTGCGCTCATCCTCTTCACTGCGGCGGCGGGTAAGATAACCCTTCTGCTCAAGCTTTTTCAGAAGCGGCGTGAGCGTTCCGCTGTCGAGATACAGACTGCTGCCGAGCTCCTTGACGGTTACGGATTTTTTCTCCCACAGCACCATCATAGTGATGTACTGGGTGTAGGTCAGATCGATCTCGTCAAGAAACGGCTTATAGCGCTTGATGATTTCCCTGGAGCAGGCATAGAGCGGGAAGCAGATCTGGTTTTTAAGTTTAAGGCTGTCATAATTAGGCATACGGTCACCCTCTTATAAATATTTATTACTTCGTTCCGAAGATACGGTCGCCGGCGTCGCCAAGGCCGGGAACAATATAGCCGTTGGAGTTGAGCTTATCATCAACGGCGCCGCAGTAGATAGTGACGTCGGGATGGCTCTTGCGGATGCACGCGATTCCTTCGGGAGCGGCGACGAGCACCACGAGCTTGATATGCTTGCAGCCGCGCCTCTTCATCTCGGAAATAGCATCGTCAGCGCTTCCGACGGTGGCGAGCATCGGGTCTACGATCATGATATCGCGCTCTGCGATATCCTTCGGGGTCTTGCAGAAATAGACGTGCGGCTCGAGTGTCTTCTCATCGCGGTACATACCGATGTGCGCGACGCGGGCTGACGGCACCATTCTGAGAACGCCGTCAACAAGTCCGAGACCTGCGCGGAGGATGGGAACGACAGCTATCTTCTTGCCCTCGAGAACGGGCGCGTCCATCTCGCAGATGGGGGTCTCGATTCTGTGTGTGGTGAGGGGCAGATCTCTCGTTGCCTCGTAGGTGATGAGCATTCCGATCTCGCTTACGAGCTCGCGGAAATCCTTGACGCTGGTGTTCTTGTCACGCATAATGGAAAGCTTGTGCGCAACAAGGGGATGATCCATGACAACTACTTTTTCGTCGCCGTTGTAGAACATTGTTCAGTCCTCCGTATTTTTATTTTCTCTTCTGAGGCGCTCATTTCTCTCGCGCTCCGCCTGACTGAGACGGAGGTAGCGCGGTGTGAGGTCCTGAGCATCCTCAGCTTGTTTACCGATTGCCGCCCGGCTTACGCCCCAGGCGGTCTGCAGAAGCATGGGCTCCGGCGCAATCGCGCAGGGTATGCCCTCTTCTGAAAATCTATTATAGCACAGCTTCGCGCCGTCTCCAAGAAAAAAATAATTCTTTTTGGATTTTTTTGCTTCCTCGACGATTATATCTATCGGCACCGCCCTGTCTTCGCACAATCTGACGAGATTTTCGCCGTCAGTTTCAAAGAGCGCGTTATATATTTCGCTCCGGCGGGCGTCCATGCAGGCGCATATCACGCTTCCCGCGCGGTCGATGCCCTGATACGCCATAGCCTCAAGGGTCGAAACGCCGATCGCGGGCTTGTCCGCACCCCAGCAGAGCCCCTTTGCAGCGGCGACGCCGATTCGCACGCCCGTGAACGACCCCGGGCCGATCGCCACCGCGACGGCGTCGATATCCTGCATACTGAGCTCCTGATTTGAGAGCATATCCTCCGCCATTTTGAGGAGGGTTTTGGAGTGCGTAAGCTGTGAGGCTGAAAAATACTGGCTTATAAGCCTTCCGTCCTCGCTGAGCGCTACCGACGCGGCCTTAGCGGAGGATTCTACGCTGAGTATTCTCATAATTCGATACCTTCTATCTCAATACTGCGCTCGTTCTCGCCGGTCTTTTCGATTTTTACGACTATCGTCTCCGGCGGAAATGCGCCCTCGACATTCTCGCTCCACTCGACTACGCAAACTCCGCCGCGGGCAAGGTAATCCTCCCAGCCGATCTCAAAGAGCTCGTCGGCGTCCTTGAGGCGGTACATATCGAAATGAAATAGCGGGATACGCCCGAGGTATTCGTTTACTATTGTAAAGGTCGGGCTTGATACTCTTGATTTAAGTCCGAGCCCGGAGGCAAGTCCGCGGGTAAATGCCGTCTTCCCCGCTCCGAGGTCGCCGTACATGGCGATAACCGCACCGGGCGCGAGACGGGAAGCAAGCTCAGCTCCGAGCGCCGACGTTTCAGCCTCGGATTTTGTAAAATACGTCATCTTTTTCACCTTCCGCAGTAGTATAACACATCTTACCGAAAATCGGAAGAAAAATTTTGTTTACGAAGTGGAAAAATAATGTTACAATGCAGGGTAGAATTATTGTAAAGGTGTACATTATGCAAAAAGCCGTAATTTCAATCGGAAGATATTTCAAAAAAACCGACACGCCGCTCATACTTTTAGCGCTTGCCGCAAGCGTCTACGGCGTTGTCCTCATAAACACCTGCGCTCCCGCCTCGGTTCCGACGCAGATCTTTGCCATCGTCATCGGGCTTTTCGCCTACGTTGTTCTGTCTCTTCTCGACATTGACATTCTCGCGGACAACTGGGCGATACTCTTCATCACGGGAATCGCGCTTATTCTCCTGCTTCTCACCCCGCTCGGCTACGGTGAGGGCGGCAACCACGCGTGGCTGCGATTTCTCGGAATCGGTCTCCAGCCCTCCGAGGTCGTTAAGCTCTTCTTCATCATAATTATCGCGCGGTTTATCGCAAGATACACGGATGAGCGCAAGCTCGACCACATCGTTTCTCTTCTCATTATGGGCGCGATATTTGCCGTTTACTTCGCTCTCATCTACGTCATATCCGCCGACCTCGGAAGCGCGCTCATATTTCTCTTTATCTTCGCCGTTATGCTCTTTGCGGGCGGGCTGAAAATTTACTGGTTCCTTATCGCGCTGACCGGCATCGTCGTCGCCTCGCCGTACATCTGGGGTATGATGAACGAAACGCGCCGCAACCGCATTATTGCGATTTTTGACCCCGCCTCTGTCGACGCGACAGGCCGCGGCATCACCTGGCAGACTAATCAGTCGAAGGCGGCGATAGCGGGCGGCGGCGTATTCGGAATGGGCCTCGGAAACGGTACT
This sequence comes from Oscillospiraceae bacterium, assembly GCA_017479425.1. Classification (GTDB taxonomy): domain Bacteria; phylum Bacillota; class Clostridia; order Oscillospirales; family Oscillospiraceae; genus RUG626. The sequence goes on from JAFVCD010000032.1 coordinate 15,905, forward strand.
CTCACGCAGTCCGGTTCAGTTCCGAAGCAGCGTACGGACTTCATCTTCTCCGCCGCGGGCGAGGAGCTCGGCATGGTCGGGTGCCTTTTCGTCATAGCGCTGCTTATCGCTATAATCGTCCGCATACTGATAATAGGTATGCGCTGTCAGTCGAGGATGGGCGCGCTCGTGTGCGTCGGGATCGCGGCGATGCTGCTCATTCAGACCGCTGAGAACATCGGAATGTGCCTCGGCGTTGCGCCTGTCATCGGCATCACGCTCCCCTTCTTCTCCTCCGGCGGCTCGTCGATAGTCGCCTCGTTTGCCGCGATAGGCATAGTCTCCGGCATAAAGGCGAAGCCGAAGCCAGTTATGTTCCAGAAGTACTGATTTCCATATATTGTTCCTTGAATAATATCGCTTTTCTTGGTAAAATGACATCGTTCCGGAACCATTTTACCTATGGAGGTCAAGAAAATGTGCATAAATAATCTTTTCTATCTCATTTGCCGCCTTTTCGGCTTCGGCTGCTGAGTAAAAAGCTGACATCACAAACGCTCTGCTTATGCAGGGCGTTTTTTTGTTTATTCACAAATTGTTCATTGAACATTTTTATATTTTAATGTATAATGCAAAAGTTAATCTGATTCAAGAGGTGATTTATTTGTTAAAACGGCTCTCACAGTGTGTGAGGGAATACAAGGCGCCGGCGCTCCTTTCGATGCTCTTTATCATCGCAGAGGTCGTTATTGAGGCGATCATTCCATTTCTGACGGCTGACCTTGTAAACTCCATCAAGGCAGGAGTCGATATGGGCACCATCGTGCGCCTCGGCAGCATTCTTGTGCTGCTCGCAATGCTGAGCCTGAGCTGCGGCGCCGCCGCGGGCTTTACCTCGGCGAGGGCTTCCACGGGCTTTGCCAAGAACCTGAGGCATGACCTCTATCACTCCGTCCAGCGCTTTTCCTTCAAAAACATAGACAAGTTCTCGTCCTCCTCGCTCGTTACGCGAATGACGACCGACGTGCAGAGCGTTCAGATGGGCTTTATGATGCTCATCCGCATCGCGCTCCGCGCTCCGCTGAACTTCATATTCTCCGTCATTATGGCATACTACATGGGCGGTGCGCTGGCGACAAGCTTCGTTGTCATCATCCCGGTGCTCCTCATCGGTCTCATCTTCATCGGAAAGAACGCGATGCCCGCCTTCCGCGCGGTGTTCAAGAAATATGACCGTCTCAACGAGTCCATCGAGGAGAACGTGCGCGCCATGCGCGTTGTCAAGGGCTTTGCCCGCGAGGAATACGAAAAGGAGAAGTTCGGCAGAGCCTCCGACGCCATACGCGACGATTTCACGCGCGCTGAGCGCATTGTCGCGCTGAACAGTCCGCTCATGCAGCTTTGCGTTTACGGCAATATGGTGTTCGTTATGCTCGTCGGTGCGAGGCTCGTCGTGACCTCGAAGGGCGCGCTCATCGACGTCGGTCAGATCTCCGCTATGCTGACCTACGGAATGCAGATACTCATGAGCCTTATGATGCTCAGCATGGTCTACGTCATGCTCACCATGAGCCTCGAGGCGGCAAAGCGCGTTTATGAGGTGCTCAGCGAGGAGCCGAGCATTGAAGCTCCCGCAGAGCCCGTTACGACCGTCAAGGACGGCTCCATCGACTTCGACGGCGTTTCCTTCAAGTACTCTGAAAAGGCCGAGAGAGACGCGCTCAGCGGCATAAACCTGCACATCAAAAGCGGCATGACCGTCGGCATTCTGGGCGGCACCGGCGTCGGCAAGACCACGCTCGTTCAGCTCATCCCGCGCCTCTATGATGTTTCAGCCGGCTCCCTTAAGGTCGGCGGCGTGGACGTGCGCGACTACGATCTCACCGCGCTCAGAGACGCGGTTGCGATGGTGCTTCAGAAGAACGAGCTCTTCTCCGGCACGATAGCGGACAACCTCCGCTGGGGCAATGAGAGCGCCACGCTCGACGAGATACGCGAGGCATCCAAGCTCGCGCAGGCAGATGATTTCGTCATGAGCTTCCCCGACGGCTACGATACGAAGATCGAGCAGGGCGGCACGAACGTCTCCGGCGGTCAGAAGCAGCGCCTTACCATCGCCCGCGCTCTTCTCAAAAAGCCGAAGATACTCATTCTCGACGATTCCACCTCCGCCGTAGATACAAAGACCGACGCGCTCATACGTCAGGGCTTCCAGAAGTACATTCCCGAGACGACGAAGATCATCATCGCACAGCGCGTCGCCTCGGTCGAGAGCGCCGATCTCATACTCGTCATGGACGGCGGCAGCATCGTCGCCCAGGGCACGCACGACGAGCTTATGAAATCCAACGACATCTACCGCGAAATTTACACCCAGCAGACGAAGGGAGGCGAGGAATAATGGCAAGAAAAGGCAATATGCCCGTCGATTCAAAGGGTCGCCGCCAGTTCGACGTTCCGGCTCTCGTCAGAACGGTGAAGTTTGCGATGAAGTTCTACCCCGTCCTCTTCCCGCTCGTTATGGTGCTTACCATATTCTCCTCAGCCGTGAGCGCGATACCCTCGATCTTCACGCAAAACATCATATCCATCATTCAGAAGTGGTTTGAAAGCGGCGACTGGGACGCGGCGAAGGCCGAGATAATGCCCCTTATATGGGTGCTCGTTGTCCTCTACGTTCTCTCGCTCATCGCAATAGTTCTCCAGACCCAGCTTTCCGCAGTTCTCACTCAGGGCTTCCTCTCGAAGATGCGCCGAGCGCTCTTCGACAAGATGCAGGATCTGCCGATACGATACTTCGATACCCACAAGCACGGCGACATCATGAGCCACTACACAAACGACGTTGACACGCTCCGTGAGCTCATCAGCCAGTCCGTTCCGGCGCTTCTGCGAAGCGGCTCTATCGTCATCGTCGTGTTCTTCATAATGCTCTGGTACTCCGTTCCGCTGACCGTGCTTGTCCTCGGCGGAGTTGTCGGAATGATGATAGTTTCCGGCAAGTTCGGCGGCAACAGCGCAAAATACTTCGTTGCCCAGCAGAGGGCTGTCGCCGCGACAGAGGGCTACGTTCAGGAGATGATGACCGGTCAGAAGGTCGTCAAGGTCTTTAACCGCGAGGCGCGCACAGCCGAGGAGTTCGACAGGCTCAACGAGGAGCAGTGCGAGGTCAGCCGCAAGGCCAACGCCTTCGCAAACACCCTCGGTCCCATCGTAATGAACATCGGCAACATCCTCTACGTTCTCATCGCCGTCCTCGGCGGTCTGTGGCTCACCGCCGGACTTCCCAACCCCTCCCTCGGCAACTTTTCCGGACAGTATCTCATTCTCGATATCTCGATACTCATCGCCTTCCTCAACATGACAAAGCAGTTTACCGGCAACATCAACCAGCTCGTTCAGCAGGTGAACGTCATCGTAATGAGTATGGCTGGCGCAAAGCGCGTGTTCGCGCTCATGGACGAGGAGCCGGAGAAAGACGATGGCTACGTTACGCTCGTCAACGCGAAGTACGATGAAAACGGCAATCTCACCGAGACCGACGAGCACACCGGTATGTGGGCGTGGCGCCATCCCCATCAGGCGGACGGCACCCTCACCTATCAGAAGCTCGAGGGAGACGTGAGGCTTGTAGGCGTGGACTTTGCCTACGAGACGGGCAAGGACGTTCTGCACGACGTTTCCGTCTACGCAGAGCCCGGTCAGAAGGTTGCCTTCGTCGGCGCGACCGGCGCGGGCAAGACTACGATCACAAACCTCATAAACCGCTTTTACGACATCGCGGACGGCAAGATCCGCTACGACGGCATAAACATCAACAAAATAAAGAAAAAAGACCTGCGCCGCTCGCTCGGGCTTGTTCTGCAGGAGACTAACCTCTTCACCGGCACCGTCATGGAGAACATCCGCTACGGCAAGCTCGACGCCACCGATGAGGAGTGCATAGCCGCCGCGAAGATCGCGGGCGCGGACGATTTCATCACCCGCCTGCCCTCCGGCTACAACACTGAGCTGACGAACAACGGCTCTAACCTCTCGCAGGGTCAGCGTCAGCTTATTGCCATCGCGCGCGCCGCGGTCGCAGACCCGCCCGTTATGATAATGGACGAGGCGACAAGCTCCATCGACACCCGCACCGAGGCGATAGTCCAGCGCGGCATGGACGAGCTTATGAAGGGCAGAACGGTGTTCGTGATCGCCCACAGGCTCTCTACTGTTATGAACTCCGACGTTATCATGGTCCTCGACCACGGAAGGATCATCGAGCGCGGCAGTCACAACGACCTCATCGCCGCGAAGGGCACCTATTACCAGCTCTACACCGGCGCCTTTGAGCTTGAATAAAGGACTGAGGACAGACTTTCGTCTGTCCTCTTGCTGTTTATAAGTGTGTAAATGACGTCGCACACGCCGCACACGCCGCACACGTCGCGGACGCTCTCTCCTTATAGTCATATATAATAATATAATATATATATTAAGTGTATCGGTTACGCGGCTTCTGCGGCTTCTGCGGTGTGTTTTTACATACAGTGTAATTGAGCGTACCCGCCCCTGCACGCCCTTGATGAAAGAGCTTGACGGAATTACCTATTACTATATCAGAAGAAGTCACAATCAGGGTATACATCATTTTATTATTAATATTACCTAAAATATTAATAATATAGGTAATATTACTATTATTTTTTACTTATTACTTGTAGGGGCGGGTCTCTGCGCCCGCCCTAAAATTCTCTCTCTGCATAAAAAGCCGCCTCCCTGCGCACACTAAAAGCACAAGGAGGTGTTTTTCTATGTATGAAGATAAGAATAAGGACCGAAGCTTTCTCGAAAACGGCTACGTTCCGGGCGCCTTTTACTCACCCGGCGAGACGCAGTTTCCCGGCGCTATGCCCGGCGCGGCGCTCTTTCCCGGTATGATACGGGACGCCGATATTATGGAGTACCCCGAGGGCGACAACGTGCGCCTCGACCCCGAAAAGCGCATATGCCCCGAGTACGATCAGCGCTCGGTAAAGGAGTACGATCTGCCGAGCCGCGAAATGGGCTGGCGCGTCATTGATAACTGCGCAGAAGAAAACGAGAAATAAGCTCAGCCGTTTTATCTATCTGCTCAGCGCTTGAGATCCTCGGCGTGCCGTCGCCTGACTGCGCGCCGTACATACCGAAGCCGGCGTGACAGCCGCCCTCTATAACGACCTCCTCGAAGTCAGCGGGGAGGTTTATTTTATTCTCCTCGTAGGCTTTTCTGTTCAGAACGCCGTCCTCCGAGCCGTAAACGCTCAGCACGCGCTTATCGGAGAGGTCTTTGGTTGAGTATGAGCCGAGGAGAACTACACCTTCGATTTTTTCGTTACCGGAGGCATAAATTGACGCCGCAACGCCGCCGAGCGAGTGACCGCCGATATACCAGTGCTCGACCTCCGGATGTGCGGAGATTATCCCGTCCGCCTTATTGATGCCGAAAAACGCGAGATTGAACGGCATCGGAACGAGATACGCCGAAAAGCCCCTCGTATTAAGATTTTCAATTATCGCGCTGTAAGCGCCCGCCTCGACCTTGCCGCCGGGGTAAAATATAAAGCCGATTTCGCTGTGATCCGCCGCCTCAACGCTGACTGTATACGCGCCTATCGCCGCAGTATCGGCGCGGTAATAGTCGCCGACGTAGATGAAGAACGCTCCGGCGCAGAGCGCGAGCACAAGCGCCGCGCATATAAGGGCAATCTGCCATTTTTTAAGCCTTTTCATTCTGCACTTCCCAAATATTCAATAATCGCGCCCGCTATCGCCTCGGCGAGCAGGCTCTGATACTCCTCGCTCCTGAGCTTTTCAAGCTCAGCGGGATTTGTCATATAGCCCGTTTCGATGAGTATCGCAGGGATTTTCGTATCGCGTATGACCTGATAGTCGCCCTCGCGGCTGTACCGCACGGCTATTCCGGCGCGCTCTGCATGACAGAGCACCGTATCAGACAGCGCCCTGCCGCTCTCACTGCCCTTATAGAAGTAGCTCTCAAGCCCCGAAACACTCTCGTCAGTGAAGGAATTTGCGTGTATCGACACAAAGAGCGCGGCGCCGGAGGCGTTTGCTGTCTCACACCGCTCATCGAGCGAAACCGTCGCGTCCTCCTCGCGGGTCATAATGACCTCGACTGAGCTGTCATCCAGCCTTTCGCGGATACGATTGCATATTTCGAGAGTCAGCGACTTCTCCTCGGTTCCGTCGCGCACACAGCCGGGGTATTCCCCGCCGTGACCCGGGTCGAGGACTACCGTGTGCGCGTAAACCGGCTCGGGCGCAGGCTCAGTCTCCGGTTTATCTGTATTCGAGGCGGCGCACCACACTACAGCGCATATAATTACAGCCAGCGCGGCGATAAGCGCCTCGAGCATTATCCTTCGCTTCAATCTTCTCACATCCCTCAGCGATTTTAACGCAAGCGAAAACCTTTGTCAACCGCGCTGTTTTATGGTACAATGTTTGCGGTGATAATTATGACTAACGCTGAAATCTTTATCGAGCGCTATAAGCGCCTCGAAAAGGCAGTAAAATTCAAATACGCTCTCAAGGATTCGGACTCCGTTCTGCGCGCGATGCAGTCCGACGAGTCCCTGCGCGACAGATGGGCTGAGATAAAGCTCTGCCAGAGCGTGCGAAATCTGCTCCAGCACGAGCCGAAGCTCGATTCAGGCTATGCCATTGAGCCCTCGGACGAGCTTCTCGACATTCTCAGCTCTATAACGGACGAGGTCGAGGCGCGGCCGCGGTGCATTGACATAGCAACGAAAAACGTATTCTCCGGCTCACCGACAGCAAAGGTGCTCGGCGCGGTAAAGACGATGCGCGAGCGCGGATTTACCACGATTCCCGTTGTCAAAAAGCATCGCGTTGTCGGGGTATTCGACCACGCGCGCCTCTTTGCGTATATCTCCGACTCCCCTTCACACTCTCTCGGCGCGGATACGAGCTTTTCCGATATCGCGGATTATCTCACCGGCGACAAACTCGGCAACACCTACGTTCTCTACGTCCGCCCGGACGAGTACGCAGAGGATCTCAGAGAGCGCGTGGAGCGGCTCTCAAAGCGGGCAAAGCGCCTCTCCGCCGCCTTCGTGACCGACACCGGCGACAAGTCCGGCTCACTTCTCGGCATGATAACCATGCTCGACATTCTGAAGGTATAACGATGACGGGCGAAGAATTTTTCACGCGCTTCGGCTCGAAGCTGACTGCCTCTCAGCGTAAAGCCGTCGAATCTGTCGACGGCGCAGTTCTGGTGCTCGCTGTTCCCGGAAGCGGCAAGACCACGGCGCTCATCCTGCGCCTCGGCTATATGCTGCTTGTGCGCGGCATCGCGCCGGAGAGGACGCTCACGATGACCTATACCGTCGCCGCGACAGTTGAAATGCGCGAGCGCTTTCGCGCCCTCTTCGGCTCAGAGTACGCCGACAGGCTCGAATTCCGCACGATAAACGGCGTTTCGGCGAAGATAATCGGGTATTACGGCCGCACCTTCGGAAAGCGCGCGCCTTTCGCGCTCTGCGACAGCGAGGCTGACCTTATTGCGATTATTCGCCGCGCTTACTCCGCACAGACCGGCGAATACGCCGACGACGGCACGGTCAAGGAGCTTCGCTCCGCCATTACTTACGCTAAGAATATGATGCTCTCTTATGAGGAGCTTTCCTCTGTCGAGGCTCCCGTCAAGGATTTTCCCGCGCTCTTCAGCGCCTACTGCGACGCTCTCAGGTCGCGCAGGCTAATGGATTACGACGACCAGATGGTCTACGCTTACACGATTTTGCAGAAAAACGAGAGCGTGCTGAGCTTCTTCCGCGAGACTTATCCATACATTTCCGTCGACGAGGCGCAGGACACCTCGAAGATACAGCACGCGATAATCGCTCTGCTATACGGTGAGCGAGGCAACATCTTTATGGTCGGTGACGAGGATCAGAGCATCTACGGTTTCCGAGCCGCCTATCCCGAGGCGCTTATGACCTTCGGAGGCACATATCCCGGCGCGCGTATCATCAAGATGGAGGATAATTTCCGCTCCGCCGACGAGATAATCGCCGCTGCAAATCTCTTCATATCGTGCAATAAGAATCGCTACGAAAAGACGATGCGCCCCACAAGAGGCGTTCACTCTCCGATCTCCATCGCCCGCGCGCTCACCCGTGATGCGCAGTATAAGCTGATGGCGGAGCTTGCAAAGCGTGAAACGGGCGAATGCGCCGTACTCTACCGCAACAACGAGAGCGCACTGCCGCTCATCGACATAATGGAGCGCGAAAACATTCCCTACTCCTGCCGTAAATTCGACGACAGCTTCTTTACGAGCAGGGTCGTCAGCGATGTTGTTGACATAATATCCTTTGCCTTTGACCCGACGGACACTGAGCGCTTCATGCGGATCTACTACAAGCTCGGCTCGCTTCTCACAAAGGAGCAGGCAAAGGCCGCCTGCGAGAGCGCAAGGCGCACCGGACAAAATGTGCTCATCTCCGCGCAGAGGAGCTGCAAACTCAGTAAATATGCGGCTGACGCGGTCTCTGACGTTATAGCCGATCTGAACGAGCTGAAAACATCATCTGCCGCAAACGCGGTGCTCATTCTGCGCCTGCGCCTCGGCTACGCACAGTACGCCGAGCGGAGCGGAATTGACCTCGGCAAGCTCGATATTCTCTCGCTCATCGCTGAGTATCAGCCTGACGCCCTCGCGCTTCTCCGGCGGCTCGAGGAGCTGCGCAGAATAATCGCAGAGCACGAAAACAGCGGTGGCGTTACGCTCTCAACGATCCATTCAGCTAAGGGTCTGGAGTTCAAAAAGGTTTACATAATTGACGTCATGGACGGCATACTGCCCTCAGTACCTTGTGAGAAGGACGAGGCGCTCTACGAGGAGGAGCGGCGGCTCTTTTACGTTGCGATGACGAGGGCGAAGGATGAGCTGTGCCTCTTCTCGTTTTCAAAACGCGAGGAGTTTGTCCTCGAGGTAACGGAAAATATACCGAGGGAGGTCATGAGTGACGCGCTCATCGGCGCCGCCATGAATACAGTCGGTAAAAAATACGCCCACGCCGTATTCGGCGAGGGCATTGTTAAAGCGCAGGAGGGTGACAGACATCTTATCGAATTTTCCGGCGGAAGGAGCGCGTTTTTAACGCTGAGTGAGATGCTCGCCAACCGCGAGCGGACGTTCCGCGCCCCGGTCAGGGAAAAGCCGGTTTCCGGCAAGACCGCCTCGCCGGAGGATTTCAAGCCCGGGCAGAAGGTCGAGCACACAGCCTTCGGCAGAGGCGTAGTGCTCACGGTCTCCGGCGACGTAGCGGCTGTCAGATTCTTCCGCGACAACGTAATTCGCCGACTTGGTCTCAAGCTCTGCGCGGCAAACGGGATTCTGAGTATTGAAGAGTAAGCCCCGTAGGTTCGGGCGGCGGCTCCTACTTATTATCCGTCCTCGGCGGGGTCTTGCGCCGCGGTCTGCGCCTGCGCGGATGCGGCTTTGCAGTCTTTACCGCGGTCTCCGGCGGCTTTGCAGTGAGGCTCTCCTTCGGCCTTCTGCGCCTGCGCGGGCGCTTCGGCTTCGGCGCGGGGATAAACTCGAGGTCCTCCCTTCTCAGCACCTTACCGACAAGCGCCGTGTACATAGCGTCGTTGAGCGCGTTGTGATAGTCGAAAACGTCCGGTATGCCGAGAAATGTCACCACGCGGTAGAGCGCCATCTCATTCTTTCCGGTGCCGTCGTAGGCGTGAGAAAAGGCGCGCTGAAGGTTCCACACGCGCGGAAACGGCGTGTACTCTATGCCGTAGTAGTCGCAGTTGCGCTTTATGACGAGCTCATCGTCCGGCCCCCAGAAGGCAAACTCACTTTCGTCGCCGCACCAGCGCAGAAAATCCGCCCAAGCGGTGCGGAAGCTAATATCCGAGGCGCGCACAAGGTCGAGGTCTGGGAGCTTTCTCGCGCCCATATCGAATTTCTTGTGTATTACTGGCTTTATATACACGTTGAAGGTGTCGGTTATAACTCCCGTAAGCCCGTCAGTCCTGACGGCGCCTATCTGCAGTATCTCGTCAACGGGCTTTTTGTCATAGGAGCGGTTCCACTCCAGGTCCATGACTATCATCGCACAAAACTCCATTATATATTCTGCGCCTATTGTAACAGATAAATCTTCAATTTGCAACACACTCGCTATTGCCGAAGCGGGCGCAATCTGATAAAATAGAGGATAGTTTAATTAAAAGAAGGTATTTTATGGATATTATAAAAGCGCTCGCAGAGGAGCTTAACGAGACCGAGGCGCACATCTCCGCCGTTGTAGGACTTCTGGACGAGGGCAACACTATTCCCTTTATCGCCCGTTACCGCAAGGAGATGCACGGCGCGATGGATGATACCGCCCTCCGTACCCTTGAAACCAGGCTGAATTATCTCAGAGGTCTTGAGGAGCGCAGAGAGACCATACTCGGCTCCATCGACGAGCAGGGCAAGCTTACCGATGAGCTGAAGGCTAAGATAGAAGCCGCGAAAACGCTCTCCGAGCTTGAGGATCTGTATCTGCCGTATAAGCCAAAGCGCCGCACAAGGGCGACTATTGCAAAGGAGAAGGGTCTTGAGCCGCTTGCCGACGTGATTTTCGAGCAGAAGCGCGACGTAAAGCCGCCCGAGGAACTTGCAAAAGATTTCATCGACCCCGAAAAGGGCGTTGAGACTGTCGAGGCCGCCCTCTCCGGCGCGTCGGATATTATAGCGGAGCGCCTTTCGGACGACGCCGAGCTTCGCAAGCTCCTGCGCGCGCAGATAAAAAAGGAGGCCATTATACGCTCTGAGGCCGCCTCCGACGAGGACAGCGTATATTCACTCTACTACGATTTTTCAGCCGCCGTCAGCCGCATCGCAGACCATCAGATACTCGCCCTCAACCGCGGCGAGAAGGAGAAATTTCTCAAGGTCGGCGTAGAGCTTGACGAGGTACGCGCAATGGGTACGGTGTACCGCTACGCGGTCAAGCCCGCAACGGCGGTGAACGCGTTTATGAAAAGCGCGTGCGACGACGCATATTCGCGCCTTATTTTCCCCTCGCTCGAGCGAGAGTGCCGCGCGGAGCTGACTGACCGCGCCTCCGAGGGCGCGATAGCGCAGTTTGCGCTGAACTTGAAGCCTCTGCTTATGCAGCCGCCCGTAAAGGGCAAGGTGACGATGGGTCTTGACCCCGGCTACCGCATGGGCTGCAAGGTCGCGGTCGTGGACGGCACCGGAAAGGTGCTGGACACCGCAGTTGTCTACCCGACCTACGGCGAGAGACAGAAGGCTGAGGCTATTGAAAAGCTCGCTCAGCTTTGCAGAAAGCACAAGGTCGAGCACATCGCTATCGGCAACGGCACCGCCTCGCGCGAGACAGAGCAGATGGCGGTCGAGCTTATAAAGCAGGAGAACGCGCGCGGCGCTTCCCTCAGCTATATGATAGTCTCCGAGGCGGGCGCTTCCGTCTACTCCGCCTCCAAGCTCGGAGCTGAGGAATTTCCGCAGTTTGACGTAAACCTCCGCAGCGCAGTGTCGATAGCGCGCAGGCTGCAGGACCCGCTGGCGGAGCTTGTAAAGATAGAGCCGAAGGCGATAGGAGTTGGACAGTATCAGCACGATATGCCCGAAAAGCGGCTCAGTGAGGCGCTCGACGGCGTTGTGGAGGACTGCGTAAACCGCGTCGGCGTGGACGTGAACACTGCCTCGCCCTCGCTTCTGAACCGCGTGTCCGGTCTGAACGCGACGACTGCGAAGAACGTCGTCCTCTACCGCGAGGAGAACGGCGCGTTCAAGTCAAGAGCCGAGATAAAGAAGGTTCCGAAGCTCGGCCCCAAGGCATTCGAGCAGTGCGCGGGCTTTCTGAGAGTACCGGAGAGCAAAAATATCCTCGACAACACCGCAGTCCACCCCGAAAGCTACAAGGCGGCGGAGGCGCTTCTCAAAACTCTCGGCCATACAGACGCCGACGTAAAAAGCGGCGCGCTCGGCTCGCTCGACAGCGCAGTAAATGCCTACGGCAGGGAAAAGCTTGCAGGTGAGCTTGGAATAGGCGTTCCCACGCTTACGGATATAGTTTCCGAGCTTATGAAGCCCGGCAGAGATATCCGTGATTCCCTCCCCCAGCCGATACTCCGTACTGACGTAATGGAGCTGAAGGACTTAAAGCCAGGCATGAAGCTCACCGGCACAGTCCGCAACGTCATTGACTTCGGCGCGTTCGTCGATATCGGCGTGCATCAGGACGGACTCGTGCATATCTCCGAGATCGCAAACAAGTTTATAAAGCACCCCAGTGAAGTGCTCTCCGTCGGCGACGTTGTCGATGTTGTCGTTCTCGGGGTTGACGAGAAGAAGGGGCGCATAAGCCTCTCAATAAAGCAGGCAAAATAATACAAGGAGGCTCGAAAACGATGTCCGTACCCTCTCTCGTTCTGAATTTTCTCTTTCAAAGGTCGGATATGAAGCGCGACAAGGGGCTCAGAATCCCCGATTCCGTCGAATATATCGCCGGCCTTCCCTACGGCTCGGGTCTTACGCTTGACGTGTGCTATCCCAAGGGTGCGCCCGAGAAGCTGCCCACGATAGTCTCCATCCACGGCGGCGGGTACGTCTACGGAAGCGCGAAGCTCTATTCGCTCTACGCCGCTTCGCTTGCGGGGCGCGGCTTCGCAGTAGTGAACTTCAACTACCGCCTCGCACCAAAGTACAAGTTCCCTACCCCGCTTATCGACACGAACGACGCTATGCGCTGGCTTGCCGCAAATGCCGAAGAGTATCCTCTCGACCCTGAGAACGTATTTCTTGTCGGCGACTCAGCCGGCGCTCAGCTTGCGAGCCAGTACGCAGTCATATACTCAAATACCGACTATGCGGAAATCATGGGGCTTACAGTGCCTGACGTCACTATTCGCGCCCTTGCGCTCAACTGCGGAATGTACGATGTCAATATCATTCCGCGTTCCAGTTCTCTTATGGCGGATTACTTCACAAAAGAGCCTGAGAAGTACGGCAAAATGCTCGACGCCCTGAATTACATTACCGCCTCCTATCCCCCTACCTATATAATGAGCGCACCCGGTGATTTTCTCTATAACGAGTGCGAGCCGATGGCGGCGCATCTCCGCTCCCGCGGCGTCGAAACCGTGTGCAAAATCTACGGCGACGAAAAGACGTACCATGTTTTCCATCTCGACGTGCGCAGTGAGGTCGGAAAGACCGCGAACGACGACGAGGCGAAGTTCTTTATGAGGCACATAAAAAGTGAGTGATATCGAGCTTGCCGCGCTCAAGTATGCGCGCGAGTTTTTTCGCGGCGACGCCTCGGGGCACGATTATTACCACACCGAGCGTGTGTACAAGACCGCTCTTCGCCTTGCCGAAAATGAGAACGCTGACCTTGAGATCGTCGCGCTTGCCGCACTCTTACACGATGTTGACGACCGCAAGCTCTCCCCGGAGACCGCCCAGGCGAAGAAAAACGCCGCGCTCTTTCTCGAGAGCCACGGCGTTGACTATAATAAAGCGGCGCAGATTCTCGAGATCATCGGCGATATCTCGTTCTCCGGCGGCAAGGTGCCGCGCTCCATCGAGGGCAAATGCGTACAGGACGCCGACCGGCTCGACGCCATCGGCGCTGTCGGCATAGCGCGTACATTTGCCTACGGCGGCAGCCGGAAAAGACCTCTATACGACCCCGAAAACGTAAGTGAAAGCACCATAGGTCACTTTTATGACAAGCTTTTGCTTCTTAAGGATATGCTGAACACAGAGTCAGCGCGAATAATCGCGCAGGAGCGCGACAGCTTTATGCGCGAGTTTCTCGGCAAGTTTTTCGATGAATGGAACGGCACAAAATAAGGGCGAAGGAAGTTTTTCCTTCGCCCTTTTCCATTAGTTCAGAAAATCCTTGAGCTTCTTTGAGCGCGAGGGGTGGCGAAGCTTTCTGAGCGCCTTCGCCTCGATCTGACGAATTCTCTCGCGGGTGACGTTAAACTCCTTGCCGACCTCCTCGAGAGTGCGGGTGCGTCCGTCCACGATGCCGAAGCGCAGCTCGAGCACCTTCTTCTCGCGTGGGGTGAGGGTGTTCAGCACGTCCATAAGCTGCTCGCGCAGGAGCGTGAACGACGCGACCTCCGCCGGCTCTGACGCGCCCTCGTCCTCAACGAAGTCGCCGAGGTGGCTGTCCTCCTCCTCGCCGATAGGCGTTTCGAGGCTGACGGGCTCCTGCGCGATCTTCAGGATATCGCGCACCTTGTCGGCGGGCATACCCATCTCATCCGCGATCTCCTCCGGAGTGGGATCGTGACCGAGCTCCTGAAGGAGCTGGCGGGACACGCGTATGACCTTATTGATGGTCTCGACCATATGTACCGGGATGCGGATGGTGCGCGCCTGATCCGCGATGGCGCGGGTGATTGCCTGACGTATCCACCATGTTGCATAGGTGGAGAACTTGTAACCCTTCTGATAGTTGAACTTGTCGACTGCCTTTATAAGTCCGAGGTTGCCCTCCTGAATGAGGTCGAGGAACTGCATTCCGCGGCCGACGTAGCGCTTTGCGATGGAAACTACAAGGCGGAGGTTTGCCTCTGCCATCTGCTTTTTCGCGTCCTCATCGCCCTCCGCCATTCTCACGGCGAGGTCTACCTCCTCCTCAGGTGAAAGAAGCTTTACCTTTCCTATCTCCTTGAGGTACATTCTGACCGGATCGTCGATGGCAAACGAGTCCATCATTGCGTCGGTATCCTCGAGCTCCTCCTTGGAAATCTCCTCAAGCTCTTCGAGATCCTCAAGCTCCGGCGGGAGAAGATCGTCGTCAAGCAGCTCGAGCGGCTCCTCCTCGGTGGTGTCGATGCCGAGGGATTCGAGGGTATCATAGAACTTGTCCATCTGCTCCTGCGTGAGGTTCAGATCCTCGAGGATAGCGAGATCCTTAACGGATACGCTGCCCTTTTTCTTGCCCTCTTCAATTATCGCGGTGAGCTTCTCAGCCGCAATCTCAGCAGGCGTTTTTTCGGTGGTTTCTGCGGTCTTTTTCTTCTTTTCCATGTCTGTATCCTCTCAAAGATTTTTTCTCTTGTTTTCCAAATATTTCAGAAGGTCAACGTCCTCGCTGACCTTTATCTGCGCTCTTTCCATTTTATTTATGCAGTCCTGAAGAACCTTCGGCGCGGCGCTTATATCAAATGGCTCGCGCATGATTTTCGTGAAGAGATCTGCGTCGTCCTCCAAAAGATTCGCTATTGCCGACTCAGTCACACTCTCGTTATCGTCGTTCCTGCGCTTTATGAGCGCGAACACCTTCGCCCAATAGGGCGACGTAAAGCTCTCCTCTGTGAGCGCGACGGTCTTTATAAGCTCCGGGTCGCGCACAAGGACGCGGATAACCCCTTCCTCCGCGACGCCGCTCGTGGGGTTTGCATAGCGCTTAGACTTGTCCGCCGGCTGAACCGTCTGCTCCGGGCGGAGATTTTTCTTCTCCTCGCGCTTTTTCTGCTCCTTATACCGCCGCGATATGGCGCGCTTCACCTCATTGAGCACCGCTTCCTTCGACACGGACGCGATATCTGCGACCTTTTCTGAATATACGTCGCGCTCGATGGAGTTTCCTATCGAGGCGAGCACCTCCGTCGCCTCTCTGAGATAGCCTATCCTGCCGTCGTCCGTCAGAAGATCGTACTTCGCCTTAACTGCCAGCAGGCGGTATTCGATATGGTTCTCGCTCCGCTCAAGAAGCAGGCTGAACGCCTCGGCCCCCATCTTCTTAATGTACTCGTCCGGGTCCTTCGCGCCGCTCATACGCAGAACTCTGCACTGTATGCCGGTGTTTTCAAATATCCCTATCGCCCTCTGCGCCGCCTTCTGACCCGCTCCGTCGTTATCGTAGGCAATGACTACCCTCTCGGTGTAGCGGCTCATAAGCCGCGCCTGCTCCGGCGTGAGCGAGGTGCCAAGCGAGGCAACCGCGCAGTCAAACCCCGCCTGGTGCAGGCTCACTACGTCGATATTGCCCTCAGCGAGGATGAGCATTCCCATCTTTGACTTCTTCGCAAGATTCAGTGCAAAGAGATTGTGCGACTTTGAGAAAACCGGAGTATCGGGGCTGTTTAAGTATTTCGGCTCGCCGTCGTCAAGTATTCTCCCTGAGAAGCCGATAACCGAGCCGCGCACATCGATGACCGGGAACATCAGCCGGTTGCGGAAAACATCGTAGACCCCGCCGGTCCTGCCGCGCTTGCACAGTCCCGCGTCAACAAGCTCATACTGCGTGTAGCCCTTTTTCGTCATCGCGTCCGTGAGCGCGTTCCACTCGTTCGGCGCGCAGCCGAGGCCGAAGCGCTTCGCCATCTCGGGACTTATGCCGCGCCGCTTTATATAATCGACTGCCTCGCGTCCCTTCGGGGTTTTGAGCGTTTCATAGA
Organism: Oscillospiraceae bacterium; assembly: GCA_017479425.1. GTDB lineage: Bacteria > Bacillota > Clostridia > Oscillospirales > Oscillospiraceae > RUG626. Next base: position 32,342 of record JAFVCD010000032.1, read on the forward strand.
AGAATCTCGCGGCGTCGCGGTTCAATTCGAGCATACGCGCGCGGCGGTTTCTGAGTTCCATCGGCGTATCGTCCTCGGGCATTTCCATCCCGGCGCGGCGCGCAAGAAACTGAACGGCGTCCATAAACCCGAGGTTTTCTATCTCCATTATGAAGTTAACAACTCCCCCGCCCTTGCCGCAGCCGAAGCAGTGGTATATCTGCTTGTCCTGCGAAACAGAGAAGGACGGAGTCTTTTCCGAGTGGAAGGGGCAAAGCCCGAACAGATTGCTGCCCGAGCGCTTATTGAGCTGAACGTAATCGCTCACAACGTCGACTATATCGTTTCGCGCCGTAAGCTCGTCGAGAAACCCGTCCGGCAGCGGCATGCTGCTCCCTCCCCCTTGATATTTTCAGCGTTTCTTATTTTACTGTCCACGCCATCGGAACGAAGATATCGTTGAACATCTCGATGGCGTAGGAATCGGTCATACCGGCAACGTAGTCTGTGACTGCCCGCTCCAGGCCCTCTTTTTCGGCGATGACGAGAAATTCATCGCCCATTTTGTCCTTGTTTTTCATGTAGAAGTCGAAAAGTCCCTCTATCATTCCCTTGACCTTTCGCTCCTCTCCCTTTACGACGGGGTTGCGGTAGACGTTAGCGTAGAGAAACTCCGTAAAATCATCGACAGCGGCGCCGACCTCGGGCGTGTAGCCGCACCGCTCGACCGCGGCGCCGACGCTTATTACATCCTCGACGAGGGTGTTTATTCTCTCGGAATAGCGGCAGCCGAGGGTTTTCATCACGTTTGCCGGGATATCGTCAGCCGAGAGCACTCCGGCGCGGATAGCGTCGTCCACATCATGGTTTATGTAGGCGATCTTATCGGCGAGGCGCACGAGCTGCCCCTCCTTAGTCATGCACAGCGGGTCGCAGGTGTGGCGCAGTATGCCGTCGCGCACCTCGTAGGTGAGGTTCAGACCGAAGCCCTCCTTCTCGATGACGTCTACCACTCTGAGGCTCTGCTCATAGTGGCGGAAGCCGCCGTGTGGAGCCATTATCTCATTGAGGGCGCGCTCTCCGGCGTGGCCGAACGGAGTATGCCCGAGATCGTGTCCAAGTCCGATCGCCTCTGTGAGATCCTCGTTGAGGCGCATCGCCCGCGCGAGCGTGCGCGCTATTCTCGTCACCTCGAGCGTATGCGTGAGGCGGGTGCGGTAGTGGTCGCCCTCCGGCTCAAGGAAAACCTGCGTTTTCTGCTTTAAGCGGCGGAATGCCTTGCAGTGCGTTATCCTGTCCACATCGCGCTGAAACGGCGTTCTGACGGCATCGTCCTCCTCCGGGATTCTGCGCCCGAGGGTATCCCTTGAACGCACGCCGTACTGCGAGATCGTAAGCTCTTCTGTTTTCTGAATTTCCTCACGTATCATATAATTGCACCTCAAAAATACGTTACAGTAATCTTATACTCCGAAAAACCCCGAAACCCTTTTATTTTTTTGCAAAATTTTATTAAAGCGCGGCATTATGACATTATTCAATGCGTCGACAAAGTCTCCGCATCGAACATATTTTGCGCTCTCTGAGCGCAAAATATGACGCCTGCGGGCCTGTTTGCGACGTGAAGGGGCCTCTCGGCCGGCCCCTTCACAGAACCCCGCCTCCTTTATCCAACGCTTTTCCTTTTTGTCTACAGTCTGCATTATTTGCATTTTTTCATAGACTTTGGCATTATTTATGCTATAATAACTACTAAAGTGATTATTATAAACCACGTGATTATATATTTAGGAGCAACCACCTTGAACACCATTCTTACGATGAGCTATGCCAAGCGGCTGTGCTATCTTATGTGCGGGCTGTTCTTTATCATCCACGTCTGCCTGCTTATAGTCTTTCTCGTCTGCGGAGTTTACCCGCTTGCATATTTCAACATCTTCAGCATTCTCTTCTACTGCGCCTCGATGTTCGTCATTCAGAGGAAGCTTTTCCGTTTCTTCGTAATCTCCTCATTCTTCGAGATATGCGTTCACATGGGGCTTGCGATTATTCTCTGCGGATGGAACGTCGGCTTTCAGGTGACTATAATCGGCGTGTGTATCCTCATTTTTTACGCGGAATACGCAGGAAAGAGCCTCGGGATAAAAACAGTCAGCGGTCTTGCGCTCACTCCGATCGCCGCCGCAACCTATATCTCTGCTCTCATCATATCCTGGGGAAAGCCGCCGATGTACCCTCTCCCCGGCGATATCGCGTTCGGAATGCAGCTCTCCTGGGCGGTGATACTCTTCTCCATAGCCTCCGTGATCCTGCACACCTTTGTCTCCGTCGCCACAAAATCTCAGGAAACGCTGGCAAATGAGATGCTTCACGATAAGCTCACGGGGCTTCCTAACCGCTACTACATAACCCGCGTTTTCAAGCGCTTCTCCGAGGCCGCGGAAATCGGCGGCTACTGGCTCGCCATCGCCGACCTCGACGATTTCAAGCACATAAACGACACCTACGGTCACAACTGCGGCGACTACGTTCTCAAAACTGCCGCAAGCCTCATAAGGGAGGCAGCCGGGGATTGTGAAATATGCCGCTGGGGCGGCGAGGAGTTTCTCATCGTTTCAAGCGGGCTTGTTGACCGCGAGGAAACTCTCAAACGCGTCTGCGCCGCCGTGGGGAGTTACCGCTTCCGGTATGATGAAATAAGCTTCCGCATGACGCTGACAGTAGGAAGCGCAGTCCGTAAGGATGGGCAGAGTATCGCGGATTGGATAGACCGCGCCGACAAGAAGCTCTACATCGGCAAAAGCTCCGGCAAAAATCAATACGTTCTGTAAGAAAAGCGCAGAGAGCGGCAATCAATCCGTCCTCTGCGCTGCTTAATTTGATGGTAACCGGTATGTCTGTAAGAGTGTAAAAACACGCATAACACGCATAACACGCGCAACTCATATAGCTAACATATATATAATATAATAATATATTACGGGAGTTATGCTTCTTATGCTTCTTTCATGTGTTTTTTACTCTATAGCTTTACCGGCTTCAGGCACTCGCCCGTTTTCACCGGCGCTACGCTTCCCGCTGTGATGTCGGTTATGCGCGCGATGTACGTCTCCAGCTCCTCCTGCGGAACGCTGAGCGTCATCGTTATCCCCGCGCCGTAGTCTATTGAATCCACCGCGATGTGAAACCGCGCTGTTTCAGCCTTAATGCGCTCGAGCTGAGCGTAGGAGCACTTGAGCGCTGCGGCGCAGACGACCTTCATTTCAGCTCTGCCCGCCTCGTCGAGCGCCATGCTCGCCGCCTTTGAATACGCGCGGACAAGTCCGCCCGCGCCGAGCAGTATGCCGCCGAAGTAGCGGGTGACAACGCAGATAAAGTCGTTCACTCCGCCGGAAGTAAAGACGTTAAGCACCGGCATTCCGCTCGTTCCGGAGGGCTCTCCGTCATCGGAAAAACGGGCGATGTTGCCCTCCTTTATCGAATAGGCGTAGACGTTGTGGGTCGCGTCCCAGTGCTTCTCGCGCACCTCGCGCAGGTGCTCGAGAGCCTCTTTCTCACTTTTTACCGGCCACACCCGCGCGATAAAACGCGAGTGCTTCTCGACGTACTCACTCTCGCCGTAGGAATACGGAACGATGTACATCACTCATCCTCCCCGATATAGCCGCGAACCCTGCCCCACAGCTCCGGCCGCACCACGCAGTCTATGACCACTCCGGCGTCTGTGTAGTCCATCGAGATAATCTCCGCCTCGCGGTGCAGAAGCTCCGGCAGAGCGCCGTCGGAATACGGCACTGTGATGGTAACGCGCTTTTTGTTGCGCCCGAGAATCTCGGTTATCTTCGCAACAAGGTCATCCGCGCCCTCGCCTGTCTTTGCCGAGATGGCAATGGCGTTCTCGCCGCGCGGGATAAGCTCCGGAACCGCGCACTTATCCGCCTTGTTGTAGACCTCTATGCACGGCGTGTCAGACGCGCCGAGCTCATCTATGAGCTTTCGCACGACCTCAGCCTGCTCCTCGTACTCCGGGTTTGACACGTCGATGACGTGCAGAAGTATGTCGGCATAGCTGAGCTCCTCGAGCGTTGCCTTGAACGCCTCGACGAGGTGGTGCGGGAGCTTTCGGATAAAGCCGACGGTGTCGCTCAGAAGCACCTCCTGCCCCGGTGAGAGCGTGAGGCGGCGGGTAGTTGTGTCAAGGGTGTCGAAAAGACGGTCGTTTGCCGGGATGTCAGAGCCGGTGAGTCGATTCAGGAGCGTGCTCTTTCCGGCGTTGGTGTAGCCGACGAGCGCGACCACCGCGACGCCGTTTTTCTCCCTCCTGCGGCGCTGAACTCCGCGCACCCGTCTTACGTCCTGAAGCTCCTCCTCGAGCTTTTGTATCTTGCGCCTTATGTGGCGGCGGTCAGTTTCAAGCTGCGTTTCGCCGGGACCGCGCGTACCTATCGGGCTCGAGCCGCCGGAGGCTGTCTGACGGACAAGGTGCGTCCACATTCCCGTAAGGCGCGGGAGCATATATTTGTACTGCGCCAGCTCGACCTGCAGTCTGCCCTCGCGCGTTCTCGCGCGCTGGGCGAATATGTCGAGAATGAGCTGCGCTCTGTCGATAACGTGAACACCGAGGTCGTCCTCGAGAGCCCTCGTCTGCGATGGGCTGAGCTCGTTGTCGAACACTGCGAGGGTGCAGCTTTCCGCTTCTATGAGCGCCTTCATCTCCTCGACCTTGCCGCCTCCGAGATATGAGCGCGGGTCGGGGGTCTTTTTACTCTGGAGCACTCTGCCGCAGCTCACGCCGCCGGCGGTCTCTAAAAGAGCCTCCAGCTCGTCCATGCTCTCCTCGGTGCTGTTCTCCTCCTTCGTAAGCGTGTCGGCGGAGAGGCCGGCGAGGACAGCTCGTTCTCTTTCGTTTTCCAATAATAGATCTCCTTCATAAGCTTATCTTCTTGCGATGCACTCGCATTCGCACTTCGCGCCCTTCGGGAGCGCGGCGACCTCGACGCAGCTGCGCGCGGGATACGGCTCCTTGAAATACTCCGCGTAGACGGCGTTCACATCGGCAAAGTCGCCGATATCGTCGAGGAATACGGTGGTTTTAACTACGTTTTCAAAGCCGAGTCCCGCTTCCTTGAGGACTGCGGCGAGGTTTTTGAACATTCTGTGCGCCTGAGCTTTTATATCGCCCTCGACGATGGCGCCGGTGGCGGGGTCAAGTGGTATCTGACCGGAGAGATATACGGTATCGCCGCAGTCTATCGCCTGGGAATACGGGCCGACGGCGGCGGGAGCGAGCTCAGTGTTGACTCTTGTGCGCATTTTAAGCATCTCCTTTGAGGTTTGATGCGATTATTATACCCGCTTAATCGCACTATGTCAAAGAAAAATGGGGGCAAAGCCCCCGTTTTCACAGTATTATGCAGATAAGTCCGCCTGCGCCGTCGTTTATTATGCGCGCGATGGTATCTCTCAGCTTCGCCCTCGTCTCGGGCGCCATTGAGCGCACCTTCGCCTGCACCGATTCGCCCGCGATATCGTGAAGGCTCTTGCCGAAGATGTTGGACTCCCATATCTTCGAGGTGTCGCCCTCGAACTCCTGCAGGAGAAAGCTTATGACCTCGCCGGAGCCGCCCTCGCCGCCGACCGCCGGACTTACTTCCGTTTCAATGTCGGTGGAGATAAGATGTATCGCCGGCGCCTTTGCCTTGAGCTTAACCGAATATCTCCCGCCCTTGCGAACTATCTCCGGTTCAGCAAGCGTGAGGTCGCCGTCATCCGGCATAACTACGCCGTAGCCGGTCTCGCGCACCTCCTTCATTGCCGCTCCGACCTTCTCATACTCTCGCTTGAGTGCGCCGACCTCGCTCATAAGGCGCATGAGATCGCCGTCGCTGTGAATGTCGAAGCCGCTCTCCGAGGCGATTGCAGAGTAAAACAGTTCTCTCGGTGCGCTGACAACAATGTACGCCGTGCCCGCGCCCATATCGAGGCTCGAGAGCGACGCAGATACGCCCTCCGCTCCGCCTATCCTGCCGACCGCGCCCTTCACCTCGCGCACAAGGCAGATATTCTCAAAGCTCTCGCGCGCGGAGTCGCAGATGGATTTTTTCAGCTCCTCGGTGTAGTCCATCGCGTCGATCCAGTCCGGAAGGTCAATGAAAAACTCCGACACCGGAAATTCACCGAGCACGCCGCTCATGATCGCGCCTATATCGTCCTCACTCAGCTCCATACAGTTGACCGCGATACAGCTGACGCCGTTGTCGGTGGCTATCTCCTGCGCCGCTCTGCGCGCCGCTTCGCTCTTCGGGTCATAGCAGTTAAGGAGCACCACGAAGGGCTTTCCGAGCTCCTTGAGCTCGCGTATGACGCGCCTCTCCGGCTCGATGTAGGCTTCTCTCGGAAGGTCTGTCACGCTTCCGTCGGTGGTGACGACGATTCCGACGGTGCTGTGGTCTGTTATGACCATCCGAGTGCCCTTCTCCGCCGCCTCGCGCATCGTCACGGGCTCGTCAAACCACGGCGTTCTCACCATTCGCTCTACGCCGTCCTCGTCAGCGCCCATCGCGCCCGGCACCATATAGCCGACCGAGTCGACAAGCCGAACCTTGAGCTGCGCGCCGTCGTCGAGCGAGAGCAGAACCGCCTCCTCAGGCACAAATTTCGGCTCGGCTGTCATAATCGTCTTTCCCGAGCCGGACTGCGGCAGCTCGTCAAGCGCGCGCTTTCGCACCTCGTCGGAGCCGATGTTCGGCAGAACGAGAGTTTCCATAAAGCGCTTTATAAAGGTCGATTTTCCGGTTCTCACCGGCCCTACGACTCCGAGATACACGTCGCCGCCGGTGCGCTTTGCGACTGACTCGTAGATTACGGTATTTTCCACGTTGCTTCCTCCTCAGAATGAGCTTCTGAGAAAAGGTATGCCGGTTTGTCTTGCGTTATGCCTCCCGTAAGCAAAAGTCTGCGGCTATCGCGGCAAATTTTTCCGCTTTATTGAGCGAGAGCTCACCGTGACGCAGGCGAGGAATAATAAGGCACTCCCCGTTCGGAACGCTCTCCGAGATAAGCCGCGCCGACCTCTTCATAAAGCCGTACTCCGCCTCGCCGCAGACCGCAAGCACGCGTGCTCCGGTTTTCCTGAGCGAGGGCTTTAATTCATACAGAGCGTTCGCGCGCAGAAACTCCACCATATCGCGCTCGATAATGGCGCAGGTGTCGCGGTAATAATCCTCAAAGCGCTCCTTCGGAATACCGAGATAATCCGCCTGCAGGCGCGCAAACCACTTTCTTTTCGTAAGCCCATAGCTCGCCTTAACGCTCGGTGCGATCAGCGAAGCGGTTACCTTTGAGGGTATGCACAGAGCGCTCTCGATAACCGCACAGCGGCAAAGCCTCGGGCGCAGTGAGAGCATTTCCAGCGCCGTCTGCCCGCCGAGGGATACGCCGTGCAGCAGCTCGACCTCCCCGATTTCCGATTCTATGAACTCTATTATCTCCGCGGCGTTGTCCTCGATTGAAGTAAAGCGTCTGTCCGCGCCGGAGTGACCGTCGAGCACCGGCAGAACGCAGTGATATTCGCAAGCGAGCGCTTTCGCGGCGCTCGCGAGGCTCCACGGCGCAAGTCCGCCGCCGTGGAGAAGTATCGCAGTCGGAAGATTTTTTGCGCCAAACTCTCTGTAAACCATACTTCCTCCAAAAATGACCCGCCGGAAAGGGCGGGTCATAGTTCTCTTATAAGCTTTTCAAGTCTTTCGATTTCGTTCTCATCGGGCTTTCCGGCTCTCTTCAGTCCAAGTATCGCCCTGCGGTATTTCTCCGCGTTTTTTTCGCGATACTCGGGATAGAGCGCGCTTCCGCGCACCTCGCGGGGTATGAGCGCCTCGCCGGAGTTTGGCTTATAGTGCCACTTTTCCCCGCAGGAAACCTTGAAAACAAGGTAGTATTTGCCCATATCGCGCACTATTTCGCCCTTTTCTATTGCCATATTGCGCTCGAAGAGGAGCCTCACAAGCTCATCAGACTTCGACTGCGGCTGCAAGACGAGCGTTCTGCCCGCAAGGTCAAAAGGTGCAGAGGACAGGATCCTCGCGATCAGCTCGCCACCCATACCGGCGATTATTATAGTGTCGAAGCCGCTGTCGATTCCCTTAAGTCCGTCGGCGAGATAAAACTCTATTCTGTCCTCAAGGCCCGCCTCGCGCGCGTTGGCCTTTGCGCTCTCGATCGGGCCGGCGTTGACGTCCGAGGCGGCAAGTCTGCCGCGATGCCCGCACTCCGCGAGATAGATCGGGATATAGCCGTGGTCGGTACCGACGTCCGCGATATTAACGCCGCTCTGAGCAAATTCCGCAACGGCGGCAAGCCTTTTACTGAGCTTCAATCGGGTGCTCCTGGACGTAGCGGTTGAGAACCGCGATGAACTTGTCGGGGTCGACATCGTGTACCCTGCAGGCCTCCTCGATAGTCTCACCGGAGGACATGGCGCATCCGAGGCAGTGCATTCCTATTGCAAGAAAGAGCGGCTGCGTCTGCGGCGCTGCTATAAGCACCTCGCCGATTACTGTATCCTTCTGAAATTCCATATTATCAGCTCCTTTTAGGCTTATTATAAGCAAGGATAGCAAAAAAATCAAGGGATAAGAAAAGTCTTATCCCTTGACTATATCAACAAATGATGAAGTTAGCTGAATGTATCCACGTCCATTTATGGCTATTCCCGCCCATTCCATAATTGCCGCAAATACGAATATCGGATCAAACGTAGATTCACCGTCTTTTTTGCCGCAATAATCGTACGCAAATACACCTACGCAAGTATTTCTGTCGCAGTTTGGCTGACCGACCTTATAGTTTCTTCCGTTGCCCTTCGGCGCCTGATAGCCTTTACAATTAAGTAAAAACCCTGCCAGTATATCAAAAACAGTATATTCATAGCCCTTTGCAAGCGGCAGCTTATCGCATTCAAAGCTTTTCCCGTCAGCATCAGCTTTAATTCTTATGGGAAGTCCGCGAGCTGAGCTTAATATAACCGTACTGCCGTTTTCATAAAGCTTATTTCTGATAATAGCAGAAGCGGAATGACGCTCATCTTTTGTAATGTCAGGATTCACAGTGCTCACCTCATTAAAATAGTCCGTTTCAAGCCCAAGCTCAATAAGTAATTTATCAAGCAATTTCTTTGCCGCTGGATATGAAATATTCAGCTCATTCTGTAAATTTGTCAGGTTTCCTCTATTCTTGATAAATGATAACAAAAAAGCTTCAAGCTCATTATCAAGATTTAAAAAAGGATTTTGCTCAAATTCATTTCGTATTTCAAGGCCGCATTCTCCGCACTTAATCGAAGCTATTCTCATTTTGCCTCCGCAAGCAGGACACATTTTAATTAGCTTGCTCATATTCTCTCCACCCCCTATTATAGTTTTAATATATTTCTCTCTTTATTTCAATATGTATTTGAATTTTTAATACTATTTTTTACAACTAAAAATTTTGAGCATAAAAAATCAAGGGATAAGCATCGCTTATCCCCTGGTTTATTCAAAGAGCTTTAATTATGCCTGCTCGCGCATCTTTGCAAAGCACTCGCTGCAATAGACGGGACGATCGGTCTTCGGCTCGAAGGGAACCTTCGCCTCGCCGCCACAGTTGGCGCAAACTGCGGTGAAATACTCTCTGGGGCCGCGGGCGGCGTTCTTGCGAGCGTCGCGGCAGCTCTTGCAGCGCTGCGGCTCATTCTGGAAACCGTGCTCAGCGTAGAACTCCTGCTCACCGGCGGTGAATACGAACTCGTTGCCGCATTCCTTGCAAACTAAAGTCTTGTCTTCGTACATAAGTGGACCTTCCTTTGATCTTTTCCCTTTGGGAATTTAATATTTGCGACAGCTTTTTGCTGTAAGCGCTTAGGTTGCGAGCTTGCGTCTGATACGCTGTACCGCGTTGTCGATGCTTTTAACGCTCTTGGAGGTCTCCGCCGCGATCTCAGCATAGCTCATGCCGCCGAGATAGAGGCTCAGTACCTCTTTTTCAAAATGGCTCAGCCCCTCCGCCGCGCTCTCTGTCTCCGAGATTGTTTCGCGCCGGATGACAACGTCCTCAACATCGTGATCCACCGGCATATTCTCGGCGGAGTCGATCGGAACGGAGTCGTTAAGAGGCGTGTTTTTCAGGGTTTCAGCCTTTTTAATGGCAGAAAGCATACGGTTTCTGATGCAATGCTCAGCGTAGGTGCGGAAGCTTGCGCCCTCGGGATCAAAGGATCTGACTGCGGAGAGGAGGCCTAACATCCCCTCCTGAATGAGATCTTCGCTGTCGCCGCCGGATAGAAACAGCGGCCGCGCGATTGTTCTGACAAGTGAAGCATATCTTTCAATAAGCTGCTCCTCAGCTTCACGATCGCCGCTTTTTGCAAGGGTCCAGATTTCGACGTCTGTCAATTCGCTAAAGTTTTGCCTCATAAGTGCTTTTTCAACCTTGCACATTATACAAACAATGTGCCCATTTCGTCAAGTAAAATTTAAAAAAATATGAACATTTTGCAATAATAATACAAAAACCTTCATTTTGTTCACAAGTTCATCATTGTCTGACCGCCAAATTCCAAATTCAGATGGTCGTAAGCCTTTCTTGTTACACATCTGCCTCGCGGAGTGCGCGTAAGATATCCCTGCTGCATGAGATAAGGCTCGTAGACGTCCTCGATTGTTACCGATTCCTCGTTCACGGTCGCGGCGAGGGTGTCAAGTCCAACGGGACCGCCGCCGTACTGCTCGATTATCGCGGTGAGCAGGCGCCTGTCGATGGCGTCAAGCCCCTCCTTGTCGATTTCGAGGCGGCTGAGGGCGTGGTCGGCGATCTCCTTCGTGATAACGCCGTCGCCGTAGACCTCGGCAAAATCGCGCACTCTGCGGAGAATGCGGTTGGCGATACGCGGCGTGCCGCGGCTGCGCTTGGCAAGCTCCACGGCGCCCTCCGGCTCGATGGGAACACCGAGTATTCCGGCGGAGCGCTCGATGATAAGCTTCAGATCCTTCGGCTCATAGAGCTCAAGCTTCAGGTCGATGCCGAAGCGGTCGCGCAGCGGCTTTGAGAGCTGACCCGAGCGTGTCGTCGCGCCGACGAGGGTGAAGTTTTTGAGGTCGATGCGAACGCTCTGCGCCGCAGGCCCCTGACCGATGATGATATCTATGTGCTTATCCTCCATCGCGGGATAGAGGATCTCCTCGACGTAGCGGTTCATGCGGTGTATCTCGTCGATGAAAAGGATATCGTTCTCCTCAAGGTTAGTCAGAATCGCAGCGAGGTCTCGCGGCTTTTCGATGGCGGGGCCGGAGGTCTTGCGCATCTGAACGCCCATTTCGTTTGCGATTATCGCTGCGAGGGTGGTTTTTCCGAGTCCCGGAGGGCCGTGGAGGATAACGTGGTCAAGAGGCTCGCCTCTGCGCTTTGCGCCCTCGATGAACACCTCGAGGTTTCGCTTCGCCTTCTCCTGACCTATGTACTCAGACAGCGTTTTCGGGCGGAGCGAATACTCCCCCTCATCCTCCGGCGTAGCCTTCGCAGTGGTGAGGCTCTTCTCCTCGACCCCGCCGGCGTCCTTTGTAAAATCAATCATGGCTCTTCACCTCACCTAAGGCTGTTTTTAAATACGGCTGTGACGATTTCGCCGGCGGACATAGAGTCCGTATCGAGCGACTTTATAGCGTTCACCGCCTCGTCATGGCTGTATCCGTACTCCACGAGCGCGGCGACGGCGAGAGCCGTCTTGTCCGAGATCTGCTCCGGAGCGTGTACGACGCCTGAGCCGGCGACGGTGGGCATACCCGCAGCCTCCTTGGATATTTTATCCTTTAATTCGAGAATTATCCTCTGAGCGATGCGCTTTCCGACTCCGCTTGCGGCGGTCAGCGCCTTTTCGTTCTCGGAGAAAATCGCCATGCTGAGCCCCTCCGGAGTTACGGAGGAGAGAACTGACTGCGCCATCTTCGGGCCGACGCCGGAAACGCCGATAAGCAGCTCAAAGGCTCGCTTTTCCGCATACTCATAAAAGCCGTAGATATCGAAGGCGTCCTCGCGGATCGCGCAGTAGGTGTAGAGCTTCGTTTCTCTGCCCTTTTCGAGCCGCGCAAGCGTATTGAGGCTCACGTTCACGAGAAAGCCCACGCCTCCGACGTCGAGCACGCACAGTCCGTTTTCGATGTGCTCGACAGTGCCTTTTAAATAGTAGAACATACGCTGTTACCTCCGTCGATATTGAGAAGCGAGCTTGAAAATCTCGCGTGGGTTATGGCGAGCGCGAGCGCGTCCGAGGCATCGTCCGGCCTTGCGACCGAGTCGAGGTTCAGAAGCCTCTTGACCATCTCCATCATCTGCTTTTTCGAGGCTCTGCCGTAACCCGCTATCGCCTGCTTCACCTGAAGCGGCGTGTATTCGTACATCGGTATGCCCATCTCCTGCCCCGCGAGAAGCACAACGCCCCTGCCGTGGGCAACGGAAATACCGGTTGTAAGGTTTGTATTGAAAAACAGCTCCTCAATCGCGATTGCGTCCGGCTCGAACATTTTGATAAGCTCAAGCGTATCGTAATAGATCTGCTGGAGCCGCACGGAAAGGCGCTGATGCGCCGGAGTGAGGATTGCGCCGCAGCGCACAAATTCGTTTTTGCCGCCGTCCGCGCGGATTATGCCGAAGCCCACGGTAGCGATGCCGGGGTCTATGCCTAAAATCGTCTGCATTGAAAAATCTCCGATATTATGGGATTTTAAGTATTGTATCACATTTTTTGCCGCTATGCAATAAACATTTCCCGCTCTCCGGCATAGACTATACCGAACTGTGAAAAGCAGTAATACGTATCAGGAGGCAAAAATATGGCAGATAAGGTAACGCCCGGCCCCGTAACGGATGATGCCGAGCTCAGAGAGGCGGTCTGCGTACATACCGATAAGATCTTCGATTCATGTATGGCGCGCGACTGCTTTGAGGATCTGAGGGTCTACCTCACGGAAGCGGGTCAGCAGGCGGTAAGCAGCGCAGGAACGGTAAGAGCGCGCGGTGCTGAGCTGCTCTACGTCGGCTCGGACATCGAGCCGGTGCAGTTTAACCGCGGCTACTACTCAGTTAACCTCGACTACTACTACCGCGTGCGCGGCGAGGCGGTGACTGCAGGCGCGCCGGGAGTTCCGTTCACCGGACTTGCGGTGTGGTCTAAGCGCGTGCTGCTCTATGGCAGCGAGCAGAGCGCGAAGGTATTTTCGTCAAACGGTTCAATCGCAGAGCTGACCGAAGAATCCCTCGTAAAGCGCACTGCTCCGACCTGCATCGTCGAGGCGGTGGAGCCGATCATTCTCGATATGAAGCTCGTCGAGCCGACCGCCCCTCCCGAGAGCGAGATCGTAGAGGTTCCGGCGTCTGTCGCGGCGCTCTTCACCTCCCCGCTCGTAACCGCGGCGGACGTGCGAAGAGTCTACTGCTCGCTCGGGCAGTTCTCGATCGTACGGCTCGAGCGAGCAAGCCAGCTTCTCATGCCGGTCTATGACTACTGCGTACCGGATAAGGACTGCGTTTCGAGCTATTCCGACGACGCCTGCACGCTCTTCGGGCGCATCGACTTCCCCGTTGACGAGTTCTTCCCGCCCGACACGATGTCCTCCGGCGCCGAGACATACCGCGACGCGCGCGAGGCAACAAAATAACGCAATAAGGCGGCAGAGGCTATGCCTCTACCGCCTTAAGTTTTCTGACAGCGTATCATATATCCATTCCGAAGTATCATGCACGAACTCATCCGCCCGCTCAGGCGTGAGATACGGATAAGCTCTGTATAGCTCGCCGTGCTCATCTCCGCGATAGAAGCCCGTTATATACTCGCGCCGGTTTTCAAAAGCGTCTGCCGCAAAAATATCCATAAACTCATTTTCAAAGCCGGCCGCGTTCTCGTAGACGGCGAAGGCGCGGAAATCCGGGTGCTCTCTCAGATAGCGGAAGTCGAGGTCGTACCAGTCCTCCTTCGCTTTTTCAATGAGCTTACCCTTATTTTCGGAGTATTCCGTCGGATAGGCAATTCTCAGCTCCCCGGATATAGTCTGCGCCCACCGCTCGTCCGTCAAAAGGTGCGCGTAGTAGCCGAGGAAGAAGGAATACTCCCGCGTATTATAGCCGCTTATCGCCATCTCGCTCATATATCTCTCACAGTAGGCTTCGAGATCGATCACCGTTCCCGCCTCTGTCCGCTTATGAAAATGCGTAACGGATTTCGGAGGAGAAAACGACGACCAGTCAGCGTTCGGCACGCCGCTGTCCGGCGCAATGGAGCCGACGATAAACGCAGTTTCGTCAATTCCGTTCAGTTTTTTGAGCAGCTCATCCGCGATTCTCAGATGCACCATCCATGAAGCCATAGCCCTCACCCCTTGTGAGCAGTATATCAACCGCTGCGAGGCGTGTCAAGGGCGACAGAGCGCAATACGCCGACAGAGGTTTTTATCTTTGTCGGCTTTTTTATGCATTTTGCGTACTTCCATCTTGAAAAAAACTCTGTCATTTTGTATAATATATTGTAAACTAAAGAAAGAAGGTGGTCAAAGTGGCAGAAAACTCTGAGTATGTCATCGAGATGCTGCACATAACGAAGGAATTTCCCGGCATCAGAGCAAACGACGACATCACTCTCCAGCTCCGCCGCGGCGAGATCCACGCGCTTCTCGGTGAGAACGGCGCCGGAAAGAGCACGCTGATGAGCGTTCTCTTCGGCCTCTATCAGCCGGAAAAGGGCGAGATCCGCAAAAACGGAGAGGTCGTTAAAATCAACGACCCGAACGACGCTACCGCTCTCGGTATCGGAATGGTCCATCAGCACTTTAAGCTTATCGAGGTTTTCACCGTTCTTGACAATATCATCCTCGGCGCGGAAACTACGGACAAGCTCGGTTTCCTCAAAAAGAAGGACGCGCGCAAAAAGGTCGAGGAACTCAGCTCCAGATACGGCCTTTCCGTCGACCTCGACGCCAAGGTCGAGGATATCACCGTCGGAATGCAGCAGCGCGTAGAAATCCTCAAGATGCTCTACCGCGACAATGAGATCCTCATTTTCGACGAGCCGACTGCCGTTCTTACTCCTCAGGAGATCGACGAGCTCATGGCCACCATGAAGGAGTTTTCCAAGGAGGGCAAGTCCATCCTCTTTATCTCCCATAAGCTCAACGAGATCATGGCTGTCGCAGACCGCGTCAGCGTTCTCAGAAAGGGCAAATACATCGGCACCGTCAACACAAAGGACGTCACAAAGCAGGAGCTCTCGAACATGATGGTCGGCAGACCCGTTCAGCTCGAGGTCAAGAAGGCTCCCGCCCACCCCGGCGAGACCGTTCTCAAAGTCGAGAACTTCTCCGTCCCGAGCCACACCCACAAGGCGGACGCCGTCAAGGACGTCAGCTTCGAGGTCAGAAAGGGTGAGATCCTCTGCATCGCGGGCATCGACGGCAACGGTCAGACCGAGCTTATCCACGGCCTTACCGGTCTTGACAAGGCCTCCGGCGGAAAGATCACGCTCTGCGGCGAGGATATATCCCACTCCACCATAAAGCGCCGCGGTCTCTGGTCCAGCCACGTTCCCGAGGACAGACACAAGCACGGGCTCGTGCTCGACTTCACGCTCGAGCAGAATATGGTGCTCCAGTCATACCTCGACCCGCGCTTCCAGCACGGCGGCTTTATAAAGACCCGTGAGATTCGTGAGTATGCGAACGATCTCATTGAGCGCTTCGATGTGCGAAGCGGTCAGGGACCCGTGACCATCGCGCGTGCGATGTCCGGCGGCAACCAGCAGAAGGCTATAATCGCCCGCGAGCTCGACCGCGACAAGCCGCTCATAATCGCCGTTCAGCCGACCAGAGGACTTGACGTCGGCGCGATCGAGAACATCCACGCCGAGCTCGTGCGCGAGCGCGATGAGGGCAAGGCGATACTTCTCGTCTCTCTTGAGCTCGACGAGGTAATGAGCCTCTCCGACCGCATTCTCGTTATGTATGAGGGTGAGATAGTCGGTGAGCTCGACCCGAAGAAAACAACCGTTCAGGAGCTCGGACTCTATATGTCCGGCGCCAAGCGCGATAAGGTCGGAGGTGAGGCAAAGTGAAAAAGTTCCTCAGAAGCGAGGGAATGACGAAGCTTTTAGCCTCGCTCATTTCCATTCTCGCCGGACTTCTCTTCGGCGGCATTCTCGTTCTCATCGTCGGTCTGACGAGCGGAAACATCGGCTTTTCCGGCGCGCTGGAGGGTCTGCAGCTCATCTTCGCAGGAATCCTCTCCACCGGACGCGACGCCGTCGGTACGCTCACCTGGGGCTTTAACCCCTCAAGCATAGGCAATATGCTCTTCCGCGCGGTGCCGGTTATTATGACCGGCCTCTCCGTCGCTGTCGCGTACAAGACGGGACTTTTCAACATCGGCGCGCCCGGTCAGTACCTTATGGGCACGATGGCGAGCCTTATGATCGCCCTCTCGATTCCGACGAGCGTTGTACCCGCGTGGATCGTATGGACTCTCGCATTCCTCTGTGGCATTCTCGCCGGCGCGCTCTGGGGCGCGATTCCCGGACTTCTCAAGGCATTTCTCAACATCAACGAGGTCATCGCCTGCATCATGACAAACTGGATCGCCGCAAATGTGGTAACGTGGGCGTTTGAGATCTCGCCGTTCAAGAATAACGTTGAGTCCACAAAGCTCGGCTACATTCTCAAGACGAGCTACAACGGAGTTCAGACCGCGAAGCTCGGACTTGACTCCATCTTCACCGGCTCGCAGATCAACGCCGGTATTCTAATCGCCATCATCGCCGCCGTTGCGATGTACGTTCTCATGAACAAGACGACGATGGGCTATGAGCTCAAGGCCTGCGGCGCAAACCGCCACGCCGCCCGCTATGCGGGTATCCGCGATAAGCGCAACATCGTCATTTCCATGGCGATTGCGGGTGCGCTCGCCGGCGCCGGCGCCTCGCTCTACTACCTCAGCGGCAACACGGAGTTTTTCTGGAACACCTACCAGTCTCTCCCCGGCGAGGGCTTCAACGGAATCCCGGTCGCCCTCCTCGCGCTCAACAACCCCATCGGCGTTATCTTCTCCGGTATCTTTATGGCGATGCTCGATATAGTCGGTCTTCAGCTCACAAAGCTCACCGCCTACAATGAGTACATCACCGATGTCATTATCTCCGTTATCGTCTATCTCGCCGCCTTCAGCCAGCTCATAAGGCTGCTTATCGGCCGCAGGCAGCAGTTCAAGCGAATTCCCGACAAGGTGATAACCGCGCCGGTCGATGACAAGAAAGGAGGCGAGAAGAAATGACATTTCTCATTCAGCAGACACTTCTCTACGCAGTTCCGCTTATGATCGTTGCTCTCGCCGGCGTTTTCGCGGAGCGAAGCGGTATTATAAACCTCGCGCTTGAAGGTATCATGATCTTCGGCGCGTTCATGGGCGTGCTTTTCGTCCGTATGCTCTCCGAGAGTGCGGTCTTCGCCGCAGCAAAGGCCGCAGGCGACTGGATGACGCTTCAGGGTCTTGAGCTTATTGCGATGCTCCTCGCGGCTCTCTTCGGAAGTATTTTCAGCGTCCTCCTCGCCTTTGCGTCCATCAACCTCCGCGCTGACCAGACCATCGGCGGCACTGCGCTGAACCTCATGGCTCCTGCGCTCGTTCTCTTCCTCATCCGCATGATCGCAAATCAGAACACCCTCATTTCCGTCGACGCAGCAAGCTGGTTCATGGTCAAGAAGACACTCTTCGGCTTCGACAGAACCGACGATCTCGGCTTTTTCGGCAACACCTTCTTTGACAAAACCTACATCGCGACGTACATCTGCATACTGCTGTTCGTCATTCTCTCCGTCATCCTCTATAAGACGAAGTTCGGTCTCAGACTCCGTTCTTGCGGTGAAAATCCCCAGGCGGCTGACTCTGTCGGTATCAACGTCTATAGGATGCGCTGGTCCGGCGTTCTCATAAGCGGCGCGCTCGCGGGAATGGGCGGCTTTGTCTACGCGCTCACAACGGCAAACTGCACAGCAAACGGCGACGTCGCCGGCTTTGGCTTCCTCGCCCTCGCGGTTATGATCTTCGGCAACTGGAATCCGCTGACCATAGCGGGCGCAAGCCTCCTCTTCGGTCTTTTCAAGTGCATCGCCGCAGGCTACGGCTCCATCGACCTGAACGGCGACGGAATTTTCCTTCTGAAGGACATCGGCATCAGCCCGAATCTCTACCGTATGCTCCCCTATATCATCACCCTCATCGTTCTCGCCTTCACCTCAAAATCCTCGAAGGCTCCGAAGGCGGAGGGCATACCCTATGACAAGGGCACGAGATAATACTAATCCTTGATATAAAACTGGCTTGTAATTCTGAGCAGAAATTGTGCCAGACAAGGCAGACCCCGCAGAGCATAATGGATATATATGGTCAAGGGGGCTAACACAGTATGGCGCAATTTCTGCCAGAAGGACTGTCAGGTTTCTATTAAGGTTTAGTATAAAGCTCCGCAAGGTGCAATAAGAGCCTGCCAACCGGCAGGCTCTTTTAATATGTCATTCTTTGTCCGGCTGCTGACCGTCGTGCGCCTTCCACGCGCACTCAGTTATCGCAAAATCGGTAAAGACCGCTTTGAAGCTCGACTCCTCCGGACTGCACGCATAGACGCCGAAGCGTATCCTTCCGCCGCCCTCCCAAAGGTGACACACCCGCATCTGCGTGAACTCAACTCCATCGTATGAGCACTCAATGCAGTAGTCGTCCTCGCGGCGTGATAAGCGGTACCACATAGTGTTCACGCTCGCAGGAACGGCGGTGGTCGCCCAATCGGAGTAGCCGTGATTCGTGACTACCGAGCCGAGGTGGCGGAAGCGCTCGTTTTCAAACTCGACAGACGCCTTGAGCCAGTTTTCAGAGTCGAGATACAGAACGACCCCGCACTGGTCGAAGCGCTGACGGCTTTCGGTAAAGTCGCTTTTTACGATAAATGAGAAAAACTTTTCATCGGTCTCCATCTGAAAAACCGGCGCGTTGTCGTTGCGAAAGTGGTAATATGTGCGCTGCCAGAGGTCGGTATGCGGCGCAGTGACGACCTCGAGGCGGTCGCCGTCAGCTTTATATTCGCGGGGATGGCGCTCCCAAGTCATTTTTTCAAGCATCGCGTCTCCTCTATCATCTCATTGAGCTTTTCATAAAATATCCCGATGTGTATTCCGTCGACGAGCGCGTGGTGCGCAAGTATCGACACCGGCATTATAAGCCTGCCTCCGCGCTCGAAGTACTTTCCCCAGGTTATGTGCGGATTCGACTCCCCTCCCGTGGGCTGGACAAGAGCGGTGTAGCTGACCCACGGTATGCACGATACGAAATACGCGCTCTCAGAGTCCTCGTCCTCCTCGATCGTTCCGCGCTCAACGGCGCTTTTGCGGGCGAAAACTGCATATTCCATATAATCGTCCATCGGCATATCATGGCGCAGCGTGCAGTAGCAGTAGGTGCCGTCCCCGAGCGGCTCGGTGTGCGAGGTCGGGCAGGCGTCGTATTCGCGTATCGCGCCGGAGTGTATGCGCTGGCGGAGCGCAGGAACGCAGTCAGCCGCCCTTGCCGCAGCATCGATAAAGGCGAGATAGAATGACCAGCCGCGATGTTTACATAACTCTTTCAGCTCTGTAACATCCACCTCCGCCGTTATTCCGACATAGGGATTGGAAAGCGAGGTGAAATACTCAAAATGTGCTCTGCGCGGGTATTCGGAAAGCGGAATTTCGCGGAAGCTCATAGTTTACATAACTCTGTTGCCGTCTTGGCTGCAAGACGGGCGTTGTTGTAGACGAGCTGGATATTGGAGGCAAGCGAATCGCCGCCGGTGATGTCCTTTATGCGGGCAAGGAGGAACGGAGTTGTCTGCTTGCCGTGGATGCCCTGTGCCCTGCACTCGCCGAGCGCCTTTTCGATGGCGGCGTCGATAGTTGCCTTGTCCATGCTGTACTCCTCGGGGATCGGATTTGTGACGAGCATACCGCCCTTATAGCCCATATCGCGCTGCGCCTTGAAGGCGGCGGCGAGCTCCTCGGGGGTGTCGATGCGGTAGTCCACGCCGAAGCCGGAGTGGCGGGTGTAGAATGCCGGCAGCTCCTCCGTGCCGAAGCCGATCACGGGAACTCCCTTAGTTTCGAGATATTCAAGCGTAAGGCCGAGGTCAAGGATGGATTTCGCTCCGGCGCAGATCACCATCACCGGTGTCTGGCCGAGCTCCTCGAGGTCGGCGGAGATGTCCATAGTAGTCTCGGCGCCGCGGTGAACGCCGCCGATGCCGCCGGTCGCAAAGACCTTTATGCCCGCCATCGCGGCGATCATCATCGTTGTTGTAACGGTCGTCGCGCCGTCGGAGCCGCGGGCGACGAGCACCGGAAGGTCGCGGCGGGAAGCCTTCGGAACATCGTAGCCCTTTTTGCCGAGGTGCTCGATCTCAGCCTCACTGAGTCCTGCCTTGAGCCTGCCTCCGATGATGGCGCAGGTCGCTGGAACGGCGCCCGCCTCGCGGATTATGCGCTCTACGTTCAGCGCGGTCTCAACATTCTGCGGATAGGGCATCCCGTGGCTGATTATCGTGCTCTCAAGCGCGACTACGGGTCTGTTTTCACTGAGCGCCTTCTGTACCTCCGGCGCAATATCGAGATATTTATTCATTTTCTGCCTCCAAAATTCTTCTTTTTATCATTTCATCGCTTATCGCGGGATTTATGGTTTCCTCGCTCTCCACGGCGATCGAGCCTGCTGCAAGCGCGTACTTCGCGCTCTCCTCCGCGCTCTGACCATCAAGGAAGCTCCTTATCAGCCCTGCCATCGCCGCGTCGCCGCCTCCGGTGGCGTTCACAAGGCGGCATTTATACGCACGGAGCGCGAAAATCTCGCCATCCGAGAGCGCGGTCATTCCCCTGCCGCCGTCGCTGATAAAAGCGTTTCGCACGCCTATGTCGCGGAAGTGCTCGGCGCACTCGATCGCGGTCGCACCGCCGGTCAGAGCCTGAGCCTCTAAAAGATTCGGCTTCAGGGTGTGGATTTTTCCGAGCACCGGTCTGAGCTTCTCCGACTTTGCAACCGAAACGGGGTCGGCAAAGAGCGGCGATGTCACGTTTTCCGCTATAAATTCTATCGCTTCGGCGGTAAGATTGCCGTCGAAAACCACGCAGGAAGCGCTGTTCAGCGCTCTGAGGTTATGTTCTATTACCTCGGGCGTTATAAACCTGGCGATGTCGGTATCGCAGACGGCAAGCTCCATATCTCCCTCGGGGCCGGTTATGTAGAGATAGCTCGAGGTGCGCTCGCCGTGCGCCCGAAGCGCCATACCAAGCCCTATCCCAAGCTCGCGGCAGCTGTCCTCGATTATATCCGCCCAGCGGTCTGACCCGAGCACTGTCAGCATTTCGACCGGAACCGAGAGCTTTCGGAGATTGTGGGCGATATTCCGCCCGACGCCGCCGAGACTCATCGTGACTGAGCCGGGGTTTGAGTCGCGCGCCATGAGCGGCGCGAAGCTCCTGCCGCCGATATCCACGTTTACTGCGCCGATCACGGCGACATACTTTTCCATTTTCTCACCCCGACTCATTATACTACTTTCCATCCCTCAATGCAAGCGCGAAGCATATCCTCCGCCCCTAAAGCATAGTATCAATCGGGAGAGTGGTCACATTGAGGCAGGATCTATTCGAGCGAGCAAGAGAAATCGGCGGCTACATAGTTTCGGAAAACGCGACAGTACGCGCCGCCGCGGGAAAATTCGGCATATCTAAAAGCACGGTTTTCAAGGACGTTACCGAACGGCTGTACGTAGCCGACAAGCTTCTCTACGATCGGTGCAAGGGCGTTCTTGAGCGCAACAAGGCCGAGCGCCATATCCGCGGCGGTGAGGCAACAAGGAAAAAATATGAGCGCACCCGTTGAGGTACGCTCGATTATTTATTCAATTCCGGTCAGATCGTAGCTTCTGAGCCACTTTTCGGCCTTTTCGCAGACAGATTTGAGTGTTTTTTCGTCAAACGGCGAGTCAAGTCCGGCGTTTTTGAGAAGGTCGGTGAAGGTGCGAGTGCCGCCCTGAACGGTGTACGCCATATACTTATCCCAAGCCTTTTTTCTATCCTCCTGCAAAAGCGCCCAGAACTCGAGAGAAACTGTCTGTGCGAGGCAGTAGTCTATATAGTAGAAGGGCGAATTGTAGATGTGCTGCTGGCGCTGCCAGCCATAGCCCTCGCCGTAGACGGGTATCTCGCCGTCGATGCGCTGCCAGGGCATATAGATATCGAGCAGGTCGCGCCAGAGGTAGTGGCGCTCGTCGGGACCGAACTCCGGGTGCTCGTAGACAACGTGCTGGAAATGGTCGACCATTGTGCCGTAGGGAATGAATTTCAGCGCGTCGGCAAGATGCGCGTAGCGGTACTTGCGGGCGTCGGCGCCGAAGAAATCCTCAGCCCACGGCCACGCCATGAACTCCATACTCATTGAGTGGACCTCGCACGCCTCCATGCTCGGCCATATATAGCTGAGCGGCACTCGGGAGCGGTTGGTGTACGCGGCAAAGGCGTGACCGGCTTCGTGGGTCATGACCTCGACATCGTGCTGCGTGCCGTTGAAGTTTGCGAAGATGAACGGCACCTCATAATCAGCGATGGAGGTGCAGTAGCCGCCGCCCTCCTTGCCCTCGGTGGACAGAAGATCCATAAGCTCGTTATCGAGCATAACATTGAAAAACTCGCTCGTTTCCGGACTGAGTTCATCATAGAACTTCTTGCCCGCCTTCACCGTATCGTCAAACGAGCCCTGCGGCTTCGGATTGCCGGAGCGGAACGTAAGCGCGTTGTCGGCAAAGCTCATCGGGTACTCTTTTTTCAGGCGCTTTGCCTGGCGGCGGAAGATCTTATCCGCGACCGGCACGACGTAGTTTATTACAGCGGAGCGGAACTTCTCTACGTCCTTTTTATCGTAGCAGTTTCTGCCCATTCGGTAGTATCCAAGCTCGGTATAGCCCTTGTAGCCGAGCTTTTTGCCCATTCTGTTGCGAAGCTTCACCAGCTTATCGTAGATATCGTCAAGCTCTGACTTGTTATCCTTGAACCACTGACCCTCCGCCTTCCATGCCCGCAGGCGCACGTCGTCGTCAGCGGAGTCTTTGAACGGCGCAAGCTGGCTCAGCGTGTAAACGCCGTCGTCGAAGGGTATCTGTGCCGAAGCTATAAGCTTCATATAGCGGGTCGTGAGATCGTTTTCCTTCTGCATTTCGGGAATTATCTTCGGTGAAAACGCCTTGACGGAGAGCTCTGTGTTTATGAACATAAGGTCACCGTACTCGCTCTCAAAGTCGGGTCTGAATCTGCTCCCGAGCATCGCAATATCGAACTTCTGCTCGTGCTCGCTGAGCTCCGGCAGCTTTGCGTTCCAATAGTCCTGCTCCTTATCGTAAAACTCGTCGCGCGTGTCGATGGAATGGCGTATGGATACGAGATTCGAGAGCGTGTCGATGTGGCGGAGAAGCTCCTCCTTCTCGAGAAAAATCGCCTTTGCCTCGCCGTAGTTTTCGGCCTTTTCAAGCTTCTCCGCGAGAGCGGTCAGCTCCGCGCCGGTCGCGTCGAGGTCAGGGCGGGTGTATTGCATTTCTGAAAACTTCATATTTTGCCTCCGGTGAAATTTTTTACACAGAGATTTTAATACCGATTCGCCTTTTCGTCAACCTCAAAGCGCTTGACGAAAGCTCCCGGAAGCGGTAAAATAGCTTCAACATGACTTTGGAGGTAAGGAAGATGGACATTCACGCCGAAATTGAGCTCGATATCTGCCCCATCTGCGGCGGCGCCGGGCTTTTGGACGAGGAAAACGACTTCTGCTGGGCGGTCTACTGCATGGACTGCGGCGCGCACACCGCGAGCATTGAGTACAAGACCCCCGGTGAGCGCTTCGAGGTCGCTAAAAAGGCGGCGCACCTCTGGAACATCGGCAAGGTGCTGAGAAGCGAACCCGGCGAATAATACTTTTGAGCTGCGTTTTCTGAGCGCGGCTCTTTTTTAATTTTCTGTTAATGAACTCTTACCGCGCTTGAAGATTGAAGGAAAAAGTGATAATATGACTCTTTGGATTATTATAACAGGAGATACAGATAGAAAATGCAGACTTATCGCGCAGGAATTGATATAGGCTCGACAACTGTAAAGCTCGTCATTCTCGGCTCACGCGGCGAGATACTCTTCGGCGATTATCGCCGTCACCACGCGCACACGCAGGACACGCTTGCCGCGCTTCTTGCTGACGCGAAAGAAAGGCTCGGAGAGTGCGAGCTTCTGTGCTCGATAACGGGCTCCGGCGGTATCGGACTCGGCAAGGCGATGGAAATACCCTTCGTTCAGGAGGTCGTCGCTGTCGCGGAGGCGCTTCAGAGCCGTTATCCGCAGACGGACGTCGCCATCGAGCTTGGCGGCGAGGACGCGAAAATAATATACTTCAACGGCGGCATAGACGAGCGTATGAACGGCGTCTGCGCCGGCGGCACCGGCTCCTTCATCGACCAGATGGCGGCGCTCGTTCAGACCGACGCCTCAGGTCTTAACGAGGCTGCGAAGAACGCTACCGAGCTGTACACGATCGCCGCGCGCTGCGGCGTTTTCGCCAAGACTGACATTCAGCCACTCATCAATGAGGGCGCTTCGACCGCGAATCTCGCGGCTTCGATTTTCCAATCCGTCGTCAATCAGACGATCTCAGGTCTGGCCTGCGGCAAGCCGATTCGCGGATGCGTAGCTTTCCTCGGCGGCCCGCTGCACTATCTCAGTGAGCTCAAGGCGGCATTTGTCCGCACGCTTCAGCTCACGCCGGAGAACGTTGTCGACCCCGAGAACTCCCATCTCTTCGCCGCCATCGGCGCCGCTGAGGCTGAGGGCGCACCGGCGGGTATCTCTGAGCTTATCGAAAGACTCAAGCGCGGAGTCAGGATGGAGCTTGAGATAAAGCGCCTTGACCCTCTCTTCTCATCGCGCGAGGAATACGAAGCCTTCAGGGCACGCCACGAGCGTGCGCGCGTTGCGAAGGCTGATATAAAGACCTATTCCGGCAAGTGCTTTCTCGGCATCGACGCCGGCTCGACGACCACGAAGCTCGCGCTCGTCGGTGAGAACGGCGAGCTTCTGTTCTCATCTTATTCAGGCAACCACGGCTCGCCGATAGAGACCGCAAAAAGCGAGCTTTCGGAGATGTTCTCTCTTCTGCCCCCCACCGCGACTATCGCCCGCGCCTGCTCCACAGGTTACGGCGAGGCGCTTTTGAAGGCGGCGTTCCGCCTTGACGACGGCGAGGTCGAAACAGTAGCGCACACCACCGCCGCGGCGTTTTTTGATCCCGAGGTGGACTGCGTTCTCGACATCGGCGGACAGGATATGAAGTGCATAAAGCTCAAAAGCCGCACTGTCGACACGGTAATGCTGAACGAGGCCTGCTCCTCAGGCTGCGGATCGTTTATCGAAAACTTCGCAGTCTCACTCGGCTACACCGCCGAGAGCTTTGCCCGCGAGGCGCTCTTTGCCGCCTCTCCCATCGACCTCGGCACTCGCTGCACCGTCTTTATGAACTCAAACGTAAAGCAGGCGCAGAAGGAGGGCGCTCCCGTTTCGGATATCAGCGCGGGACTTGCGTATTCCGTAATAAAAAACGCGCTTTTCAAGGTCATAAAGCTTGCCGACGCCCGCGAGCTCGGCAGACACATCGTAGTGCAGGGCGGCACCTTCTACAACGAGGCCGTGCTCCGCGCATTTGAAAAGATAACCGGCGTGGACGTCATCTGTCCGGACATCTCAGGCATAATGGGCGCGTTCGGCGCCGCGCTTATCGCAAGAAGCAACTACGCCGGGGCTGAGTCCTCAATGCTCAGCGCCGACGGCATCAAAAATCTCAGATACACCTCGCGCGCCGCGCGCTGCGGCGGCTGTGAGAACAACTGTATGCTCACGATAAACACCTTCGAGGGCGGCGGCAGATACATAAGCGGCAATCGCTGTGAAAAGAAGATACGCAACACCACCGGAGTTGAGAGCGGAGAAAATATGTTCGCCTACAAGCGCAAGCGCATTTTCTCCTACGAATCTCTCCCGGAGGACGAGGCGCCGCGCGGCGTTATCGGCATTCCGAGGGTGCTGAACATCTACGAAAACTATCCGTACTGGGCGGTATTCTTCCGTGAGCTCGGCTTTAGTGTAGTGCTCTCGCCGTTCTCCGGCAGGAAGCTCTACGAGGCAGGAATGGAGTCCATCCCCTCTGAGAGCGAGTGCTACCCCGCGAAGCTCTCGCACGGCCACGTTGAGTGGCTGTACAGATCCGGCGTCAAGACCGTTTTCCACCCCTGCGTATTCTACGAATATCAGGAGACGAAGGGCGCGCAGAATCACTACAACTGCCCGATGGTCATATCCTACGCCGAAAACCTCAAAAACAACGTCGAGGCGATAACCGGCGGCGAGATCGAATACCTGCGCCCGTTTATCGCTTTCACAAGCGAAAAGACCGCCGAGGACAGGCTCGTTGAGTTCTGCGGTGAGAGATGGAGCATTCCCGCTAAGGAGGTTCGCGCCGCCGCAAAGAAGGCGTGGGCTGAACAGCGCAGAGTCAAGGACGATATCCGCGCTGAGGGACGCAGAATTCTCAGTCTTATGGAGGCTGAGGGCAGGCGAGGAATAGTGCTCGCAGGCCGTCCGTACCACATTGACCCGGAGATAAATCACGGCATACCCGAGCTTGTCGCCTCCTTCGGTCTCGACGTTTTCACCGAGGACTCCCTACCGCTCGACGAGGAGAAGGACAAATCCCTGCGCGTAGTCGACCAGTGGGTGTTCCACTCGCGCCTCTATAACGCCGCGGAGTTTGTCGCCAAGCGCAACGATCTCGAGCTTATTCAGCTCTTCTCCTTCGGGTGCGGGCTCGACGCCGTCACCACCGACCAGGTCGAGGAGATTCTCGAGAAGAGCAACAAGCTCTACACCGTTCTGAAAATTGACGAGGTTTCGAACCTCGGCGCTGCAAGGATCCGCGTGAGAAGCCTGCTCGCCGCGATGGATATGCGCCGCAAGGAGTGTGTTACCGCCGACCCGCAGCCCGTGAAATTCAAGCGCGTGGAGTTTACAAAGCGTATGTTCGACGAGGGCTATACGATCCTTGCCCCGCAGATGAGCCCGATTCACTTCGATCTTCTTGCGCCCGCCTTCCGCAAATACGGCTACAAGCTCGTAATGCTCGACAATGCGACCCGCAAGGCGGTGGATATAGGCCTCAGATACGTCAATAACGACGCCTGCTACCCCTCGATAATCACCACCGGAATGATGATGGAGGCGGTGCTCTCGGGCGATTACGATACCGACAAGCTCGCGCTTATGATGACACAGACCGGCGGCTGCTGCCGAGCCTCGAACTACGTCGGCTTTATCCGCCGCGCCCTCGAAAAGGCGGGCATGAGTCACATTCCGGTCATCTCGCTGAACGCCAACGGCATGGAGAAGAACGAGGGCTTCAAGGTCTCGCCGCGCCTGCTTATGGAGGGACTGCGAAGCGTAGTCTACGGCGATATTCTCATGCGCTGTCTGTACCGCACGCGCCCCTATGAGAAGGTACCCGGCTCCGCCGATGATCTGCACAAAAAATGGAAGGAGATCTGCATTTCCTCCTTCCTCGATCCGAATAATAAGCGCTCCTACCGCGATATTTGCCGCGGAATAGTGCGCGATTTTGACAATTTAGAGCTCGACGAGACGATAAAAAAGCCGAGAGTCGGCATCGTCGGCGAGATCCTTGTAAAATATATGCCCCTTGCGAACAACAACCTCGTAGAGCTGCTTGAGCGCGAGGGCGCTGAGGCGGTTGTTCCGGACCTCATAGACTTTCTCGCCATGTGCCTCTACGGCAACGAGTACAAGCACCGCTTCCTCGGCGTCGGACTGCTGAACGATATAATCGGCAGAGTCGGAATCGACGCGCTCGAGGCGCTTCGCAAGCCCGCAGTTGAAGCGCTCAAGGCCTCCAAGCGCTTCTCGCCGCCCATCAGGATCGAGGAGATCGCCGAGCCGACGAAGCCGTTTCTCTCGATGGGGAATCAGT
This sequence comes from Oscillospiraceae bacterium, assembly GCA_017479425.1. Taxonomy (GTDB): domain Bacteria; phylum Bacillota; class Clostridia; order Oscillospirales; family Oscillospiraceae; genus RUG626. The sequence continues at coordinate 60,470 of JAFVCD010000032.1, forward strand.
ACGGCGAGGGATGGTTCCTCTGCGGCGAGATGGTCGAGCTTCTCAACGAGGGCGTTCCCAATATCGTCTGCATACAGCCGTTTGCCTGCCTGCCGAATCACGTCATGGGCAAGGGCGTTATAAAGTCGCTCAAGGCGGCGTACCCCGAGGCAAACATCGCCGCCGTCGACTACGACCCCGGCGCGAGCGAGGTCAATCAGCTCAACCGCATAAAGCTCATGCTCTCGCAGGCGAAGAAGAATCTCGGCTGATCGCGCGGTGTATCGCGTTCAGCGTGCGCTTTTTGTCCTTTACCCACTCCGGCGCGATTATCATATCGCGCTTGCCGTCGCCGGTGAGGCGGTGGATAACCGTTTCATCCGGCAGAAGCTTTATCGCCTCGGCGATGATATCGGCGTACTCCTCCCGTGTGAGAAGGCGCCACGGGTGCGCGGCGTACTCCTCAGCCAGGCGCGTTCCGGTAAGGATATTGAGCATCTGGAGCTTTACTCCCTCCGGTCTGAGGGCGGCGATGTACCGCACTGACCTCAGCATATCCTCGCGCGTTTCATCGGGAAATCCGAAAATAAGGTGACTTACTACGTCGCAGCCGATGGAGTGCAGTCTTTGCACCGCATCGGCATAGCATTCGTTTGAAAAACAGCGGCTCATTCTCTGCGCCGTCGCCTCATTCGCGGTCTGAAGCCCCATCTCGACCCATACGGGCTTGATTTTACTCAGGCGTTCGAGCATACCGATCACATCGTCGCCGAGGCAGTCCGGTCTTGTACCGAGGCTGAGGGCAACGATCTCGCGGCGGGCTGTCGCCTCCAAGTAGAGCTTTTCGAGGCGCCCGACGTATCCGTAGGTATTTGAGTACGCCTGAAAGTAGGCTATAAATTTCTTTGCACCGGTCTTTTTAGCGATGCGCGTCTTCGCCTCGTCTATCTGCTCGTCTATTGACCTGAGCGCCGCGGCAAATTCCCCCGATCCGCCCTCAGAGCAGAAGGCACAGCCGCCGCGGGCGAGAGTTCCGTCGCGGTTCGGGCAGGTACAGCCGGAGGATAGCGTCAGCCGGTAGACCTTTTCTCCGTATTTTTCCTTCAAAACGTCGCTCAGATAGCGCATTCAATCACCTTTTCATAGTTTGTTCACATTTCGTTTATAGGCGGTTCATTTTTGCGGTTTACTATTGTCCCATCAAAAGGAGAGGCCCGACATGAAGAATTTTCTATCCTCACTACAACTGAAAATCCGCCAGTTCATGCAGGGGCGCTGCGGTCCGGACGAGCTTACCCGCGCGCTGTATATCGCGGCGCTCGCGCTTATGCTGCTCGGAGCAATAACGAGGCTCGGGCTGTTCTCCTCCCTCGCGCTTGTGGCGATGATATGGGCGATTTACAGAATGCTGAGCCGCAATTATGCCGCTCGTGACGCCGAAAGAGCCAAGTGGCGCGAGATAAAGAGCTTTTTCCGCGATGAACTGTCGCTTCTGAAAAGCCGCTGGCGCGACAGAAAAACTCACAAATATTTCCGCTGCCCCGCCTGCAAAAAGGCACTTCGCGTTCCGCGAGGCAAGGGAACGGTAAAGGTCACCTGCCCGCGCTGCGGCAACAGGATCACCAAGAAAACCTAAAAGGAGCACTGCCATGACTAAGGATCCGTATGCAATCCTCGGTGTGGCGCCCGGCGCCGACCCGGAGGAGATAAAAAAGGCCTACCGCCGTAAGACCAAAGAATGTCACCCCGACCTGCACCCCGACGATCCCACAGCCGGCGAGCGAATGGCTGAGGTGAACGCCGCCTACGATATGCTCCAGAACCCGGAAAAGTACGCTCAGGAACAGCGCCGTGAGGAGGCTCAAAGGCAGTATTCTCAGCAGCAAGGCTATCAGCAGTATTCGCAGAACGGCGGCTATACCTATTACACCTACACCTATAACCCCTTCGAGGGCTATGACGAGAAGGACGAAAACGCAGACAATCCGTTCTACGGCTTCCGCCGCTCCTCGCCAGTCACGTTCAGCTTTTTCCCGTTTTTCGGCATACTCCGGTGGATATTCTATATAAACGCCATCGGCTGGTTCCTCCGTCTGATCGGCGGACTGTTTTTAAGATAATAATTCCAGGCCGGACTGAAAAGTCCGGCTTAATTAGTACCTTCTGCCGCCGGAGTATCTCTCGCCGGTCGCGTCATAGACGCCACGTTATGCCCGCAAAGATACTCGTATGCGCCGCCGTCGCGCCGAGCTTCCGCTCCATGATAGCAGGCAATACCTGCATTTATTACAGCACGGAACGCAGAGACTTTGAATCAAAACCGACCTTGTCTGCATTGTATTACCCTTCCGTTTCTTCTACAATGATCATGTTCGGCCAGCGCTTTTCAATGCGCTCATCCGTATAATGTGTGTCAAGAAAAGCGTCATAATCGGAAGCGGCCTCATAGCCCGCCCTGCGGAAATTATATCTCAGCATCGCCATTCCCGTCAGCGAGCCGTTCAGCAGCATAGCCGCCACTATGATCCACGTTATAAGCTTGCCCGCGATCGGCGGTATGCGCTCTATGGCTTTTGACATCGGCGGATAAACGCTTTTTATCCAGACAACGCTGAGAAGTCCCCAGAAAAACATAAAAAGCACGTTCGTTCTTCCTCCGATGTTCAGAGGCATATAGCTGTAATCCCAGAAAACAGTGCCGAATACCAGCTCGGTAAAAACGCTGCAAAGGTACTCGTATGCGCCGCCGATGAAAAAGCCGCCGATGAATACCCATCTGTCATTCTTCTTCGAAAGCGGTAAAAGAGAAACTGTAAGGACAACTGCCCCGATCCCCCAGACGAGGCTGAAAGGCCCGTACAGCAGGCTTGAGCGGCTCATCCACTCGCCGTTCACAAATCCGCAGTAGAGCGTTTCGATAAGATCGCCAAGCAGACTTGAAATAAGGAACACCCACACAAGCTTGTCTGCGCTGAGCCCTTTACCGAAAATATACTCCTTTTCTCCCGTTTCGATTTTGGGATAGGCCTTTTTGACCCTGCTCCATACCCTCGTCACAAGCTTGTCGGCAAGTCCGGCTGAGCGCGAATCATTCTTCATATCCGCGTAGTTTCCGCGCCTGAAGGCAGCTGAAACAGTAACTAAATCAATTATCACAAAAACAAGAATTGCATCGGTCACAATTCTCAGAACAAGCTTCGGAATAAGCGGCAGCAGGAAAATGACAAGAGGCTGGAATATCTGATACGCCAAAAAGAACGCCAGCGCTATCACGACCGACGCGGCAAAGCCCTTGATATTTCCGCCAAGCATACCGGCTCTTCTCGGCCAAGCGACGCCGGAGAGCTTTCCGGCGATAAAAACGCCGAGCGCGTCTATGACCGCTGAAACCATCAATGTCATAATAAGCTGGAGCGCCACATTATCTCCTAAAAACGGCAGCACAACAATAAGCACCGTCATCGTAAAGCCGTAGGTAAGAATAAACGGCATGGTGAGGAAGCCCACGTTGCGGAAGCTTCTGCTCGTAAAGGCATAGACAAGCATCTCTGCGCACCAGCCGAGGAATGAATAGAGCAGCAGGAAGAAGCCCAGCTCATACCACTCAAAAGACATAAAATCACCTTTTTTGTTTTTTGGCAGAATAACATATTTTTTGGATAATGACAATAATATGTTGTAATCATCGCTCAAAATATGTTAAAATGAAGTATATTTTTTTGGGGAGGGCAATATGAGATACGCAATCAATGACAAGAATTATCACGATTTCAGTATTTACGAGCTGAACAAGCTGCCCGGGCGCAGTTATTTTATTCCGTACCCCGACCGCAAGGGCGCCGACGCCGTCGCGCCGAAGGACAAGCGCTACAAGTCCGATAAGGTCATCTGCCTCAACGGACAGTGGGACTTCAAGTTTTACCCCTGCCCCGCCGAGCTTCCGCTCGACCTTGACACCGACGATATCGCCTTCGAAAAGATAGACGTTCCTGCCTGCTGGCAGTTCCGCGGCTATGACAGACCGTTTTACGTCAACATCCGCTACCAGTTTCCGTTTAAGCCGCCGGTGATCCCGACAACCGAGAAGGTCGGCAGGGTATTCTCCTGGATGGGCTGCGACCAGGCAATAATCCCGCGCTGGAAGGTGCCTGAGAACGAGTACAACTTCGTCGGCGTATACCGCCGCTTTATCAACGTTGCGGATGCGGACAAGAGCTTTATAATCTCCTTTCTCGGCGTTGCGAGCTGTCTTGATCTCTACCTCAACGGCGAGTTCATCGGCTACTCCGAGGGCGCGCACAACACAGCGGAGTTCGACCTCTCCGGCAAGCTAAAAGCCGGTCAGAACGAGCTTCTTGCCGTAGTTCACCGCTGGTGCACCGGAACATATCTCGAAAGCCAGGATATGTTCCGCAACAACGGCATTTTCCGCGACGTGCTTCTGCGCGTTTCGGACAAAACCGACCTCTGGGACATAAACGCCGTCACTGAGAAGAAGGGCGATAAATACTCCCTCTCCCTCACCGCCGCAGCTTTTTCCGATACCGATGTGACCTTCACCTTCGGTGATAAAACCGTCACCGTTCCGACTGAGAACAAGGTCGCAAGGTGCGTTTTTGACTCTCTCGAAGTAAAAGAGTGGAGCGCCGAGGCGCCGGAGCTATACGATATCTACTTTGAAACACCCACAAGCTGCGTAAAGGAGCGCATCGGCTTCAAGACGGTTGAGATACGCGGCGACGTTTTCTATCTCAACGGCAGAAAGATCAAGTTCAAGGGCGTAAACCACCACGACACCTCGCCAACGAACGGCTACACGATGACGCCGGATGAGATTGAGCGCGACCTTGATCTCTGCAAGGAGTTCAACATCGACACAGTCCGCACCTCACACTATCCTCCCGATCCCCTGCTCATCGAGCTTGCGGACGAGAAGGGCATATACATCGTAGATGAGAACGACATCGAGACCCACGGCACATTTGCGATGCAGATACCGCCGACGTACAACACTATTTCCCATGACCCCAAGTGGCGCCCTCGCTATATGGATCGCGTAAAGCGCCTCTACAAGCGCGACAAGGTTCACGCGAACACCTCTATAATAATGTGGTCGCTCGGAAACGAGGCTGGCGGCTACTCCAACACCGACGCTATGGCGGACTACCTGCACTCCCGCTCCAATCTCCCCGTGCACTATGAGAGCGCCGTCCACTGCAAGAGGGTTGCCTATGACGTGGGAAGCGATATGTATCCTCCCGTAAGCAAGCTCCACGAAATAGGCGAGCACCGCTGCAAGCAGAAGGAGCTCAACGACCGCCCGTACTTCATGTGCGAATACGCCCACGCGATGGGCGTCGGTCCCGGCAACACCGAGGCGTACTGGAGAGAGATCTACGCCTACGACAACCTCATGGGCGGCTGCGTCTGGGAGATGGTAGACCACGCAATACTCCATGAGGACGGCTCCTACACCTACGGCGGCGACCACGGCGAGTGGGAGCACGACAAGAACTTCTGCGTTGACGGAATGTTCTACCCCGACCGCACGCCCTCCGTCGGCGCGAAGATAATCAAATTTATCTACCGCCCCATCCGCGTGACCTACGCGACCGGAAGCTCCTTCGTTATCTTCAACACCACCGCTTTTTCCGAAGGAGCCCGCTATAAGCTCACGTTCAGGTGGAATGACGGCAGTGTCTTTGAGCTTGCGCCCGACGTCGCGCCGCTCACGAAGAAGAGCTTTGAGCTTGAGACCGGCAAGACAGTTGACGGCAACCTATCCGTTATTGTCGAAACCCTCGACACAGTGACCGGCCGCATTGTCAGCGAGGAGCAGATAGTCATTTCCGAAAAGGTGCAGTCCGCGCCGGCGACGAGGCCGCTTCCCGAGGGCTTCACCCTTGACGGCGACAAGGTATATATTCTCCTTCCGAACGGAAAGCACCTCGAGAGCGCGCCGGAGAGCACGATCCTCTACCGCGCCGCGACCGATAACGACACCGACCTTATGTTCTCAAACACCATGGCGCCGTATTTTGACCAGCGCATCGAGTACAAGGGCGTTGAGAGCGTCGAAAACGGCTATAAGGTCACAAGCGTTGTGCAGAACAAAAAGGCAAAGTTCCTCGTCACCGACACCTATGAGGGTACAGATGGCGGCGTTCTCGTCACAAGCAGGCTTCACTGTATTTCCGGCGGCGGAATTATCCCGCGCTTCGGAAAGGCCTTCCGTCTCGACGAGAGCTTTGACGACGTCCGCTATCACGGCAGAGGCGGCGAGACCTACTGCGATATGCGCGATCAGTTTGTGATCGGCGATTACGATTGCAGGGTTGCGGATATGACCGAGCCAAATATCAAGCCGCAGGAATCTGGCAACAGAATGGACTGCACCTGTGCAGAGTTCACTGACGGCGCGGTTAAGGTTCGCTTCGAGGCAGTAGATAAGAGCTTTGAGCTCGGCGTGAAGCCCTACTCAGACCGCGCGCTCGTCACAATGCGCCATCGCTCTGACGAGGTCCGCACCGGCACCTATGTCACGATTCAGGCGTTCCAGCAGGGCATCGGCACCGGAGCCTGCGGCCCCGCGATAATGCCGGAGTTCCAGTACAGCGCCAAAGAGGACTACGAGCTGAAATTTATTATCAAGGTCAGGTAAAAATATAAGGCTGAGAGCTTTTTCGCTCTCAGCCTTTTATTATGCCTTGACTTCCTCGTTCTGCTTCTTATGAATGTTGTCGATGTCCTCGGTGCTTCCGCCGCCGTTATCATCCGGCGCCTTGAGCACCCCGCGCTCTGCAAGGCGCAGGAACGCATCTACGACGTCCGGCGTAAGCTGTGTGCCGGAGACCTCCTTTATAACGGAAACTACCTTGTCGAAGTTCATGCGCTTGCGGTACGGTCTTGTCGAGTACATCGCGTCGAAGGTATCCGCAACGGCGATGATCTGCGCTACGCGAGGTATTTCCTCAAGCTTGAGGCCGCGCGGATAACCCTTGCCGTCCGGGCGCTCATGGTGGCAGCCCGCACCGGTGGCAAGCTCCGGCATAATGCTGATGTCCTTCAGAACGTTGTAGCCGAGCTGCGAGTGCGACTGGATTATCTTATACTCCTCGTCCGTCAGTTTTCCGGGCTTGTTAAGAACCTCCTCCGGTATTCCTATCTTTCCGATATCGTGCAGAAGTGCGATATTGTAGAACTTATCAACGGTCTCGTCGTCGTAACCTAGCTCCTTTGCGAGCATAGCCGTGTACTTTGCAACTCTGCCGGAGTGACCGTTTGTGTACTTGTCCTTCATATCTATGGTCTTTGCGAAGGCCTCTATCATCTCGCGGATAAAGGTTTTCTGCTCTTCGTTGCGCTTTTCGTAGGCTTTTGCCTTGCGCCTGAAGTAGATGAAGCTGACAGCCACGACCGCCGCGATGAGAAGCACCACTTGCAGTATCTGATACCACATCATTTCGCGGATCTTGAGCTCCTTGACGATGCGGAAGCTCTCGATCCCGCCGGAATTGCCGAGAGAATCGCGCAGCTCCATAACAAAGCTGTATTCTCCGCCGGGCAGGTTCGTGTAGTCAACGGGCTTAAGGTCGCTTCGCAGGACTGCGTTCTCTGACTTATCAAAGCCGTCAAGCCGGTAGTGGACTGTCGGATTGACAAGGGAGTAGTTAAAAACAAACCCGTAAACCGTGAGCTTCGAGCAGTTAGACGGAACTGTGAACGTGCCATCGCTGTCCGGGTAGATGGTTGTTCCGTCAGCGGTGATATACGGAACGGAGAACTTCACGTTCTCAACGCTGTCAAATTCCTTTTCGATATTGACCTCCGCAACTCCGGTCGTGCCGGAGATGTAGAGCGTTCCATCGTCGTCGAGCTCTGAGTAGGAGTTTGCTGTTGCTATGACCGGAAGTCCGTTGAAGCGGTTATAGAACTGCGGCTTTATCTCGCCGTTTCTGATAAGCTCGTCAACCGAGAGAACGTACACGCCGTTTGACGAGAGCACCCATACCTCGCCGCGGCTGTTTTCATAGAGGTCGAAGTTGTTTGAATAAGGGAATTTCGCAATAGTTGTGATTTTATGATCGCCGTTCATATACGCAAGGGAGTTGCTCGTTACAATCCAGTAAAGATCGCGGAAGCGATCCTTTTTTATGCGCATTACGACGTCGGATTTAAGCCCCGAGTCCGTATCAATGCACTCAACTCCATTGTCAGAGATAACGTAAATTCCGCCGCCGTCCGAGCCCGCGAGGATCTCGCCCGACTCCGTCTCGCAGACAGTGAGTATCTCAATGTTGTAAAGTCCGTCCTCCTCGCCGTAGGACTTTGTGACCTTGCCGTTTTCGATTACGGCGACGCCGCCGGTGCAGGCGACAAGAATGCTGCCGTCGGCGCGCTCGCAGACGGTTCTTACGCGGTTCGACGGAAGTCCGTCCGCCTCCGTATATCTGACGATGCCCTTTCCGTCATACGCTGTGAGCGCGGTATCTCCGAAGGTGGATATCCAGAGAATCCCCTTGCTGTCGCGGATTATGGAGCGGATCTTCGTGCCGTCCAGTGAATTTAACAGGTCGAAGTCAGCGAGCTCCTCTCCCGAGGCGCTGACCGCGCTCTCAAGCGGCGCTTCGTCCAAAAGATAGCCGTCCTGAAGAATAAGAAGTCCGCTGCTCTTCGTTCCGATGAACAGCTTTCCGTCATACATACAGGTGGAATAGACGACCTCTTCCGGTATAAAATACTCTGCAAATACGTCCTTAAAGCGGTTTGGAACGAGCTTCAGAACACCCTGCTGAGAGCTTGTCAGCCAGAGATTGCCCTGGTAGTCCGCCATCACATGCTCAACGGAATTGTAAACGCCGATATTGCCGAAGGGCATGAACTCGCCGTCCTTGACATATCCGACGCCGTTATCTGCGCAGACCCACAGGTAGCCGCCGATGTACTGCACGGAGTTTATGAAGTTCAGCGTTGTGGTTGTCTCCTCAATAACGTCAAGGCCGTTAAAGCTGAGCTTTCCGTACACTATTACCTCGTTCTTTCCGCCAAACCACACGTTTCCGGGATTATCTCTGTCCGGAAGAACCGTTCTTATGCCCTCTATCCCGAGCTCGCCGTCCTTGAAATAGGCCTTTATGCCGCTCTCATCCATCATAAATACCTCGCCGTCCATCGTGACGCCGTAGAGAAAGCCGGCTCCGAGCTTAAGATCTCTTATGTATTCCTCGTTGAGGCGCGGCTCGTCGATGCGGTGAATACTCATATCCGCCTCTTCAATGTAGGAGATGCCCTGTGTAGTCGCGATGTATATACGGCCGTCCTTCTCCGTGATGGCGCGGACTGAGTCCGCTCCGAGCCCGTCGTGCTTTGTCCACATCTGAAGCTCGCCGCGGTAGAGACAGCCGATGCCCGAGTCGTTCGTGCCGATCCACAGTCTGTCCCCGGAATCGACAAAAAGGCTCACAACGCTTGCTATACCGGTAGTGGAATCATAGCGCTCGAAATTCGCTCCGTCGTAGCAGATAAGGCCCGAGTAGCCGCCGATCCAGATAAAGCCCTCGCTCGTCTCCGCGATGCAGTTGGCCTCAGAGGTCGGAAGTCCGTTTGTGTTGTCGTATACAACGGCGGAGTAGCCTATCGTCCTGCCGGTCGGATCGACCTTCAGCTCATCCGAAGCAAGGGCGGATGGGGCAAGCGCGCATATCAGAACAGAAAGCACAATAAAAAGCGCCGTAATTCTGTTTCTCATCGAAATAACCTCACATTTAAATGTACTATTGATATATTTTACTACTTCCGTCATTTATTGACAAGGGTTAAATAGACAATTATACTATTATAGAGGTGATTTTATGGGCGATGTCTATATCTCAGAGAGGGCGTATCCCGAGGTTATCGGGTATCTTGAGCGCGCAGGAAACAGCGTGCATACAGTTCCTTTTCACGAGCGGCTCGGAGTATATACCGGCGATCACGCCGATCTAAGAGTTATCAGGCTTAAAAGCAAGCTATTCTATGCGGCAACTGCCGATTATGCGCCGGATTATCCCGAAAACGCGGCGTTCTGCGCGCTCGCGTTCGGCAATTACTTCGTTCATCGCTTGGATATTACCGCGCCCGCGCTCCTCAATGAAGCAACGCGCCTCGGCTTGGAGCTTATCGACGTTCGTCAGGGCTATACGCGCTGCTCGGCGCTTCCCGTGAACGATAATAGCGTTATTACCGCCGACGCCGGTATAGCGAGAGCTCTCAGGGAGCGCGGCGCCGAGGTTCTCGAAATCGCGCCGGGTCACGTTCTTCTGCCCGGTTACGCGGAGGGCTTTTTCGGCGGGTGCGCCGGCAGAGTCGGAGATACGATCGTATTTAACGGCGACCTCGGCGCTCATCCGGACTGCGGGCGTATAGAATCCTTCATACGAGAGCGAGAGATCGGACTAAAAAGCTTCCCCGGCCAACCCCTTCGTGACATCGGGTCAATCATTAGTTAATCTGACGAATGATTGTGTTCATCCGCGCACAGCGTCATTCAAAATGATGAAATGTAGCCCGGAACCGCTAAAATATTTTGACATTAGCGATTTTTAGTGCTAAAGTGCATTTTATAGCAAACTACATATAGTATTTTACGCCGAACTCCGGCGCAGAAATAAAACATCCAAAGCAATCAAAGGAGAGATCGATATGAAAAAGATGACGAGAGTTCTTGCGCTTATGATGGCGCTCTGCCTCATCGCCGCCGCCCTCGCAGGCTGCTCCGGCGATAATTCCGGCACTCCCGCAAACAACACCCCCTCGAATAACGCTCCCGCAAATAACGACGCTCCCGCGTCGACCGGCGCGACCGGCGCCTTCAAGATCGGTGCAAGCGGTCCGCTCACCGGCGGCGCGGCAATTTACGGCACCGCCGTTATGAACGCCGCAAAGATCGCCGTTGACGAGATCAACGCCAAGGGCGGTATCCAGATCGAGTTCAACCCGCAGGACGACGAGGCTGACGGCGAGAAGGCCGTAAACGCCTACAACACCCTTATGGACTGGGGTATGCAAGTCCTCTGCGGCCCGGTAACCACCGGCTCCGCAATCGCCGCCTCCGCTGAGGCCGCGAACGATCGCGTTTTCGCGCTCACCCCCTCCGCTTCCTCCACTGACGTAACAGCGGGCAAGGACAATATGTTCCAGCTCTGCTTCACCGACCCCAACCAGGGTCTCGGCGCTGCCGACTACATCGCTGAGAATCTCCCCGGCAAGAAGATAGCCGTTATCTACCGCAATGACGACGCTTACTCCTCCGGCATCCGCGACACCTTCGTTGCCGAGGCCGGTGTAAAGGGTCTTGAGGTAGTTTATGAGGGCACCTTCACCGAGGCGACTCAGACCGATTTCAGCGTTCAGCTCACCGCCGCTCAGTCCGCGGGCGCTGACCTCCTCTTCCTCCCCATCTACTATCAGCCCGCTTCCGTAATCCTTTCCCAGGCTAAGGCTATGGACTACGCGCCCATCTTCTTCGGCGTTGACGGTATGGACGGAATCCTCACCATGGAGGGCTTCGATACCAGCCTTGCCGAGGGCGTAATGCTCCTCACCCCGTTTGCTGCCGACGCTCAGGACGATCTTACCAAGAACTTCGTCGCCGAGTACGAGAAGCGTTACGGCGAGACCCCCAACCAGTTCGCCGCTGACGGCTACGACGTTATCTACGTCCTCTACAACTGCCTTATCGAGTCCGGCTGCACGCCCGATATGAGCGCTTCCGAGATCTGCGAGAAGATGATCGCTCAGATCCAGAAGACCACCTATGACGGACTTACCGGCTCCGGCATGACCTGGGGCGCCAACGGCGAGGTTTCCAAGATGCCTGTTGCCGTCATTATCAAGGACGGCGTTTACGTCTCCGCCTGACCTTCAAGGATAAGAAATCAAGGAGGGTCGCCTTAAGGTGACCCTCCCATTTCGTATAATATCCCCTTTTCCTGCTGTCCAATTCCAGAGAATCGAGGTCTTTCCATGGTATTTTTGTCCTATCTGATAAGCGGTATATGTCTCGGCTCCGTCTACGCGATCATTGCTCTCGGCTATACGATGGTCTACGGAATCGCCAAGATGCTGAACTTCGCCCACGGCGACGTCATTATGGTCGGAGGCTACATATCCTTCTGCGGCTTTGCGTACATGGGTCTGAACGGCTGGGTCGCTCTTCTGCTCGCTATGGCAGTTTGCACTATTCTCGGCATCCTCATCGAGGGTCTTGCTTACAAGCCTCTTCGTCAGGCGACGAGCCTCGCTGTGCTTATTACTGCAATCGGCGTGAGTTACCTTCTCCAGAACTCAGCGCTTCTTATCTGGGGCGCGACGCCGAAAAACTATACTCCGCTCATTCCCCTCGTCGGCCCTGACGGTGCGCCGAATGCGCTTCGCCTCTTCGACGGTCAGCTCTCCATCAGCTATATGTCCATCGTGACAATGGCGGCGTGTGTTATAATCATGGTGCTGCTCACCTGGTTTACAAGCAGCACAAAGCTCGGCAAGGCGATGCGTGCCTGCTCCGAGAACAAGGCCGCCGCACAGCTCATGGGCATCAACGTAAACCGCACCATTTCCATGACCTTTGCCATTGGCTCGGCGCTCGCGGCTATCGCCGGCGTGCTCCTCTGCTCCTTTAACCCTACTCTCATGCCGACCACCGGCTCAATGCCCGGCATACGCGCCTTTACCGCAGCGGTATTCGGCGGCATCGGCTCCATCCCCGGCGCGTTTCTCGGCGGTTTGCTTATCGGCATAATCGAAGCAATGGCAAAGGCCTATATCTCGACCCAGCTTGCTAACTCGGTCGTTTTCTCCGTGCTTATTATCGTACTTCTCTTCCGTCCCGCGGGACTGCTCGGAAAGTACGTTCCGGAAAAGGTGTGAGGTGAGAGTATGAAGAGTATCAAGCTCAAGCAGCACACCAAGGTCGATTTTGCGACCTATGCCGGCGTAATAGTCGCCTTCATCATCGTTACCCTTATGCGTTCCAACGGTCTTCTCGGCCGCTCTACCATCGGTCTGCTCGTTCCGATCTGTTGCTATGTGACTATGGCTGTAAGCCTCAACCTCACGGTCGGCATTCTCGGCGAGCTCAGCCTCGGCCATGCCGGATTTATGGGTATCGGAGCGTTTACGGGCGTTATTGTCAGCCAGGCGATGCTTATTAACGGCACAGAATCAGTACCCCTCAGGCTTTTTGCCGCGATGTTCATCGGCGCAATCTTCGCGGCGGTATTCGGCTTCCTCATCGGCATTCCCGTTCTCCGTCTGAGAGGCGACTATCTTGCAATCGTGACCCTCGCGTTCGGCGAGATCATCAAGGAGCTTATCACCTGCCTTCTTGTCGGCGTTGACAAGAAGGGTCTGCACATCATCTTCAACTATAACGGACTCAAAACAGTCTCCGACCTGCACCTCGCCGAGGGCGGTCAGGTGATTATCAAGGGCGCGCAGGGCGCCACCGGAACGAACACCATCGCTTCCTTTACCGCCGGCGTGATTCTCATTCTCGTCGCCCTCGTTATTGTTCTGAACCTCATCCACTCCCGCACCGGCCGCGCCATCATGGCTATCCGCGATAACCGCATCGCCGCTGAGAGCGTCGGCATTCCCATCACAAAGTACAAGATGATCGCATTCGTCACCTCCGCCGCCCTCGCAGGCGCCGCAGGCGCGCTGTACGGTCTTAACTACTCGAACCTCGTTGCCTCGAAGTTTGACTTCAACACCTCCATTCTTTGCCTTGTATTCGTCGTTCTCGGCGGACTCGGCAATATGTGGGGCTCCATCATCGCCGCCGTTGTGCTCTACGTTCTCCCCGAGGAGCTTCGCGCGCTCGGCGATTACAGAATGCTTATCTACGCGGTCGTGCTTATTATCGTTATGCTGACGACGAACAGCTCGCAGTTCAAATCTCTCGCAGGAAGCTTGTCTATCCGTCAGAGCAAGAAGGGGGTGACCGAGCGATGAGCAAGATTCAGCGTGAGCCGACCAAGCTCGTACCTATCCCCAGCGTCAACCGCATACCGGAGCGCGATATCGACAAGAGCCCGATTCTTGAGTGTCAGCACCTCGGCATCGACTTCGGCGGACTTTCCGCGGTCAAGGAATTCAACATTGCCATCGGCCGCACAGAGATTGCCGGTCTTATCGGCCCGAACGGAGCCGGTAAAACCACTGTATTCAACCTTCTTACAAAGGTCTATCAGCCCACAAGAGGCACCATTCTTCTCGACGGCGTCGACACGCACTCCATGGACACTGCCGCCGTGAACCGTGCCGGAATCGCCCGCACCTTCCAGAACATCCGTCTTTTCAACAATCTCACCGTCGAGGATAACGTCAAGCTCGGACTTCACAACTCCATAAAGTACGGTATGTGGCAGGGTATTTTCCGTCTGCCGGGCTATTGGAAGGAGGAGAAGATCGCCCACGAGAGGGCGATGGAGCTTCTCAGCATCTTCGATATGGAGCCGCTTGCCGGACACGAGGCCGGCTCCCTCCCCTACGGCGCACAGCGCAGGCTTGAGATCGTCCGCGCGCTCGCGTCAAATCCCTCGCTTCTCCTGCTCGACGAGCCTGCCGCCGGTATGAACCCGTCCGAGACCGCTGAGCTTATGGAGAACATCGTAAAGATCCGCGACACCTTCGGTATAGCTATACTGCTCATTGAGCACGATATGAACCTCGTTATGGGCATCTGCGAGGGCATCGCCGTTCTGAACTTCGGTCAGATAATCGCAAAGGGCACGCCTGAGGAAATTCAGGCAAATCCCGCCGTAATTGAGGCATATCTCGGTAAAAGGAAGGAGGAGGCGAAGTAATGAGCTTGCTTGAAGTCAACGACCTCCATGTCTACTACGGTGCTATCCACGCCATCAAGGGCATATCCTTCAAGGTCGAGGAGGGCGAGATCGTAACCCTCATCGGCGCAAACGGCGCCGGAAAATCGACGACACTGAAAACCGTCTCCGGTCTCCTGCACCCGCGCTCCGGCTCTATCGTTTTTGACGGCAAGAGCACTCTCTCTATTGCGCCGCACAAGCTTGTAAGCCACGGACTTGCGCAGGTTCCGGAGGGCAGAGCTGTATTTCTTCAGATGACTGTCGCGGAAAACCTCGAGATGGGCGCTTATACCCGTCCGCCTCAGGAGGTTGCAGAGAACATTGCAAAGGTCTATGACCTCTTCCCTCGCCTCAAGGAGCGTGAGAAACAGATTGCCGGAACGCTCTCCGGCGGCGAGCAGCAGATGCTTGCTATGGGCAGAGCGCTTATGAGCCAGCCCAAGCTTATGATGCTCGATGAGCCGAGTATGGGTCTTGCGCCGATCCTCGTTGAGCAGATTTTCGACATAATCAAGGATCTGCACAGAAGCGGCACAACGATTCTTCTCGTTGAGCAAAATGCGCAGATGGCGCTCTCAGTCGCCGACAGAGCCTACGTTCTTGAAACCGGAAAGATAATCCTCTCCGGCACCGGAAAAGAGCTTGCCGCCTCTGAGGAGGTCAAAAAAGCCTATCTCGGTGGCTGAAATAATACAAGAGTCGCTTCGCTTGAAGCGGCTCTTTTTTATTAACCACACCAATTTCGGAGCATAATATACAGAGAAAGGATGTGAAGATATGAAAACAGAGTATTTTCTCGGTGCAAACTCGCCGCGCGGGTTTTACAGCCTCTACGACGGCTTTATTGACCCGAAGCGCGACGAGCTGCGCATCATAAAAGCCGGCCCCGGCAGCGGAAAGAGCACCTTTATGAGGATCATCGCTGAAAAGGCTGAGAAAAAAGGACTGGAAACCGAGCTTATCCGCTGCTCCGGCGACCCCGGAAGCCTTGACGGAGTGTACATTCCCGAGCTGCGCCTCGCCTATACCGACGGCACAAGTCCGCACGTTCAGGAGCCGGTTTATCACGGCGTAGGCGGCAGATACATCGACCTCAGCGGCTTCTACGATACCGAGGGGCTTCGACGCGAGCGCGAAGCGATAATTCGCCTCACCGCAGCGTACAAGGCAAAATACGCGAGGGCGTATAAGCTCATCGAAAGCGCAAAAAGCGCCCACGAAGCACTCTCCCCTGCGCTCACCGATGACGAAAAGCGCGCTTGTATGCGAAGGCTCGACGGTATTCTATCCCGCGAAATACCGGACTCCGGCAAGACCGGCGGCGTGAAGCGGCGTTTTCTCGGTGCGATAAGCTGCCAGGGCTTTGTGGAGCTATACGGCACCGTTGAGGCGCTCTGCGACAGAGTCTATCTCTTCGACAACGGTCTCGGGGTTGGCTATGACTCGGTTGAGAAGTGCGCTGAGCGCGCAGAGAAAGCCGGATGGGACACTGTACGCCTCATGAGCTGGTTTGCTCCCGACAGATGCGCCGGAGTCATCGTTCCCGAGCTGAGAGTAGGCTTCATAGCCGGCGACCGGCGCGTTCCGTTCCCCAGTGCGGTCTACCGCAGGCTTCGCCTCGACGCCGCGGCGTCAAGCTTGGCGCGAAGCGAGCAGCGCGAAGCTGACAAGCTGACAGATTTGATTCTCGACCGAGCGGTAACTACGCTTAAGGAGGCAAAGAGCCTGCACGATAAGCTTGAGGAGCGCTATAATCCTTACGTTGACTTCGACGGCGTGAGAAGCCTCGCGATGCGCGAGTGCGAGATGATTTTCGGATAAAAAACGAGGGCGGGAAAACCCGTCCTCATTCATATTTTCTCATCTGAACGTGCGGTATGCCGTCCTCGAGGAACTCATCGCTCGTCACTTTGAAGCCCTCGCGCGCGTAATAGCCGACGGCGTATGTCTGAGCTTCGAGGTAAAAGCCGCTTGGAGAAAATCTCTCGCGCGCAATTCGCAGTCCCTCGCTGAGTATCGCCGCGCCGTAGCCCTTTTTGCGCTCGCGTGTGACTACCCTGCCGACCTGCACAACGCCCTCCTCACCATCGCGCGGAAAAAGGCGCAGATACGCGGCTATCACCCCGCTGTCCTCGATAAAGACGTGCAAGCTTCTGTAATCCACGCCGTCGAGGTCGAAGTACGGGCAGCTCTGCTCAACCACGAACACGTCCTGCCGCAGGCGCATTATCTCATATAGCTCGGTATTCGTAAGCTCAGAAAAGGTCTTTGCGCAGGTTTTCATCTGTAAAGCCGCTCCACCGATTTTCTGACGTCAAAGTAGATTTTTTCCTTATCAAGAGTCTTGTACTCGCCGTTCTCATAGAGGATTTTGCCGTCGACCATCGTCATGCAGACGTCAGAGCCCTGGACGGAGTAGCAGAGAAGTGCAAGAGTGTCGAAATTCGGAATAAGATGCGGCTTGTCAAGGTCGATTGCAGCGATGTCCGCCTTCATACCGACCGCGAGAGCGCCGGTATCCCCGCGCCCCTGCGCGTATGAGCCGTTTGCGGTCGCCATTCTGATTATGTCAACCGGTTTCATAATGGTCGGGTCGCCGGTGTAGCCGTTGTGTATGACCGCGGCGAGGTGCATCTCCTCGAGCATATCGAGGTTGTTGTTTGAAGCCGTGCCGTCAGTTCCGAGACCGACGCGGATGCCCATATCGAGCATTTTCTGCACCGGCGCAAAGCCGCTTCCGAGCTTCATGTTGCTTGTCGGGTTATGGACTACTGATAACTTTTTCGCGCGAATAAGCTCCATATCCTCGTCAGAAAGCCAGATTCCGTGCGCTAAAAGAGCCTTTCCGTTGAGGCAACCCATCTTGTCGAGCCACTGAGTCGGAGTGCAGCCGTGGCGGGTAATGCACTCATCGTGCTCGCTTCTTGTTTCCGAAACGTGGACGTGCATGATAGCGCCCTTCTCATCGCAGAGTTCTCCGAGGCGGCGCGCGATGGAGTCGTTATTCGTGTACTCCGCGTGAACGCACAGGTCGACCTTAATTCTGCCGTCATAGGAATTATGGTAACCGTCGAACAGTTCCACGCTCTCGCGGATGCGGAAGCTGTCCTCCCACCTCTCATCTGGAGAAGCCGCGACAACGGCGCGGGAGATATTCGCCTTCATACCCGCCTCGCCGACAGCCTCGCAGAGCATATGCGGGAAGAAATACATATCGGAAAAGCTTGTCGTTCCGGTGCGAAGCATTTCGAGCATCGCAAGAGAGCCGCCAACGCGCATATCCTCGGCGGTGAGCTTGTCCTCTATCGGAAAAATCTTGTTAAATAGCCAGTCCTGAAGCTTAAGGTCTGAGCCGACGCCGCGCAGAAGCGTCATCGCCGCGTGAGTGTGGGCGTTCACAAGTCCGGGAATGAGGAGCTTGTCCTTATAGTCGCGCGTCTCAGCGTACTTTTTCTCAGGCTCACTTTCTCCGATATAGTCGATTTTATCGCCCTCAACGCCGAGATACGCGCTCTCAAGAACGCTCATATCCGGCATAAGAATGGACGCATTTTTGAATAATACTGACATCGTTGCCTCCAAAAGCAGGTTTTTAGACAAGTATAACACAAAATATTTCCAAATTACAGAGGTTTTCAAAAAATTCTCTTTAATTATTCTTTCATTTGTGGTAGAATTATAGGGTTAAAAAGTCATTTCGGCGGTGATACCCTTGATAAACGCCTCGCTTATCGAAAAAACGCGCTCCGGAAGCGCCATTCGCGCCATGTTTGAGGAGGGCAAAAGGCTCGCTTCGCTCTATGGCACCGAATACGTCTATGATTTCTCCCTCGGCAACCCCTCTGTTCCCGCGCCTGACTCTGTCAAAACCGCGCTTGCGGACATTGTGGAGAACACCGAGCCTCTCGCGCTCCACGGCTATATGTCGAACGCCGGCTATGAGAGTACGCGAAAGGCTGTCGCTGACGATCTCAACCGCCGGTTCGGTACGGCTTTCAGTGCCGGAAATGTCATTATGACAGTCGGCGCAGCGGGCGGACTGAACGTAATCCTGCGAACGCTCCTCAACCCCGGCGACGAGGTTATAGTTTTCGCTCCGTTCTTCCTCGAGTACGGCAACTACGTTGAAAACCACGGCGGAGTTCTTAAAATCGTCGATACCGGTGAGGACTTCCTGCCGGACTCTGAGGCGCTCTACAACGCGATAAGCGGGCGCACAAAGGCGGTAATCATCAATAACCCCAACAATCCCACCGGCGCGGTTTACGATGAGGCGTGCATCAAGCGGCTCGCAGAAGCGCTTGACAGGCGCGGGCGCGAACTCGGAGAGAGCATCTACCTCATCTCTGACGAGCCGTACCGCGAGCTTTGCTACGACGGCGCCGAGGTACCGTTTCTCACAAAATACTACCGCAACACCATCGTCAGCTACTCGTGGAGTAAATCACTCTCCCTGCCCGGCGAGCGAATCGGATATCTTCTCATTCCCTCGGAGTGCGACGAGGCCTCGCTCATCTACGACGCGGCGGTCATCGCGAACCGCATTCTCGGCTTTGTCAATGCTCCCGCTCTCCAGCAGAGGCTTGTTGAGCGCTGTTTAGGTGAGGAAACCGACCTTGAATATTACGATTATAACCGCAAGGCGCTCTACAAGGGATTGACCGACATCGGCTTTGAGTGCGTTTACCCGCACGGCGCGTTCTATCTGTGGATGAAGAGTCCGGAGAAAGACGATAAGGCCTTCTGCGAGAGGGCAAAAAAGTACAATATCCTGCTTGTCCCCGGCTCCGGCTTCAAAAGAAGCGGATTTGTCAGACTTGCATACTGCGTTGACCACGCGATGATAATGCGCTCGCTCGACGCCTTCAAAAAACTATTTACGGAGTACGAAAGCTATGGAAAATGAAGCAAAAAAAGTTATGCTCTCCGGCATCCAGCCCTCAGGTGATCTTCACCTCGGAAACTATCTCGGCGCGATCAAGAACTGGAGCGTGAGAGCCGATCAGTTCGACTGCTACTATTTTATGGCGGATATGCACACGATAACGGTGCGCCAGAATCCCGCAGACCTCAGGCGCAGAACGCTCGAGCAGCTCGCGCAATACATTGCCTGCGGCCTCGACCCCGAGAAGAACACTCTTTTCGTCCAGTCGCACGTCCATCAGCACGCCGAGCTCGGCTGGGTTTTGCAGTGCTATACGATGTTCGGCGAGCTCTCGAGAATGACGCAGTTCAAGGATAAATCGAAGAAGAACGCCGACAATATTAACGGCGGTCTCTTCGCGTATCCCTCGCTTATGGCGGCGGATATCCTCCTTTATCAGCCAGACCTCGTGCCGGTCGGCGAGGATCAGAAGCAGCACGTTGAGCTCTGCCGCAACGTAGTTCAGCGCTTCAACGGCATCTACGGCGACGTTTTCAAAATGCCGGAGTTCTACTCAACCAAGGCGGGCGCGCGCATTATGTGCCTCACCCAGCCCGAGTCAAAGATGAGCAAATCAATGCCGGAGGGCTGTGTTTTCCTTATGGAGAACCCCGACGATATCATGCGCAAGTTCAAGCGCGCAGTCACCGACTCCGACACCGAGCGCTGCGTGCGCTACGCTCCGGACGAAAAGCCCGGCGTGTCGAACCTCATGAGCATCTACTCCGCCGTTACCGGCAAGAGCTACGACGAGATCGAGGCGGAGTTTGAGGGCAAGGGCTACGGCGCTTTCAAGCCCGCTGTCGGTGAAGCGGTCGTTGAGCTTCTCAGACCCATCCGCGAGGAGAGCCAGCGCCTCATTAAGGATAAGGCATACCTCGAGAGCGTGTACCGAGCCGGCGCCGAAAAGGCTGGTTACGTTGCCGAAAAGACCCTGAGAAAAGTCTACAAAAAGATAGGCTTCCTCCAGAGATAAAGGAAAGATTCTATGCAGATCGATATTCAGATTCTGATTTCGGCCGCGCTCGCGCTGATTGCCGCCGGAATCGTCAGCTTTATTACTACCCCCATCGTGCGTCTTTTTGCTCAGAAGGTCGGCGCGGTCGACGTGCCGAAGGACTCGCGCAGAGTTCACAATCACCCTATTCCCCGTATGGGCGGGCTTGCGATCTTTATCGGCTTTGTGCTGAGCGTTGTGCTCTTTGCCGATGTGGATAATCAGATGCGCGGCATACTGCTCGGCGCGGTCATTATTGTCGTAGTCGGCGTTGTGGACGATATTACTCCGCTTCCGGCGCTCCTCAAGCTCGTTATACAGATTGCCGCCGCGCTCGTCGCGGTCGCCTTCGGCGTGAGAATCGAATTTCTCGCAAACCCGATATGGTGGAGCGAGACTATGTATCTCGACCTCAGCTTCCTCTCGATTCCGATCACCGTGCTCTGGATCGTCGGACTCACGAACGCCGTCAACCTCATCGACGGACTTGACGGTCTCGCCTGCGGCGTATCGGCGATCGCCTCCATCGCGATGATGACTATCGCGCTTGCCATGGGTCAGTGGAACACCGCGGTTATACTTGCCGCTCTCGTCGGCGCGTGCTTCGGCTTCATGCCCTTCAACCTCAATCCAGCCCGCATCTTCATGGGAGACACTGGCGCTCTGATGCTTGGCTACGTTATGGCGTGCATATCAATAACCGGACTTTTGAAGTTCTATGCCATCATATCCTTCGCCGTACCGCTGCTTGCGCTCGGCCTGCCGATTTTCGACACCGCCTTTGCGATAATTCGGCGCCTTGCCCACGGTCAGAACCCGATGAGCCCTGACCGCGGACATTTCCACCACAGACTTATCGATATGGGTCTCAGCCAGAAGCAGGCTGTCGCCCTGCTCTACGCGATCAGCGCCATTCTCGGCTTTGCCGCAGTGCTCATCGCAACAAGCGGTGAAATGCGTGCGATCGTGCTCGTATTCGCCTTCTGCGTAGCCTTTGCCATAGGGATTGCGCTTATGCGTTCTGTCTATCCCGAGCGCTTCGGAATAAAGAACGACGACGAGCCTCAGACTCCCAGCGAGCCCAGCAGCGAAGAGAAGGGCGAAGAGGATAAATAAGAACCTATATTAAAGATTTTCGCGGCGAGGATGATGAGTATTATCAGAAATTCCTCGTCGCGTGATTCTTTATAGAGATACCAAAGGAGCGCAAGCAGCACCAGATCGCCCATATCGAGTCCGAGATCCGTTCTCTGCGGCGGTCTTGGCGGACGAGGCGGCTCAGGCGGGCGCTGCGGTGGACAGCTCTCCGGCGGATAATACCCCGAGTAGCGCCTAAGCATCGCCGTTTTCCGTCATCGCAAGGCGCGCAAGCTTCGCCATACGCGCGAGCTTGACCGCGCTCATAAGCTCCTGCCGCCTCTCCGGCTTGAGATACGGCATAAGCGCGTCGAAGAGCTTTTCCTTCTCGTTGTCTCCGGAGTTCAGCGCGTTCACGATGCCCATCGCGCGGCTTAGGCTGTCCGGGTCGCCCAGGAGCTTCTCGAGTATGCCGTCCAGCTCATCCATTGGACTTCTTCCCTATCGCCGCGCTTATGGATTTCAGAAACCTCGCGCCAGCCTCGGTTTTTGAGATGCTCTCGATGGCGCTCTTCACCGCCGCCGTATCGCCGCGCTTTATCGCGCCGGCTATGTCAGCCTTCTCGAGGCTCTCCATCACCCTTCTGCCGTCCTCGGACTTTGCTGCGCGGGATATTTCGTCCTTGTTTTTCAACAGCTCCTTCGCCTCTCCGCTCTTCAAAAGGTCGTTTAAATCGCTCATTCTTACCCCTCCTCACGACAGTATATGAAAAATAAGAGAAAGGTTTACCATGAAAATCGTTATTTTTTCAGATTCCCACGGCGCCGTCGAACTCATGCGCGCCGTTATCGAACGTGAAAAGCCCGACGCTGTTATCCACGCCGGCGACGGCCTGCGCGATATTAAAGCGCTTGAGGACAATTATCCGGCTGTTAAGTTCTTCTATGTTCCGGGAAACTGCGATTTCGGCTCCTTTGAGCCCGGCACAAAGATGCCGGTTATCGGAGGAAAGACCTTTTTCCTCACCCACGGTCACGGATACTATGTCAAATACGGGCTTGACAGCATAATAAACAACGCCTGCGCATCAGGCGCAGACGTTCTCGTTTTCGGCCACACACACGAAAGCTACTGCGGCAACGTGAACGGACTTCTCGTTATAAACCCCGGCTCCGTCGGCTTCGGTCACACCTACGGCGTTCTCACGCTCGACGGAAGCCGGATGTGGTACGAGGCTAAAAGCGTATAACAAAGGGAGGTCAGATGACCTCCCTGAATTATCACATCTCAAAGTACTCGTCGCGGTTTGCGCCGACGGAGACGTATTTGATGTGACAGCCGACGGCGTCAGCGATGTACTTTATATAGTCCTGCGCAGCCTTGGGAAGCTCCTCGAAGCTTCTCGCCCTGGAGATATCGCACTTCCAGCCGGGCAGATACTCGTAGACGGGCTTTGCGCGCATAAGGCGGCCTCCCATCGGGAACTTGTCGGTTATTTCGCCGTCAACCTCATAGTGTGTGCAGACGGGAACTCTGTCAAGATAGCTAAGAACGTCGAGCTTTGTGAGAGCGATCTCTGTCGCACCCTGAACGAGGCAGCCATAGCGCGATGCCACAACGTCAAAGCCGCCGACTCTGCGGGGTCTGCCTGTTGCGGCGCCGTACTCACCGCCGGCCTCACGAAGCTCGTCGCCCTCCTTGCCGAAAAGCTCGCAGGTAAACGGACCCTCGCCTACGCAGCTTGAATAAGCCTTCATTATTCCGACGACGTTTGTAAGACGCTCAGCCGGAATTCCGGCGCCGATGGGCGCGTATGCGGCGATGGTGGACGAGGAAGAGGTGTAGGGATAGATACCGAAGTCGATATCGCGGAGAGCGCCGAGCTGAGCCTCGAACATTATGCTCTTTCCGGCGTTTACGGCGTCGGTGAGGTACTCGGTGGTGTTCTTGACATAGGGTACAAAAGGCATGGCGTACTTAATAAGCCAATCATACATCTCATCTGCGGAGACCGGCTCGTGCTTATAGCCGCCGGCAACCGTGAGGTTTTTCCACTCGACAAGGTCAGCTACCTTCTCCCGGAGGGTTTCCGGCTCGAGAAGATCGCCGAAGCGAACTGTCTTTTTCATATACTTATCGGCATACACCGGCGCGATGCCACGGCGGGTAGAGCCGAACTTCTTGTCTGCAAGGCGCTCCTCCTCGAGGATATCCATCATCTTGTGATAAGGCATACAAATTGTGGCTCTGTCGGAGATAACAAGATGCTTCGGGCTGATATCGATTCCCTTCTCGCGGATCGCGGCGATCTCGTTTGTGAGGTGCTCGACGTCCACTACCATTCCGGGACCCATAACGTTAACGGTCTCGTCGCGGAGTATTCCGCTCGGCAGAAGGTTCAGTATGAACTTGCCGCGCTCGTTGATTACGGTGTGGCCTGCGTTGTTGCCGCCCTGATAGCGCATTACGATATCATAGCGCTCTGAGAGGAGGTCGACCATTCTTCCCTTGCCCTCGTCGCCCCAGTTGATTCCGACTATTGCAGTAAGCATTTTCATTATCTCCTTATACTCTTATCTCCTCTTCTCTTCCGAGAAGGGCTTTGTTTTCTTCGATTATGGGCTTTGCGTAGGTTTCAATAAAGCTCTCAGTCTGGCTGACGGAAAGACCGATGAATTTCTTTATATCAAGCGTTTCCTTAAGGCTCTCCTCAGTAAGGCCGAAGCGCTCGTCAGCCATAAGCGACTCGAGAAGATCGTTGTCGCCGCCCTCCAGCTTCACGCTCCTTGCCGCCTTCTGACTGTACTGACGGATCGCCTCGTGCAGCTCCTGACGGTCTCCGCCGCGCTCGACGGCGTCCATAAGGATATTCTCGCTCGCGATGAACGGAAGCTCTTCGTTGAGGTGCTTTTC
The DNA here is from genome assembly GCA_017479425.1 of Oscillospiraceae bacterium. Taxonomy (GTDB): domain Bacteria; phylum Bacillota; class Clostridia; order Oscillospirales; family Oscillospiraceae; genus RUG626. The sequence goes on from JAFVCD010000032.1 coordinate 85,228, forward strand.
CATGACCTTCGGATAGATGACGGCGCCGGAGATGACGTTGATAACGAGGCTCAGTATGCCGTCAGTCGCAAGAAATGCCTCGGGTATCGACAGTCTGCGGTTCGCGGAATCGTCGAGCGTGCGCTCAAGCCACTGAGCAGCGGCGGTATCGGAGGCGTTCTTTGCGTCATTTATAACATAGCGCGCGAGGGAGCAAATTCTCTCACAGCGCATTGGATTGCGTTTATAAGCCATGGCGGAGGAGCCGATCTGATTCTGCTCAAACGGCTCGTCAAGCTCCTTCAGATGGGCAAGGAGGCGGATATCCGTAGCCATTTTCTGGCAGGATACAGCAATATTTGCAAGCGTATTCAGCACATAGGCGTCGACCTTGCGGGAATAGGTCTGACCGGAGACCGGCATACACGCGCTAAATCCCATCTTTGCGGCAATTTTGCCCTCGAGCGCGCGAACCTTGTCCGCATCGCCCTTGAAGAGCTCGAGAAAGCTCGCTCCGGTGCCGGTGGTGCCCTTGCAGCCGAGGAGCCTGAGGCGGCTTATCTCAAACTCGAGCCGCTCGTAGTCCATGATTAAATCCTGAAGCCACAGCGCTGCGCGCTTGCCGACGGTGGTCGGCTGCGCCGCCTGGAAGTGGGTATAGGCGAGAGTCGGAATCTCCTTGTTGCGCTCTGCAAAGTCTGAAAGCGCCTTGATTGCGCCGACAAGCAGCGCCTTTATCTGATAAAGCCCCTCTCGCATCTGAATTATATCGGTGTTGTCTCCGACGTAGCAGCTCGTCGCGCCCAGGTGGATTATGGGCTTTGCCTTGGGGCAGGCGTCGCCGAAGGTATGGACGTGCGCCATGACATCGTGGCGAAGCTTGCGCTCGTACTCAGCGGCTTTATCGTAGTCAATATCCTCTATGTGAGCGCGCATTTCCTCGATCTGCTCGTCGGTAATGCCGAGCCCGAGCTCCTGCTCGCTCTCAGCAAGCGCTATCCACAGCCTGCGCCATGTGGAGAATTTAAAATCCGGCGAGAAGATATACTGCATTTTCTTTGATGAGTATCTTCCGACCAGCGGGTTTTCGTAAACAGGCTTCACGCCCTTTTCCCCCTCCGGAAAAAATAGTCCCGTGGGCTATATCACCCACGGGATAATATTATACATTAAATATATTAGTATTGCAATAGATTTTGCGGTTTCAATGCGCCGAAAAGTCAAGTGCAATACCGCATAATTCCGCGAGAGAGATTTGCGAGAAAATTTAAGTCGCAAAAAGGCACTTTTTCGCAGGAATACTTTGTGTATTGCAAGAAAAAGTAACGCATTTGCGGCTCAAATTTGCCGCAAAGATCCGAAGCCGCAATTATGCGGTGTTGCACAAGATATTGACTTCTCGAAATAGACGATATCGCCGTCGATCCACGGCTGTCTGTCGACCTCGCGCCAGCCCTGCGACATGTAGAGCCGCATAGCGGGTGTATTTGAGGAAACGGTATCGAATCGGAGCGCCTTAATGCCTTCTTTTCTGAGCACTCTCTCGATTCCGTGCATCGTCTCTTTTCCGATTCCGCAGCCCTGAAAATCCGGATGCACGGCAAGGCGGTGGAGCGCGCGCCACTCGCCCGGAATTGACCACTTATCGGTATCGTGCTCATCGTCGACCTCATAGTTCCAGCTTATCGCGCCGGCGATAAGCCCATCGCAGGTCACAACGTAGAGACAGTCCTCGTTGAGGTCGCGCTCTATGTGCTCGCGGCGCGGATATGCTTCATCCCACTGGATTATGCCCGCAGCATTCATCGCCCTGACAGCGAGGCGGTACATCTCCTCAAGCTCGTCAAGGTCTGCTTTCCCTGCTTTTCTGAACTCGATATCCATTTACTGCTTCTGAATCTCATAGAGCTTCTTATAGAAGCCGTTTTTCTCAAGCAGCTCCTGGTGCGTTCCGCTCTCGCGTATCTTGCCCTTGTGCATGACGTAGATGCAGTCTGCGTGCTGGATAGTTGAAAGTCTGTGCGCGACCATAATGGTCGTTCTTCCCTTCATGAGCGTTTCAAGCGCGTCCTGAATAAGCTCCTCGGTCTCGGTGTCGATGTTCGCCGTCGCCTCGTCCATAACGAGAATGCGCGGATCGTATGCAAGGGTGCGCGCAAAGCTCAGAAGCTGGCGCTGACCCGCTGAGAGCGTGGCTCCGCGCTCGGTCACCGGCTCGTCGTAGGTTTTCGGCAATCTGTCGATAAAGCGGTCTGCATTGACGGCTATGGCGCTCTCACGGATTCGCTCGTCGTTTATACCGTCGTCGAGCAGGCGGATATTTGACTTTATATCGCCGGTAAACACGAAAACATCCTGCTGTACCTGACCGATCGCGCCGCGTATCTCCTCGGTGGAAAGGTCGCGGATGTTTACGCCGTCGATGAGTATCTCGCCCTTCTGAATTTCGTAGTAGCGCCCGATGAGATTAAGAATCGAGCTTTTGCCCGCTCCCGTCGCGCCGACAAAGGCGACGCGCTGACCGGGCTCGATGGTAAAGGACACATCTCTGAGAACGTAGTCCTCGTTTTCATAGGCAAACCAGACGTTTCTGAACTCTATTTTGCCCTTCACTGTGCCGAGCTTTGTCGGGTTTTCTTTCTCGATTATCGGATTTTCCTCGTCGAGGACGGAGAAAATCTTTTCAGCCGAGGCAAGCGCGTTCTGAAGAGTAGAGAACTGCTCGGCTATGTCCATTATCGGCTCGAAGAACGAGCGGATGTAGTTTGTAAAGACATACAGCGTGCCGATGGTGAGCGTTCCTGTAAGGACGGAAACGCCGGCGTTGTAGAGGATTATCGCAAGCGCGGCGTTGGCGATGAGGTTTATCGACGGACGGAACACCGCCATAATGAAGAGCTCCTTCATCTGACTGCGGTAGAGATCCTTCGTTCTGCCCTCGAACTCCTCCGCCTTCTCCTTCTCGCGCGCGAAAACCTGAATGAGCTTCATTCCGGAGATGTTTTCCGAGAGGAAGGTGTTGAGCTGGCTCACCTTGTTGCGAACTATTCGGTAGGTGCGGCGGGAGACCGTGCGGAACACGACCGTCAGCACAAGGATCACCGGGAAAAACGCAAAGCACAGTAGCGCAAGCTTCAGATTTATGCCGATCATAACGACAGCGTAGCCGATGATGAGCACCGTGTTGCGGAAGAGTCGGATAATTATCTGCGTGTACATCTGGCTCAGCGACTCGACATCGTTCGTAACTCTGGTTACTATTCGACCGACAGGGTTTGTATCGAAGAATCGCAGCGGCAATGAGTGTACGTGCTCAAAGACCTGCTGGCGGATGGTGAAGATTATGCTCTGACCGGTAAACTGCAAAAGCCACATCTCAGCGACGTCCGCAAGCCCGTTAAGAATGAGCACAATGCCGTAGATAACCGCAAGCCTGCGGAGCGCTGAATAATCGGTCTCGCGCAGAACGCTGAGCTCCTCACCGCTCATAAGTCTGCCGGAAAAGCCCGCGGAAATAAGCGTCTCGCCCGATAGCGCCATCTCGTCAACGCTCTCGCGGCTCATATAGACCGCCTTCGCGCTCACGGCGTCGAGGTGCTCGAAGAGGTAATACTGCTCGTTATAGTAGAGCATAACGGCGTATTCACCCTCGGGGAACGGCGCCTCCTCGTCCTCGATCACGATTTTCTTCATTTTCTCGCCGCTGAGGGTTATATCGCCGTCGGCGGTGTAGACGTATGGGTTATAGTAGCCCTCGATGGTATCTATCGCTTGACCGGTTATCATCGGGCGGTAGAGCTCGAGGACGGTTACTATGAGAACGAGCACAAGGCAGGCTATCATTCGCGCGGTGTGGGGCTTAAGATAGCGGAAAAGGCGTGTAAATACGTTGCCCTTGTAGGAGATGAGGTTTTCTTCTTTTTCTATTTTAGCCATGCTCTCACCTCATTCCTCTTCAAGCAGCTGCTTTTCAAGCTGCTGCTTCTCGACCATCGTCGCAAAGGCGCCGCCCTTTGCCATAAGCTCCTCGTGGGTGCCGTACTCGAGCATTCTGCCGTCCTCAAGTACGAGGATGTGGTCGGCGTTCTGCACCGTGGAAACGCGGTGGGCTATCATTATCGTGGTCTTGCCTGCTCTGCGGCGCTTTAAGTTTTCAAGTATCGTCTCCTCGGTGTCGGTATCGACAGCTGAGAGCGAGTCGTCGAGGATAAGTATGGGGCTGTCCTTAAGCAGCGCGCGGGCGATAGACGAGCGCTGCTTCTGACCGCCGGAGAGCGTAACTCCGCGCTCTCCGACGACGGTTTCGTACTTCTCCGGGAAGTCGCAGATATTGTCGTGTATATCCGCGTCGCGCGCAGCCTCCTCGATCTCCTCCTGCGTTGCGTCGAGCTTTCCGAATGAGATGTTGTTTGCGAGGGTGTTTGAGAAAAGGAAATTATCCTGCGGAACATACGCGATGTTCTCGTGCAGCGTTTTGAGCGGAATTTTGCGTATATCGTGGCCGTCGAGCTCAATGGAGCCGCCGGTGACGTCGTAAACGCGGCACAGGAGATTTACAAACGTGGTCTTTCCGGCGCCGGTGCGTCCGAGCACCGCGAGCGTTTCGCCGGGCTTTACCTCGACCGAAATATCCTCGAGCGCCTCGGGAAGGTCCGGCTTATATTTGAAGGTGGTGTTCTTGAAGCTTATCGCGCCCTTGAGCTCGGTGACATCGTCCGGGTTTTCATCGTCCGTTATCTCAGCCGCCTCGTCGAACACCTCGTGGATTCGGTTGAGACCCGCAACGCCCTGCGAGACCATCGTGATACTGTCGCCGAGGGCGAGCATCGGCCAGACGAGCGAGCCGATGTAGCTGTTGAAGGTTACAAAGCTGCCGAGGGTTATCTCGCCCTTCATCGTGAGATATCCGCCGACCACGATGGCGACGATGTAGGTTATTCCGACGAGGAAGTGCAGCACCGGGCCGAACGCCGCGTCGAGCATAACAACGTTCAGCGTCGTTTTGCGGTTGTTCTCATTTACTGTGCGGAAGGCGTCTACCTGGCGCTTCTCCTGCACGAACGCCTTTATGACTCTCTCGCCGGAGACGGACTCCTGAACGTAGTCCGACATATCGGCGAAGGTCTGCTGCTTCTTTGCCCAGCGGCGCTCGATGAGGTCGCCGTAGAAGTAGCCGAAGAGCGCGATAACGCCCATCGGAATGAGGCAGTAGAGCGTCAGCGACACGGAAACGTCGGTTATCATGCGGTAGAGCACCATGATCGTCAGCACGCTCGAGTCGAAAACGCTGATTATCGACGGGCCGATCGCCATCCTGACCGCGTCGAGATCGTTTGTGAAGTAGCTCATTATGTCGCCGGTCTTGTGCTCGTTGAAGTAGCGCTGAGAGAGCGTTTCGAGCTTCTCAAACATATTGTCTCTCAGCCTGCGCTCGATCTTTCGCGCGGAGCCGAATATGAAATATCGGTAGCCGAAGCGCCCCGCCGCGATAAGCGCAGCGCAAAGCACGATCCTCAGAACTATGCTCAGTATACCTCCCGCGTCCAGCGTGTGAGCTGCAAGTCCGTCAGTCACGTCGCCGAGATAGCGCGGAATGAGCAGGTTCACATAGTCCACCATGAACAGCATTATAAGACCGACGACGTACGCCGGCCAGTATATTTTGAGGAGCGGAGATAGCACCTTCGCTCCCCTCTTTTTCTGTTTCTCTTCCATTTATCCTCCGATTGTATAAAGCGCCGCAGATTTCCGATTTAACAACAGCGTATATTATACATTTAAATCGGGAAAACTTTCAAGCTAAATTCTGACTAAATTCGCGCCTCTCTGCCGACGCTTTTCGTAATGATGTTGCTTTTAAGCTGAACGAACCACTTTCCGTCCTCCTCGCGGAAAAGATACGTCTGCTTGCCGTCGATGACAACGGTGTACCGGCTCGTAGGCTTTGCGGCGGCGACGCGCTCAACGGCGCGGACGCGGTCGATTTTGAAATCCTTGCCGTCCTCTAGCCTGATCTCCACCGGAACGCACAGCCCGCTTATCTGGTGCTCCGCAAGCACCTCAACATAGCACTTTCTCCTCGCGCACGCCATCATACCACCGCCTTTATTATATGCCGCGCAACGCCCTGTATCTCGCACTCCGACGCCATGATGTCCGCGTACCGCGGGTTTTCCGCGTGCAGGCGTATCTTGCCCGCCTCGCGGTCGACGTAATAGCGCTTCAGAGTGTTCTCGCCCTCGACGAGTGCGACCACTATCTCCCCATCGCGCGCGCAGCTGCACCGCTCAATGACCACCAGATCGCCCGAATCGATGCCCGCGCCCTGCATACTGTCGCCCGAGGCGCGCAGAATATAGAAATCCCCGGTGCCGAAGATCGCGTCCGGCAGGGCAACGTATGCCTCAACAGCCTCCTCTTCCTCCTCCGGAGTTCCGCAGGGTATGGAGCCGACTATGGCGGCGCGGGAGGTGCGGCTCTCGCAAAGGCGCGTGCGCCCCGTTTCTATAACGCCGCCCCGGTAGCTGATTTTTCCCATATTGTCCATCGCTGAGAGGTACTTGTACGCCGTAGAGCGCGCGATGCCGAGCGCTTCCGCGATGTCCGAGGTGGACGGCGAGGCGCCGGTTTTGAGTATATGCTCCTCCGCAAAGGCGCGGATTTTTTCCATTAGTGCTTGATTTTTCGTCCGCATGGTGGTATCCTCCTATCGGAAGCATTTTGTTTCCGATAGATTTATTATAATACGCTATTTTTTATTTTGCAATAGGAAAAATATGTGTTATACTTTCACTATGCGAAGGCGATGATAAAATGAGCGAAAAATACTATCTCTGTATCGACCTCAAAAGCTTTTACGCCTCTGTCGAGTGCGTTGAGCGCGGGCTTGACCCGATGACGACAGACCTCGTCGTTGCCGATCCGAGCCGCTCCTCCGGTACGATCTGCCTTGCGATATCTCCCTCGATGAAGGCGAAGGGCGTTCGCAACCGATGCAGGGTATTCGAGATACCGAAGGATATGGAGTACATCGTCGCGCCGCCGAGAATGGCAAAGTACATCGAGTACGCCGCTAATATCTACGGCGTGTATCTGCGCTTCATCTCCCCTGACGATATACACGTCTATTCGATAGACGAGGCGTTTCTCGACATAACGAGATACCTCAAGTTCTACGGCAAAACGCCGCGCGAAATGGCGGTTTTCCTCATGGACAAGGTGACCGAGGAGGTCGGGGTGCGCGCCACGGCGGGTATCGGAACGAATATGTACCTTGCGAAGATCGCCCTCGACATTACTGCGAAGCACGCGCCCGACTTTATCGGCGAGCTGAACGAAAAAACCTACCGCGAAACGCTCTGGGATCACAAGCCGCTCACCGATTTCTGGCGCATCGGCCGAGGGATTGCCAAGCGGCTTGAAAAATACGGCATCACCACCCAGCGCGGTATAGCAAACTGCGATGAAGAAATTCTCTACCGCGAGTTCGGCATAGACGCCGAGCTGATGATAGACCACGCGTGGGGCATAGAACCGACTACGATCGCGGATATAAAGGCGTATAAGCCTCAGAGCCATTCGCTCTCCTCGGGGCAGGTGCTCATGCGCGACTATAATTTTGACGAGGCAAAGCTCATTCTTAAGGAGATGGTCGATTCTCTCTCCCTCGATATGGTGGAAAAGGGGCTTGTGACGTCCTCGCTCGGGATATGGGTCGGCTACACCTCCTCGGCGCTGAAGCGCCCTGCAAAAGGTACGGCAAAGCTCGGCATTGAGACTAACGCCGACAGCGTTATGATACCGGCGGCGACGGCGGTTTTTGACAGAGTTGTCGACCGCGAAACACCAATCCGCCGCATAAACATCGGAACGGGAGAATTAAATCCCGACGGCGGCGCTTTCCAACAGTCGCTTTTTACCGAGTGTGAGCACAGGGATCTCGAGAAGAACCGCAAAATTCAGGAAGCGGTGCTGAAAATAAAGAAAAAATACGGCAAAAACGCCGTTTTGAAGGGTATGGACTTCGAGGAGGGCGCGACAAGACGGGAACGCAATCTTCAGATCGGAGGTCACAAAAGTGGGGAAGAGACCTGACCACAAGATGAGCCGCGCCGACAGAGCAAAGCAGTTTTCCCCCTTCGACGCGCTGACCGGGCTGTCCGCGGCGCTCCGGCGCAAGCGAATGGAGCTGGGAATGCCTGAAAAGGGCGAGGACTTCGACGTTGAGAGCGCCGGATACATCGACTTCGACGCCATACCCGACGATTGGTACGAGGATTTTGAAAGCGAGTGAAAAAAATGGTAAAGCTTTACACAAGAGATATTTCCGACCTCTATGACGGCGCATGGCGCGACAAGCTCGCGCTCATACCGCCCGAGCGCCGCAAAAGGGCGCAGAATATGCGAAAGGATCACGATTCCGCGCGCTCTGTCGGCGCGTGGCTTCTCCTGCGGGACGCGATGAGCGCCGAGGGCGTGGACATCGATAAGCTCACGGTAACGAAAAACGAGTATGGCAAGCCGAAATTCGACGGTGCGCCGGAGTTTTCCATCTCCCACGCCGGGCCGTGGGCGGTCGTCGCGGTATCCGATTCCCCCGTCGGCGTTGACGTTGAGAGCGCGCGCTGCACGATAGAGATGGCTGAGCGCTTCTTCACCGCCTCCGAGCTCGAGGGCGCGGAAAAACTCTCCGGCGACGCGCAGGCTCTCTATCTCCAGCGGCTCTGGGTCTGCAACGAGGCGTTCGTCAAGGCGCTCGGCACCGGGCTTTATACCCCGTTTTCCGCCTTCAACGTCGTTCTTGACGGCGGCGGCGCGGAGCTTGAGCAAAATCTCAGTCCCCTGCCCTTCAGGCTCATCGAGTATCCCTGCGGCGATTTCCGCATCGCAGTCTGCGGGCTCGGCACAATCATCCGCGCGTAAATGGACGGGCGCATACTTAAAAAGCTCTCCGCGATCACAGGCGAGGAGCGCGAATACCTCGACGGGCGCGAAACGATAGCCCGCGAGCTTTATATGGGCGAAAAGGGCGACAAAATTGAGAGTGAAAAGCTTCTCGACACCGGAAAGCTCATAACCATCCGCCCGCACACGCGGTTTGTCCACTTTCCGAAGCACTCGCACGACTACGTCGAGATGGTCTATATGCTCTCGGGTGAGACAAGGCACATCGTAAACGGCGACGAGATCACTCTGCGCGAGGGCGAGCTGCTGATTCTCGGGCAGGACGCGGTGCAGGAGATTTTTCCTGCCGGCGAGGGAGATTTAGCCGTAAATTTCATCGTAAAGCCCGAGTTTTTCGGAGGCACCCTTCCCTATCTCGGCGCAGACGATACTCCGCTCAGGAGCTTTATTCTCGCCTGCCTCTCCGGCGGAGACAATTTAGGTTATCTTCTCTTCCGCGTTGCCGGAGTGAAGCCCATTGAAAATCTCATTGAAAATATGCTCTGGGCGTTTTTAAACGAGGCGCCGAACCGACGCAGCATACATCAGATGACGATGGGTCTTCTGTTCGTTGAGCTTATGAACCTCACCGACCGCCTCTCAGTCGGTGAAAAAAGCAAGAAAAATCTCCTGCGCGTTCTGACCTACATTGAGGAGCACTACCGCGACGGCAGCCTTACGGAGCTCGCCTCCGCGCTGCACTACGACACGGCGTGGCTCAGCCGCGAGATAAAGCGCCGCAGCGGAAAAAGCTACACCGAGCTTGTGCAGGAAAAGCGGCTCAGCCAGGCGGCGTGGCTTCTGCGCAACACCGATGAGAATGTGTCCGACGTTGCGTATCTCGTCGGCTATGAGAATATGAGCTACTTTCACCGCATATTCCACGCTCGCTTCGGCATGAGTCCGAAGGAATACCGCGGGTGCAAATAAGGACACTTTTTCAGTCATATAAAGATATTTAAAAATACCTCCGTTTTTGGCATTATGTATGTAATACAAGGAAAACGGAGGTAATTTTTATGGCTTATTACCTGGCTGTTGACATCGGCGCCTCGTCCGGGCGGCACATTGTCGCGTGGGACGGCGAGCGCGGACTTGAGACTAAAGAGGTCTACCGCTTCCCAAACGGCGTCACTGAAAAGGACGGTCATCTTGTCTGGAATATCGACTCGCTGGCGGAAAATGTGCGCATCGGCTTCGATAAGGCTTTAGCTGAGTTTCCCGACATAAAGACCTTCTCCATCGACACCTGGGGCGTCGACTACGTTCTCCTGCGCGACGGCGGCGAGATCGTCCGTCCGGTGTATGCCTACCGCGACAATCGCACAGAGGCTATCATCCCCGAGGTGCATGAGAAGATACCCTTCTCCGAGCTGTACGAGCGCACCGGAATACAGTTTCAGCCCTTCAACTCCGTCTATCAGCTCTATGACGATCTCAAAAAGGGCAGGCTGAACGGCGTAACCCACCTTCTGATGATCCCTGAATATCTAATGTATAAGCTCACGGGAGTTATGGCGCGCGAGTACACGAACGCGACGACTATGGGTCTTGTGAGCGCCGAGACCGGCGAATTTGACAATGAGATACTCTCCCGCCTCTCGCTTCCGAAGTACCTTTTCCCGAAGTTATCCACGCCGGGCACATACGCAGGCGAGTACAAGGGTGTAAAGTGCATTCTCTGCGCTACCCACGATACCGGCTCAGCCGTAGAGGGAATACCCATTGAGGGCGACGAGCCGTACATCTCCTCCGGAACGTGGTCGCTTCTCGGAGTCAAGACACCGAAGCCCATCTGCGATAAAAAAAGCGAGCGCGCCAACTACTCTAACGAGGGCGGCGTCGGCTACAACCGCTATCAGAAGAACATCATGGGAATGTGGATCGTGAACAATCTCCGCAAGGAGCTCTGCCCCGATATGCCGTTTCCCGAGATAGAAAAAGCGGCGCGTGAGTCCTCAGCAGACGTTCTCGTTGACGCGAACGATTCTGTTTTCCTCGCTCCGGAGAGCATGAAGGCAGCCTTCGATACCGCCGCAAACGGCGCGCTGAGCACAGTCGGCGACTATTTCCGCTGCGCCTTCCGCTCCCTTGCGGACAGCTACCGTGCCGCGCTTCGTGAGCTTGAGGAAAACAGCGGAAGAAAATATCATAAGCTCTATATTGTCGGCGGCGGCGCCAAGAATCAGACTCTCAACCGCTGGACGGAGGAATTCGCCGGCATTGAGGTCATCGCCCTGCCCATTGAGGCGACGGCGCTCGGCAATCTCAAAATACAGAAAAAGTTTTACAAGGAGGAAAAGTGATGAAAAAAGCTGTGTCGCTACTTCTCGCGCTCGTTATGACCCTCTCCCTCGCTCTCCCGGCGTTCGCCTACGATGACAAGGTGTTTGCCGAAAGCGAGACGCTGCCCGGTCAGATGGGCTTCGACTACGACAACGTGACCGTAAAGAGCGGCGTAACTGTCACGTTCCGTGACCTCGGATCCGACCCGCAGACGCTCTGGATCCACAAGAGCCTTACGGTTGAGGACGGCGCCGGCTTTGCCGGTCCCGGCAGCATCGCATTCGTCGGCGACGCAAGCTGCTCCGGTCTCGATCTCTACTACATCGCGGGCGGCGCGGAGAAGCTTCTTGATCCTGCAAACCTCCCGGCGCTTATTAAGGACGATCCCGAAAACCGCAGCATTTTCAATTACAGCCGCGAAACCGGGCATTTCGTCCTCTCCGGCTACGTTTTTGAGGCGGACCCCTTTGAGACTCCCGCTCCCGCGGACGGCGGAAGCGCCGCTTTCTTCGACCCCACCGTTCTCTTTGCCGAGGGGCTCAAGGCCCTCGGGCTCTTCAACGGCATCGGAACAAATCCCGACGGCACCGTAAACTTTGACTTAAACCGCATCCCCTCAAGAGAAGAGGCGGTCGTTCTCCTTATCCGTCTTCTGGGCAAGGATGCTGAGGCAAAGGCATACCCCTCGGAAAAATGTCCCTTTACCGACGCCTCCGAATGGGCAAAAAGCTATCTCGCCTACGCCTATGACAACGGCATTACAAACGGCATCGGCGGCGGTCTTTTCGGAATCGGTGAAACCACTGTCGAGCAGTTCCAGACCTTCGTTCTCCGCGCTATGGGATATTCCGACAAGGATGGACTTGATTTTACCTGGGATCACCCTGAAATCCTCGCTGAAAAGCTCGGGATCGTGCTCAGTGAGAACGATAAAGCGAATTTCACTCGCGGCGTGTGCGTCCGCATTATGGAGATTGCGCTCCGCAACGCTACGAAAACCGGCGAGCGCCTTGCCGACAAGCTCATTGAGCAGGGCGTTTTCTCAAAAGACGCATTTGACGCGGCATTCCGCGGCATTAATAAGGAGGATAAATAATGTTAGTTGACACCAAAGCCCGCATAGGCGTGTTTTCCATCGCGCTCGGCGCCTATCTTCCCCAGTTTCCCTCCCTCGTTCCGGAGTTTGAGGGGCAGTACAGAGAGTTCAAAAAGCTCATTCCCGACACTGTTGAGCTCATCGACGGCGGCATAGTTACCACAAAGGAAAAGGCTATGGAGGCGGGTGATAAGTTCCGCACCGCCGACGTCGATCTCGTTATTCTCCAGCTTCTGACCTACGCCACAAGCTACAATATGCTTCCGGCAGTCCGCGATCTCGACGTTCCCGTTGTGCTCGTAAACGTTCAGAAGAAAAAGGCTCCGGACTATGCAAACACCGACACTCCTACCTGGCTCGGCGAGCTCTACGCCTGCGGAGCCGTAGGCGAGATGGTGGCAGACCTTGAGCGCGCCGGCAAGCGCCACGCCGTAATCACCGGCGTAGTTGAGGGCGGAGACCCCGAGGTCGAGGCTGAGATTCTCGATTGGTGCAAGGCTGCGCAGGTACGCCGCCGCTTCCGCGACACAAATCTCGCGCAGATTGGCCGTCCCTACCCCGGCATGATGGATCTCTACATCGACGAAACGAACCTCTACCACCGTATGTGGCTCTACACCAAGCAGTTCGACTGGGAGAAGATGTGGGCTATCGCCGACCACATCACCGACGAGGCCGCGATCCGCGCAAAGGCTGAGGATATTCTCGACACCTTCGATATCGAGGGCGGCGGAACAGTCGAAAAGGTCTGGGATATGGCAAAGTACGTCGTCGCATTCGAGCAGTGGGTCAGGGATGAGAAGCTCGGCTTTGTCGCAAGCCACTATGACGGCTTTGCTCAGGGCGTAGCCGGAAAGCTCGACAGTATGCTTATCCCGGCGTTCTCGATGCTCATCAAGCAGGGTACTGCCTGCGCCGTCGAGGGAGATATCAAGGTCGCTATGGCGATGAGCATTCTCAAGACCATCTCAGGCATGGGTCAGCTCAGCGAGATGTACTCCATCGACTTTAACGAGGATATCTGCATTATCGGTCACTCCGGCTCAGGCGATGCGGACATCTCCAAAGCGAAAAAGCCGACAATGAAGATTGTTCCCGTATTCCACGGCAAGACCGGCGGCGGATACCTCACGCAGTTCTATCCCGCTCCCGGCCCCGTGACCTATCTCGGCATCACTCAGGACAGAGACGGCCACTTCAAGTTCGTCGTTGCCGAGGGCGTAAACGAGGAAGGTCCGATCTTCACCTTCGGTGATACCAACATGCGCACACGCTTCACCTGCGGCGCCCGCGACTTCTGCAATCGCTGGAGCGAGGCCGGTCCCACTCACCACATGGCAGCCGCTTCCGGCCGTCACATCGACACGATTCTCAAGGTCGCAAAGATCTTCAACGTACCCGTAGACGTAATTACAAGATAAATAAGGAGGAAAATAAAATGAAAGACATTCTTACTGCCCCCTGGATGGTGGAAATGATCCGCACCGCCACAAATATGTACAATCACGGCTGGGACGAGCGCAACGGCGGCAACATCAGCCTTATGCTCGACGAGGCGAGCGTTAAGGAGTACCTTAATACCGACCACGTTCTCCGCGTTATCCCCACCGGCTTCAAGGCTCCGGAGCTTGAGGGCAAGTACTTCCTCGTAACCGGCACCGGCAAGTATTTCAAGAATGTTCAGTACGCTCCCGCCGTCAACCTCGGCGTTGTCCGCATCGTTGACGGCGGAGAGAATGCCGAGCTTCTCTGGGGCTACTCCGACGGCGGCAGGTTCACCTCCGAGTTCCCCGCCCACATGATGAGCCATGTCGCTCGCCTTTCCGTTGACCCTGATAACAAGGTAGTTATGCACTGCCACCCGGCAAATCTTCTCGCTATGACCTACGTCCACACCCTCGACGAGCGCGAGTTCACCCGCACGCTCTGGCAGATGTGCACCGAGTGCATCGTCGTCTTCCCCGACGGCGTGAATGTTCTGCCATGGATGCTCTGCGGCACCAACGAGATCGGTGAGGCGACCGCTGAGAAGATGCACACCGCCCGTCTTGTCGTATGGTCGCTCCACGGAATCTACGGCGCAGGAAAAGACCTCGACGAGACCTTCGGTCTTATTGAAACTGCCGAGAAGGCGGCTGAGATCTATATGAAGATCGCACACCTCCCGCGCGTAAACACCATCACCGACGCTCAGATGCACGAGCTTGAGGCCCGCTTCGGAGTTAAGGGCCGCGAGGGATATCTCTCTTAAACTCAAAAGAGGCAGCGCCTCTTTTGAGTTTAGCTCTGCAGCCCGCTGCAGCGCACGCCAAAGGCGCACGTTTGCGGGCTGAGAAGAATTTTTTGCGAGGTACACGCCCCGCAAAAAATAATTAAATTCATTCGCCTTCTGCGAACTCTGCGAGGCTTTTGATAAATTATTAATATAAGGAGTAATGTAAAATGGCTGACAGAATCGTACTTAACCCCATTTCCTATCACGGACACGGCGCAATCGAGAACATCGTTCCGACCCTTCAGCAGAAGGGCTTCAAGAAGGCCTTTGTTGCCACCGACCCTGATCTTCTGAAGTTCGGCGTATCCAAGAAGGTCACCGACCTGCTCGACAAGGCCGGCTTTGCCTATGAGGTCTACTCCGACATCAAGCCCAACCCCACCATCGAGAACGTTCAGAACGGCGTCGCCGCGTTCAAGGCAGCCGGTGCTGACTGCATCGTAGCAATCGGCGGCGGCAGCGCTATGGACACCTCAAAGGCAATTGGAATCATAGTCGAGAACCCCGAGTTTGCCGACGTACGCTCTCTCGAGGGCGTTGCCCCCACCAAAAAGCACGCGGTTTTCACCATCGCAGTACCGACCACTGCCGGCACCGCCGCTGAGGTCACCATCAACTACGTCATCACCGACGTTGAGAAAAAGCGCAAGTTTGTATGCGTTGACGTCAACGATATTCCCGAGATTGCCGTCGTCGATCCCGATATGATGAGCACTATGCCCAAGGGACTCACCGCAGCCACCGGTATGGACGCTCTCACCCACGCAATTGAGGGCTACATCACCCGCGGTCACTGCGCCATCAGCGATATGTTCCACCTCGAGGCTATCCGCCTTATTGCAAAAAACCTCCGCGGCGCAGTTGAGAATACTCCCGAGGGACGCGAGGGCATGGCTCTCGGCCAGTACATCGCCGGAATGGGCTTCTCCAATGTCGGTCTCGGCATCGTCCACTCCATGGCTCACGGTCTTTCCGCCCTCTATGACACCCCTCACGGCGTAGCCTGCGCAATTCTGCTTCCCGTCGGCCTTGAGTACAACAAGACCGTTTCCGGCGAGCGCTATCGCGCTATCGGCAGGGCGATGGAGGTTCCCTACATCGACTCCATGAACGATGAGGACGCCGCTGCCGCCACCATCGCCGCCGTAAAGAAGCTCTCCGCCGACGTTGGCATTCCCGCAAACCTCAAGGGCATTCTCAAGGAAGAGGACGTCGACTTCCTCACCGCCTCCGCCATGGCAGACGCCTGCATGCCCGGCAACCCCCGCGAGGCAACGAGCGAGGACGTCGCCGCTCTTTACAGAAGCCAGATGTAAAATTAGCCACGAGGCGCAAAAAATCCCACCGGAAACGGTGGGATTTTTGCGTCGACAAAGTCTCCGCATCGAACATATTTTGCACTATCTGAGCGCAAAATATGACGCCTGCGGGCCTGTGTGCGACGTGAAGGGGCCTCTCGGCCGACCCCTTCACAGATCCACGCCTCCTTTATCCAACGCTTTTTCCTTTTTGTCTACAGTCTGAATCCCACCGGAAACGGTGGGATTTCATTTACTCAAGGGTCATCTGCCCCTCCTGCTCCTCAATTTTCTTCTTCCAGCAGCGGTGGCACATGGCGACATAGCTGTCGTTGCCTCCGAGCATAACCTGCGCGCCCTCGGTAACTACCCTGCCAAGCGCGTCTATTCGCGCGTTTACTATTGCCTTTCTGCCGCAGGAGCAGATCGTTTTTATCTCCGTGATCGAGTCTGCAAGCTCCATAAGCCTCTGCGCGCCGGGGAAAAAATGCGTCAGAAAGTCCGTTCGCAGTCCGAAGCACAGCACTGGGATATCCTCCATATCCACAAGCCAGCGCAGTCCGTCTATCTGCGCGGGCGATAGAAACTGCGCCTCGTCGACGATAACGACGTCGTGTCTGCCCGCCTTGCGGTAGGCTTCAACTATATCCTGCTCGGGCGTGATTATTTCAGCGGTGCGCTTTAAGCCGATGCGGCTTTTTACGATATCCGCGCCGTCGCGCGTGTCTGTTGCGGGCTTTATCAGCCACACCGTCATGCCCTTTTCCTCATAGTTGAACTGAGTTATGAGCGCCTGAGCCGATTTTGATGAGCCCATAGCGCCATATTTGAAGTAAAGCTTAGCCATTATTCCTCGATGCTCCTGAGATATCCTCTTATTCTGTCTATTACCATATCAATGGCAACGCGGTTTCTGCCGCCCTCCGGCACGATTATGTCCGCCCTGCGCTTCGAGGGCTCAACAAACTGCTCGTGCATAGGCTTCACCGTTGTAAGATACTGGTCGACAACGCTCTCGAGCGTTCTGCCGCGCTTCTTTACGTCGCGCATAATGCGGCGCAGAATACGAACGTCGGCGTCGGTATCCACGAAAATCTTTATATCGAGCTCATCGCATATGGCCTGCTCGGCGTAGATGAGTATTCCCTCTACAACGAGCACTCTCGCAGGCTCAATACGCTCCGTTTCCTTAGAGCGGTTATGCACTGTATAGTCATAAACCGGGCTTTCAATGCTCTCGCCGTTTTTGAGGGCGCGAAGATGCTCGATGAACAGATCGTTATCAAAGGAATTCGGGTGATCGTAATTGAGCTTCGTGCGCTCCTCATAGGTCAGATCGTCGTGGGACTTGTAATAGCTGTCATGGTGAAGAACGGAAACCTCGCTGCCGAACGCCTCGACGATGTTCCTTGTTATCGTGGTCTTGCCGCTGCCGGTGCCGCCGGCTATGCCGATTGTGAGAGTTTTCATGTGCCCGCCTCCCATCTTTTTTCTATATTGTAACACTTTGCATCCGCCTTGTAAATTGACATTTCGGCTTTTTCAATTTATAATTATGCCATAAATAAAAAGGAGGAATATATTATGTCAACTCCACACATAAACGCCCAGAAGGGCGATTTTGCAAAAACCGTACTCATGCCAGGCGATCCTCTGCGTTCAAAATTCATCGCAGAGACCTTTCTCACCGATCCGAAGCTTGTGAACAATGTCCGCGGCGTTCAGGGCTACACCGGCACCTGGAAGGACGTTCCGGTCAGCGTTATGGCCTCCGGAATGGGCATTCCCGCCATCGGCATATATTCCTATGAGCTCTACACGCAGTATGACGTGGACAACATCATCCGCATCGGCTCCGCCGGCAGTATTCAGCCCGACCTGCACACAATGGACATCGTTATGGCGTCCGGCGCCTGCACCGATTCAAACTATGCCCACCAGTTCAGCTTAAACGGCACCTTTGCTCCCGTCGCGGACTACACTCTCCTCTCCACCGCGGTTGGCTGTGCGAGAGCGAACGGCGCAAATCCGCGCGTCGGCAACGTGCTAAGCGCCGATAATTTCTATTCTCCCGACTCCGACGGCCCGGATCAGTGGAAAAAGATGGGCGTTTTAGCCATTGAGATGGAGTGCGCCGGTCTTTATATGAATGCCGCCCGCCTCGGAAAGCGCGCTCTCGGCATTTTGACGATTTCTGACCATCTCTACATAACCTCTGAAAATCTCTCGCCCGAGGCAAGGCAGAAAAGCTTCACTCAGATGATGGAAATAGCTCTCGATACCGCTGTCGAGATGTCAAAGATAGGTTAAATTTTGCACAAAACGGCAAAAGTGTATTATGTAACTTGAAATGTCGCCCGAAATGCATTATAATATATGCGTGCATTAGTGCACAATTATATAAAAGAGAACAGATATGGAGGAATGTACAAATGAAAAAGTTTCTCGCACTGGCTCTCGCCCTCGTAATGGTCTTCTCTCTCGCAGCCTGCTCCGGCGGCAATACCGAGACCAAGAATGACAACGTGGACGTAACCAACCCCGATTCCATCCCCGACACCATGACCAGCGCTGACGGTAAGTATCAGGTAGCGTTCGTTACCGACGTCGGCCAGCTCAAGGACAAGTCCTTCAATCAGGGCACCTATGACGGAGTCAAGAGCTATGCCTATCAGGCAAACGAGAGCTACAAGTACTATCAGCCCGCTAACGGCGATCAGGCAACTGACGACGACCGTTACGACGCGATGAAGGCCGCTGCCGAGGCAGGCGCCAAGGTCATCGTCTGCGCAGGCTTCATGCAGGCCGGCGCTCTCGAGAGAGCCGCCAAGGATTACACCGACACCAACTTCGTATTCATCGACGGTTGGAACCTCGGCCTTGACAACGTTGCCGGCATCGACTTCAAAGAGGAGCAGCCCGGCTACTTCGCAGGCTATGCAATCGTTAAGGAAGGCTATGACAAGCTCGGCTTCGCGGGCGGCGGCGGCGGAACCAACCCCGCAGTTAACCGCTATGGCTACGGCTTCGTTCAGGGCGCCAATGACGCTGCTAAGGAAATGGGCAAGACCGTTGAGATCAAGTACACCTATCAGTACGGCGCTTCCTTCTCCGCTTCCCCTGAGCTTCAGAGCATGATGAGCGGCTGGTATCAGAACGGCACCCAGGTCGTATTCGCCTGCGGCGGCTCCATCTTCCAGTCCATCACCGCTGCTGCTTCCGCTAACGACGGTCTTGTAATCGGCGTTGACGTCGACCAGAGCCCCGACTCTGAGACCGTTATCACCTCCGCTATGAAGGGTCTCTCCGCTGCCGCAATGCTCGCCATCTCCATGAACGACAACGGCACCTGGAATCTCATCGGCGGCAACGGCACCTCCCTCGGCGTTGCTGAGAACGC
Source organism: Oscillospiraceae bacterium (assembly GCA_017479425.1). GTDB lineage: Bacteria > Bacillota > Clostridia > Oscillospirales > Oscillospiraceae > RUG626. The sequence goes on from JAFVCD010000032.1 coordinate 104,505, forward strand.
TGTCGGCCTCCCGACCGATACCTGGAAGATGAAGAATTACACCGTTGCTGAGTACGAGGCACTTTACCAGAAGGTTCTTGAGGGCTCTGTCACCATCGACAACGCCGCTCCTGAGGCTGACGGAATCGCCGCTAAGGACTTCTCCAACGTAACCATCATCTACGAATAATTCCCTGATCAAAACTCAAAAGGGTCTGTCCGAAATGGACAGACCCTTTTTTGTCGCTTTTTACAAATCGAATACCTCATTGCCTCTTCTTTTAAATAGAATGGGTGATAAAATGAACATTGGGCTTCTGCGCGCCCGGCATTTACGAGGTCGTTCCGTGCTTCATTCTTGGGCTTATCGCCGCCGTGATCGTCTCGCCGATCAAGGATAAAGACGTGATATATATTCAGCGCCTTGAGGAAATCCTCAAGGCGCATTTTTTATTCAAACGTTACCTTTCCGTTTGCCGTCGGGATGATTGCTATGTATGTCTTTCCGATTCCAAGCGTTACATCAGTACCGTCCGCATATTTGAATGAGAACGGAACAGCCGTGGACTCGCGGCTCCACTCGATCGGAAGATACACACCGTCGCGGATTATATAGCCGTTTCCGCTGCCGGTGGTCTTGACCGTGATGTGGCCGAGGGTATCGCCCTTGATTGAGTTTATCGCGGTGTAGAGAACGATCGCGTTCTCAAAACGAACTCTTGAGCCGTCTGTGCTGTCGGTGAGTGCGGCGGAGTACTGATAGAGAAGATAATTGCCGGTCTCCTCATCATAGGTAAGCTTGTTCGTCTTTGTTTCAGAAAGCTTTATCTCAACATTCTTCGCGCTCTTTTCGGAGTCAAGCGGTTCTTCGGAGAAGTGAAGCCCGGTGGAAAAGCCTTCGGAATGGGTCATGCTGACCTTTGTGTGCTTCTCAAGATACGCCGGTATGAGCGTTGTGTCGAGCATGAGCGAATGCTCATAGCCCATATTCTGACGTCTCCACGAATCGCGGTAATAGCACATCGCATCACCGTTAACGCCGTCCATCGAGTCGACAACGCCGCTTTTCAGGAGCTTATACGCATCGTCAGAGCCGCCGGCGTGGATGTAGAACGCCTCGTAGCCGCGGGCGATATCTACGTAGTAGGGTCTCGAACTGCGTACAGAGCCGATCACATCGACAGAATGTATGTCGGTGTAGAGCGCCATAAAGCGCGTGTAGCTTCCCTCGACCTGCGTTTCAATGAGAATGTCTGCGCCGCGCAGGCCAGCCTGCGGCGTTGCAACGCGGATGTTGTTGAGCATAACGGCGTAGGGCTTCTGAGTTGAGATATCCTCGCTCACAGGCTCGCCGGTGAGCGGATTGCGCGGGCCGGTGTAGATGGGCTTAAGATCGTTCCACAGCGCCTCGAACGTCATATCCGAGGTCACGGTGACTGCCTGACCGACAATGAAATGCGTATCATTCTCGCCCTTCCACTCAATGAATTCCTTGTTCTCCGGAATTTCAAGGAAGGAATTATCAAAGACGTAATCGCTGTTGTCCTCGATCTCAGTTTCAAACACCGTTTCCTCCTCGGAGATGAAGGTGAGCTTCCACATTGTCGGCTCGGGTTCGGGTTCCGGCTCAGGCTCCGGCTCTGGTTCAGGCTCCGGCTCGGGTTCAGGCTCGACCTGCGGCGCGGGCTCGGGCGCAGGTGCCTCCTGCGGCTTGAATACTATCACAACCGCGGCAATCGCAGCCGCGATCGCGAGAACTACAAGAATCGCAATAATGAGAATTTTTGGGTCAAACGGCATTCCGCCGCCTTTTTTCGCGTGTTTTCCCTGAGACATATTTCCGCCTCCTTTATATTGTGTATATTCTACTACTTTATACATAATATGTCAAATTTATTCCTTTGCACTTGTTAATTTGCGGAATTTAGCATATAATATACACATATTTGCAGGAGGTATGACTATGGACGAGAACAGGTTTGGCTTTATACACAGCGCCACAGAGCTCAAGGTTCTGATACTCTACATTCTGAGCCGCATCTCCGTACCCTGCCCGCGTGAGGATCTCACCGACCTCACGCTGATGACGGACAACGGAATAGGCTATTTCGAGTTTTCCGACTGCCTTGCAGACCTTGTGAAAACTCAGCACATCACCGAGCAGGACAACAAGTACTCCATAACAAAGAAAGGCATTGAAAACGGCAAGAGCATGGAGACCTCAGTCCCCTACTCCGTTCGCATCCGTGCCGAAAAGGCCGCGGCAACACTGAACGGCGTTCTGTCGCGCGATTCGATGATAACCTCATCGCGCGTACTGCGCCAGCGCGGCGGCTATACGCTGAAGCTCGCGCTGAATGACGGAGTCGGTGAGATCATCAACATGGAGCTTCTATGCGCCGACGAAAAGAGTGCTAAGACCATTGAGGCTAATTTCAGAAAAAACGCAGAGAAAATTTACGGAAAGATCATCGGTATTCTATTGGAGGAGTAACCATGAAGAGACGGGCGTTTTCACTTATTCTCGCGCTGATTCTGATTCTTACCTGTGCCGCCTGCGCGCAGAATGCTCCGCAGGAGCCAATTTCCGACGAGCCGGAGGTAGTCGAGCCCGCTCCGCAGCCTTTGCCCGAGCCCGAGCCCGAGCCTTTGCCCGAACCGGAGCCGGAATACACACTCCCGCGCGAGGACGGCGCAAATCAGCTCACCTTCTACTTTGCGAAGGATGGCGTGGACTGGTCGAAGGCCGATATGTGGATCTGGTTTCCCGGCAAGGACGGCCGCGGATATGAGTTCCATACCTGCGATTACGGTGGAAAGGTCATTCTGAACGTGCCGGAGAGCGTTACCGAGGTGGGCTTTATCGTCCGCACGAACTGCTCTCAGCCCGGCGGTACCTCCTGGGGCGACGCTACGAAGGACGTCGAAGCCGACCGCTACGCCGAAATGACCGGCCCCGACACTGTAATCTACCTGAAAAGCGGTGACAGTATGCAGTACACCTCAAGGGACGGCGGTAAGACCGTAGACCCGATAAAGCTCTTCTCTCTCGCAGGAATAACGGGCGAGCGCACAATCCGCTATGTCATCTCCCCCGCGACGCGCTTTGAGAGCCTCGAGAACTTTACGGTTACAGACTCAGATGGCAATTCTCTCGCGATTGAGAGCGTTTCGAGCCTCAATAACAGCGTTATACTCGGAGACATCACCCTTTCCGAGCCTCTTGACCTCTCCGACAACTACACTCTCGCAATCAAGGGCTTCGGCGAGCTGACCGCGGTGCCGACCGGTATCTTCGACAGCGCGGAGTTCAATGAGAAGTACCTCTACGACGGCCCTCTCGGCGCCCGCAGCGTCGACGATGAGAGCTGGGCATTCAATCTTTGGGCGCCGACCTCCTCCGCCGTAACGCTTAACCTCTATCAGAAGGGCTCGGACGGTGAAAAGCTCAGCGAAACGCCTATGGAAAAGCTCGACAAGGGCGTCTGGAGCGCGACTCTCTCCGCCGACGCCGGAACGTACTACACCTACACCGTCACAAACGCGCTCGGCACCTTTGAGGTAGTCGACCCCTACGCCGAAGCAGTAGGCGTAAACGGCGAGCGCGGAATGCTCCTCGACTACACCGGCAGCTTCTCCGATCTTGACAGATACTTCACCGGCATCGAGTCCTATTCCGACGCGGTTATCTGGGAGGTACACGTCCGCGACTTCTCGAACACCATCGGCACCTCAAAATATCCCGGCAAGTACCTCGCCTTCACCGAAGAAGGGCTTGTAAACGGCGCCGGAGTGCCGATAGGGCTTGACTATCTCAAGGAGCTCGGCATAACGCACATACACCTCCAGCCGATCTATGATTACGCAACGGTAGATGAAGCAAGGCTCGACCTCGCTCAGTTCAACTGGGGCTACGACCCGAAGAACTACAACGCGCCCGAGGGAAGCTACTCAACCGCGCCCTTTGACGGTGAAACGCGCGTTACTGAGCTTCGAGCGCTCGTAAAGGCGATACACGATGCGGGCATGGGCGTAATCATGGACGTAGTCTACAACCACACCTACTCGCTAGACTCAAATCTCAACCGCATCGTTCCGTATTACTACTACCGCTACAACGCTATGGGCGAGGCCTCGAACGGCTCAGGATGCGGCAACGAAACCGCCTCAGATCGCGCGATGTTCCGCAGGTTCATGGTCGACTCAATATCTCACTGGCAGCGCGATTACCACATTGACGGCTTCCGCTTCGACCTCATGGCTCTGCACGATATTGACACGATGCAAGCGATTGAAAGCGCCGTACACGCCGAAAATCCGAAGGCAATAATCTACGGCGAGGGCTGGACGGGCGGCACAAGCGCGCTGAACGCAAATCTTCAGGCAAATCAGCAGAATATTTCTAAGGTAGTTGCCTCTGAGGGAGCTATCGGCTCAGTCGCGGTTTTCAACGACGCGATACGCGACGGGCTGAAGGGCAGCGTATTCGACTCCAAGGACGCGGGCTATGCGAGCGGCAATATCACGAAAACCACCGCAAATCAGGTGCTCTTCGGCATTGAGGGCGGCAAACGCGGCGTCGGCGCGGCGTGGGGCGTAGAGAATAACATGGTCATAAACTACGTTTCCGCGCACGATAACAACACGCTTTGGGATAAGCTCGCGCTCTCAAACGGCGACGATCCCGAGAGCGAGCGCTTCAAGATGAACGCCTTTGCTGCGAACATCGTCTTTATCTCGAACGGCACGCCGTTTATGCTCGCGGGTGAGGAGATGCTTCGCACCAAGGGCGGCGATGAAAACAGCTATATGAGTTCCGACGAGGTCAACAATCTGGACTGGAGCAAGCTTATTCCCGGCTCGCCGGAGTTTGAGATGATGCGCTTCTATAAGTCGCTCATAGACTTCCGCAAGGCGCACGATTATCTGCGCCAAAGCGACGTAACCGGCACAGTTCTCCCCGATAACAGCCTCGAGGTACACTATTCCGTAGACGGCGCAGAGAAGGCGGTCGCCTTCATTAACCCTCACACCGAGCCGATAAAAGTCCACGCCGACGGCACTATGATATGGCGCGGCGGCGAGGTAAAAACAGCGGTCAGCGGTGAGATTGAGATTCCTCCGAGGACAGTTGTGATTGTTGAGAAATGAATTAAGCCCGCGGTCGATGACCGCGGGCGCAGACTGTAGACAAAATGGAAAAAGCGTTGGATAAAGAAGGCGGGGATCTGTGAAGGGGCCGGCCAAGAGGCCCCTTCACGTCGCAAACAGGCCCGCAGGCGTCATATTTTGCGCTCTCAAAGCGCAAAATATGTTCGATGCGGAGACTTTGTCGACGCATTAAGCCCGCGGTCGATGACCGCGGGCTTTGATTTGTTCAGGATTAAAGTCTCTCGTTCTTCTCGATATCAAGGAAGTATTTATAGGTGTCAACAGTCAGCTCTCCGCAGGCAGCCTCATCGCAGGCGATGATGGCTCCATTGTGCATCTGGAGCGCGGAGCAGGTCCACTTCTGGCTGACGCCGCCCTCGACTGTCGCCGCAAGGGCGCGAGCCTTGTTGTGGCCGTTGATGAGGATAAGGACCTCCTTGGAGTCGCAGACCGTGCCTACGCCTACGCTGAGTGCCTGAGCCGGAACTGCCTCGGGATCGTTGCCGAAGAAGCGGCTGTTTACGATGCGTGTATCAGTTGTGAGGTTGCGGACTCCGGTGCGGCTTGCAAGCGAGGTGTACGGCTCGTTGAACGCGATATGACCGTCAACTCCGATGCCGCCCATGAAGAGGTCGATTCCGCCGTAGGATGCGATCTTCGCCTCATAGCGCGCGCACTCACCCTCGGGATCGTCGGTCATGCCGTTTAGAATGTTGATGTTCTCCGGCTTCATATCGACGAGGTGATCGAAGAAATTATCGTGCATGAAATACCAATAGGACTGATCGTGCTCGTGCGGAAGTCCGAGGTACTCGTCCATGTTAAAGGTCACGACGTTAGAGAAGGAAAGCTCGCCCTTCTGATTCATCGTGTAGAGCTCCTTGTAAACTCCGATAGGGCTGGAGCCGGTCGGAAGTCCGAGGACGAAAGGACGATCCTCCTTGTGGCTTCTTATCTTGTCGGCAATGTAGTTTGCCGCCCACTTGCACATATTTTCATAGTTTTCCTGAATTACTACTCTCATAATCAAAACACTCCAATCAATTTAATCAGAGCGGTGAAAGAGCCTCTGTTGCGGTTTTGTTTCCGTTTTTTGCTCTCCTTCTAACGATTCGCTGTACCGTGACGGCATCCGCCGAATATTTCGATAACCGTCAGCCTCGTCACCCATTTAGGGCCCGGCGCTATCGGCAGCGCGCTCCTCTTGCGCTCTCTGCCGATTTACTATGGTATATTACCACTTTTTGTATTTTATTACAATTTCTTTTTTAACCAATTTCGTAGGAAATATCAAGCTTGTTAAGTGCAGAAATGACCTCGTCGTAGGTCGCCTTTATGGCGCTGTCGTCTTTTACAGTCACCTTCACCCCGTCGGCGTAATTCTTCTCGAGGAAGCTCTCAAGCTCATCGGAGGCAACAGCGGTTCCGTTTATCGTGATTGCGCTCTCGCTGACTACGATCTGCATAATGCCGTCGTCTGACATATCCGTTTCATCCACATTTCCGGCAGGCTCCTGCTTTTCAGCTGCGGTCGCGCCGCCGCTCTGAGTGCCGGTATTCGCCTCGCCGCCGCCAATCAGCCCTGCGCCGCCCGGCCCGAAGCCGTACCAGCCGCCGAGGCTCAAAAGCAGCGCCGCGATCACGCCTATCGTCACGTTGCGCCCGGTGTGCTTCTTTTTCTTTTTCTGTTCTTCTGCCATACTTTATCCCTCCATTAAATCAATTTCCGCGTAATTTATGTAGATTCCGCCTCTCAAAAGCTCCGGTTTGAGCTCAAGAACGGCGTCTTTTATAAGCTCATATTCCGAGTTGTATATGCCGTTTCTGTCATACTGAAACACCAAAAACGCGCTCTCCGTGCCGCCCTCTTCTATTATGCTCCGCAGAGCGCCGATAAAGCGTTCGCGCGCGGTATCGCTTCGCCCCGAGTCGAGGGAAACATAGGTCACAGTGCCGCCATCTGATTCGATGAGTATTCTGCGCGGGCTTGATTCGATCACCGAAACTGTGACTATTGCGCTCTTCTCGTCGACTATGCCGAGCGTGCGTTCTCTCCTTTTCGCTTCCTCAAGAGCATTTTTCACACTCTCAAGCTCGACCTTCAGCACCGCCGATTCGGTCTCAGCCTCGGCGCGGTCGACCTCAGCCGCCTGCACCTGCGTTTTCGACTGCACGAGCAGCACGAACAGCATAATGAGAATGACGTCCAGCAGCGGCGTCAGCTCTACAAGTATCTGCCGCTTTTTCATTTTTCCGCACCGTCCGCGCCGACGCGGCTCAGAAGCAGCGTCACGTTCTTGTCGTTATCCTCCATGCGCGACGAGAGAAACGCGTCGCAGAGCTTAAAAGCAATGGCGAAAACAAGCCCCCAGAAGGTGCTCGTAAGCGCCGCAAAGAAATTCTGCTGCATATCCGCCATATTCGCCACCATCGGAAGAAGCGAAATGACCGTTCCGAGAATACCCATCAGCGGAAAAATCGCGGTCACGTTCGTGAAAATCGCGTATAGGCTCTCGGTCTCCTCGCGCATGCGCACAAATTCCTCGACGACGAAGGTCTGTGCCGGAGTTTTGATCGTACCGCCCTCCATGGGCTGCACCGGAAGAAAAATTACGAGCCGCAGGCGCTTATATAGCTTCATCGCGCGGCGCCGCGTTTCGAGAAAAAGCCACACGTTAACCGCGGCGGCAATGAAAATCAGAAGATCGTAGCCGATGAGGTTGCGAAGAATTACCCCGATTACCGACATTTTCCCATCTCCTTTGCTATTTTAATCAGATTATATACCACTTTCACGCCTTAGGCAACTGCATATATTATCGGCTTAACAAAAAGTTCACAGAAAAATTAGCACTCTCTCCTTGACAGTGCTAACTATTTGTGCTATAACATAATCGAACAAAGGAACAGAGACCACTCGAAAGAGCGAAAGCCCTCCTTCCCAAATTCAAATAATACATATTTATTTGATTGGAGAATTTCAAAATGTTAGTACCAAGATTTTTCGGTGAAGATTTGTTCGACGAGCTTATGAGCTTTCCTACAGCGCGTGATTTCGGCAGCATCGACCGCGAGCTCTACGGCAAGCGCGCAAGCCAGCTTATGAAGACCGACGTCCACGAGCACGAGGACGGCTACGAGGTCGACATTGACCTGCCCGGCTTCAAGAAGGATGAGATAAACCTCTCGCTTGAAAACGGCTACCTCACAGTGTCCGCCTCCAAGGGACTTGACAAGGAGGAGACCCGCAAGGGCAAGCTTATCCGTCAGGAACGCTACGCCGGCGCAATGAGCCGCAGCTTCTATGTCGGCGAGGCTCTTACAGAGGAGGACGTCAAGGCAAAGTTTGAGGACGGCGTTCTGAAGCTCAGCGTTCCGAAGAAGGACGCTAAAAAGCTCCCCGAGAAAAAGGTCATAATGATCGAAGGCTGAAAATAAAACCATAAGGCACCGCTCAAACGAGCGGTGCCTAATTTTATAGCTTATTTATCAGTCGTGGACGTGATCTGTGGTCTTTCCCTTGCCCTTTGCGGCGTCGGTAACGGACTCAGCAAGACCCTTTGCAAGTCCCGCAATGCCCTGGATCTCGGAGGGGATAATGATCTTAGTCGCCTGACCGTCAGCGGCGGCGGCGAACGCCTCAAGGCTCTTGAGCTCGACTATCTGCGCCTCGCTGAGCCCTGCCTCCTTCAGCATTTTTATGCCCTCTGCTTCAGCACGCTTTATGGTGATCATACCCTGAGCCTCCGCCTCCTTATGGAGTCTGATGCTCTCAGCGTGACCCTCAGCCTCGCGAACCATCTGAATTTTCTGAGCCTCGGCACGAAGAATGGCGCTTTCCTTCTCGCCCTCAGCGGTAAGGATTGCGGACTTCTTTTCACCCTCAGCACGGAGGATCGCTTCTCTGCGCTCGCGCTCCGCCTTCATCTGCTTCTCCATGGCGTTCTGGATTTCCTTGGGCGGCATGATGTTTTTAAGCTCTACGCGATTTACCTTGATGCCCCAGGGGTCGGTCGCCTCGTCAAGTATGGCGCGCATTTTGCTGTTTATAACATCGCGGCTTGTAAGAGTCTGGTCAAGCTCAAGCTCGCCGATGATGTTACGGAGAGTCGTAGCGCTGAGATTTTCGATTGCGACAATTGGATTTTCAATTCCGTATGTGTAGAGCTTAGGATCAGTGATCTGATAATAGATAACCGTGTCGATCTGCATCGTTACGTTATCCTTCGTTATAACGGGCTGGGGCGGGAAATCCGCAACCTGCTCCTTGAGGCTGACGACCTTGGCGACGCGCTCGATGAACGGCACCTTGACGTGGATACCCACGCCCCAGGTGGTGCTGTAAGCGCCGAGGCGCTCGATGACGTGCGCCGTTGCCTGCTGTACAACTCTGACATTGGCAACAACTGCGGCTGCGACAATTAGAACTATTACTGCGACTACGAACTGCATTTTTCAGTCCTCCTTTATTTCTTCTACTATGAGTTTAACGCCCTCGATAGCGACGGGGCGAACATAGCTTCCCTTATTGAGAACAGCGCCCGATAGCGAGCGCGCAGTCCACGGCTTGCCATCCACTGTGACGGCGCCGGTGCCGAGCACGTTATCCACGTTCTCGGTTACTACCGCTACCTTTCCGATGACAGTATCGGCGTTGGTAGCAACCTTGCGTGAATCAACCCTCGTCTTAACAAAGCGGCGCAAAGCGAGCATCATAGCGCCGGATACGACAAGAAAAACGCCGACCTGGATCCAGATATTCAGCCCGAGCCACGCGCACAGAAGCGCCGCGAGCGAGCCGACAATGAACCAGACGCTTACAAGCGCAACCGTAAGCGCCTCAAGCACGCCGAAGAGCACGGCGCAGCATAACCAGAAATATACCATACTGACACCTCTCTGCTTTTTTATCTAGTATAGCATATTTTGCGCGCCTTGTAAATAAAAATGACGTCAGTATTACAGATAGAAAACCTGATGATCGACTTTTCCGAAGCGCGTGCGGTTGCGCTCCGCCCAGCAGCATTTCGAGGCTTCCTCTGAGGCAAAATAGAGGCTGTCGCCGGCTACGTCGGCTCCGTCGAGAGCGAGGCGTGCGGCAAGGCAGGACTCCTCCGAGGGCGTTAGATAAACAGAGCCGTCGGAGATCGGCGTAAACTGAACGCCGAAGCGCGTATCGAACACTACCTTTTTTACGCTGTCGGGAAATTCATCGCTCTTTACGCGGTTGAGCACCACGTTCGCAACCGCGATCTTGCCCTCGAAGCTCTCTCCCCTCGCCTCGGCGTTGACTATGCGGCTCAGCCAGTAGAGATCGTCCTCAGTCCAGTCCGCCGGCTGTATCGGCTCTCCGGCGGCGGTAATTGTCAGCTTTCTTGCCTCATCGTCATATCTAAGCCCCGCCCCGAAGGCTTTAGCGATTGCCGATGCCGGCATCATAACGCGGTTGTAGCGGAATATCACCCCGCTCGGGCAGTAGACGAGCCGCCCGTTTGCGGTAATATAGCGCTCCCCGACCTTTGCAGATACGCGCAGAGAGTCTGCATAGACCTCCATATTGCCGGTATACTCGTTGAAAACAACGCATTCTGCGCCGAGTGCGAGTGAGATTTCGGACGCCGGAACGTAAATCTCGCTTCCGAATAAAAAGCTCGCGCCGAAGCGGTCTGCACGCATCTCCCCTACCCATACCTCGACTGAATCCGGCGCGGCGCCATAGACCGGTGAGGCAAGCGCTAAGCACAGTACAATACCCATTAGCTTTTGCATAAAAAACACCCTTTCCGTAGGAATATGGCTATCGTTTCCATTTTTGCCATATTTTAAACCGGAAAGGGTGAAAATTTTGTAGAATGGCAGCTTATGCCTGCGCCTTCATCGTGAGATAGGCGTTGATGAATCCGTCGAGGTCGCCGTCCATTACTGCGGTGATATTGCCGTTTATTCCACACAGCGCAGCTGTGTGAAATATTTTATTTTATTTGCGCGTCACAGGCGCGGGGTCGCTGACGCGCCCCTTTGAAAACGGTAGCTTACGCCTGCGCCTTCATCGTGAGGTAGGCGTTGATGAATCCGTCGAGGTCGCCGTCCATTACCGCGGTGATATTGCCGTTTTCAAAGCTCGTTCTGGTGTCCTTGACGAGCTGGTAGGGCATAAAGACGTAAGAGCGGATGGCGGAGCCGAAGTCGATCTTCATCTGAACGCCCTTGATGTCGCTGATCTTCTCAAGATGCTCGCGCTCCTTGATCTCGGCAAGGCGAGCCTTAAGCATTGTCATGCAGCTGTCGCGGTTCTGGAACTGGCTGCGCTCGGTCTGGCACGATACCACGATGCCGGTGGGCTTGTGGATAAGACGAACCGCCGAGGAGGTCTTATTGACCTTCTGTCCGCCGGCACCGGAGGAGCGGTAGACCTGCATTTCGATATCCTCGTCGCGGATCTCGATCTCGCTGTCATCAGTGATCTCCGGCATTACCTCGACCGCCGCAAACGACGTCTGACGGCGGGAGTTCGCGTCGAACGGTGATACGCGGACAAGGCGGTGTACGCCGTTCTCACCCTTGAGGTATCCATAGGCGTTCTCGCCCTCGATTTTGATAGTTGCGCTCTTTATGCCCGCCTCATCGCCGTCCTGCCAGTCGAGGAGACTGTACTTGAAGCCGCGGCGCTCAGCCCAGCGGGTGTACATACGGTAGAGCATACTTGCCCAGTCCTGTGCCTCTGTACCGCCTGCACCGGGGTGGATTGAGAGAATGGCGTTGTTAGCGTCGTACTCTCCGGAGAGCATGGTGGAGAGATTCGCCTCCTCGAGCTCTGCGGAAAAAGCGTCGTAATCTGCCGTGAGCTCCTCAAGGATGCTGTCGTCGTCCTCCTCGATGCCCATTTCGCAGAGAGTCTGGAGGTCATCGTACTTGCCCTCGATCTTTTTGAATCGGGCTATCTTGTTCTGAAGCTGCTTTATGCGCTGCTGAACCTTCTGCGAGCGCTGGATATCATTCCAGAAGCCGTCCTGCTCGGTCTCCGCGTTGAGCGTTGCAAGCTCGCTTTCGGCATCGTCAAGCTTCATCGCCGCGCGAAGAGTTCTGAGCTGCGGCTCAAGGGCGCCGAGCTTCTGCTTATAATCCTCAAATTCGACTATCATTCGTTACTACTCCTTTATCGTTCGCTCGGGCCGTCGTACGGCTCCGTGAATATGAGATCGTCAATGTCGGGTATCTCAGGCTCCACATTTTCACTCCCTTTGCACAGAATACATCATTCTATGCTGAGAGTCAGGGAAATTATCTCCGGATTATTGAAAAGCCTGTATTTCGGGCCGCCTATGCCGCGAGAAACTACCGTTTCGGTCGCCTTCTCACGGTAAACGCCGCTCGTGTACTTCGGGAACCAGTGGTGCCCCGGCGCGTAGAGTCCGTCGGTGAACGGCAGGCGCACCATACCGCCGTGGGCGTGGCCGCAGAGAACGCAGTCCACACCGAGGTCAGACCACATCGCAAGCCGGTCATGGCGGTGATAGAGCATCAGAATAAATCTTCCGCCCTCCTTTGCCCTTATCTTCTCAACGGTTTCAGCGCACGTCGGCTGATCTGCCGGCCCGTTCGGATCGTCACACCCCGCGATAACTATGCCGCGAAAGACAACGTAATCATTCCGCAGCACCGTTCCCCCCGCCTCGCTCACGGCTCTGAAAAGTCCGCGCGGGTCGCTCGAAGCCCACTCGTGGTTGCCGGAAACGTAATACACCGGCGCGACGCGTGACAGCTCACCGACCGCCATCGAGATGTAATCCCGCTCGGCGTCAAAGTTTTCTTTATCTCCGTCCACAATATCGCCGGTTATCGCGATAATATCCGGCTCCGCCTCCCGAACCTGCCTCAGAAGTGAATCTGACCACTCTCCGTGAAGATCCGTGAGGTGTACTACGCGCAGTCCGTTTGCCTCAGGGGGGAGGTTTCGGCTTGCGATCGAAAAGGACTCGGTGACGATGCGGAAGTTTGAATCGAGCCAAAGCGCGCCAAGGGCCGCTATTAAAACAAGGGTAAAAGCCAAGAATCTTTTCATAGTTATATGATAATAACACACTTTTTGCAAGTCTGCAAGTTTCTCTTTACTTTATGCAAAAATTTAGTTATAATGAATGATACAAGCACTAAATATAAATTTCTTTATGGAGGTATTAGATATGAAAAAGTGGGTATGTTCCGTATGCGGCTACGTTGCAGAGGGCGCTGAGGCTCCCGAGCGCTGCCCCATCTGCAAGGCTCCGGCTTCCAAGTTCGTTGAGCAGGTCGAAACAAGCGAGGTAAAGTTCGCCTGCGAGCACGCTTACGGCGTATATGACAAGACCGTCAAGAACAATCCCGACGTTTCCGACGCTGACAAGCAGTACATCCTCGAGTCCTTAAAGAGCATGTTCCAGGGTGAGACCGCCGAGGTCGGCCTTTATCTCTGCATGGCCCGCATCGCTATCCGTGAGGGCTATCCCGAGATCGGCGCTTACTGGGAGAAGGCGGCCTGGGAAGAGGCTGAGCACGCCGCTATGTTCGCTGAGCTTCTCGGCACCGAGATCGAGCCGAACATGACCGATTCCACCAAGTCTAACCTTGCATGGCGCGCTGTCGCTGAGCACGGCGCAACTCAGGGCCGTCAGGATCTCGCCGCCTGCGCGAAGAAGAACAACCTCGACGCAATCCACGACGCCGTTCATGAGATCGGCCGCGATGAGGCCCGTCACGGCAGAGCCTTCAAGGGTCTGCTTGACAGATACTTCGGCAAATAATTTTAGTCTTTCCAACCCGGGAGCGGAGCATTCCGCTCCCTTTTTTATTTACATTATCTTAACTTGTAAACTGCGCTGATTTGTGGTATAGTTATCGTGTATTATTATGAATGGCGGTGAATACCATAAAAGTAAGGGTTCTCGATATAGATTTTGATAACGTAACTATGGACGAGGCTCTCGATATCGGCGAAAAGCTCATGGACGAGCCCGGCTTCAAGTATGTTGTAACGCCGAATCCCGAGATTTGCTACCTCTCCCGCAAGGACGAGGGCGTTCGCAAGGCAGTACAGGGCGCTTCGCTCACGATTCCGGACGGTATCGGCGTAGTTTACGGCTCAAAAATTCTCGGCACTCCGCTTAAAGGAAAGGTCGCCGGCGCAGATTTTGCAGAAAAGCTGATGGCGCGTATGGCATTGAGCGGCAAAACCGCATATTTCCTCGGCGCGAAGCCGGGAGTTGCCGAAAAAGCGGCCGAGAAGCTCGCTGAGAAATATCCCGGGCTCACTGTTGTCGGCTGTCACGACGGTTATTTCAAGGACGATGGCGAGGTCATCGCCGATATAAATGAAAAAGCTCCCGATCTTCTGCTCGTATGCCTCGGCGCGCCGAAGCAGGAGAAGTGGATGAGCGAGCACTCAGGCGTTTTGAACGCCCGCCTTGCGATAGGTCTCGGCGGGAGTCTTGACGTCTATGCCGGCACAGTGGAGCGCGCGCCGGAGGTATGGCAGAAGCTGAATCTTGAGTGGCTCTACCGCGTGGGTCCCGACCCGAAGCGCTGGGGACGTGCTCTCAGACTTCCGGCGTTTATTTTTCAGGTGATTGGAGAGAAGCTAAGTGGGAAAGCTCATAGTAATTGAGGGCACCGACGGCTCCGGAAAGGCCACGCAGACAGCGCTTCTGGTCGAAGCGCTTGAAAAGGCGGGCTATGATGTCAAGCGCCTTGAATTTCCGCGCTATGAGTCCGACTCCTCGGCGCTTGTGAGAATGTACCTGCGCGGCGACTTCGGCTCTAAGCCGGAGGACGTCAACGCCTACGCCGCGGGAAGCTTTTTCGCCGTCGACAGATACGCGAGCTTCAAGGACGACTGGGGCGGCTTCTACGAGCGCGGCGGACTTGTAATTACCGACCGCTATACCACCTCGAACGCGGTGCATCAGGCGCCGAAGCTGCCCGACAGTGAACGCGGCGAGTACCTCAAATGGCTCTTCGGCTACGAATACGGTCTTTTGGGACTGCCGAAGCCGGACTTAGTCATTTATCTCGACCTGCCGACCGCCGTTACAGAAGCGCTGATGGCTTCGCGGCGTGAAAAAACCGGCGCGCACGGCGATATCCACGAAAATGACGAGGGCTACCTCGCGCACTGCCGCGAGTGCGCGCTCGGGATCGCCAAAAGCGAGGGCTGGCGCGTTATAAACTGCGCCGAGGGCGGCTCGCTTCGTTCAATAGAGAGTATTCACTCCGAAATAATGGGCATAATCAAGGAGGCAGTGTAATATGGTATATATAATTCTTGCCGAGGGCTTTGAGGAAATCGAGGCTCTCTCCCCCGCCGACATACTGCGCCGCGGCGGAGTTGAGGTCAAGCTCGCCTCAGTTCAGGACAAGGTAGTTACCGGAAGCCACGGCATAAAGGTCGAGGCCGACTGCTTGATAAGCGATATCGTTCCCGAGGAGAGCGAATTTATCGTGATTCCCGGCGGCCTCAGGGGCGTTACGAATCTTCTCGCCTCCGAAAAGGTCGACGAGCTTCTGAGAAATGCTTATGCCGCCGGAAAGCCCGTCGGAGCTATCTGCGCAGGGCCGAGAGTTCTCGCAAAGGCGGGCATTCTTGACTCTAAACGCGCGACCTGCTACCCCGGAGTTGAGGCGCAGGTCACTGAGGTATGCAGCGCAGTTATGACGCAGGAGGCGCCTGTTATCGTTGACGGGCGCGTAATAACCTCCCGCGCCGCCGGCACAGCCTGCGACTTCGGTCTCGCAATTCTCGCATATCTTCGCAGTGCTGACGCAGCCGAAAAGGTCAGAGCTGCGATCTGGTACAACACCTGACTGGAGGAACAATGGATAAAAAGGAAAACAACGAGGAGCTTGAGCTTACACCGCAGACAAGCTTCAAAATAGAGTTTCTCTCAAAGGACGGCGACGTCATCTCCTCCGAGGAGGAAACAGACCTCAAGCCCTTTGTGAACGTGGACTCTTCCCCGAAGCCGGAGGAGCCGAAGCCGAAGGCGGCGAATCCATACGCTCCTCCGAAGCCCGCAAGGGCGCCCGAGGAGAAAAAGCCTGAGCCGCCGAAGCCTCAGCCGAAGGTCGAAAAGAGCTTTCAGTGGCCGGAAGTTTCCCCGCTGAAGCCTGAGCCGGAGAAGTTCACTCCGCGCCCCTCGGTTTACGCTCAGCGAGCTGCTGAGGGCAAAAAGCTTACCCAGCGCACAGACTCCGAGAAGAAGGAGCGCGTGGTCATTCCGGGAACGGATATCGAGCTCTCTCCGAACGAAAAGCTTCGCGAGCGTCCGCGCACCGCAAAAAAGACCTCCGCAGCGCCGGTTGAAGACGAGGTGCCGCCCGTAGATCCGAAGGCCGAGAAGGATTTTGAGGTCGATTTTGACTACGATGAGGAATACGACGGCGTTGACGAGAAGATTCTCAAGCGCGGCAGCGGCAGGCGCACGGGTCTTGTTTCCGGTATTCTGTATTTTATCTTTGTGCTGTGCATTTCAGTCGTGCTCGCTTCGTTCGGCTGGCTGTGGGCGCAGGACGTTCTCGGTCTCGGAGGTGACGGCAGCGAGGTCGCGGTGACTGTTCCCGCCTTCGCTGTTTCCACAATCGAGCGCACTGAGAAGGACGAGGACGGCAAGGAGATAACAAAGAGCGTAACCATCGCCGATATTGACGCCGTCGCGGATATGCTCTATGACGAGGGCCTTATTAAGTACAAGTGGCTCTTCAAGCTCTTCTGCTCCTTCTCAAACGGCGCGGAAAAAATACGCGCAGGCTCGTACATTCTCAAAACAGATTATGACTACCGCGCGCTCATCTACGGCATGAACCTCAAAAACGGTAAGCGCGTTGAGGTCGACGTTACGATTCCAGAGGGCTTCACAGTCCGTCAGATAGTCGAGCTGCTCGATGAGAAGGGCGTATGCGACGCTTCTGATATGTGGAACAGCCTCAGAAACGATGAATTCAGCTACGAGTTTGTATCCGCTGAGATTCCGAGAGCCGACAATGCCCTCGAGGGCTATCTCTT
Organism: Oscillospiraceae bacterium; assembly: GCA_017479425.1. Lineage (GTDB taxonomy): Bacteria > Bacillota > Clostridia > Oscillospirales > Oscillospiraceae > RUG626. The sequence goes on from JAFVCD010000032.1 coordinate 121,669, forward strand.
CCCCGACACCTACACCTTCTATATGGGCGATACGGCCTCGAGAGTCATCGGAAAGCTCCTCTCAAACTTCTCGAAAAAGTGGACTGACGAATATTCAGAGCGCGCCAAGGAGCTCGGCTACACCCAGCGCGAGATCATCACCATCGCCTCGCTCATTGAAAAGGAGGCGGGCGCTGACGCAGAGCGCGCGACCATTGCGTCCGTAATATATAACCGTCTGCGCGACGGTGGAAGCGGCACGAACTACTACCTGCAGATCGACGCCTCGCTCTATTACGCAGCTGCGGAGGCGGGCGTTGAGATGAGCATCGACATTGACTCGCCCTACAACACCTACCGCAATCAGGGGCTCACGCCAGGCCCGATCGCAAACCCGGGTCTTGCGAGCATCAAGGCGGCGCTGAATCCCGAGAGCACGAAGTATTACTACTACGCGCTCGGCAAGGATCACGTTCACCACTTCTTCGCGACGCTCGAGGAGCACACCGCGTTTGTCCATTCGGACAACTACGGAGGATAGGCGAATAGCACGACCCCGTCCTTTTCAAACAGGACGGGGTCGTTTATTATTCTACTATGCCCATTATGAGCCGCGCGAAATCGCCGGCAACTCTGTCCGCGGTCTCCTTGACCTCTTCGTGCGTGAGCTTGTGGGCGTCGATACCCGCCGCCATGTTCGTCACACAGTTGACAGCGCAGACTCTCACTCCCATGTGGTGCGCGGCGATTGCCTCGACGGCGGTGCTCATGCCGACGGTGTCGGCGCCGAGAGCGCGGTACATTCTTATCTCAGCCGGAGTTTCAAACTGCGGCCCGGTGCATTGGACAAACACGCCCTCATGGACGGGAATATGCTCATTTTCACCGATCTTGAGCGCCTTTTCGCGCATTTCCGGATCGTAGAGCGCCGTCATATCGCTAAAACGCAGGCCGAGCTCGTCGATATTCTGCCCAATGAGCGGACTTGGAACAAAGCTCGAAATATGGTCGCGCAGAACTACAAACTGACCCGGTCTGAACTCGGGATTGAGCGACCCTACCGCGTTTGTGAGGACTATTCTCTTTGCGCCGAGAAGCCCAACGAGCCGCGTCGGAAGTACCACATCGTGGATATCGTAGCCCTCGTAATAGTGAACTCTGCCCTGCATCGCAGCGACCGGCGTTTTTCCGAGATAGCCGAAGATGAACTTACCCGCGTGGCCGGATACAGTGGAAACCGGGAAATCCGGCAGCTCCGAGTAGCTTATCTCGCACTCCACGCGCATATTTTTTACAAAGTCGCCCAGCCCGCTTCCGAGCGTGACGGCGCACTCAGGCGTGAACGAGGTGCGTTTTTTTATCATTTCGGCATAATCCTTAAGGCGTATGTAATAACCGTTTGCATCGAACATCTTGATTACCCCCTTTCTGTGATTGTAACACAGCCGAAATAATATGTAAAGCGGGAGATTTACCCCCGCTCAGTTCATACCGCCGGCGTACTTCTGCTTTACGCCGTTTATTTTATCCTGCGAGACCTGCTCTGTCGGATACCAGCCCTTATCGCTCATGGCGGTGTATATCTCATCGCCGAGAGCGAGGGTTTCGTTCAGCGCGCGCTGAAATGCGGTGCGAACGTCCGGAGTGGCGGACTCCACGGTGCCGTGGAGATAGAGATCGCAGCCGGATTTTGCGGTAGTCAGAAGATTTTCCATAATGCACTTATCGTCCATTTAACTTTCCTCCTCAGACAAGGCGCATAAAGCCTTCAAAAATTTCCTTCACCTTGCACTCAACCTCGCCGGCCTTCTCCTTAAGAGTGTTGTCGGAAAGCTGAGTTGCGGCGGTGTTTGCGAGAGTCTGAAGAAACTGCGCATGTCCAAGCGAGTCTTCAACATAGAGAAGCTCTTTTTCGCTCATTTTTACTACCTCCTCCAAATTAAAAAGCCTCGATGCTATTGTGCATCGGGGCTTAGATATTATGTATTGAAAAATGTGGAATCCTTGGCGATCTGGCGCTTAAGCTCCTCTATCGACGTAAATTTTCGCTCGGGTCTGATGTAGACAAGGTAGTCTAACCTTATTCGCTCGCCGTAGAGGTCGCCCTTAAAGCCGAGAAGATTTGTTTCAATGCTCACAACTCCGTCATCCTTGACCGTCGGACTGACTCCGACGTTGGTGATACCGCGATACACACCGTCCGGCGTTGTGACCTCCGTGCCGTAGACGCCGAATTTCGGCGCGACAACGCCCTGCGGAAGCATGAGGTTTACAGTCGGGAAGCCGAGCGTACGCCCGACGCGCAGTCCGTGCTGAACAACGCCGGAGAAGTAGTGCGCGTGGCCGAGATACTCGTTAGCCTGGCGGAGCTTTCCTTCCGCGAGCAGGGCGCGGATCATAGTGCTCGAGACCGTGTCGCCGTTCAGGCTGACCTTCTCGACCTTGTCAAAGCCCACGCCGCGCTCCTCACAGTACTTGCGGAGCATGGCGGTATTGCCCTCACCCATGTAGCCGAAGCGGAAATCGTAGCCCGCGACAAGGTGGCAGGCGCCGAACTCATCGACGAGCATAGCGGCGAAATCGCGCCACGGCATCATACGGGTCCTTTCGTCGAAGCAGATGGTTATAACGTCATCGATGCCGAAAATGCGCTTTATGCCCTCGATCTTGTCGGCATTGGTATTTATTTCAAGAACGTTTTTTGCGGGAGGTCTGTCGAAGGTCAGCACGCAGGGCGTTGCGCCCTTCTCGCGCGCGATGCGAACTGTGCGCGATATGAGCGCGGCGTGACCTCGGTGCAGACCATCGAAAAAGCCGAGAGCTATAACTCGTTTCATCCTATACCTCAAAAAAGCTTTTTATCGTTGTTACTATGCCTTTCTCGGCGCTTCCAAGCAGCAGAAAATCGCCGTTCTCGCCGTAAACGCGGCACTTACCGTCCGGTATCTCAGCCTCAAACGGGTTGCCGTTCAGCGCGCGCTTTAATGCCTTGCCTGAAATTGACAGAGATGGGTAATTCTTGAAAATGCTGTCTGTCGGGAGTATGTACCTCGCTGGGTCAGAGAGTATCTCGTCCAGCGGATGCGCCTCAGAGATGTCAAAATCACCCGCCGCGAGCCTTCTCAGGCTCGACATCGCCGCGCCGCAGCCGAGAAAAGCGCCGATATCGTTCACAAGCGTGCGGATATACGTTCCCTTTGAGCAGGTCACGTCAAGGCTCAGATCATCGCCTACGGAAATATCGTAAATCGTGATTTTCCGCGCCGGGCGTTCGACCTCCACGCCCTTTCGCGCGAGCTCATAGAGCTTTTTGCCGCCGATCTTGATTGCGGAATACATAGGAGGTATCTGCTCAATCTCGCCGATAAAGTTCGGAATAACGCGCAGAATATCGTCTTTTGAGATATTTGCGCTTGTTTTTGTAAGTATATTGCCGGTTGTGTCCTGCGTGTCCGTCGTAATGCCGAACTCCACTCCGGCGCGATATTTCTTGACGGCGTTCTCGCTGAACTCCGCCGCCCTCGTCGCCCTGCCGACAAAAACCGGAAGCACTCCGGTCGCCATCGGGTCGAGGGTGCCGCCGTGGCCTATCCTGCGCGTAGAGCACGCGCCGCGCAGCTTTGCACAGACGTCCTGACTCGTCCAATCGGACGGCTTGTCTGCGATAAGTATGCCGTTCATTCCGGCCACAGCTCGTTCACTACCCTTTCGATCGCGTCGGCAAGCTCGTACGGCGGCATGTCGGAGCTGCAGCCGGACGCCATTCTGTGACCGCCGCCGCCGAAGCGAGCGCAGATCTCTGAGGCGTCAACGCTGCCGTCGGTACGCACGGAGGCGTGGCTTTTTCCGTCCTTCTGCTCGCGGACAGTTACGGCGACGCGGTTTCCGCGCACCTTGCCGGCGAGATTTGCGAGATCGTCGCAATCGTCCTCGGTAACGCCGCTCTCCTTCATCATTTTACGGGTGATAACGGCGATGTTCAGAGCGTTATTGCGGGTAGAGCGCATATTTTCGTAGACCTTTCCCTCAAGCCTCAGCCTCGCGAAGCTGAACGAGCGGAAAAGCTCCTTATTGAGCGGCATCGTGTCAGCGCCGCAGTCGATGAGCTTCGCCGCCGCGATGTGTGTATCTGACTTTGTATTGCCATACTGGAAGCAGCCGCAGTCGGTGGAGAGGGCGACGTAGATCAGGTTTGCCTCGTCTTTTGTCAGCGCGCCGCAGAGAAGCTCAATGACGTCCATCACTATCTCACCGCAGCTCGCCTTATCTCCGTCGAGAAGAAGTCCGTTTTCGGTAAAATCGGGATTTTTCGGGTGGTGATCGATGGCTATACTGACACTTCCCTCAAAGCCCACCGGAAAGAGCTTCGCCTCTGCGATATCTGTGCTTATATGGATCGCATCGGCGCGATCCGGCTCGATATACGGCGCGGCGAACGCCTTGTAGCGCTCTGTGATCTCGGGATTTGGAAAGAGCGAGGCTCTTTTCCCCATTCTCCTCAGCGCGGAGCACAGTGCGGAGGCGGAGCCGATGGTGTCGCCGTCCGGCCTCGCGTGTGTCAGTATCACATAGTCGTCGTGCGCGCGCAGGTACTCGGCGCACTCAGTTCTCGTCAGCTTCTTCATCTTCGTCCTCCTTGATATCAAGGGAATTGATGATGGAATTGATATGCGCGCCGTACTCGATGGATTTATCGAGAATAAAAGTCAGCTCCGGCGTATTGCGGAGGTTAAGGCGAATTGAAAGCTCGCGTCTGAGCCAGCCGGAGGCGCTTTTCAGACCCTTCATGAAGTCCTTTTCACTCTGAAGCCCCATGCAGCTCAGATATACCTTGCAGTATTTGAGATCTCCGGTGGTTTCGGTGCGCACAACGCTGAGGAGTCCCTGCTGAACTCTCGGATCCTTGACCTCGGTGATGAGCTTTGAGAGGCACAGACGGATATCCTCGTTAACTCTGTTTATTCTGTTTGATGGCATAGTTGTTACCTCGATTGTAGAAAAAGTAGAAAAATGGGAGGGGATAATTCCCCTCCCTCAGACTGTAGACAAAAAGGAAAAGCGTTGGATAAAGGAGGCGGGGATCTGTGAAGGGGTCGGCCAAGAGACCCCTTCACGTCGCATAATCCGCCCGCAGGCGTCATATTTTGCGCTCTTAACGCGCAAAATATGTTCGATGCGGAGACTTTGTCGACGCATTGAGGGGATAATTCCCCTCCCTATGGGTTAGATTTGTTCCATTACGAAGCACTCGATAATGTCGCCGACCTTGATGTCGTTGAACTTCTCGACCTGCATACCGCACTCATAGCCGCTCGCAACCTCGCGGACGTCGTCCTTGAAGCGGCGCAGAGAGGCGAGATCGCCCTCGAATATGACTACGTTGTCTCTGAGAACTCTGACCGAGCAGCCGCGCTGGATCTTGCCGTCCTGAACATAGCAGCCGCAGACGGTACCGACCTTCGATACCTTGTAGGTCTCGCGCACCTCGGCGTGACCGATGACCTGCTCGCGGTATTTCGGCGCGAGCATACCCTTCATAGCGTCCTCGATCTCGTTGATGCAGTCGTAGATAACGCGGTACATTCTGATATCGACGTTGTTTCTCGCGGCGGAATCTCTCGCGGAGGAATCCGGGCGCACGTTGAAGCCGACGATGATTGCGCCGCTCGTTGCGGCAAGCATTACGTCAGATTCGTTGATCGCGCCGACCGCGGAATGGATGACCTTGACGCGGACTTCCTCGTTCGTGAGCTTCTCAAGGCTCGTCTTGACAGCCTCGGCCGAGCCCTGAACGTCCGCCTTTACGATGATGCCGAGCTCCTTGAGCTCGCCCTCCTGAATCTGAGCGAAGAGATCCTCAAGTGTGACCTTCTTCGCGCCAGAGGCTGCGGTCTTCTGCTCATTTTTACGTTGCTCGGCAAGCTCGCGCGCCATACGCTCGTCCGCGACGGCATTAAAGGTGTCGCCCGCGCCCGGGACCTCGCTCATGCCGGCAATCTCAACGGGAACAGAGGGGCCGGCGGTGAGAACGCGATCGCCCTTGTCATTTATCATGGTGCGGACTCTGCCGACAGCGGTGCCGGCGATGATGATATCACCGAGCTTCAGAGTTCCGTTCTGAACGAGAACTGTCATAATGGGGCCGCGGCCCTTGTCGAGCCTCGCCTCAATAACCGTACCCTTTGCGGCGCGGTTCGGATTTGCCTTCAGCTCCTGAACCTCGGCAAGAAGAACGAGGTTTTCAAGCAGGGTGTCAATGCCCATACCGGTCTTTGCGGAGATAGGAACGCAGATGGTCTCGCCGCCCCACTCCTCGGGCACAATATCGTACTCGGTGAGCTGCTGCTTGATTCTCTCCGGATTTGCGCCAGGCTTATCCATTTTATTGATAGCGACAACGATGGGAATTTTGGCCGCCTTCGCGTGGTTTATACTCTCGATCGTCTGCGGCATGATACCGTCGTCAGCCGCGACGACAAGGATAGCGATGTCTGTTACCATCGCGCCGCGGGCGCGCATTGAGGTGAACGCCTCGTGGCCCGGTGTATCAAGGAAGGTAACGGGTGAGCCGTTGATCTCAACGGTGTAGGCGCCGATGTGCTGGGTGATGCCGCCCGCCTCGCCGGAGGCGACGTGAGCAGAGCGGATATAGTCGAGAAGCGAGGTCTTGCCGTGGTCGACGTGACCCATAACTACGACTACCGGAGCTCTCGGAACGAGGTTTTCTTCCGTATCGGCGGTATCGTCAATAAGCTTCTCCTCTATGGTCACGATGACCTCTTTTTCGACCTTGCAGCCCATCTCCTCCGCGATTATTGCGGCGGTGTCGAAGTCGATAACGTCGCTGAGAGACGCCATTACGCCGTTTTTCATAAGGGTCTTGACAACCTCGGCGCCGGTTTTCTTCATTCTCGAGGCAAGCTCGCCGACGTTGATCTCGTCGGGGATCTGAACCTTGACGGGAGCCTTCTTCGCGATCTCGAACTGGAGGCGCTGCATTCTGTCTCGCTCCTCGTTGCGGCGCTTCTGGCTCTGCTGCTGCGGCTGCTGCTGACGTGATTTTTGCTTGATTTTTTCCTTGCCGCCCTTGCCGTTGTCGCGCTTGCCGCGGCTCTTTTCGCCGGCGAGATCGTCAAAGCGCTCGTTGTACTTGTCGATGTTTATCTGAACGCCCGAGGTGTCGATAACGCGCTTCTGCGGCTGCGGCTTCGGAGTGTGAGGCTTATCGGGCTTCTTCTCCGGCTGCGGCTTGGATTCTGCCTGAGGCGCGCTCTTGGTGTCCGCCGCCTTCTCAGACTCGACGGGCTTCTTCTCCTCCGCCGTATGCTCCGGCGGGGGATTTGCAGCGGCTGTATCGTCCGCAAAAATATCCGCAAGGGATACAGCCTCATGCTGCTTTGTGAGGTAGTCAAAAATTATATTGAGCTCGTCATCCGTCAGAACCTGCATATGGTTTTTCGGGGTCGTGGCGTACTTTGTGAGGATCTCAGTGACTACCTTGCTCGTCATACCGAAGTCCTTCGCCACCTCGTGTACTCTGTATTTTACATCCAAGCTCATTGGCACTTCTCCTTTTCAAGTTTCATCTGAAAGGCTTCCGCCATCTTTTTATCGGTTATCGCCATTATTCCCGGCGTGCCGCGCCCGACAAGACTGCCGAGCTCCTCCTTTGTCCACGGAAGAGCGATGTGAGGGCACTTTGCCATCGTCGAGAGGTTCTGCGCCCTCTCTCCGAGGCTTCTGCCGGCGTCGCAGGCGGTCAGTATCAGCTTCGCCTTATTGGCGCGGGCGTCGATTTTGACGCTCTCCTCGCCTATCGTGAGCCTTCCGGCTCTCTTTGTGAGTCCGAGGAATGTCATCGCAGGCGTCATTTCTCCGCCTCCCTTAAAAGCTCGTCGTAGGTCTCCTCGCCGATGTGTACGCGAAGCGCCCTGCCGAGAGCGTTAGCTTTCTTAGCCTTTTTTATGCAGGCGGCATTCGGGCAGATGTAAGCGCCGCGCCCCTCGCCGCCTCTGGCGGAAAAGCGGATAAACTCGCTCTTCGCGCCCTTTTTCCGGCAAGCTACGCACTGCCGGATGGGAATGTAAGTCACGCTTATGCCTCGCTCTCAGGCTTGATATCGATTTTGTAGCCGGTGAGCTTTGCGGCGAGGCGGACGTTCTGTCCCTCCTTGCCGATTGCGAGTGAGAGCTGAGAATCGGGAACGATAACGCGGCAGCTCTTACCCTCGTCGAGGATCTCAACGCTCACGACGTCAGACGGAGCGAGTGCGGCGGCGACGTACTCCGCGGGATTCTCGGAATATTTAACGATGTCGATTTTCTCGCCTCTCAGCTCATCGACAACGGCGGCGACTCTGCCGCCCTTCGGACCTACGCAGGCGCCGATCGGCTCAACCGCGGGGTCGTAGCTCATAACCGCGATCTTGGTGCGGCTGCCCGCCTCGCGGGCGATGCTCTTTATTTCAACGGTGCCGTCGCTCAGCTCGGGAACCTCGAGCTCAAAGAGCTTCTTGACAAGGCCGGGGTGCGTTCTGGAGATGAGCACCTGCGGGCCGGAACCGCCTCTGCGTACCTCGACGAGGTAAACTCTGAGCTTGTCGCCCTCATGAAGCTCCTCGGTCGGAACCCTCTCGCCGGCGGTGAGAACTGCCTCGTTATAATCAGGGTTTGAGGTGATAGTTACGGAAACGTTGCCTCTCTCCGGGTCGACGTGGTTTACAATGGTGGTGAGGATCTCGTGCTCCTTGGATGAGAACTCCTCGCTTACCATATTGCGCTCAGCCTCGCGGATACCCTGAATTATGACCTGCTTTGCCGCCTGAGCCGCGATTCTGCCAAACTTCTTGGTGTCGACGGGTACGTTTACGATATCGCCGACCTTAGCACGCTTGGAAAAGCGCTTCGCCTCGTCGAGGAGCAGGTCAACTGCGGGGTTTTCGATTTCCTCTACGACATTCTTTCTGATGTAGACGTCGATCTTACCCTTCGCCTCGTCAATGTCGACGAAGATGTTTTCCTCAACGCCCGGATCGTCCTTGCGGAGTGCGGCGACAATCGCCTGCTTGATCCTGTCGAGCATATAGTCCTTGCGGATGCCCTTTTCCTTTTCAAGCTGCTCGATAGCAGCGAAAAATTCTGAGTTCATTTTTGTAAATTCCTCCCTTATTCTATCCGAAGCTGCACGGAAGCAACCTCAGCCTTTGTAAATGTTATTTCATCGCCGGTTTTAAGTCTTATTGTCACATCGCCGGCATTGTAGCCCGCGAGGTAGCCGGTGTATTCCTTCTTTCCTTCTCTCGCCTTGTAGAGCTTGACGGCGCAGAAGGAACCCATAAAGCGCTCAAAATCAGAGTCACGCTGGAGCTTTCTCTCAACTCCGGCGGAGCTCACCTCAAAGGTGTAGCTGTCTTGAATGAGATCGCGCTCATCGAGTATCGGGTCGAGCGCGTGCGTTACGGCGACGCAGTCATTGATGGAAACGCCGCCCTCCTTATCAATGTAGACGCGGAGAAACCACTCTCCCGCCTCCTTGATATACTCGACGTCCCAAAGCTCACAGCCGCATTCTTTGCAGATCGGTTCTGCCAGCTCGGCAACAGTTTCAGTTATTTTGCTCAAAATTATTACTCCTTCAAAAAATGCACAAAAAAGAGCGGGACACAAGACCCACTCCACACTGCACAACTATCTAACAAAAGGGAGTATAGCACAGTGAAGGAAAAATTGCAAGACTTTTTTGGCAAAAATAACGGGCGAGTCTCAGACCCGCCCGTAAAGCATCGATTATTTCAGCACAACGGTCATCTCGACCGGGTTGTGGTCGGAATACCTGAAATGCGTGTTGATGACGTCGGCGTGCTTTACCTCTACGTTCGGGCTCACGAGGAAGCCGTCTACAGTGAGGACGTACTGACCGTAGTGATAAGGCCCGTCGGCGTTGCGGCAGGACGGCACGGGATCGTTGCCGTTGAAAGGCGGCACTATCTTGATAGCGGTGCCGTAGAACGTATCGGGCGGTATAGGCTGCGCCCAGGAGTATTCTATATCGCTCTTGCCGAACCACGCACTGGAGTTTCCGAGAAGATCCTTGTTGAAGTCGCCTCCGGCAATGACCCAGTTACCCTTATCGTACTCATTCTGCATATCGAGAAGGAGCATTCTGAGCTGCTCGGTCGCTATGGTGCCGTCGGTTGTGTACGCCGAGAGGTGGAGATTTATGAGGACAAGCTCTCTGCCGTCAGCGCTCGGCAGTCTAGAAACGGAGTAGCAGCGATCGAGGTCGACGATCTTCATGAGGCTGTCCTCAAGCGGGAGCGAGCGGCGCAGTGAAGATATAATGTTGTATTTTGCGAAGGTGCCAATACCCGCCTTTGCCGCGCCGTGCGGCTGCAGGATCGGGTAAAAGAGGAACGGAGAATCCCAGTTTTCCGCAAAGACGTTATCGTAGCCCTTGCCGGCAAGCAGGGCGCGAAGAGTCGTCAGCTCGTCGCGGTGATATGAGCGCGTCGCGTCGACGTCGATCTCCTGAACGAGCAGGAGGTCAGCGTCCTCGGAGTTCAGAAAATCTCCGATGGCGGCGATGTTCTTATCGAGCCTCTCGGGACTCCACGCCCAAGCTCGGTCGCCACCGTCCATGAAGAAGCCGAAATCGTCCTCATAGGCGCCGAAACCGATGTTGAATGATACTACCTTATATTCCCTGCCCGCCTCGATTTTTGCCGAGGTGTTGTCCACGACGTCGAGCGGAAGATTATCGTCCAGCCGGTGATATGCGATGAAAACATAAGCGACGTAGCCGCCCACAACAAGTACGAGGGCAAGGAGCGCGCAGAGGATTGCCTTCAATACTTTTTTCATTTTTAGGCCTCCGTTGAGAAGATATATTTCCCGAGGAGCTCCACAGCCGCCTCGTCGCCGAGCATCTTCTTGAACTGGTTGACGGCGACGCCGCCATCCTTAAAGAGCCTGTCAACATACTTCTTCGAGGCTGTTCTCTTCGCCTCCTTCGCGCACTTCGGGGCGCTCTTTGCCTCCTCAATATATGCGTCTATCCAGTCGGAAGCCATTTTCGAGAACTCGCCCGACAGATTCTTGCCAACCTTGCCCAGAGAGCCCTTCATATAGAACTCGTCAGACCAGTCCGGCTTCTTCTCGCGGTCAAGGAAAACCTTATATCTCTCGCCGACCCTTTCGATTTTCTCAAAGCCGCGCTTAGATATGAGCGTATCGTACATTTCAAGCAGAAGAGTGTCCTTGCCTGCGGCGTTTATGTAGTCGTAGCTCAGAAGCGGCATATCCACCTCCATTGGGGTGAGCACGACCGTAACCATTTTCATAAGGCCGAAGAGCGCCGTCATCTCGATGGCGGAGTAGTAGCCGACGCCGGGTATCTCAAAGCTCCGAAGGTCGAATTTCATAGGGAACTTTTTAATCGTCTGCGGCTCGAAGGAGCGCTCGCGCATCTCTCCCTCCGCGCCGACAGCTTCCTGCAGTTCCTTTATTTTTGCGGAAAAATCAAGATTAAACATTTTTACCGCCTCCTTTGCCGCTATTTTACCACACAGTGCGGCTAAATGTAAAGTTGATTATTGCGCGACGGTGTGGTAGAATAATCGCGTAACCGAAAAAGATGACAGATTATACCATACCTGCTTTGCAGTTATGGAAAAATAAAAATATGGAAAAGAATGTACTTATTGCAAAATCGAGATCGGAATTTCGCCGCTGGCTCGAGGCTAACGCCGCCTCTGAGACTGAGTGCTGGCTCGATGTTCGGCGCGGAAAGCCGACAGACCCGGAGATTTTCTACTACCTGGACGCCGTCGAGGAGGCGCTTTGCTTCGGCTGGATAGACAGCACCGTAAAGCCCTTCGGAGAGCTGCGGCTCCAGCGCTTTTCTCCGCGCAAAAGGGGCAGCGCGTGGTCGGAGCTGAACCTTGCACGGATCGAGAGGCTCGAAAGTCTCGGGCTTATGACCGAGCTCGGCCGCGCGGCAGCGCCTGAGAGGGCGGAATTTGCACTCGACCCGGACGTCGAAAAGGCTCTGCGTGAGAACGGCTGCCTGGAGATATTTCTCTCCTTTCCCGCTCTGTATCAGAGAATCAGGGCGTACAACGTCTCCTTTTACAAAAAGCGCGATCCGGCGCACTGCGAGAAGGCGCTCGCAAATCTCATTCGCTATACAAAGAACGGCAAAATGTTCGGTCAATGGAACGATTACGGCAGATTAGGGTGATATTTTGAGAGAGATAATTGAGATTGCCGATATAAACGATCCGCGCGTCGCAGCGTATTCGCGGCTCACTGAGGCTCAGCTCCGCAACCGGCTTGAGCCGGAAAAGGGGCTGTTTATCGCGGAAAGTCCGAAGGTCATCGCCTCCGCTCTCGACGCCGGATACGCTCCGGCGAGCCTTCTTATGGAGCGCCGGCACATCGACGGTGACGGGAAAGCCATCATTGAGAGAACGGACTGTCCCGTCTACACCGGCGAGCGCGACATTCTCGCCGCCCTTACGGGCTACGAGCTGACGCGCGGCGTACTCTGCGCTATGCGACGAACGTCCGAGCGCAGCGCCGCAGATATTTCCCACGGTATCCGCCGCGCCGCCGTTATCGACGGCGTTGTGGATTCAACGAACGTCGGTGCGATTTTCAGAAGTGCCGCCGCCCTCGGAATGGACGCTGTTTTCGTAACGAAGAGCACCTGCGACCCGTATAACCGCAGAGCTGTGAGAGTCAGCATGGGAACGGTATTTATGGTGCCGTGGGCGTATATCGACAGTGCGAACGAGCTGAAGGACTACGGCTTTAAGACCTGCGCCATGGCTCTCACGGACGAGTCCGTTTCCATCGACGATCCGGCGCTCAGAGAGTGCCCCAAGCTTGCGATAGTTCTCGGCACCGAGGGTGACGGACTGCGAAAGAGCGTTATAGCGGACTGCGATTACACCGTAAAAATTCCGATGTACCACGGCGTCGACTCCCTCAACGTCGCGGCGGCAAGCGCCGTTGCGTTCTGGGAGCTGCATAAATAAGGCAAGGACCGACAATAATATATAAAACGGAGGTATGATTATGGCACAGAACAGGTATTCCGGCACCAAGACCGAAAAGAATCTTTGGGAGGCTTTTGCCGGCGAGAGTCAGGCGAGAAACAAGTACACCTTCTTTGCATCCGTCGCGAAGAAAAACGGCTATGAGCAGATCTCGGCGCTCTTCCTTAAAACGGCTGAGAACGAAAAGGAGCACGCAAAGCTCTGGTTCAAGGCGCTGGGCGAGCTCGGCGACACCAAGCAGAACCTTGAGGCCGCCGCAAACGGCGAGAACTATGAGTGGACGGATATGTACGAGCGCTTTGCGAAGGACGCCGAGGAGGAAGGCTTTCCCGAGCTTGCGGCTCAGTTCCGCGGAGTCGGCGAGATTGAGCGCATGCACGAGGAGCGCTATCGCAAGCTCCTCGCAAACATCGAGGCGATGGAGGTATTCAAAAAGAGCGGCGTGACCGTCTGGGAGTGCCGCAACTGCGGTCACATCGTCATCGGCACCGAGGCGCCCGACGTCTGCCCCGTCTGCAATCACCCGCAGAGCTACTTTGAGGTTCACGCAGAGAACTATTGATTCTTCAATCTGTTTCGGGAGGGCTTGCCCTCCCGATTTTTTTGTGATATAGTATTAAATTGACATAATACGAAAAGAGAGGTGATTCTATGGCGGTAAAAATACTCCACGCCGCTGATTTTCATCTTGACTCACCCTTCTCCTCGCTGTCCGAGGAAAAGGCTATACAGCGCAGGCGGGAATCACGCGAGCTTCTGACGGAGCTCATGGATATCGCTGAAAAGGAAAGCGTGCAGGTGATGCTCCTTGCGGGCGATCTCTTCGACTCCGGTCTCAGCTACCGTGAAACGCAGGAGGCTATGCAGGCGTTTCTCTCCGGGTTAAAATGCGAGGTATTCATCGCGCCCGGAAATCACGACTATTGGTCGCCGCGCTCGCCCTACGCATTTCTGGAGCTTCCGGAAAACGTGCATATCTTCCGCGCGCAGCAGCCGAAGTGCGTTGAGCTGCCCTCTCTCGGGTGCAGAGTCTGGGGCAGCGCCTTCACTAGCCCCGTTTCAGACGATATGCTCGCCGATTTTCATCCCGGCGAAACGGAGCTCATCGACCTTATGGTGCTGCACGCCTCCATCGGAGGTGACCGCTACTGTCCGATAACTGAGGACGAGATCGCCGCGACGGGGCTTGATTACCTTGCCCTCGGTCACGTTCACGCCTGCTCTGGAATCAGAAAGGCCGGCAAGGTGCATTACGCATACCCCGGCTGTCTTGAGGCGCGCGGCTTTGACGAGTGCGGTGAGAAGGGATACATAATCGGCACTGTCGAGAAGGGAAAATGCTCTCTCGCCTTCCGTCCCCTTGCACACCGCCTCTACTCTGAGCGTGAAATCGACCTCACCGGAGCCCTCAGCGCCGCGGACGCGATAAGCGCCTCCGTCGGTGAGGGTGAAAAGGACAACATCGTGCGCCTCACTCTCAAGGGTGAGTTTTCCGGCAAGGTCGATACCGACGAGCTTACGCGCCTCTTCGAGGATAAGTTCTTCTCCCTGCGCATTAAAGACCGCACCGTTCCCGCCTCCGACCTCTGGGCCGGCGTTGACGAGGACAGCCTGCGCGGCCTGTTTCTCTCCTCGCTAAAGGCAAAATTCGACGCTGCGGCAGACGAGCGTGAGCGCAGGATAATCCTCAGCGCCGCGAAATACGGCGTTGCGGCGCTCGACGGAAGGGAGGCGTGGAAGCCTTGAAGATAAGAAAGATGAAAGCCACCTTCGGCAAGCTCAAAAATTCCGAGCTTGAGCTTCAGGACGGGCTCAACGTCGTCTGCGCGCCGAACGAGTACGGCAAGAGCACCTGGTGCGCCTTTATAAAGGCGATGCTCTACGGCATCGACTCCTCCGAGCGCGACAAGACCGGCTATCTCTCCGCAAAAACGCGCTACCGCCCGTGGGACGGAACTGCGCCGCAGGGCAGCATGGATCTCGTGCATGAGGGCAGGGAAATCACCATCCAGCGTGCAAACCACGGCTCCGCGGCATTCAAGAGCATGATGGCGTACCGCACCGGCACCGCGGATTTCATCAAGGAATTGCAGCCGGACACCGTCGGCGAGGCGCTGACCGGCGTTAGCGAGCACGTTTTCGAGCGCACGGCGTACATACGCCGTCCGGAGCTGAGGATCAGTCAGACGAGCGACCTTGAAAAGCGCATTCAGTCGCTGATCTTTACCGGCGACGAGCAGACAAGCTTTACTGAGGCAGACGAAAAACTGCGCGCGTGGCAGCGAAAGCTGCGCTACAACCGCTCCGGCGCGATCCCCGCGCTCGAGAAGGAGCGCAAGGCGGCTGAGGACGAGCTCAATGCCGTCGAGAGCATATCAGACGAGATTTCCGAACTCCGCTCCCGCATAACCCGCCTCACCGCGCAGGACGAGAGTCTGCGCGCCGACCTCGAGACCCACGATAAGATAGACCGCCGCGACGAGGCCCGAAAGATAATTGCCTGCGGTGAAAAGCTCAGACGCGCCGAGGAGCGCGTTAACGAGCTTACTGAAAAATGCACGAAAAACGGCAACCTTATGACGCGGCAGGACATTTCCGACATACGCGAGGTAGCGAGCTCCGTCGCTCCCCTGCGCAAGGTCAGAAACGACGCCGAAAAGGCGCTCTGGCAGACCGAGAAGGACATATCCGACATCACAGCGCGCAAGGAGACAAGTCCGCTCTATCCGAGAAGCGAGGAAGAGACCATCGCTCTCTCAAAGCGCGTATCTGAGCTTGACGCGCAGATAAAAAAGGCGAAGAAGCGCCGTATTCCGAAGCCGATACCCATTGCGATCATCGTTATCGCGGTGGCGCTGGCGCTCATAACAAGCGGCGTTCTAATGCCGTTTGCCGAGTACTTCCCCGCCATCTCCGGCGCAGTTTCGTTCCGGCTCTGGGGTGTTCTCTCCGCGGCGGCGCTCGGCATACTCGCGGTATTTCTGATGCTCTTCAAGCCCGGCGGAGGCAAGAGCGAAAAGGAGCTCAGCGATATTCTGTCCGCCGCCGGTGTGACGAGCACCGACAAGCTTACAAATCTCTGCGCGGCTTACTGCCACCTTCTCAGAAGCGAGGAGCCGGCGACCGCACTCCGTGACGCCGCAAGGGCGAAGTATGACGACGCCGCGCGCGCGAGCGCTGAGGCCGAGGAAAAGGCAGTCGAGGCAGTTCGCAAATTCGTGCCGGACGCGAAGAGCGGTTCGGATATTGCGCTTTTAGTCGACGAGACCGAAAAGGCGCTTGAGGAAAAGACAAAAGCGGAGTTTGAGCTCGCATCTCTCAGAAGCGTTTACGAAACGCTGAAGGAAAAGTTCGGCGGCGAGCCTGAGGTTTCCGATGAATTCATCCAAGCCCCGCTCCGTGACCGTGAGGACACGCTGAAGGCGCTCGCGCGGAACACCGAGAGCCTCAACGAGGCGACAAGGGAGTTTCACGTTGCCATTGGCGAAGCCGGCACGAAGGGCGACCCTGCGGTGATCGGCGGGCACATCGACGAGCTTGACGAGCGCCTTGCCGCGCTCGAGGAAAAATACGCTGCCCTCACCCTTGCCGACGAGGCGCTGAGCGAGGCGAACACAACGCTCACCACGCGCTTCAGTCCGCTCATCTCAAAGAAAGCCGGCGAGTATTTTGAGCGGCTCACGGATGGGCAGTACGAAAAGCTCAGCTTTGACCGCGGCTTTGACGCCCTCGCGCGCCGCGCAGGCGACGATATCGGCCACAGCGTGCTCTCGCTGTCAGAGGGCACGGCCGACGAGATATATTTCTCCCTGCGCCTCAGTATGTGCGAGCTGATTCTCACAGGCTCCGACCCCTGCCCCATCATCCTCGACGACGCGCTTCTGAACTTTGACGACGAGCGTCTTAAAGAGGCGCTGGATCTCCTCTCCAAAATCAGTGAGGAGAGGCAGGTCATTATCTTCACCTGCCATAGCCGCGAGGCTGATCTTCTCGAGGGGCGCGACGGCGTGAACATCATAAGAGCATAAGCCTCGGGCGCATCCATTATGGGTGCGCCCAATCAATGCGTCGACAAAGTCTCCGCATCGAACATATTTTGCGCTCTCGGAGCGCAAAATATGTCGCCTGCGGGCCTGTTTGCGACGTGAAGGGGCCTCTCGGCCGGCCCCTTCACAGAACCCCGCCTCCTTTATCCAACGCTTTTCCTTTTTGTCTACAGTCTGTTTGGGCGCACCCATTCCGGGTGCGCCCAATTTTCTATTGACAAACAAGCTGAGTTAGAGTATACTAACTATTAGTTAGATATATCTAACCTCAGGGGGGTGAGCCTTATGTCAGAGGAAAACATCATCAATAACTGCGCGCCGACGCTGGCGGGGCTCAAGACCGGCAGTCTGTTCAACGCCTTTTACAAGTCGAAGTCTGAGCTTCTCTGCGACATCGCTCACTTCAATCGCCTGCTCGCCGGTAAGGGTCTGCGGGTCATACCGCTCCGCTTTTCGCAGTCGAGCGCTCTCATATATCTCTACCGCCCCGACAAGCTGAAGCTCGACCTCAACGACCCCGAGGCGGCAAAAATTCTCGCAGAGAGCGGATACGAGAGCCGCGAGAGCTCAAAATGTATATCGAGGCTCATACGCCGCCTGCGCGAGAGCGGCGATTTCCCTCACGAGATCGGGCTGTTTCTCAGCTACCCGCCCGAGGACGTGCGCGGCTTCATAGAAAACCGCGGCAAGAACGCCAAGGCAGGCGGACTCTGGAAGGTCTACGGCGACGTTGAGAGCGCCGAGGCGCTATTTGAGAGATTTAAGCGCTGTACAGTCAGCTATCGCAGAGCCTTCGAGCGCGGAAAGCGCCTCGGAGATCTTGCGCTGGCGTGTAAATAATCAATAAGGAGTAAAATAAAATGAGTAAAGTTGCAGTTGTATATTGGAGCGGCACCGGAAACACCGAGCAGATGGCGAATTTCGTGCTCGAGGGCGCGCAGAGCGCCGGCGCCGAGGCGGAGCTTTTTTCCTGCGACGCCTTCGATCCCGACCTTGTCGACGGCTTTGACGGCATCGCGTTCGGATGCTCGGCGCAGGGCGATGAGGTTATTGAGGAGAGCGAATTTGAGCCGATGTTCTCAGCCTGCGAGGGTAAACTCGCGGGCAAGAAGGTAGCTCTTTTCGGCTCCTACGGCTGGGGTGACGGCGAATGGATGCGCTCATGGGAGGCGCGCTGTGCCGACAGTGGAATCGCCCTCGCCGCCGAGAGCGTGATCGCAAACGACGCGCCGGACGACGACGCCGCAGAAAGGTGCAGAGCGCTCGGCGCGGCGATCGCATAATTTTATGAATAAAACGAGGAGCTCCGGTTATACTACGATCATCCACTTGAAAGGAGATAACCGAAATGTCTAACAATAAGAGCTCCAAGCAGTCTCAGGACACCGCAAGCGTCATTAAACCCGGCACTGATAATCAGGATCCCGGCACCTACGTTGAGGTCGGTCCCCGCGGCGGCAAGGTTGAGAACGCACGCACTGTTACCATCGAGAAGGGCGAGCGCCTCCCCGCCACCAGCAAATCCGGCAACGGCTGGGTAAAGCAGAACTGAAAAAGCGGCTGTGAAGAATTGCTCTTCACAGCCGTTATTTTATATCGTGCGAAGCCACGCCTCTATGAAGCGGCTCTCGTACTCGTGAGCGCGGGCGTTTGGATGCGTGTTTTTTGGAGGCGCGACGGCGAAGGCCTGGGTTCTCGCGTCGCGGACGGATTTCAGTATCTCATGATTCGTGCTTCTGCCCATGCAGGGTGTTCGCTCGTCGCCGTTGAGGTCGAGGTACGGCACGCCCCATTTTTTTGCTATGGCGATCTCGGCAAAGCGGTAATCCTCTGTCTCGCAGCCGTTCGAGATTATTATGCCGATGTGCGCGAAGGGGTGGTGCGCGATGAGATACTCCATAACCGTGTTCCATGCGCCGTAGAAGGTCTCGACGCCGGTGTCGTCAATGGTGCCCATGTAGACCGTTCCCGCCTTTATTTCGCCGTCGTCGCCGGTGGATTTCGGGCGGTGGTGGCTGTCGTTTATGCCGAAGTAGAGCGTTATGTAGTCGGCGTCGGCGTCGATGGTCTTGTATAAGTTCTCGGAGAACGTGTTGTGAAAGTCCGCGTCGGACGGGGTCGCCATCGTCATACCGCCCATAGCAAGATGCTGTATCTCCATTCCGGTGCGCTCGGCTATAAGGAAGCCATAGGTTTTGGCTCTGCCGGCAAACCGCCCCTCTTTGAAGGTCGGGACTCCGTCAGGCGCGCCGGAGAAGTCGCCGTTTGAGAAGCTGTCGCCGCAGACAGCCCATTTTTTACCGAAAAGAATATCTTTTTCCATACTGCCCTCCGTTAAATTTTTATTTCCATGCCGTTGACCTCGACCGTCGAGCCGACGGGGATCAAGAGATACTTTCTGCCGTCAACCTCGCGCGTTTCGAGAAGAAAGCTCTCAGTCGGAGTTACGCTGACCGTAAGGTCGCCGGATTTGACTGTAAATTTCTTGCCGTCGATGACGTTCTCCGGCTTTATTGAAGCGCCCTCGCCGAGAACCTCTCTGCACGCCGCCGTGAAGCGCTCGACTCTCTCCTCGCTTACGCCGGAATCGAGAAGAATATCGCCGAGCTCGTCCGCAGTATAGCTCAGCGGCTCGGGTATCTTCGCCTCCTTGTGCGCTGCAAGCTCCGTGCCGAGGCGGCCGTTCACCGTCTGCACAACGCTGAAATCACACTCATCCTCAAGTGTTTCCGTCAGCACTCTCTCAAAGCTCTCCCGCTGCTCCTGCGCCGAGGGAAGCACCTCGGTATTGAAAATGCCCTGAATGAAGTCGGGGTGGATATCGTTTGAGCGGCGGGTAAAGAAAAGAGCGTTATAGATGTTCGCAGCCCTCCGGTCGAACGCCGGAAAGATAAAGCCGAGCTCCGTCGGCGCAATTATCTGACCCGAGGCGGTGGTGTGGAATTCATTGTCGCCCGGGAAGAACTGCAGCTCAGCCTTCAGCTCCTTCGTCGGACAGACGGCGCATACAAGATAGCTGTAAACGCTGTCGGAGCCGATTTCCTCTCCGTCCTTCGCTTTTTTCGGAACGTCGTAGGTATCGTGGGCGATCAGAATGACGTAGTTTGAGTCGCCCATATCGGTCGAGTCGATAACGCGGCGGAAAAACTCCTCGCGCGCGTCCTTGTCCTGAAGCTTACTCTGTCTCATCGCCATAAGCAGCGCGTGCTCATCGCCGCCGCGAACCTGCTCGGTCGAGAAGACTATGTCGATGAGGTTTTTATCTATCCCTCCGGAGATGCTCTTTTTGAGAAGCGCAATATACTTCTCCTGCTCGGACTGCGGCATGAGCGACAACGGCTCGTCTATGTAGCTGATTATTTCCTTGCGGGTATTGACGTAGCAGCCGTATATTCTGCCTATTGCGAGCCTGTCGGGTCTGAAATGCCGCCGAAGCTCGCCTATTTCCTTTTGTGTCATTACTTCCTCCAAAGCTTAAAGTTCCCATAGAGCATACCACAAACAGCGCCACAGTTTCAAGGTACAATTTAGCCGAAAAACGCTTGATTTTGCCGCTATGAAAGCTTAAAATGAAGAGACTACTGTGAAAGAGGAGAACCCATGGATTTATTCAAGCGCTTTCTTAACTACTACAAGCCCCACAAGCTTATGCTGGCCGGCGATATGCTCGCCTCGCTCTTTATAAGCGTTATCGGCATGGTCTACCCGGTTATGACCCGCAATATGCTCAATATCTACATACCCGAGAGGCAGTACGCCGCCATCGTCATTTCCGGCGTTTCGGTGCTCGTGCTCTACACCATCCGTATGCTCCTCAGGTACTTCGTGCAGTATTACGGCCACGTCATTGGCGTGCGCATGCAGAGTCAGATGCGGCGCGACCTTTTCTCTCACCTCCAGCGCCTGCCCTACTCGTTCTACGACAATCACGAGACCGGGCGCATAATGACGAGGATAACGAGCGACCTTTTTGAGGTCGCGGAGCTTGCGCACCACGGCCCCGAGAACCTGCTCATCAGCAGCGTTATGATAATCCTCTCGTTTACCTACCTCGCCTCCATAGACTGGGTGCTGACGCTCATAATCTTCGCCTGCGTGCCCATCCTCGTTTTCGTGTCGGTACACTACCGCAAGGGCATGAAAAAGGCTTTCGACGACCGCCGCAGGTCCAACGCGACAATAAACGCCGCGGTCGAATCCTCCGTCACCGGCATCCGCGTCACAAAGGCGTTCGTCAACTCTGAGACCGAGGTCAGAAAGTTCAAGGTCGGCGACGATCAGTTCGTCTCCGCCTCGCGCGCCGCCTACAAGGCGATGGCGAAGTTTCACTCCTCGACCTCGTTTGTGACAGATATTTTCAACGTCTTTATCCTCATTGCCGGAGGTCTCTTTCTCTACGCTGGGCGCATAACCTTCGGCGATTACTCCACCTTTATCGTCTCTGTAAACCTCTTCATAAACCCGGTCACGACGCTCATTCAGTTTATGGAGCAGTTTCAGAACGGCGTGAGCGGTTTTCGGCGCTTTGCAGAAATCATGGATGAGAAGCCCGAGGAGGACGCGCCGGGAGCCGAGCCTCTGACTAACGTCAGAGGTGAGATAGAATTCCGCGACGTAAGCTACTCCTATAACGGCTCGCGCGAGGTGCTTCGAGGCATAAATCTGCACATCGAGCCGGGCAAAAAGCTCGCCCTCGTCGGCCCCTCCGGCGGCGGCAAGACCACGCTTTGCCACCTTCTGCCGAACTTTTACAAGCTCCCGAACGGCGGCGGAGATATCCTCATCGACGGAAAGAGCCTCAGAACCCTCACGATGGACTCTGTGCGCCGTCAGATAGGCATAGTACAGCAGGACGTTTTCCTCTTCTCCGGCACTGTGCGCGAGAACATTCTCTATGGCAGACCGGACGCTACCGAGGCGGAGATAATCGCCGCGGCGAAGCGCGCTAACATACACGACGATATAATGGCGCTCGAGGAGGGCTATGATACGCCCATCGGCGAGCGCGGAGTGAAGCTCTCCGGCGGTCAGAAGCAGCGCATGAGCATTGCGCGCGTATTCCTCAAGGACCCGGCGATACTCATTCTCGACGAGGCAACGAGCGCGCTTGACAACACCACCGAAATGCTCATTCAGGAGTCGCTCGATGAGCTCATGAAGGGCCGCACCGCCATAGTAGTCGCCCACCGTCTCAGTACCATCCGCGGTGCAGACGAGATAGCGGTTGTCACCGGCGGAAAAATCGTAGAGCGCGGAAGCCACAGCGAGCTGATGGCGCAGGGCGGCGTCTACTCTCAGCTCTACGAGCTCCAATTCAGAGGTCTGGAGGAGAAATAATGTACCTCTTGCTCCTCGCAGTTATCTACCTCGCATTCATATCTCTGGGACTGCCCGATTCTCTGCTCGGCGCGGGCTGGCCGGTCATGCACGAATTCTTCGGCGTTCCGCTCTCCTGGGCAGGCGTAGTCACGATGGTCATCTCCGTGGGAACGGTCATCTCGAGCCTGCTCTCCGAGCGGCTCACAAAGCGCTTCGGCGTGAAGTACGTCACGCTTTTCAGCATAATCATCACCGCCCTTGCGATGTTGGGCTTTTCGATATCAATAAGCTTTCCGATGCTCATCGCGTTCGCAATTCCCTATGGTCTCGGCGCCGGCTCCATCGACGCCGCGCTGAATAATTATGTCGCGCTGCACTACTCCTCAAAGCACATGAGCTGGCTGCACTGCTTCTGGGGCGTCGGCACAATCGTCAGCCCCTGCGTTATGAGCCTCGCGCTCAGCGTTTCGGTATGGCAGACAGGCTACCGCACCGTAGGCGCTGTTCAGCTCGTGATCGCCGCCGTTGTTGCGCTCTCGCTGCCGCTGTGGAGGGTAAACGCAGACCCGAAGTGCGCCGAAAAGGGCGAGCGGACGGTCGGAGTCTCCGGTGCGCTAAGAATTCGCGGCGTGCCGACTCTGCTTGCGGGCTTTCTGTGCTACTGCGGCGCTGAAAGCATCTGTATGCTCTGGAGCGCCTCCTATCTCATAGAGAAGACCGGGATGGAGCCGTCGCGCGCCGCCGCAT
The DNA here is from genome assembly GCA_017479425.1 of Oscillospiraceae bacterium. Taxonomy (GTDB): domain Bacteria; phylum Bacillota; class Clostridia; order Oscillospirales; family Oscillospiraceae; genus RUG626. Next base: position 144,817 of record JAFVCD010000032.1, read on the forward strand.
TTGCCTCGCTCTTTTTCATCGGCATGACTGTCGGCCGCTTTTTCGCAGGGTTTATTTCGGACTCAGTCGGAGACCGGAATATGATCCGCCTCGGAACGGGCATAATCGCCGTCGGCTCTGCGCTCATCTCAATAAATAATCTGCCGGAGATATTTACACTCGCCGGACTTGTCGTCATCGGGCTCGGCTGCGCGCCGGTTTATCCGAGCATAATCCACTCCACGCCCGCCTCTTTCGGCGCGGAGAACTCGCAGGCGATAATCGGAGTTCAGATGGCTTCGGCCTATCTCGGCTCTACCTTTATGCCGCCGCTTCTCGGGCTCGTCTCTTCGTTTTTCGGGCTTTTGGTAATGCCGGCATTTCTGATCGTTCTCATCGCGCTGATGACGGCGTTGCTTGAGGCAACGTACCGGAAAAGGGCATAAAAGCTGCGTGCGGTCTTATAAAGAGCGGCGTAACCAGCTATACGCTCGAAAAGCTCGGCGAGGATTAAAGTAGGGGCGCCGTTACTTCCCTCCTCGCGGCGCAGCCGCTGCGGCCTACGCTAAAAATGTGCCACCGGCACATTTTCTTCACGCTGCGGCGCTCACCGCCCCTGCAAGTAATAAGTAAGCTCCGTGCTTTTTATCGGCACGGAGCTTTATAATTTGTCATCTTTTTCGGTTGCCGCTTTAGCGGCGAGAAAAAGGACTTGAATCAAATATAATAATCGCCTGTGCGATTGTTATCGTACAAACAGCATCGGAACTACGCTGAGCACCATAAGCGCCGCGAGAACGCAGGCGACTATCTTCACAAAAAGCTCTCTTTTCATTTTCTCACTCCCCGTATTCTCCGTATTCACAGCCCACGCGGGTGCATTCTATCTCGTCGACGAGGCTCAGTCCGCCCGGCGTTTTATCCCAGAGCTTCACCGTTCCGCGACCGTTTCCGCCGTTCCAGAGGCGGTTATGGCGCTTTGTGCCGTCCGGCGCCTCATAGTTCACAAGGAGCATATCGCATTTCAGACAGCGTATCTCCGTTTCCATAACGGCGTGGATATTCTCCTGCCGGACGTGCCATATAACCTCGCCTTCCGTTTCCTCGAACGAGAAATCGGTCTTTACCATAAGGTGCAGCTTTGAGAAGTTGAAATCGTACTCCCTGCCCTCGTAGTACATAACGCCGAGGAGCCTTCTGTCGAGCGGAACAAAGTAAATCTTCGGTCTGCCGCCGCCGATGTCGAAAACGCTGTTTTGAAGCTCCTCGCCGGTCTTTTTGCTTCTGAGCGAACACGAACTTAGCCACACCCACGGGCTTGTAAAGTCGCGCCCCCAGTTCTTGTCGGCGTAGCCGAAGCTGCGCTCCGGCGTGACTATGTACTGCCTGCCGTTAAGCGTAACGGTGCCGGAGTAGCGGGTCTTCATCCCCTCCGCGTGCCAGTACATCTGAAACGCCTCGGCGTCTCGCATGGGCTTCGAGGCGCCGTAGCCGACGTTGAAGGCAATGTCCTTCTCCACTCTCAGCTCCCATCGCATACTGCCCGCGTCGCACATCCACTCCGGGTGAGAGCGCGCCGCCTCCGGCGTAATATCGACCGAGCCTATGAGCATATCCTCCGCGGCAACGCAGTCCCCCGCCTCAATGCGGTAGGGCGCGCCCTTGGTGAGCGTTACGTCGTTCCACGCGAAAAAGCGGTGAAGCTGGCACTTCCCCTCGCCCCACGCGCCGCATTTTACCATCAGATACGAGGGCTTTTCGTGCGCGTCCGTCTGCCCGAACACGGGCTTTGCGCCGCCGAGCGCGGGGTTTATCGTGAAAAACTCAATGAAAAACGGCTTCTCCTCGCCGGTCTCGGCGTCAACACCCGTAAAGGAGTGCCACCACCAGTCGTAGCCGTGGTGCGCGAGGGGGCCTGTGAGCATAAATTCGTTTCTCGTTATGTCGTGCTTGTTGAACAAAAAAGTCATCTCCTTCGGAATACGCCCATTTTACTCCCTTCTTCCCCGTTTGTCCACTTGAAAAAGCGCAAAATTAATGTATAATCACATTAAAAGGAGTGGTCTGAGTGAACAAACCGATAGATATCACCGGTGTCGAGCTTTTCACCGCGCGGCTTTATCTCCGTGAGTGGCGCGAGAGCGACCTCAAAGATTTTTACGAGTACGCCTCGGTCGAGGGCGTGGGCGAGATGGCGGGCTGGAGGCATCACGGGAGCATTGAAGAGTCAAAAGAGATTTTGGATAAATTCATTTCAGGCAAAAAGACTTTCTGCATCGACCTCGACGGCAAGGCTGTCGGCTCCGTCGGCGTTGAGGAGTACGACGAGGCGCTGTTTCCCGAGTACGCCGACAAGCCTGGCCGCAGAATCGGATACGTCCTCAGCAAGGATTACTGGGGTCAGGGGCTGATGCCCGAGGCTGTCGCCGCCGTTATACAGTACCTCTTCGAGATGGAGGAGCTGGACTTTCTGAACTGCGGTCACTATGAGTTCAATACTCGCTCGAGGCGCGTGATTGAAAAGTGCGGCTTTGAATTTGTGAAGAACGCCGAGTTCAAAACCGTGTCCGGAACCTCCGCGCCGACAAGGGAATACATACTCACCCGTGAAAAATACATCTCTATGATTGAGGAAAGTGCATACTATGCTTAAAACGCTTTTTACAGAAGAGGGTAAAAATCTGCCGGACGTGCCGTGGGAGCTCTATCCGCGCCCGCAGATGCGCAGGGATAAGTGGCTTTGTCTGAACGGAGTGTGGGATATTTCGTGGGGAGTCTACCGCGACAGGGCGAGAGTGCCCTTCCCGCTCGAGTCGGCGCTCTCTGGAGTTCACGGCGCGCCGAAAATCGGTGAGAAGATCACCTATACCCGCACCTTTGAGGTACCCGAGGACTGGTCGGGTCGCGTTATACTGCGCTTCGGCGCCGTTATGCGCCTCTGCGACGTCTTTGTAAACGGCCTCAAGGCGGGGCATCACGACAACGGCTATCTCCCCTTTGCCTGCGACATAACGCGCCTCATTAAAAATGGCGAGAACACGCTCGAGGTGCGCGTAATAAACGACCTCGACTACCGCCACGCCTGGGGCAAGCAGAGAGTTAAGCGCGGCGGAATGTGGTACACGCCGTGCAGCGGAATATGGCAGACGGTGTGGCTCGAGCCGGTGCCGGAGACTTACCTCCGCCGCCTTGTGATGACTCCCGATGAAGAGGGCGTTGACATAGAGTGCATAGGAATCGAGAGCGGCGTTGCGATCTGCGAGGGAGCCGAGTACCCCATTGAGGGCGGCAGGTGCCGCATTGAGCCGGAGGAGCCGGAATTGTGGTCTCCGGAGAATCCGAGGCTTTACGATTTCACGATAAAAAGCGGCGAGGACGAGGTAAAAAGCTACTTCGGTCTGCGCACACTGGAGATCAAGGACAAGCGGCTGTGTCTGAACGGCAAACCGTACTTCTTCTCCGGAGTTCTCGACCAGGGGTACTGGTCGGACGGGCTCTATACCCCCGCCTCCCCGGCGCTCTTTGAGAAGGACATCTCCACTATGCGCGCCTTCGGCTTCAATACGCTTCGCAAGCACATCAAAATTGAGCCGGAGTGGTTCTATTTCCTCTGCGACAAGCTGGGCATGGTGGTATTTCAGGACATGGTCAGCTCCGGCAAGTACAACTACGCGCTCGACACCGCTATGCCGACGGTTGGCATAAAAAATCCCGCTCTGATGGCGGGCCGCAACACCGACAGAACGCAGAGAGCCGTTTTTATGCGCGATATGGGCGCGACAGTGCGCGCGCTGACGAATCACCCGTCTATCTGCCTCTGGACGATTTTCAACGAGGGCTGGGGCGAATTTGAGCCCGACGCGTGCTATACCGCGCTCAAGAAGCTTGACTCCACGCGCTTTGTCGACTCCGCATCCGGCTGGTTTCAGATGGAGAAGAGCGACGTCGATTCCATACACACCTATTTCGACACTCAGCACCTCGGCACATTCAGCGACAGAGCGCAGTTTATCTCCGAGTTCGGCGGTTACAGCTACAAGGTCGCAGAGCACAGCGCAAACCTGCAAAAGACCTATTCCTACCGCGATTACACCTCGCCCGAGGCTCTCGCGGCGGCACTCAGAAGCGTCTACGAAAAGGAGCTTCTCCCGCTCGTACCGCAAGGCCTCTGCGCTGCTGTGTACACGCAGGTCTCTGATGTTGAGGACGAGACTAACGGCTTTTTCACCTTCGACCGCGCCGTTCTGAAGATTCCGCCGGAAGCTCTCCGCGACCTCAACGAAAGACTTATCGAGGAGTGCAAATAAACATTGCGGCGGGGACATCATCCCCGAAAAGTCTCACAAGCATTGTTATCGCTTCGTTTGCAACCTGCTATGTTGTCGTATGTTTTTATATTGCGGGGTAAAATATATCCGGTGATAATTTATGGATATTTCTCAGCTTGAAAAATATAAACAATCAGGGCTCAACATTGCTTAGCCGTTTCGCTTGATATTGTATTTGCAGTTTCAGATAAGCTGAGCGTCAGCCCGTCCGCTCTTTTTGAAATCAGAAAATAAATCTTGCATTACCCGCGGTTTTCAATTATACTGATGCTACCCAATATAAATAAGGAGGGCTTTACTATGAAATACGTATGCAATGTCTGCGGCTGGATCTATGACGAGGAGGAGACCGGCGTTAAGTGGGAGGATCTTCCCGATGATTTCGCCTGCGAGCTCTGCGGAGTCGGCAAGGACGATTTCAGCCCGGTCGAGGAGTAATACAATTCGAGGGAACCCGGTTGGGGTTCCCTCGTTTTTTATTTGCAGCCGACAGACCAGCTTGACGATTCATCGCCGTAGTTCTCGCGCACTGTACACCACATATAGTCGTCATTGAAAAAGCAGCAGCAGGTTTCGCCGTTATCGCTTTTGCCTATGAGGGTGTAAGTTCCGAGCCACATCGGTTCAGTAAACTTAAAAACATTCTCATACTCGCCGAGCCTGACTGTTATAGTGCCGTTATCGAGGATGAATATTCCATCCTCCGGCGATGCGTTTACCGGGCTTCTGTCGCCCTCTGCCTCTGATACCACCGGCACCCATGCGCCGGTAAAGGCGTAGAGAACATCGTCCATATCGCTCACGATATAGCCGTCCTCAAAGAAATACTCCGGCTCCGCGCCCTCGCGTACCGGAACGCGCAGATACGTCATGTGCGTAAGACTGTACGCCGTGCGCCAGCCTATGTCCTCCTCCGGCTCGCGTACAGCGCCCGCGACGGTCATATACACTGCGTCGCCTATTCTCTCCGCGCACTGGATGAAATATCCGCCCTCCTCGTACGGCGTTTCGGGGATGAAGTTCTCGATGAGGGTCATGCTGTTTTCAGAATCAGTCCAGAGAATGAGGTCGCCGTCCATCACCTCCGAAAGCTCAACGAGCCCATCGTACTTCTCGACAATGCTGAGCGTTTTTGTCGCGGCGTTATAGTCAAGATACGGGCGCTCATAGTAGCTTCCCTCACTGAGTTCGATCTCGTGAAGCGACCCCTCCTCTGCGGCGTTTCCCGTGAGAAGCGCGCAGTCCTGCAGGAAATGCCCCGTTCCTGCGTACCAGCCGAGAAGAACGTAGAACGTGTCGCCGTCGATGACCGGCTCTCCGAGCTCAGCGGAATAGATATCGTACTCCGGCGCCGGCAGATCGCCGATCTTTATAAGCTCGCCGGTGTCATTATCCGCGCTGAAGATGCTCCCGTCAACGTGCCAGAGGCTATGAGCTCCTGCAAATCCGGCGAAGTTCACGCGGTAGCTGTCGATCGCGAGCGGTATCTCCTCTTTCGCGTCCTTTATGATCGCGCATTTGCAGGTATTGTCTATCCAGCCCTTGACCGCAACACAGCGCGTATCGTCCGACGCGCCGCAGACGTCGTATTCGCCCCAATACTTGACCTTGCCGTCAAGGTCGAGGTGATACAGGCCCGTTCCCTCTGAATTGTGCCGCCGGATGAAAAAGCCGTCGCCGGAGTACCAGAGTCCGCCGATCCCGCCGTAATCCGGCAGTGCGTCCACAAGGGCGTCGCCCTTTGTATCGTAGTACCACAGGTCGCTCTCGCCCGCGCTCTCGGTATCTGTGAAGCCGGCAAAGAGAACAGTGCTGTCATAGCTCTCATCGAGATAATGGCGGAACCATATCTTATCGCCGACTCCGACGAAGTATCCGCCGTTTGAGCGCACCTCGGGTATGATCGTCTCCGTTTCGTGTGATTCCGGCGCCGGAGCAGGCTCGGGCGCGGGCTCCGGTGCTGGCTCTTTGGCGGGCGCTTCGATAGCAGGAGCGTCCGGCTCTTCTGTTTTCGGCGCGGGCGCAGGTGCGGTGCAGGATGTCAGGAGCGCGCAGATGAGTATGAAAATAATAGCTGTCCTTCTCATAATATCACCTTCTGAAAAAATCTCCCGCACGGCGGCGGGAGAGGTTAATCAATAATAACGCATATTGCTGATGTTGACGCCGAGCGCTGCCATGATTACCGCGGCGGCTATCGTTAGCACGACGCCGATGATCATAAGGTACAGAAAGCTTCTCGCGTAGTTGCGGCGATTGATATTGCCGGAGGACGAAAATGAGAACACGAGCATGCAGATAAAGCCGACGAGCGGAATGCCCATCAGAATACCGTAGCCTATGTACGCCCACGGTGAAAGCGGTCTGAGGTTTTCGGGAAGAGACTCCGCCGTTATCGGAGGCTGATAATAGTTCTGCGTGTACTGCGGCTGAGCGCCGTACTGCTGAGAATACTGCTGAGGATTGCCGATTTGCTGTGAGTACTGCTGAGAGTTTCCGTACTGCTGAGAATACATGGTATCGTTATTGTATCTGTTTTGGTAGTACTGACCGTGAGGCATTTTATCCACAGTTACCCCTCCTCATTATATCTATGGCTCAATAGTAGCATAAAGGCGTCCCGAAAGCAAGGAAAAATCAGAAAAAGTGCTTGACAATCCGCCCTTTCCGCGTTATAATCACAGAGCAAAAAGAAGAAGGAAGCGGTTTTCCTCACCTGTGCCGACTGTGATCGCGCCGGGTCAACACTTTTGAGAGTGCGCTCTCAGTGCGTGTGGATGCCGTTTTCCGGCGTCCATTTTTTGTTATATTTTCACGGAGGTGTATGAAAATCGCTACTGTAGAACATGAACTGAACGAAGAGATAACCGATAAGGAAGTGCGGCTCATCGGTGAGGACGGCGCGCAGCTCGGCATTATGTCCGGTGCGGAGGCGCTGAAGGTCGCCATAGAGCATGAGCTCGATCTCGTCAAGATTTCCCCGCAGGCAGTTCCTCCCGTATGCCGCCTTATGGACTACGGAAAGTTCCGCTTCGAGCAGGCCAAGCGTGAGCGCGAGGCAAGAAAGAATCAGCACGTTATCGAGGTCAAGGAAATCAGAATGAGTCCCGGTATCGGTGATAACGACTTCAACACGAAGCTTCGCAACGGTTCAAAGTTTTTGCAGGACGGAGACCGCCTAAAGGTCACCATCCGCTTCCGCGGCCGCGAAATGGCGCACACCGCCATCGGCGAGGAGCTTCTTAACCGCTTCGCTGACTCCCTCAAGGAAGTCGCGGTGCTCGATAAGGCGCCGAAGCTTGAGGGCAGGAATATGTCGATATTCCTCTCCCCCAAACCCACAAAGTAAAATATTTATTGGAAGGAGCAATAATTATGCCTAAGATCAAGACCCACTCCGGGGCAAAGAAGAGATTCAATCTCACCAAAAACGGCAAGGTAAAGAGAGCTCACGCTTTCAAGAGCCACATTCTCAACAAAAAGACCACTAAGCGCAAAAGAGGACTTCGCAAGGGTGCATACGCTGACGTCACCAACGAGGCCGCTATCAAGCGCATGATCCTGTACAAATAAGGGAGGGACCGAAAAATGGCAAGAATCAAGGGCGCGATGATGACGCGCAAAAGAAGAAACAAGACCCTTAGACTCGCAAAGGGTTACTGGGGAGCCAAGTCCAAGCACTTCAAGATGGCTAATCAGGCCGTTATGAAGTCCCTCACCTATGCTTACATCGGACGCAAGCAGAAGAAGCGTGACTTCCGCAAGCTTTGGATCACCCGCATTTCCGCAGGCGTCAAGGCTAACGGCATGAACTACTCCACCTTTATGCACGGTCTCAAGCTCGCCGGCATCGACATGAACCGCAAGATGCTCTCCGAGATGGCTATCCACGAGCCCGAGGCATTTGCAGAGCTCGTCAAGGTCGCAAAGGCCGCTCTTTAATGAGTATAATTTATCCCTCACCTTTTCGGTGAGGGATTTTTTTATTCAACGCTGTTAAAAATCCTCTTCGGCAGATGAAGCGCCTTCAGCACCTCTCTCCCGCCGCCGGAAATCTCTGCAAAGGCTGCCCAGCGGACAGTTTCTTCCTTAGGAAGCCTTTTTATATATCGGAAATCGCCGTTCTGAATGTCATACCGGCTGAAAATGCCAAGCTCTATGCAATCAGAAATCATCTCCGGGCGGTTGCTCATAAGCATTCTTCCAAGCTCCGAGGCAATTCGCTCGTTTGAGATTTTTTCTACAAGAGCGGCGTTTCTTCGAATAGCGGTGAGTGTGTCAGCCTCGATTTCAAATCCAAGCTCCGCTGAAAAGCGCAGGGCCCGGAGCATACGCAGAGCGTCCTCTTGAAAGCGCACGTCCGGGTTGCGGACTGTGCGAAGAATATGGGCATCAAGGTCATTCCTTCCGCCATAGGGGTCGACAAATTCACCTCTGAGCCCATAGGCGATAGCGTTAACTGTAAAGTCACGGCGCGCAAGGTCGGTCTCCACGCTTTTGACAAATTTTACGTTCGAGGGCTTGCGGCTGTCGAGATACTCCCCGTCCACGCGGTGAGTCGTCACCTCGCACCAGCGGCGGCCGCTTTTTACAGTGACGGTGCCGAACTCCGCGCCGGTCATTTTATGGCTGCGGAAGATGCTCGCGGTCTCCTCCGGGAGCGCGGAGGTCGTAACATCCCAGTCCTTCGGTCTGCGGCCGAGGAGCATATCGCGGACGCCGCCGCCGACAAGATATGCGCCGTACCCTGCATTTTCGAGCCGGCGGAGTATATTAAGAGCGTATTCAGGCGGTTTTTTCATCATAATTACCCTAAAAAACTGAAAATTTCTGGTTGTAATCTTCCTTAATCGGTATTATAATCTATTGCGTGTTTGATTTCAAGAAATAAGGTTCTGATTATGGATAGATTTACCGAGCTTCAAAATTTGATTCTCTCCGGGAAGAGAGCGCACCTCATCGGCATAGGCGGGGTAAGTATGTCGCCGCTTGCGAAGGTGCTCGTCGGGGTTTGCCCGCTCACCGGAAGCGATATTCGCGAGAGCGCGGTCATTGACGACCTGCGAAATAGCGGAGTTACAGTTTGCATCGGCCACAGAGCCGAAAACGTCGAGGGCGCGGACTTCATCATCCGTACCGCCGCTGCGAGGGACGATAACCCCGAGATCGTCCGCGCGCACGAGCTTGGCATTCCCGTTTTCGAGCGTGCCGAGGCGTGGGGCGTTATCATGAAGCGCTACAAAAATGCTCTCTGCATTGCCGGCACCCACGGCAAGACCACGACCACCTCGATGGCGACTCATATCATGATGGCGGCCGGCGTTGACCCGACCGTAATGATCGGCGGAACGCTCCCTCTGCTCCATGCCGGCTACCGCGTCGGCGAGGGCAGTACGATCGTTCTGGAGAGCTGTGAGTATTACGATTCCTTCCTCTCGTTCTTCCCCACCGTCGCCGTCATTCTTGACGTCGATGAGGATCACCTCGACTATTTCAGCGGGCTTGAGGCCATCAAAAAGTCCTTCCGCCGCTTTGCCGAGCTTGTTCCGGAGAAGGATGGCGTTGTAGTTGCCAATATTGACGACGAGAACACCGTCGACGCGCTCAAGGGCATAGACCGCCGCGTAATATGGTTCGGTCTCGGTGAAAAAGCGTTCGTTCGCGCCGAAAATATTGTCACAAAGGGCGTTACGAGCGAGTTTGACGTTTATGTGGACAGTGAAAAATACTGCCGCGTGACTGTCCGCGTTCCGGGTATTCACAACGTAAAGAACGCTCTTGCCGCCGCGGCGAGCGCCTGGGTGCTCGGAGTTCCCGGCGAGGCGGTCAGCGCGGGCCTCAGCGATTTCGGCGGCGCTGAGAGGCGCTTTCAATACAAGGGCTCGTATAACGGCGCTTCAGTCTACGACGATTACGCGCACCACCCGCAGGAGCTTAAAGCCCTGCTTGACGCCGTTCTCCCCCTCAAGGAGAACCGCGTGCTTGTTGCTTTCCAGCCGCATACCTATTCGCGCACGAAGGCGCTTTTTGACGATTTTGTTGCGGAGCTCAGCCGCCCCGACAAGGTCTATCTTGCCGAGATCTATGCCGCGCGCGAGACTAACACCATCGGCATAAGCTCGAAGGACATAGCGGATAGGCTTCCGAACGCGGAGTATTACGCTTCCTTCGACTCCCTTAAGGAGGCGCTGAAGCGCGACGCCCGTCCCGGAGATATGATTCTCACCGTCGGCGCGGGTAATATCTACACCGTCGGTGAAGATATAGTTGAATAATATTATTGCCGGTCAGCGATCTGACCGGCATCGATGCGTCGACAGGGTCTCCGCATCGAACATATTTTGCGCTCTCTGAGTGCAAAATATGACGCCTGCGGGCGGGCTATGCGACGTGAAGGGGCCTCTTGGCCGGCCCCTTCACAGATCCCCGCCTCCTTTATCCAACGCTTTTTGTGTACATTCTGATGCCGGTCAGCGATCTGACCGGCATTTTCTTATCATTGCAAGGATATTGACCGAAGCGAGCGCAATATTCACGGGGTCGCTCAATGCAGCGGCAAGGTCTACCGGCAGAAGCGAGAGCGGCGCAAGGAGAACGGAAAAGGCTAATATATAGGCTTTACTGTCTATTTTCAGATAATCCGCGCACTTTTCGCCGTAGCTTTGCCAGCTCAGCACCGAGGAGAACGCAAAGAGCAAAATCGATGCAGCAAGCACCTCGCTCGCCATCGGTATCGCCGTAGCGAGCGCCGCGAGAGGCGTGCTCTCGCCGGTGGTGAGCAGCATGAGCGCCGTCGCAGTGCTGACTACCAGCGTATCCGCCGCGACCTCGATTGCGCCGTCTATCGCCTTTCCCTCTCCGTCAGAGTGCGCGAGTGCGGCGGTGCCGAGCCCTGCTTCGTGGCTCATCATTCCCTTCGTCAGTCCGGCTATCGCGGCGCGCGGCGTCAGCGCCGATCGGAAGATTTCCGCAAGCGCAGGAAGGATGTCCTCTCTGTGAACGAATATAACATACCACGCCGCGGCAAGGTATATAATCGCCATCACCGGAGTTAAAAGTGCGAGAGCCCTGCCGCGCCGTCTGCTCATAATGAGCGCGAGAAACGGCAAAGTGAGCGGAACGAGAAAGCTCGCGCCCATCGGCCGCAGTGCCTCGGTCATTGCCCCGACCTGCACCGCACCGCCGACTGTCATCGACGAGAACAAAATGAGCGCCGCAAATACCCTCGCCGCACGCTCGCCCATATAACCCATCGCGCCGCCGTACCGAACGCCGAGGCGCACCTCCGTGCCTTTTACCGCCATGCCGATTATGGCGCTCACCCACAGCCACAGCACAGCGCCCGGGCCGCCTGCCGCGATGCAGATCGCCACGCCGAATATATTTCCCGTGCCGACCGAGCCGGCTATCGATGTACAGATATTTATAAACCTTTTCATATTAGAAAATATGCGGTTTTTGCTTGAATAATAACAATAAATATGGTAAAATAGATTGTTAATCTCCCTATATATTGTGAAATGGTGATTTTTATGGCAAAGAACGACTACGGCAACGATTCGATAACGAGCTTAAAGGGCGCAGACCGCGTTCGCAAGCGCCCGGGCGTGATCTTCGGCTCGGACGGCCTTGAGGGCTGCGAACACTCCGCCTTTGAGATACTCTCAAACTCCATAGACGAGGCGCGCGAGGGTCACGGCTCTGTTATTACGCTGACGAAATACTCTGACGGCTCCATCGAGGTCGAGGACCAGGGCCGCGGCTGTCCGGTTGCGTGGAACCCGAAGGAAAAACGCTACAATTGGGAGCTCGTTTTCTGCGAGCTCTACGCCGGAGGCAAGTACAACAACGCAGAGGGCGGCGACTATGAATACTCCCTCGGTCTGAACGGTCTCGGCGCCTGCGCGACGCAGTACTCCTCGGAATATATGGACGTGACCATCTGGCGCGACGGCAAGAAATACTCTCTCCACTTCAAAAAGGGCAAAAATATCGGCGGACTCAGCGAGGAGCCGTTCTCCGGCCGCCGCACCGGCACTCTCACCCGCTGGAAGCCCGATAAGGAGGTCTTTACCGACACCGACATTCCGGCGGATTACTTCGCGGACATTCTCAAAAAGCAGGCTGTCGTGAACGCCGGAATCCGCTTCGTTTTCCGCAATCAGGTCGGCGGTAAATTTGAGACCACCGAGTATATCTACGAGAACGGCATAACCGACTATGTAGCTGAAATCGAGGGCGAGGGCGGTCTGACGCAGCCCTATTTCATTGAGGCCGAGCGCAAGGGCCGCGACCGCGAGGACAAGCCCGAATACAAGGTAAAGCTCTCCGCTGCCTTCTGCTTTTCAAACAAGGTAAACAGAATCGAGTATTACCACAACTCCTCCTGGCTTGAGCACGGCGGCTCGCCCGAAAAGGCGGCGCGCAGCGCCTTCGTCAGCGCCTTTGACGCTTATATCAAGAGCCAGAACAAATATCAGAAAAATGAATCCAAAATCGGCTTTCAGGACATTCAGGACTGCCTTATCCTCGTCACGAACTGCTTCTCAACGCAGACAAGCTATGAAAATCAGACGAAGAAGGCTATCACCAACAAGTTCATTCAGGACGCGATGACCGAGTTCTTCCGCTCGAAGCTCGAGGTCTACTTTATTGAGAACAAGGCGGAGGCGGACAGAGTTGCTGAGCAGGTGCTCGTCAACAAGCGCAGCCGCGAGCAGGCTGAAAAGGCGAGGCTCAACATCAAAAAGAAGCTCTCCGGCAACATTGACATCGCTAACCGCGTGCAGAAGTTCGTCGACTGCCGCACAAAGGACGTTTCCCGCCGCGAGCTCTACATAGTCGAGGGCGATTCAGCTCTCGGAGCCGTCAAGCTCAGCCGCGACGCGGAGTATCAGGGCATCATGCCCGTGCGCGGCAAGATACTCAACTGCCTCAAGGCGGACTACGCGCGCATATTCAAGAGCGAAATTATAACCGACCTCATAAAGGTTCTCGGCTGCGGCGTGGACGTCAAGCAGATAAAGAAAACCGACCTCAATGCCTTTGACATCGACAATCTGCGCTGGTCAAAGGTAGTAATCTGCACCGATGCCGACTACGACGGCTATCAGATCCGAACTCTCATTCTGACGATGATCTACCGCCTCACGCCGAAGCTCATCGATGAGGGCAGGGTCTACATTGCAGAAACCCCGCTCTATGAGATAAACTGCGGCGAAAAGACGTGGTTTGCATACACCGACAAGGAAAAAAGCGATATCTGCGATGAGCTCGGGAGCAAAAAGTACACCGTTCAGCGCTCGAAGGGACTCGGTGAGAACGACCCCGAGATGATGTGGATGACCACGATGAATCCGGAGACGCGCAGGCTCATAAAGGTACTGCCCACCGACGCGGAGTACACGGCGCAGGTCTTTGACCTGCTTCTTGGCGATAATCTCCAGGGCAGAAAGGATCACATCGCAGAGGACGGCTACAAGTACATTGATATGACCGATCTCAGCTGAGGAGAACAATATGGCAAGGAAAAAACAGAACGAAGAAAAGCCCGTCAATCACAAGGATAATCCCAATGTAATGGGTCTCCAGGCGGCGGTGGTCGATCAGCCGATCACCGAAACGCTCGAAGTAAACTATATGCCCTACGCTATGAGCGTTATCGTCTCCCGCGCGATTCCGGAGATAGACGGCTTCAAGCCCGCGCACAGAAAGCTTCTGTACACTATGTACAAGATGGGGCTTCTCACCGGCGGCAGAACGAAGAGCGCGAACATCGTCGGTCAGACGATGCGCCTCAACCCCCACGGCGACGCCGCGATCTATGAAACGATGGTGCGCCTCTCTAAGGGCTACGCCGCGCTCCTCACCCCCTTTGTCGACTCAAAGGGCAACTTCGGCAAGGTCTACTCGCGCGACATGAGCTACGCTGCCTCGCGTTACACAGAGGCGAAGCTCAGCGGCATCTGCTCAGAGCTCTTCCGTGAGATAAACTCCGACACCGTGGACTTTGTGGACAACTACGACTCCACGATGAAGGAGCCGACTCTCCTTCCGACCACCTTCCCAAACGTGCTCGTCTCCGCGAACACCGGAATAGCCGTCGGCATGGCGTCGAACATCTGCTCGTTTAACCTCGAGGAGGTCTGCCGCACCGAAATAGCATATCTCCAGAACCCGGAGTGCGACATCGCCGAAACTCTTCTCGCGCCGGACTTCTCCACCGGCGGCGAGGTCATCTATGACGCCGCCGCTCTGCGCGAGGTATACGAGACCGGGCGCGGATCGATCAAGGTGCGCGCGAAGTGGCGATACGTCAAGGAAGAGAACCTCATCGAGATCTACGAGATTCCGTACACGACGACCTCCGAGGTCATAATCGACAAGATAGCCGACATGGTAAAGACCGGCAAGGCGCGCGAGATAAGCGATATGCGCGACGAAACCGACCTCTCGGGTCTCAAGCTCACCATCGACTTAAAGCGCGGCGTCGACCCGGAAAAGCTCATGGCGAAGCTCTTCAAATCTACGACTCTTATGGACTCCTACCCCGCAAACTTCAACATTCTCATCGCGGGCTCACCCAGAGTTATGGGCATCCGTGAGATACTCGAGGAGTGGACCGCATGGAGAATGGAGTGCATCCGCAGAAGAGTGTTCTGCGAGCTCGGTCAGAAAAAGGACAGACTGCACCTGTTAAAGGGTCTGAGCAAAATTCTTCTCGATATCGACAAGGCGATCAAGATAATCCGTGAGACCGAGGAGGACGCCCAGGTTATCCCGAATCTTATGATCGGCTTCGGCATTGACGAAATCCAGGCTGAATTCGTCGCGGAGATAAAGCTCAGAAACATCAACAAGGAGTATATCCTGAAGCGCCTCGAGGACATCGAAAAGCTCGAGAAGGAGATCGCGGATCTTGAGGATATTCTCGCCTCGAAGCGCAGAATTAAGGGCATCATAAAGTCCGACCTTGAAAACGTCATCAAGAAATACGGCGAGCCGCGCAAGACCGATATCGTCTACTCTGACGACACGGATTACGAGCCTGAGGACGAGCCCGTTGAGGACTACCCCGTTACCGTATTCTTCTCCCGTGAGGGCTATCTCAAAAAGATCACGCCGCAGTCGCTCCGCATGAGCGGCGAGCAGAAGTACAAAGAGGGCGACAGCCTCATGCTGAGCTATGAGACTCAAAACTCGGCGGAGCTGCTCGTCTTTACCGACAGAGCCCAGTGCTACAAGACTCGCCTTTCCGACCTGCCTGACGGCAAGGCCTCAGCGCTCGGTCAATATCTGCCGACGGTGCTGAAAATGGATGACGGCGAGAACGCCATATTCGTCATGGAGCCGCGCGATTACACCGGCAACGTGCTCTACGTCTATGAAAACGGCAAATGTGCGAAGGTTGAGCTATCGGGCTTCGCGACGAAAACAAACCGCAAAAAGCTCACCGGAGCTTACTGCGACAAGTCGCCGCTTATCGCCATTGTGCCGCTCTATGAGGATAAGGAGCTCGCTCTCTACTCCTCCGACGGGCGCTGTATGCTCTTCCAGACGGCGCTGCTCATGCCTAAAACCTCAAAGAACACGCTCGGCGTGCAGGTAATGAGCCTCAAAAAGAACAGGGTCGTCACCTCCGTGCGCGACGCCGCAGAGAGCGGCATAAAAAACGTAAGCCGTTACAGAGTAAAGACCGTTCCCGCCGCCGGCGCCCTCCTCAAGGAGGATGACACCGGCAACGAACAGCTGACGCTTGAATGATTATGAAAAAATCTGTTATTGCCCTCGCGCTCTCTCTTGCCGCGCTTCTCTCCTCCTGCTCGGACATTCTGGAGGGCGAATACGTTTCCGTCACAAAGCACGCGACAGTCGACTCAGATGATCGAATTGAGCGCGCGGTGATTGCCTGCGCAGGCGCGGAGGATATGCGCTCCGCAATTGAAAATGCGATTATCTCCGGCGAGTCGATTCTCCGCCTCAGAATTACCGATTACGAGGGCGATATTGCCCGCGATCTCAGCGAGGTCTGCGTCAATATTCCGCGCGAAATGCCCGAGGCGGCGTACACCGTAAACTTCATAACTTACAATCTGAACCTCATCGTAAGCTACTACGAGGCGGATGTTACGATAACTTACAAGCGCTCAGCCGGAAACGTGAGAAGCGTAAAAAGCTTTGAGAGCCGCGACGAGCTGCGCGGTGCGATAGCAGACGCCACGGCGCAGCACTCTCTCGGCTTCGCCTTCTGGTCGGACGGTGACGTGACCGCCGCCGATATTTCCTCTATGATTGAGGAGAGCTACTATTCAGACTGCTCCGCGCCTTATATTCCCGAGGTGGAGGTGAGCTTTTACCCCGCTGAAAATACGCGCTGCATAGTCGATCTCAGCCTCAACTACCCCTACTCGTCAGAGGAGACAGTCCAGCGAAACGGCGAAATAGCCTCCGCGCTTGCCGAGGTCGTCTCCGCCGTCGGTGAGAGCACCGGCGACAGCGCAATAACCGCCGCTGCGAGATATCTTCGCGACTCTATAAGCTATGAGAAAGATCGAGAGGAGACCGGCGATTACTCCCGCTGGTACAACGTCTACACCGCCTATGGCGCCCTCGTTCAGAGGCGAGCCGTCGGCGAGGGCTTTGCCCTTGCGATGAAAAAGGTAATGAACGAGCTCGGCATCGAGTGCATGGTAGTGCGCGGAATGCGAAACAGCGCGCCGCACGCCTGGAATATCGTAAAGTGCGCTAACGGCAGCTGGTACCACGTCGACGTCAGTACCCTGCCGGAGGGTGTGATATTCTTCACCGAGAAGGAGCTCGATTCAAGCTACCGCTACGACGCCGCGGCTTATCCCGAGTCGCTCGGCCCGAGCCTTCAGCCCGCACCGCCCGCGCCTGAGCCAGCTCCTATAACGGAGCCGCCCGTGCCGGCTGTCGAGGAGCCGGCAGAGCCGGATACCCCGCCCGTTGAAGAGCCTCCCGCCGAGGATGCGCCCGGCGAAGAGCCTCCTGCCGAGGAGGAGCCCGGAGCGGATACCCCGTCAGAAGATCCCATTGACGAGCCGGAGGAGCCCTCTCCGGAGCCTACTCCGGCTGAGGAAAAAACGGAATAAAATAATCGGAAGCACTCTTAAAAAAGAGTGCTTCCGACTGAAGACAAAAAAAGAACAGCGTTGGATAAAGGTGGCGGGGTTTAAGTGAAGGGGCCGGCCAAGAGGCCCCTTCACGTCGCATCACCCGCCCGCAGGCGTCATATTTTGCACTCTCAAAGTGCAAAATATGTTCGATGCGGAGACTTTGTCTACGCATTGAAGCACTCTTATTTGAAGAGAGTGCTTCCGTTTGTATCTGTGCCGACAATGAGCGGCAGATTATTCACTTCAACGCGCCTTATCGCCTCGCAGCCGAGCTCAGGAAAGGCGATAACATCCATTTTCTCGATGCACTTTGCGATAAGCGCTCCCGCACCGCCGGTGGCACAGAGGTAAAGCGCGCCGTTTCTGGCGATTGCCTCGTTTACCTCGCCCGACCTCGGGCCCTTGCCTATTGTGGCAAAAACCCCGCGGTCATACAGCTCCGGCGTGAATTTATCCATGCGCGAGCTTGTAGTCGGCCCGCAGGCAAGAGTCGGCCGCTCACCGCGCCCCGGAGTCGGCCCGGCGTAGTAGATTATAGCGCCCTCCAGTGCAAAAGGTAGCGCCTCTCCCCTCTCGAGCAGATTCATAAGCCGAATGTGCGCCTGATCGCGCGCGGTATAGATCGCTCCCGTAAAGTAAACGCGGTCGCCCGGCTTTAAGAGCGGCGCCTTTTCTTTAAGCTCGGAGTAATCCATCAATCCTGCCTTTCGGTGCTCTCACGAAGCCGCTGGAGCCTCGCTTCAAGCTCGTCGGCGATCTCTGTGGCTGTCTCGAAGTCTGATTCAATGCGCTTGCGGGAGTTGGCAAGATTCAGCTTGAGATCCTCCTTTAGCTCGGCGGTACGCCTTAAAAGCGCGTCTATTGCCGCCTGCGAAGCCTTTATGTCCTCGCTCTTTCGGTTAAACGCGCGCTGTTTCTCGCGCTCGATGTCCTCGAGCAGGCGGGCATTTTCCTTTCTGAGGGCATGGATCGTCTCATCATGGCGCTCCTCAAGGCGCTTGATCTCGGAGTCGTGGCTCTCCATGAGCTCCTCGAGCTCCTTTTCGTGGTTTTTCTCAGCCTCATCAGCGGCGTCCTGAAGGCGCTTTATCTCCGCCTCGTACTCCGCCTTGTACTCTGCCATAAGCTCGTTAAGGCGCTCATTCTTATCCTTGAGTTCCTCGACCTCCTCCTCATAGGCGTCGCGCGCCTTTTCGGTGGAGTTGAGACGAGCCGCGGTGGTTTCGATGTAGCTTATTACGTCACGCCTGTCGAAGCCGCCGAATATTTTGCCTCTGAAATTGCCCTTTTCTTCGCTCATTTCCCACTATCGCCTTTCTTTTTCGTATTATTTGGAGCTATTGTAGCACAAGCGGCATTTTTTTACAAGCTTCGCTTTACATTTCACGATTATTTTGCTATAATATCTTTCGTTGATTTCATATGCGTCCGTAGTTTAGTTGGATAAAATGCCGGCCTCCGACGCCGGAGACCGCGGGTTCGAGTCCCGCCGGGCGTGCCAGAATAGGAGATACCCATTGAGGTATCTCCTTATTTGCCTTGCTATATAAGGGACTCGAATTCATAATCGCAATATGCCGGTGGCATATTGCATTGACCAGTCCGCAGACCGGTCAAATCCTTGATCCGCAAAGCGGATGCTCGCGAGTCCCGCCGGGCGTGCCATCGTCGAAACGCCCCGAATTCGGCCGCAACGCCGTAAGCGGCATTGCTTAAAAATTCGGGGCATTTCTCCTCCTCAAAATCGAACCCGCTGCGCTGGGCTTCGATTTTGTTTAGAGCTTTTTGGAAGTTTATCTCATAAAGAAAACCGTCGAGAAAATCGGCGGTTTTCTTTGCAAAAATAACACACTTTTTTGGAGGAAAATATGAAAAAAGAAATTATTTCATTGACCATTGCCGCAGCGCTCGTGCTTGGCGGCTGCGTGAATGCCCAAACTAACGAGAGCGAAAAGCCTGCCGACGAGCCGATAACCTCAGAGGATGTGCAGCAAACGCCTTCTGAGGACACTCAAACCCCTGCAGCAAACGATGAGCAGACCGCGTCTGAGACGCCGTCTGAACCCGCGACCGAGCCCGGTCGTAAGGACGGCGAGCGCTTTGAAGCAGTCATCATCATGGAGGGCATGGAAGAGACCGTACAATATGAGCATATTCGGAACGAGGCCATCGGAATCGAGATGGACTATGACTATGAATCCTTCGTGCGGCAGAGCAAACCGCACCGCGAGCGCTTCATTTCAGACTGGGACGATTCTGAAAATCCTGAGAACTATCTTGAAGTGACCTACAGCTCGAAGGACACCGGTACCGTCGCCGCATCTATCAGCGAAGAGCTTTCCAAGGAGTATGAGCTCATAACTGAGAATTTCACGCTGGAGGGCGCGGGAGAGTGCATCCGTATCGACGCTTCCGAGGTCAAGGGCGGCGGGTATATGCCCGATATGCTGCAAATGGTGTATGTCATCCCCGCGTCTGATGGCTGCCGTGTCGCCTGGGCGCACTACGCGATTGAGGGTGCGGAGGGCTTTGGACGGCGCTTCACGTATATGGTTAATACTCTGTCGGTGATTGACAGAGCCGGCACAAGCGAGCTGACAGACGAGCAGGCAGTCGCCGCCATTCAGAAGTATTGCTACAGCGCCAATCCTGAGCTTGAGGACAAGGTAAAAGCCGAAGAGTACCCGATTTATTGGGATGTATCTTCAAGCGATGAGCAGGAAATCGTTGTCGTCTACCGCTCATACACCGGCTCTATAAATCGTTATTATATTGATAGGAGCACCGGTGAGACCTATGTGACTGAGTTCGTTCCCGGCATCATCGAGGAGGAACAGCGCACAGACGTAACCTTGAACGTGTGGGACTATGTAGACTGAGCGAATAGTCTATCGCATAGATGAAATTCGGAGGCCGTGGAGATTCGCTTTTCTCCACGGTCTCCTTTTGCGTCGCAGTAATCAGAGCCTTGCGTAACACGGACAATACCACTTTAGCTCCTACAAGTCGAGAACAATCTTCTCGTCAAATCGGAGATTAAATTTCCAGCACCTCCTGCAACGCCTCGCTGGCGGTGCGCTTGTTTTTATCGAATGCGTGGGTGTAGATGTCGAGAGTTGTTAATATCAAAAATCCTCACTTGTTTTGTTCCCACGATTGGAGTTGTTCGGATTTAGCGGATTTGTCGATGAGTTTGTAGTAGATGTGGATCTCGCGCGGCTCTTTGCTGTACTTGCCCGGGCATTCGTCGACCGTGACGAAGTCGATCAGTTCCATACACATTTCGCGGGTCAGCTCCGGCACGTCCATGTACGCTTTCAGTCGCTTGATAAACTCGTCCATGTCGGCGGCGTCCTTACCCGCCTCGCTCGATTTGCGCTCGATCTCCGTCACCGTCGCTTTGATGGTGACTTTTTCGTCCTGATACTTTTTCAGAAGCCCTACGCAAACGTCCTCCGGAATCTTCCCGAGAACCTTGTCTTCGTACACGGACGAAATCAGCTTGTCAAGCTCGACCATTCTCCGCTTCGCCTGATTCAGACGCTTCTGATCCGCTTTGCCGTCCCGTGACGAAATTTGCTCATTGCGCCGTAAAAATTCTTCCCGCGCCGCTTTTTCTTCCAGAGATACCATACTCATCCTAGAGCGAATGTCCGTGAGGACGATCTGGTTCAGGATCTTGATCTGGATGTAGTGGCTCGAACAGGCTCTCGGACCGAATTTTTCGTACGCACCGCAGCAGTAGTTCTCACGATAATAGATCCTCGGTCCCTTGCGGCTGTGGCGGTTATTGTTGTATTTCATATACATCTTGTTCCCGCAGTCCGCGCAGTACACAAGCCCCGACAGCGGATGAACGAATCCCGTCGCCGTTTTCTTTCCCTGACTGACCGACGCTTCCATCTCACGGCATTTATCCCAAAGCTCTTGGCTGACGATGGCTTCATTCGTGTTCTCCACCGTGACCATTTCGTCCGGATCGCGCTTGACGACTTTCTTGTTTTTGTACGAAAGATTCGTCGTCCGCATTTGCACGAGATGACCGAGGTATGTCGGGTTTTGCAGTAATTGCTTCACCGTCGTACAAGACCAGCGATGATGGGAATGCTGCGTGTTCGGTATGCCTAATTTCTGCTCCTTGTAGTCTCCGGGCGTAAGGATCCCCTCATCGTTGAAGGTTTGGGCGATCTTGTTGGGACTGATCCCGCTTGCCCGCATCTCAAACATACGGTGTACGATACTCGCCGCCGGTTCGTCGCGGATCGGCAGCTTCTTTTCGTCTGTACCCTTGATGTAGCCGTAGAGAGCAAACCCGGCGCGGTATTTTCCGGCTCTCTCGTTCGCCTCGATGACGGCGCGGATCTTCTTTGACGTGTTCGCCGCGTGCCATTCGTTGAAGACGTTCATGATCGGCGTCATATCCATTCCCGCGTTCTCGGTGTTGGCGGAATCCACGTTGTCGCCGAGGGCAATTAAACGGATATTGTACGTTGGGAAGATATAGTCCTATACTGACCTACCTCAATGTAATTCCGTCCGAAACGGGATAGATCTTTTACGATGACGACGTTGATCCTGCCGTTCCTTGCGTCCTCCAGAAGCCGCTGTACATCGGGACGGTTGAAGATCGTTCCCGTTCATCCATCGTCAACATATTCGTCCACGATCTCAAAACCGTTTTCGTTTGCGATCTTTTCGCAGATGCGCTTTTGGTTTTCGATGGACAGCGATTCGCCGGCGCGTTCATCGTCTTTGGAAAGTCTGTAATAAAGGCCGGCTCTCTTATTCAATTTTTGCTTTGACATTTAGTTTTTTATCTTCTTCCTTTATCGAAATATATTTTGCATCCCGCAGACTCGACCGAACAGGCGCGAAGCCTGTTGCTCTCCTCTGCGAGAGAACAAAAACATAGGTTGGAGATGGGGTAGCAGAATCATCTCATAAATCAGAGCGGCGGAGCAGAAATGCTTCGCCTCGCTACTTGAAGATATGCTGTAAAGTGATTTATTTCCCACTGTTTTGTCCGTTTCCGCCGAGACCGTTCATTGCCGTATTGATCCCGCCGCCGAGGCCGATGTCCGCGACGGTATTTTTGATATCGTTCATGCGTTTTGTGGATTCGATCTTATAGCCGAACTTGGCGTCGATCTTCTCAAACGCATCGCCCACGCCGCCTATCGCCGTTTCGAGCGTATTGCCGTTCAGTTCGCACGCCTTACGCGCTTCGGAAAGAGTGATGCGATCGCCTACCCAGGCTTCCGAACGCTGTTTCATTTCACCTGTGAGAGCCTGACCGCTCCCCCGATCAAGAATACGCGCATTGACGTAATCCTGATTTGTGAGCGTTTCCGTATAGCCTTTTCCTAAGGATACCCCTTCTTTCTGAACGACCAATTTGTTGTATTTTGCAGGCTGATACATTCCTTCTTCCATGAGGGAATAAGCTTCCTTGAGCTTTTTGGCGTTGTCGGACAGTTTGATCGTCTTGGCGGTTGCCGCATCCGCCTTGGAATAAGCTTCCAGCTCTTTCAGCAGTTTATCGGCGTCAACATCGGACAGTCCGGACAGCACCTCTTTTTCAAGCCGTGCGCCCTCCGCATACGGATGCGCGCCCTTGTATCGCAAGGTATCGGCCACGCTGCGCGCCTTCTCGGCGCCCATGAACTCGCCCATTCTTGTTTTGTCGGTGACCTGCTGCACCGTGTTCAAACCGCCTTGGAAGAAATCTTTATGCTGTATGGTGCAGGCGGTCTGATCCAGTTTGCGGGCAAAGCCGCCCTTTGCGGCGAACTGCTCGGCAAACTCCTTGCCGCAGGTCTCCTCCACCGTTTCACGCACCGCCTGTTCGAGAAGTTCATCCGCCGTCGCCTGGCTGATATACTTTGTGCCGCCCTCTTTGGTGACCACCTTGGGCGTCCAGTCGATATCTCGGCCAAACTTGGTGGATAAATCCTTATTGGCGGTGGCGCGGTCAAAGCGGACGGTCATCGGATCAATATTATATTTTTCCGCGATCTTATTCTTGAACTTCTGTTCAATTTTGGACGCCATCGTCCTCTCAATATCCTCGTTGAGCACGGCGCGCA
The DNA here is from genome assembly GCA_017479425.1 of Oscillospiraceae bacterium. GTDB lineage: Bacteria > Bacillota > Clostridia > Oscillospirales > Oscillospiraceae > RUG626. Next base: position 168,346 of record JAFVCD010000032.1, read on the forward strand.
TGGCAAGCTGTTCGCCGGGAAGCACCGAATTGGCGTGCTCAACGGCGGCGTGGCTGGCCTTGAATTCCATGATTGCCTGATTGTATTTGATCTGCGCCGCGCCGCTGGTCGGATTCGCCTGCAATGCCTTCTTGGCGGCGATCAGCTCATTGTAAAGGATCTCGCCCTCTTTATTGGTGGCGTTACCCGCCATATCAAGGCATTTTTCCCGAATCGTCTTCGGCGCCGTTTTTGCTTCGGCAATCAGCACATCGCCCGCCGCTTTTCCTTTGCTCACACTCTCTTTAACAACGCTTTCGGCGCGGGTTGCTTTAGGAACGCCGAGCTTGGGATCAAATTTGTTCACCGTTTCCACAACGGAGTTGATCGCTTTGCCGATCTTGTCGCCGACCGTCTTGGCGCCCTGCGGAATTTTGGATACGACGTAGCCCGCCGCTCGCTTGGCGTCCGCCGCCGCGAGGGAAGCCATTTCTTTGGCAACGCTCTTGACCTTGGCGGCCTTTTCCATCAACGCCGCCGTCTTGACGGGAGCGAGTTTTTTCGCCGCCGTACCGATCGCTTTTGACGCGCCTCTGCCGACCGCCGCCACTACGCCGATCCCGACGCCGAACACAAGCGGAACCGCCATGGCCTTAAAGTAGCCGTAAGCGGTGCCCTTACCGCCGCTCGCTTTGCTGTAATCCATCGCGGCGCGGTTGACGTCCAGCGCCACCATAACGATCTCGGAAGCACCGCCGGTCATTACATCGAGCGAGATGCGCAGCACGACGCCCGACCAGCCGTCCCAGCTTCTTGTGGCGGCGGCGAGAGCCTCCAGCTCGTCGGCAACGCCGTAGGTGTTGACGTCCGAGCCTATGCCCTTGAGTTCACCGGTCTGGAAGCGTTCCCACACGTCCACGACCTTGGCGACCTGATAGGGATCGTAGCCGTAGTTGCGATCGAAGCCCGCCGTCATACGGTCGATCATGTTGTAAAGCGGGAAGAGTTGACTTAAGTAGTGTTCAAACACGACCTTCTGGATTCCGAAAAGCATCTCACGGATCTGATCGTCGTACTTGTCTATCTCATGGTTATCTTTGACGCCCGCCACGAAGCGGTATGGCTGACTGCGAAGCAGAATCTCACGCGCGGACTCATAGTGCGCCGTTTTTGCCGTTTCACCCGCACCGATCGTCACGTCGGCGGAATAGGTCATCTTCACAAAATACCGTGTGGGCGCGTCGAGAAATCCGCCTTCGCAGACAAAGGCGTAGTTTGCAAAATCGCCGTCGACCTTTAAGAGTTTCGGTGTGATCCGGATTTGATCAAGAGCCGACTGTATTTGCTTTTTCTTCTCGTCGGTCTCGCCCTCAAGCGGTGCGAAGGTGACGTTCGGGAACGCCGCCATCTGGCGTACCTCATGGTTCTCCTCGTCGTAGTAAAGGACGTATGCCGCCGCTTCGGTGATCGAGGTCTCGAAGTCGGCGGGGGTCATAGCCTTCATTTCCTTACCCAGCGATTCCTTCTTTGGCACGCGGTAGCAGTTGAGCGCGTTTACCGGCAGGCAAAGGCCCGTACCCAAACGGATGACCTTGATACTGCCCTTAAGCGTCTGCGATTCGTTTTTCACCGTGACGTTCAGCCAGCCCTCGGTATATACGCCGGCGTCATAGATTTCTTTATTTGTTTCCATAAAGACGGCGTAGTGAACGTTAGCATTCTTGTCGTCGCATTCAGCCAGATCGATCTCATAGTTTTCACCATTGTAGGAAAGTTCGATCTCGTACTTATCGCCCATTTCAGAAACTTCAAAGGGCAAAAATTCCGGTTCCTCTAAAATTCCCGCGGGGAGAGTCAGATTCTCCTGGAAGAATTTGATCCCCGGCACGGTGATGTTGAAAATGACGTTCTGCGTGAACGTGCCGCCCTCGCCCTCAAAGAAGAAACTGACCTTGCCTTCCGGGGGCTGGTCCTCAGTATCGTAAACGCTTGCCATGGCGCACTTGTAGCCGTTGACCATTCCCCCGTCCTTCACGATCAGTGAATCGTCGGAGGACCAGACCCGTATCTGTCCCGTCAGATCGGGTCGCGGAATCTCCCTCCCGTCCGGGGTAACTTCCGCAATACGGGCGAACACCGCCTGCGGCTTATCGCCTTTCTTTAACCGGTTGCCGAAGTTCTTATTGATATACATTTTGAAGGACGAGCGTTTCTTTTTGTCGCCTTCGCCGTCGCCGCTTGCCGCTCCGGCAAGCGCCGCGCCCGCTCCGAGAGTGCCGAGGATGATGATCGCGGGGATTTCGGTGCCGCTATCTTCTCCCGCTTCTTCTTTGGCTGGCGTGTCGACGACGACATCTGTTTTTCCCGATTCGGTCAAGCCGGAAAAATCGGGGTTGTACTCAATGCTCCCGTATTCGACGTCAAAGGTCATTCCCAGCGCTTCTATCAGCGCTTCGTTTTTTACGGCAGTCAGCAATTTACGGTATTCGCTCTCGCACTCCTTAACGCCCGCATGCTGATATGCGGCGTCGTTCGGAGTCTCATAGCGATAGACATGAAAGAGTGAAAAGTTGATCTCCGCGTAATGGTTCGGGAGGTTTTTGACGGGGAGCAGGAAGAAGTAATTTTCCGTCTGGCTGACTCTGCGGACAGTATACGAGATTTTCGGATAGATTTTATAATCCATGTTCGGAAGGTAGTTCTCGTCCACCTCTTCCTCGGTAAGAATATGGACGGCTGTTCTCACGCCCGCAATCTCCTGCTCGGTATTTACATACGCGGGATTGTTCGAATACGTTTCCATATCGTGCTCAAACCTGCTGTCGATATACTCCTGCGCCGTTTTCCCTGTGTCCACGGGGTAAATATCGATACCGATAATATCGTAGCGGAGTTCCCACGAATAGTTATTGTGGTAATTCATATACGGCATACTGTCGTCCTGCTCGTATTTTGCCGTATAATACGATTGTTTAAAAGATCCCTTTGCCTCACGCCCGGGAGATTCCGTTGTTTTCGTTTGATCGGTATCTTCATAATTGAGAGGCCCGACGAATTTGACCGTACGCTCTTTGTTCTGATAGCCTTTGGGTATTGCGTTGAAAAAGCCTGGTACGGAAGGTGCATATACCTTTATGTTCTGCTTCACGACCCATGTCCTGTTACTATCGAGAAGCATCAACTGTGCGTCGTCAAAGTCTGTGTAACCTTCTTCGGCGTCACCTAAAAAACGATCGTAATCCAAAGTGGTAATAGCAAAATGAGTACGTCCTCCATCAATACTGTAATCGCCTGTTGAAAGATATTTTGAATAATTAAATGCTTCCTCGGCAGACGCAGATATGCAGAATAATGGAAACATGAGTGCGCAAAGTATGATAGAGCACAAAGAACGTGCAAATATCCTCATTTTCATGCCGCCGCCACCTCCTTCTTATTTCCGAATACAATCGTGAGCACAATGCCCGCGATCACGCACACGCCGCCGAGAATGACCGGCAGCCAGCCGAACGGGATCGCCGAGAGGAGCGCGCCGAGCGCAAAGCCGTATGTAACACCCGAAATGAGTCCGGCGGCTTTTCCGTTATTTGCGATTCGTGATGCTCCGACCTTGCTTGCCGTCAGCGATTGTGCGAAACGATAAAGGAATCCGTTCCCGCGCCCGAGCGCCATCACGCCGATCAACGCGCCGGATATGGCGGGCATTGTGTCTGTCA
>JAFVCD010000033.1 GCA_017479425.1 Oscillospiraceae bacterium
GCTTTTCAAGTGGGGCTACCCCACCGACCGCTCTCTCGTCATAAACGCCCGCGCCGAAACGGCGCTCGAAAAGCGCCTCTTTCGCGGCGATATTCAGCTTCGCCGGTGCGTTATCCCCTCCGCAGGCTTTTACGAGTGGGACAGTGAGAAGAAAAAGCACTTCTTTACTCTGCCCAACCGCCGCGAGCTTTATATGGCGGGCATCTATTCCGTCTTCGGCGGCGAAACGCGCTACTGCGTTCTCACCACCGCTGCAAATGAGTCGATGGCAAAAGTGCATCACCGCATGCCGGTCGTGCTGACCGACAGCGGCGTGGATTCCTGGCTCCGAAGCAGCGGAGATTATCAGAGTATACTAACCGCCGCGCCCCCTCAGCTCGAGAGCGTGTGCCTTGACGGTCAGCTGAGCTTGTGGTAAGAGAGGAGAAAAATCCAATGACGATTTACGATATTTCGCAGGAGGTTTTCGGCTGTGAGGTCTACCCGGGCGACCCCGCGCCGGAGAGAAGACTTCTCAGCTCGACGGAAAACGGAGATATCTGCAATCTGACCGCTTTCAGCATGTGCGCCCACAACGGCACGCACGTCGATGCGCCGTTTCACTTTCTCGGCGGCGGCAAGGCTATCGACAAAATGCCCCTTGAGTCGTTCATAGGCGCCTCCTACGTCGCAGAGCGCCGCGGAATCGTCACCGCCGCCGACGCCGCTGAAATTCTCAAGGCGGCGAGGGCGCGCGACCCGGAGTCGGCAAGGCGCATCCTCATAAAGGGCGACGCCGTAGTATCATCGGAGGCGGCGAAGGTCTTTGCCGATGAAAAAATACTGCTCCTCGGAAACGAATCGCAGACTGTCGGCCCGGAGAACGCGCCGGCGCAGGTACATCTTATATTGCTCGGCGCGGACGTTGTGCTGCTTGAGGGCATACGCCTCGCGCACGTTCCGGAGGGGGTCTATCTTCTGAACGCCGCGCCGCTGAATCTCTCCGGCGCCGACGGCTCTCCGTGCCGCGCCGTGCTGATAGCGGAGAGGTGAGACGTTATGCTGTCTGAAGTTAAATGGGTTTTCTTCGACCTCGGCTCAACCTTGATTGACGAAACATCCGCAGACGAGCGCCGGATAAAAGAGATGACATCCGGTACTCCTGTCACGGAGGAAGCCTTTCGCAGAAAGCGGCTCGAGATGATACGCAAAGGGCGAAACGGCGACAAGTCCGCTATAGAGTTCTTCGGTCTTGCAAAGACGCCGTGGCACAGCGAGGATGAGGTTCCGTACCCCGACGCCTCTCCGACCTTGGAAGAGCTCAGCCGGCGCGGCTTCAGACTCGGCGTTATCGCCAATCAGAACCTCGGAACTGAACAGCGGCTGAAACGTTGGAATCTGCGTCAGTTCTTTGCGTTTATCGCCGCCTCCGCAGAGCTTGGCTTGGCAAAGCCCGATCCGGCGATTTTTGAATGGGCATTGGCTCAGGCGGATTGCAGTCCGCAAAGCGCCGTTATGGTCGGTGATCGCATGGATAACGATATTGCGCCCGCAAATCGCATCGGGATACATACAGTTCGCCTGATGCGCGGGCTCGGCGCTTACCACGAGCCTCAGTCGGTCGACGAAATACCGGAATATACGATTTCGGCGCTTTCAGAGCTCATTGATCTTTTATGAAGGGATAATATATGGAACATAACTGCGGCTTTACGGATGAGAACAGGTGGTTCAGATACAGAGCCGCCGCTATCATAGTTGAGGACGGCTGCGTACTGCTCGCCGGAAACGAAAAAGAGGATTATCTCTATTCCATCGGCGGCGCAGTTCACATGGGCGAGGCGGCGGAGGACGCAGTCAGAAGAGAAACGCTTGAGGAGACCGGCGTCAGCTATGAGGTCGATCGCCTCGCCGTTATTCACGAGAACTTTTTTAACGAAAGCTCCGGCGGGCTGAAGGGGCTCGATTGTCACGAGATCGCGCTCTACTTTATCATGAAGCCGCGCGGCACGAAGGAGCTGAACAGCAACAGCTTTACGATGGGCGTGAGAGAAACAATGCACTGGATACCCATCGAGAAGCTTGACGGGTACAAGGCTTTCCCGACCTTTTTGAAGGATTTTCTGCAATCCGAGCACGCCGGGATAGAGCACATCGTCACCGACGAAAGAACAGGCGCGGAGGAAGTAAAATGGAGCTGAAGATAATCGAGCATAAGCTGACTGTCTGCAAAGCGGCGGACATATCCGACATAAACTTCGGCGCCGATTTTTACTTTATCGGCAGGACGGACGAAGAGCTGTCGCTCGTGTGCAGGACGGAGGATACCCCTCCGAGGACGACGGCGCGCGACGACGGCTGGCGAGGCTTTCGCATTCAGGGAACGCTTGATTTTTCGCTCATCGGCATTCTGTCGCGGCTGTCGGGGATTCTCGCGGAGCATAAAATAGGCATATTCGCGGTGTCCACCTACAACACGGACTATACTCTCGTGAAGGAAGAAAACTTCGAGCGCGCCCTGCGCGTCCTCGCTTCCGAAGGGTACAGTGTGGTGTAAAAAGCGATAGCCCTGCTTTGGCAATTTGATATGCTCCCTCTATGAGAGACAGTGAAAGAATAAAATCACTGTCAAACATAGGGGGAGTATTTTTATGGGACAAAGACAAAAGCTTGAAGTACGGGAAAAGGTCAAGATTATCCGAGACCAGATAGCTGGAAAATACA
>JAFVCD010000034.1 GCA_017479425.1 Oscillospiraceae bacterium
ATATCGACACTTCTTACATAAGTCGATTCCGAAACGGACTGCGATCCCCGAAATCCAACCCGCGCACTATGGACGCCATATGCACCGCTTTACTGCGCAGACTGGGAGAACAGAATAAAATAAAACAGCTTGCGGCTCTTATGAAAGCTGACCCCGGCGCGCTGACGGACGAAGAAGAGGCGTTTTCGCTGTTTCACGATTGGCTGTACGATACCGAAAAGACCGACAGCAGTTCGGTAATCGAAAAGCTGCTTGAAAGCATCGATACCTTTTCTATAAACACAAAAACGCCGCTGCCTTCTTTTGAGGAAGTAGCAGCAACAGTCAAATGTGAAGACACTGTATATTTCGGCTCGACCGGCTTACAAAACGCGGTGATACGGTTTCTCAGGGGCGTGATTTCGGACGGAGGCAAAGAACTGTATTTATATTCCGACCAGAATATGAACTGGCTGACCGACCCTGAGTTTCGTCTGAAATGGGCGGCGCTGATGCTCGGGTGCGTGCAAAAAGGCGTCAGGATTCACATCATTCATAACGTTGACAGGGACGTTTCCGAAATGATCGAGGCGATCATCAGCTGGCTGCCGCTCTATATGTCTGGAATGATCCGTTCTTATTACTGCAAAAAACAGAAGAATCCCAGGTTTTCCAATACGGTCTTTTTATGCCCGGGCGTCGCTTGCATTAAGGGCAGTAATGTGATCGGAACAGAAGACCAAAACGGCGAATATCGTTACGATACTGATACTAAAATATTGGAAATGCATCAAGCTGCTTTTCACAGTCTGCTCGCCGACGCAAAGCAGCTTGTGAGGATATACGGCAATCTCGAAAGCGAAGGGCTCATTCACACTGGCAATTCCGGAATGACTGTGCTCGGAACAGCGCTGTCATTTGCCACGATGCCAAAAGAGACGCTCGTTTCGATCCTTGAACGCTGCGGTGCTGACGAAACCGTGAAGAACAGGGCGTTTTCCGTTTGGGAAAGTCGAAAGAGATTACTTAACGTAACACTTAACGAATCTTTTGTCCACGAGTGCATTCCCGTGGCGGATGAAGAAAGCCTGTTTGGAAATAAAGTCTTAACGGATATTCCCGGTCTCAATGTCGCATATACACCGAAGGAATATGCTGAACATATACGGAACATCATCGCACTGTCGGATGAAAGCCCAAAATACCGTTTCTGCGCTTTGCCGGACGCGCCCTTTGCCAATACGCAAATCGTCCTTTCCGACGACCTCGTAACGGTAAGTAGGCTGAACGCCCCGCAGGTCACGTTTTTGATTTCCCATCCGGCTATGTACGAAGCCTTTGTCGCTTATGCCGACCGCATAACAGCCCGCTACAAACAGGATAAACTCACGACCAAAAGACTGCTGGAACGGTATTTGTAAAAACATACTCAGCGAGCCGGGTTCTCCGTTCGGAGTTCCCGGCTATCATTGTTTTTACATACAAATCAGGCTGCCTTGGCTTTCAAATAATCACTTGTGTGAGGATATTTGATATGAACTGTCGTGCTGACCTGGCTGTGTCCGAGAATACCGGCTACTGTTGCCACATCTGTGCCGTTTGCTATCATAAGGCTCGCCGCGGTGTGGCGAAGCGAGTGGACTGTAAGGTTTTCGGGCAGGCCGTACTTTCTGAGTATCAGACCTGTGCTGAGCAGGAGCTTGTAGTAGGTTTCGTACTTAATGTTTTCCTCCTTCAGCGCCGCTATCAGCGTTTGCGCCGTTTTCTCGTCCGCTGTCGGTCTGCTGAAACGCTTGCCGCTGTACTTGTAGGTTCTCCATGCCGGGTTGAATAACATATTGGCTCATCCGCCAATATGTTATTATTATTTTATGCCGATTTTCTCGCCGCTGTGCGGCAACCGAAAATCGTGGCACGCCGCCCTCCACCTCGTTTTACAGTCTTTACCTACTAAGCGCAGGAAGTATTCGGTCGATGTCCTGCTTCAAACAACGTTGCCTGCTCGTTGAGCCACTTCTCTGTCTGCTTCTCTGTCAGGTCCTTGGGCGGATGTACCGTCTTTTACTGTGCCGGTCTGCGCTTGCCCTCGTGGTCGTAGCCCATTGAGACTATGATGAGGTAAGCGTTCCCGCGCTGTCGTATGCTTGCCATTTCTCTATCTCTCCTTCTCATATATTGCCGTCCGGCATACTAACAATGGCACAACTTTTGCAGGAAAGCTATACCCAAAATGAGATTTTACGAGGCAGGCAACATTCATACGTTTTTTCATTTTACTATTAGCATAGCATATGATAAAATATCATAAAGATTTATCTGTGAGGTTACATAATGGCGGAAAACACAAGAAAGAGGTCGCAGACTAAAGAGAAGCTGAAGTCAGCGCTTATCGAGCTTTGCGAAGAAAAAAGCTATTACGAAATTACGGTCTGGGATATCTGCGAGAGAGCCGGACTTTACAGAAGCACCTTCTACCGCTACTATGACGCAAAGGACGACATACTGCGTGAAATAGAGCATGAGTATATCGAGGATACGCAAAACCTCACGCCAACGCTGTGGAGCATTCGTGCGGACGCATCAAAGGAAGAAATGGAGGCATACCGCAAAGAGTTGACTGCGGATATGGAGTACCACAGGACGCACAGGCAGATTTGTAGGTTTCTTCTCTCTCCCGGCGGAGATATCTACTTCTACAACAAGATGATTGAGTCTATCGGACAATCAATGATGAAGAACTTTCAGCAGTACGGTACGGGGCGTGGGAAGAACAAGGATTATCTTAAAATTCTCTTTGCTTCGGGATTTGTTTCCACTATTCACGAATGGCTGAAAAAGGACGACTGCTCTCCTGCGGAGATTGCCGACTTTCTCATATCTATGATTCTAAAGCTTCAGTAAGGAAAACGCAGATGAAAAGCTCTTCATCTGCGTTTTTGTCTATCTTTTAGTATAATTTTTGACTCGTTCCGAGAGACTTTGAAGCTCCTCTTCGCTTAGCTCCGGAAGACGCTCTAAGTCGTCTAAAAACTCCTTTGCGCTCTCTGCGGCTCTCGCCTTTGCCAAATCGAGAAAGTAGCTCGTCAGCACGGCGGTAAATATCGCCACAGCGCCGATCGAATAGAGTGACAGAATTACGGTCACGATCCGCCCGATATGTGTTGCCGCCGCAAAATCTCCGAAGCCCACCGTTGTCGCCACGGCGAAGCAGTACCAAAGGCTGTCTGTAAAGCCAAAGATCGAAGGCTCAGCAAGCCAAAGAATGAGCGCCGCAATTATGAATACAATTGCATTGAATACGAGTATTTTGTCCGCTCCGGCTATCTTGAACGCCTGATGGAGAAGCCGCAGATTTTTCCGCCTGTTCATTTACGCAGCAGTTGTAATGAGGCTAACACCGGCTGCTATGATGTTGATACCGAAGTTTACGCCGATTGCGATCATAAGTCCGGTGGGGTTTGCGAAGCTGAGAACGCCGCAGACTACGAGAAGTATGCCGGTCAGCATAACGGCCCACCAGCGCTTGCCGAGAATTTCGGTGTCCAGCACCTTATGGAATTTGCGGAGCTTTGTGGAGCGAACGATGCGGATAGCGCCGATGACTACGAGCCATGCGGCGGCTATGTAGACGATGACCATATCCACAACAAGCTGCATTGCGGCAGAACCGAGAAGAATAATTCCGAAAACGAGAGAGGCGATCGCACCGGCAAGCTCCCAGCCGTCAGCGCTGCCGCTCTTTTTGCGCTCAGACCATGCGATGATGCCGCCGATCGCGTCAAGCACCATGTTTATTCCGACAACATATCCTACGGAGAGATAAGTCATCGCCGGAGTGAAAAGGCAGTAGATACCCGTGGCTATCATAACGATGCCGAGGATAATAGTTATTATTTTGCCTGCTTTCATCTTTGTCACCTCTTAAAGCTCGATAACGTGGGGCTGAATGTCCGGGTCGTGGTTTGCAAGGGACTCTATGCAGTTGGGGTCAAGGCTCTCGTTGCGGATCCAGGCAAGGGACTCCTTCTGCTGCTTCTTGTCAGCCGCAATGCCGGAGGTGATCATCTCCTCCCAGCTCTTCCTGGCATAGCCGCCGTCGGAGAACAGGAGAACGTATTTGCCCTCTTCGTTCTTTATTTTGACAGCGAACAGACCGTCGGCGTGACCGGGAATGTTTATAAGCTCGATGGAGCCGTCGCCGAGAAGGTCATAGCTGCGCTCGACCGGGCCCTGAGTGTCATTCCAGTGGAACTCGGTGAGGGGAATATCCTTCCACCAGCCCTTGTAGTAGCGCTCGGGGTGGCGCTTCGCAAATTTCACCTCGTCAGCCGCAACGAGGAAACGCTTTGCGCCCTTGACCTGCTTTAAGCCGTTGGCGTGGTCGCAGTCGAGGTGTGTGATAAGAACGGCGTCGATATCGCTGTCTCTGAGGCCCATCTTCGCAAGATGCTCATCAATGCACTCGCCATAGGGGATTCTGCCCTGATTGACTTCATAGAGAAGTATGCTGCCGAGGCTCTTTATCTGAGCCTTCTTGTCGAACTCGCCGTTGGGGCTCATATCTCTTGCCCAGCCGGTGTCAACGAGGAATCTTCCCTTCGGGTGCTCGATGAGGTATGCCGAAACCGGCAGCCAAAGGCGGCTGTCCTTCGGCTCAAGGATGCCGGACGCCTTGATCGCGTTGCAGTCGTCGCCGCCGAATGGCAGGTTGGGCGAGACGCATACCTCGCCGGTGTGGAAGACGTGAATTTTGATGTTTGCCATTTTTAATTTCTCCTTTCCGGTTTTGAATTTATATTCTCTGCAAGGCCAGCGGCAAACCTTCTTGTAGTCAGCCGCGAGCCGATATTGAACAGTTTAGTTGTGGGCGAATGATACACAACTGGCTTGCCCTTTACCATCGCGCGATAGGCGCATTCCGCAACGTGCGCCGCACTCTGAGGCTTAATTATCTTAAACATCTTTGAGCCTCTCATCTGCGCCGCCGACTCAAAGCCTGTGCTTGTAGGGCCGGGGCAAATCGCCGTGACCGTCACGCCGCTGCCCTCAAGCTCTTTGCTCAGCGCAAGAGAGAAAGACAGCACAAAGCCCTTCGTGGCGTAGTAGATTGACATATAGGGGCCAGCCGAAAACGCCGCACAGGAGGAGACATTCAGTATCCGACCCCGTCCTGCTTTTCGCATATCGCTGCCGTAGAGGTAGCTCAGCTGCATCGCTGCAACTGCGTTCAGCTGCACCATCTCATACTGGCGCTGCCAGTCGGAGTCCAGGAAAGCCGCATGGTCGCCGTAGCCCGCGTTGTTTATAAGTGTGCTGACGGTAAAGCCCGCCGCCGTGGTCTTGCAGTAAAGCTCCTTGGCTGCGTCAACCTTGGACAGGTCGGCGGAAATGACCTCGACTCGGCCGCGATATTTCCGCTCCAGCTCCGTTTTGATAGCGCTGAGCTTGCTCTCATTCCGGGCAACGCGAATAAGATTCTCATTATGCTCGGCGCAGATACGCGCAAGCTCTAATCCTATACCCCCCGGAAGCGCCGGTTATCAGCGTATATTCCACTTATATCACCTCTGCGCTGCCTATTTTAGAGGATTGTAATAAAAAAAGATAGTACATATTCGGACATAGTGTCGCAAAATTTTACAGAGGTGCTTTAAGTACGTATCCGGGTGAACGAGTTTTCCGTTATCGTCGCAAAACAAATATTCATTCTTTTCCCCTCCTCTTTCCTTTGCCTGCCGTTCCTTATTCACTCTGTAACAGATAATAAAATGACTTGTGTGCTTTTCAAAAGCTAATAGAGGACTACGAGGACGCCGATATGGTGGAGCTGGCGAAGCGCATCGGTATGGACGCAATTGTCACAAGGAACGAGAAGGATTATACCGCATCTCCCGTTGCCGTATATTTGCCGGACGGCCTTTTCGCGCTTTTGATCTCCGAAGGTGAATACCACTATTTGACTGCCAAAAAGCAAAACCGCCGCGGAGCCAGTGTTTTTAAAACTTCGCGGCGATTTAATATTGTCTTGGATACTGCCTGAAAGCTCCGGAAAGCGGTGCAAATCAAGCGATTTTTTTAGCAGCTGAAAACTCCGACGCCGGGCGTGCAAAAAATAGGGCTGAGGCATATCAGAATGCTTCAGCCCTTTTTCATTTACTCTCAGAACTCAAGGTTCTTATCATTCTCCTTGGAGAAAACGTGCGCCACGTTTCCGCCGAAGGTGAAGTGCATCGTATCGCCCATGCGATAGCCCTGCTTCATCTCGAGAGTCGGGACGATGATGATAACGTCGCGCCCCTCCGCGGTGACGTGAAGATGTACGCTCGAGCCCATCATTTCGGATACGTCCACCTTGGCGGCAACGCCATGGTCGGAAACGTCCGTATGCTCGGGTCTTACGCCGAGGGTCACGGGCTGCGACTGCACGTTATTATTAAGGAGCCTTGCCTCCTTCTCCCTATCGAGCTCGACCTTGTAGCCGCCTACCTCAACAAAGAACTTGTCTCCCTCGCGGGTGAGCTTGCCGTCAAAGAAGTTCATTACGGGCATTCCGATGAAGCCTGCGACGAAGAGATTTGCCGGGTGGTTGAACACCTCCTGCGGGGTGCCGATCTGCTGTATATAGCCGTCGCGCATAATGACGATGCGGTCGCCAAGAGTCATAGCCTCGGTCTGATCGTGGGTGACGTAGATGAACGTGGTGTCGATTCTCTCTCTGAGCTTTATAATCTCGGCGCGCATCTCATTGCGGAGCTTGGCATCGAGGTTACTGAGAGGCTCATCCATCAGCATTACCTTCGGCGCGCGGACGATGGCTCTTCCTATCGCGACGCGCTGGCGCTGACCGCCGGAGAGAGCCTTCGGCTTTCTGTCGAGGTACTGGGTGATGTCGAGAATTTCCGCCGCCTCGCGCACCTTCTTGTCGATCTCGTCCTTCGGCACCTTGCGGAGCTTAAGGGAGAACGCCATATTCTCATAGACCGTCATGTGAGGATATAGCGCGTAGTTCTGGAATACCATCGCTATATCTCTGTCCTTCGGCGCTATGTCATTGACCACCTTGCCGTCGATAATAAGCTCGCCGCCGCTTATCTCCTCAAGACCTGCGACCATGCGGAGAGTGGTGGACTTGCCGCAGCCGGACGGGCCGACGAGAACGATAAATTCCTTATCCTTGATGTCGAGGTTGAACTCCTGAACGGCTACGACGCCCTCATCGGTGATCTGAAGATTTACCTTCTTCTTTTCAGGCTCGTCTGCCTTCTTTTTCGCGGTCTTTTTCTTGTCCTCGCCGGATATGAACGGATATACCTTCTTGATGTTTTTAAGCTGAACAGTTGCCATTTTAACTAAGCTCTGAGCGCCCTGCCTCCGCAAGAGGCGCCCTCGCCGATCAAATCGGCTTTACGGCAGGTCTCCACACTGCCGCACCGCGAGCTAAGCGGTTTTTTCCTCCTTTTTATGGTACGGGCGGTCAGAGTAGTGGAGTGACCGCCCGCCCTTAAAATAGTTTAGTCGAATATGGAACCCATTCTGGCAACGTAGAGGCTTTTTAGTTCCACGGTGCCGTCGGAATATAGCTCGATAAGATGTGAATCCTTAGATTCGGGGTATGCGCGAATGCTGATTGCCTTGCTGTTTTCAAAGAAAGCCTCTAAAAGTGAGCGATCGGCGTAGATTTCAACGCTGAGTACGCCGTCGTCGTTTCTCAGAGCACCGGAAACGCTCTTTACCTTCGCTCCCTCGCCCTTATTCTCGGTCTTTCCGGTGATAAGCCCGTTTTCAACCTCGTAGCCGAAGCTCGTTTCGTCCCATTTGCCGCCCTTCAGGAGCGTAATGCCGAAGTACTTTGCCTCGGAAACGTCCGCTTCCATACGAATATAAAGCATATCGTCCTTTACGTTCGCAAGAAGCGCATTGGCGTCAGAGAGTGAGATATTCTTCTCGTCGATGAGAACCTCTTCCTCAAGACTATGAAGAGCCTCTATCGGCGCTATGCAGAGGTCGGAGCCGTCGTCAGAGAGCCATATACGCCGCGCAAGTCCGACAGTGTGCGCCCAGCCGGACGCTCCCTGCTCGGCGGCGCCGCGCTGATCCTGCATAATAGAGAACATATAGGTATTGCCGCTCACGGGATCTACGATACAGCTCGGGCCGGTAAAGACGTTCGCGCCGTAGTCGAGAAGATGCGGCTCGCCCTCGAATTCGGGGTCGGGCGTGAACTTTCCGGTGTTTACGTCGAAATCGCCGAGCCAGTAGTAGACCTTGTTGTCCGCTATCGATGCGGGCGCGGGGGATATTTCAAAGAAATACTTTGTGATCGTTCCGGCCTCGTTCGTGACTGGCAGGATTATCGGAAGCTCCCAGCTCGTGCCGTAGAGCGCCGATTGGTTCTTCATTTCGTAGACCGGGCCTATATACTGCCAGTCCATATCGACAGTGCCGTCTGATTTGAGCTCGAGCGTGTCCGTCGTGTAGAGCAGAGCCGTGCCGCCCTTTGATCTTGTGCTCCCTGAGCAGACGAGCATACACCACTTGTCGCCCTCGCGCCAGATATGCGGGTCGCGGAATTCGCCTGCTCTGCCCTGCCCCGCTTTCTGAATGACCGCAAGCTCATCGCAGATGACCCAGTCGGTAAGCTCAGGGTCTGTGAGGTCAGCGGGATATGCGCAGCCTATGTTCTGATTTGAGATAAGTCCGTCGTAATCGCGGAAACTGTCGTTTCCGGCGGTGAAGAACAGGAGCGGCACGCCGTTGGCGTCGAGAGCCGCACCGCCCGACCACACGCCGTCGGGAACTACGCTGCCCTCTGTGGGTACGATAGCCTCCTTGACCGGCTTCCAGCTCACCATATCGGTGCTGACGAGGTGACCCCAGCAGATATTGCGCCAGTAAGCGCCGGTCATGTTCTCCTGGAAGAAGAGGTGATATACCCCGTTATAATAGACCGGAGCGTGCGGCTCGTTCATCCAGAACTGATAAGGGCCGCCGTGGAACTGCGGACGGGTGTAGTCGCCGGTGAGGATATTCTGGAGCCAGATCTCGGAAAATTCGATCTCCGGTATCTTGACGCTCTTGTAATAGTCGGCTATCTCCTTATCGCTGAGCGCTGCCGACCAGAGCTTTACCTCGTCGATGTAGCCCGATGCTACGTTGAGGTATCCGGCTGTGAGGCGCTCCGCCTCGCCGTTTCTGCCGATGAGCAGAGGGCTTCTCTTGGCGGCTGCGATTTCCGCGCCCTTTTCGACGGAGCGCGAGGCGACCATCTCGCCGTTGAGATATAGCTTCATCTCGCCGCCCTCGGCGTCGAAAACTCCGGTCACGAGGTTCCACTCGTAGCGTCTGAGGTTATCTCCGTTAGTCCAGACGGTCAGCCAGTCGTCGCCGGTGCCGACCTGGAAGGTAAGGCGGCCGAAGCGCTCATAGCCGAGAAGCACTCCCTGCTTGTTCTGTTTGCTCGACTGGCTCACAATGCCAGTCGGCGCGTCGGTGCCGTTGTCCGCGCCGTTCGGATCGTCCCACTCGAACATTCTCGGCGCGATCCACGCCTGAACCGTCAGCGCCTTGCCCTCGAGCATAACGTCGTTGCGGGTATAGCTCAGATAGGTAGAACTGCCGTCGAGCAGAAGGCAGCCTCCGGAAATTCCGGTCTTGCGCCACTGAGGATCCTGATTATCCATATAGGTCGCGTGGGCAAAATCGTAGTTAAGCTCCTTGTCGGGCAGCTTTCCCGCGCTGTCCTTGACCGTAAGGCCGCTGCCCTCGTCAAATGCGAGGTGCAAAATCAGGTCCTTCTGGTGGCTGTCCCCACCGCAAGCGGTGAGGACTATCGCCATCAATAGGAAGAGGATAATGAAGAGATGCTTTTTCATATGAGATTTTCAGCGAGCTGCCAGGGGATCTCGATCATATCCGTCGTGCCGCCGTCCTTGACGGTATCGGAGAGATTTGCGTAATCCGGTGCAGTCTCGTAATAGGTAACGACCTCGTCGAAGAAGCCGTGAGCCCAGCCGCCGTCGATGACCTCGTCGCAGAGCTGGATGTAGAGCTCTTCGCCGATGTAAGCGCTGAGGTCGATGACGTAGGTGCCCATATCAGCCCAGGAGCCGCCCGCGCCGACGGAGGGGAAGTTCGCGTCGTTGAAGCGGGTCTGCTTGTAGTAGCCGATCTGAGTTCCGTCAGCCTTGAACACCTTGACTGCCGCCGCGGCGCCGCCCATTCGGACGGAAATGTAGCCGCTTCCCGCGAGATTGAAGGTGGTGGACTGGACAGTCCAGCCCTCGGGCTCGCCGATGCCGGTGTTCCAGCCGTCAAGGTGCCAGTCGCCCGCCTGGTTATAGGGAAGCTCCTCGCCCCAGTAGCTGACTGCGCTGATAACGCCCGCGGGCTGACCCTCGACAATGCTCCACGCGTCGGAGAGAACAGTCCAGCCCGCAAGGTTGCCTGCCTCGAAGCCGCCGTTTGCGACGGAGTTGTGGTCGGCGACGGCAACTACGGTGAAGCTCGTCTCGGCGGTCTTGCCCTCGTACTCCGCACCGTAGGTGACCTTGTAATAGCCCGGCTCTGTCATATCGACAGCGTCAAAGCCGGAGGTGATCTCCTTATCGCCGACAGTGACCTTCGTTACCGCGACGGGAACGCTCTCGCTGCCGAACTTCGCGCCGGCGTCGGCGATGAACGCGGTGACGTCAACGGTGCCGCACTCTACGACCTGGTTTTCGGCATAGGAGGCGATCGCGAGGCTCTTGAGGGGTACGGGATAGGGATAGTTGTTGTAGTAGTTTCTGAGGGAGCTCAGATCGTCGTAGGAGGCGGAGGTGTAGGTCTCTGCCTGGATCTTCTCGATCTGCTCAACCTCGAGGTCGGCTACCTCATCCGCTGTGAGGGATACGCGGAAATCGTCCACATTGATGAACGCAAAGCCGCCGTTCGAGCCGTCGTTTGCGTCAACTACCTTGAGGTAGACCACTCTGCCGATATATTCGGAGGCGTCCATGTACATTCTGAGGAGCGTGAGCGCCAGCGCGGGATCGGAGAAGTAGTCGTTCGTGACCTTAATGAGCTCCTCATCGGTATTGCCGTCGCAGAGGGCAACGTAGCTGCCGCCGTTGCCGGAGCCCATCATGAAGGTGATGTAGCCGTCGCCGGCGAGAGTGAACTTCTTCGTGCGGATAGCGCCGGTAAGGCTCTCCTGAATGGTTCCGTTGTTGGAGCCGTCGAGATAATACTCGCCGTCGCCGTATACCGCGCGGTCAGTCCAGTAATACTGGCTCGTCGGAACGATGGCGGCGCGGCTCAGCGCCTGACCGTCGATGATCTTCCAGCCGGTGAGGTCGCCGGTCTCGAAGCCGCCGTTTTCGATAGTCGTGGCGGTCTCGTCCTCGACAAAGGGCTTCTCGCCGAACTCCTCGACCTGCCTTGCGTGCTCAGCCTTTGCCGCCTCGACCTCCGCGTCGGAGGTGAGAACCTTGAACGCGTCGAGGTTTATGTAGCTGAGGTCATTTCCGTCGTCGTTATCGGTGACGACGATGTATATATTCTTGCCGATGTAGGCGGAGAGGTCGACGACCTTCGTCATAAGGTGCTCGGTGATGAAGGTTCCGTCGCAGTCCTCGTTCGCAACTCTTGCGATAGCCGCGTCCTTGCCATCCTCGAAGAACTCGACGTAGACCTTTGAATTGTCCTTGCCGCCGCCCATCTTAAAGGAGATAAAGCCGTTTCCGCCGAGCTTGAAAACGTCGCTCGTGAGAGTGCCGCGCATCGGGGGATTGCCGCCCGCGGTACCGGCGAAGTAGTATTCGCCGCTCTTCTCCATGGTAACGCCCTTGATTTTTTCGTTGTTGACTACGCCGCGGAAGTTGAAAGCCGCGTCGTGGCGGGTCCAGCCGACCCACTGTCCCTCGCTGACCTCCTCAAAGTCGCCGTTGACTATATCGTCCGCAACCTTGGAGGCTGTATTTCCGCCGCCCTCTCCGCAGGCGGCAAGACTCATCACAAGCGCAAAACAGAGTGCAAGAGACAGAATTCTGACTATTCTCTTCTTCATTTTTACTCCTTCTTGTTATCAGATTTTTGGTGGTTGGTTTTTGAAAAATCGTTTCACGGATTTGCTGACCCAAGTATAATTTAGTTCTATCCAAGTTGTCAAGAACTATGTTTATCGTGCCGTTTAAATTCAGCATAAGGCACAAAATTCTCCCTTTGAAATTGCACAAAACAACGATAATATCGGTGAAACGATATTTCATAATAGTAAAATAAGACCGCCTCCACGCAGGAAGCGGTCTTGTCTTTACTGTATTTCCTCGAGCTTCGGCATCGCGGGGATCGCGCCGTGGCGGCTCGTTGTGATCGCCGCCGCCTTGTTGGCAAAGTCCGCTATGCGCCGGAGCTCCGCCTCGTCGAGATTTTTCAGTCCGCACTTTGCGATCTGCGAGAGCGCCGCGCCGAAGAACGTATCGCCAGCGCCGTTCGTGTCCGCAACCTTGACGGGCGGCGTCGGAGAGGTGCCGGTGACGTCACCGAAGCGGTAGAATGCACCGTCGGGGCCGAGAGTTACAAATATGAGCGAAATGCCCATATCACTGAGGATCTTTGTGCCCTCAACTGGATCGTCTGTTCCCGTGAGAAGCGGAAGCTCGTTGTCGCTGACCTTCAGAATATCTGCAATCGCAAGCGGCTCCTTCATCCACTTGATGGCGGTTTTTTCATCCGGCCAGAGGTTTGCGCGGTAGTTCGGGTCGTAGCTGATTATCGCGCCGCTCTTCTTTGCCAGCTCCGCCGCCTTGAGTGTTGTCGAGCGCGAGGGCTCGGCGGTGAGCGATACTGAGCCGAAGTGGAGTATTTTCGTATCCTTCAGAAGCGCCTCGTCAACGTCCTCGGTGCAGAGATTGACGTCCGCGCTCGGGTCGCGGTAGAAGGTGAAGGAGCGCTCGCCCTTTTCGTCGATGCTGACAACGGCAAGCGTCGTGTGCTCGCGCTCGTCTGCACTCATACCCTCGACCGAAACGCCGTTCTCAACGAGCACCTTGCGAAGATAATCGCCGAAGCTGTCGCGCCCGACTCTGCCGATGAACGCGGTCTTTGCACCGAGGCGCGAAGCGGCGACGGCGAGATTCGCGGGAGCACCG
>JAFVCD010000035.1 GCA_017479425.1 Oscillospiraceae bacterium
CGTCAATCTGAAGGACGAAAAGGGCAACCTGCTCCCCATCGAGCAGCGCGGGATAGGAACGGTCTATACAATGCTCTCGACGATGAGCATAAACCAGATAAACCAAACGCTTCTGTCTTTGCCGAAGGGACACCCGGCGAAGGGGCCGCACGGTCTGTTCCTCAAGGCGCGTGAGAACCTCTGGGGCAATATTATAATCGGTCTCGGAAACCGCCTTGCCGTGTACCAGAACCAGCTTGTGGATAAGATAACCCGCAACCACGACGTTGACCTCGTCCTTCCGGGAAAACGCCCGTGCGCCTACTTCGTAATAATCTCCGCACAGGACAGCACCTATCGCTTTCTCAGCTCGCTGTTTTTCTCACTTGCGATACCTCAGCTCTCGGACTACGCCCGCCTCCACTGTGAGGGTGGTCGGCTTCCGATCCTTGTGAATTTCTGCCTCGATGAGTATCTGAACATCGGCTATATGGAGGGCATGGCAGATGCGCTGAACTCCATTCGCGGCTTTAATATGAGCTGTCAGCTCGGTGTGCAGAGCCTTGCACAATGGCAGGAGAAGTACCCCGGCCACGAGTGGGAAAACCAGCTTGCGACGTTCAATCAGACCATCTATATGGGCTGCAACGACCTTACCTCGGCTAAGTACATATCCGAGAAATGCGGCAAGATAACGATTGCGGTCACGAACAATCAGATGCCGTTGGCGCCGCTTTTCTCTCCGGTTTACTCCACGACGAGACCGTACTCCCAGACAAAGAGCAATGTGCAGCGCGATCTGATGCAGACAGACGAAATACTGCGGTTGGAATATGAAAAATGTATAATTCTGTTCCAAGGTCACAAGCCCGCGCTGCTCTACAAGCTCACTCCGGAGGAGCTGCCGGACTACGAGAAGCTGAAGCCCTGCCATATCATCGACTACACGCCGGCTTGGAGAAAAGCTGAGGAGTCTGAAGCCGAGCCGGAGCCCGTTGAATATGTGGAACAGGCAGAAAAAACCGCCGAGCCAGAAGACGAGCCCGACGGAGATTATACAATTGACTATAGCACAATGACGCCGGATAACGGCATCGATGAAGCCCTTGGTTTTAACGAGGATGATAACTACGATTTACCGGAAAGATGATTTTTATGGAGGAAAAAATGAACTCAGAAAATAATAACAGAATTGATGTCAGATTGTCTGAAAAATACTTACTTACAGTAAAAGAAGCGGCTTCGTATTTTGGCATAGGCGAACACCGGATAAGAGATATAGTTGATGATAATCCCGAAAAAATGATTGGAATATTCTGCGGCAATAAAAAGCTTATAAATAGAAAAAGAATGGAGGAGTATATTGATAATCTGCATGTTGTATAGTCTTGAATGCTTTTCAAGAAAATGGTATAATATAAGGGCTTACCGAGTCCTTTTCTGAGAGGAGACTTATTATGTCAGAAAAGAGACGAGACAAAAGAGGACGCATCCTGAAAGACGGAGAATATCAGCGTCCAGATGGGAGATACGAGTATAAATTCGTTGATATTTTTGGGAATAGACAAGCTGTTTATAGCTGGAAGCTTGTAGAAACCGACAAAGTTCCGCGAGGGAAAAGAGACTGCAAATCGCTCAGACAACTGGAAGACGATGTTCAGGAGCAGATAAAGAACAGAATAGACATCGCAAGCGGCAAAACTATTAGCTTTGAGGAGTATTATAACAAATACATAAGTACAAAAAAGATCAAGCGATCCACGATGATTTCCTACAACTACATATACAACCATCGCATTAAGGATTTTATAGGTGGATATAAGCTCTCTGATATTTCGGAAAAGCTTATCGAAAAATGGGTTGAATACTGTATTAACGACGGCATTAAGCCATCAAGCGTCAGATCATATTTCTTAATTGTGTACTCAGTTCTCGATATGGCTGAGAGCCGAAAGGTAATTTCATTTAATCCTGCGAAAATCCCGTATGAGGAATTTAAGGATAAATACGATTCGAGGTCTGATAAACGAAAGGCATTGACACCTCAGCAGCAGAAGAAATTTATGGATTTCGTTTCGAGAAACAAAACTTATTCAAAGTATTATCCGCTATATACGTTTATGCTTAATACAGGAATGCGTATTGGTGAGTGCTTTGGATTAACATGGGATGATGTCGATTTCGAGCAGAAGTTTATATCTGTTAAACGCACATTTATTTATAAGAATACTTCTTGCTATTTCTTCCAGTCGCCAAAGTCTTACTGCGGAGTGAGAGATATTCCGATAACAGATGAAGTGTGCGAATTGCTTAGGAAGATCAAGAACGCTCAGCCTGTTAGTGTCAGGGAAAAAGAGGTTGAAGGACTCAGCGGTTTTGTTTTTCTCTTTAATTCGTATGGAACGATGTTCAACTGTGCTAATTTCGACAAGCTACTTATCAATGCAGTTGCCGCTTATAATAAAGCTGCGAGAGCGATGGATATTGAAGAAATGCCGCAGATCAGCAGTCATATTTTTAGACATACCTTTTGTGCGAGACTTTGCGAGAACTGCGATAACCTTAGATTTATACAAGAGGTCATGGGTCACGCCGACATCAACACTACAATGCAGTATTATGCAGAGTTCTCAAAAGAGGGGAAGTCAAAACAGCTTAAAGCCTTGCAGGACAAGGGGTTTGGAGCATTTTTGTCGTAAATTTTTTACTACTTCCATTTTCTGGAAGAAACTTGCATTTTACGACAGAATTTACGACAGAATTTACGACAAATGACCCGTAATGATTTGAAAAGATACGACAACTTTTGTAAACTGTTTTTGACTATTCTGTTGAAAACAGGTCAAATGCGTAATGTTTTGACAAGATTTGACAGCTTATGGAAGACAATTCATTTTAGGGCTTGAAAAATGAATAAATATTATGTATAATAAAAAAATTACGGCGGTGCAGTATCCTAGTCGGAGCCCTGTCTCCCAGGAAGGGCCTAAAAATCCTTTGAAGGGCACATCTATGAAGCCTCTTGTGTTTGCTTGGAATGCCAGTTCCGGGTGGATGCTGGAGGGAGGTCTATGCGAACTTTGATCGTCTTAGCCTGCATCGGACGGGCGTCCCCGAATGGCATCGGGAATTCGACCCGGCCGGTGTGGAGACCCGACTCTGTGGTGAGGCGTACTCCCATTTGCGGTATGCGATCTCATTACGGACCGGGGTTGAACCTGTATTGCGGTGCGTTTTTACGGAATTCTTTTTTCTCAGTGCTGTGTGCAGAGTAGCCTGCCTTGAGTGGGAAAGAGCGGATTGGAGAGCTTAAGCGGCAAGCGGTCCCCGGCCGGGATCGCAGGGTCGATATCTCTATGAAATATTTTCTGCAAAAGAGGCTAAAGAGACGGTTCGCTCCGTTATGGAAAACATCTAGGCTGTCGATAATAGGTATTGCGGGGGATTGCAGTACGGACTCAGTGGCAATCGGGTAACGCGCAGGGCAACGGCGCGTGCGGCGCCCCAAGGGGAAACCTCCTCCACCGGCAACGGGAGGCGGCGCCGCGGGAAATCCAACCCGACCTATGCCGTAAGGTTTACTCCGCGATATGCCGCCGTACATATAATAAAAAGGTAGCTTAAAATGCGTAAAACAAACTGGCGCTGGGTAATTTCGATAACCCTCATCGCTGTAGTAACAAGTATGGTGTTCTCGCTCGTTTCAAGCGAGATACTTGACGGCGCGGGCTATATTGTCGCCTCGCTGCTGCTTCTGAGCTTCATTGCCATCGGTATCGTGTTCGATATGCTCGGCGTCGCGGTGACAGCGGCGCGCGAGGCTCCGTTTCACTCCATGGCGAGCCATAAGGAGTACGGCGCGAGCGAGGCGATTAAGCTTGTGCGCGCCTCAGAGAGAGTAAGCTCAATATGCAACGACGTTGTCGGAGATATCTCAGGCATCGTCTCGGGTGCGACCGCAGCAGTGCTCGCCGCGAATTTCACACGGGACTTTTCGCTCTCAGCCGTAATTACACAGATTATAGTGACCGGCATCGTCGCCGGACTTACCATCGGCGGCAAGGCGCTCGGAAAGAGCCTCGCCATAAACCGCAATACGGAGATAGTTCTCCTTGCGGGAAAGGTCTCCGCCTTTTTCACCGGCGGAGGTAAAAAGAAAAAATAAGGATGAATTTATTTGTCGATATTAGATTCAATTCAAAGCCCGAGAGATGTTAAGTATCTCACAGAGGATGAACTTAGAACTCTTGTTGACGAGGTGAGAGCTTTTACTGTCGACGCCGTCAGCAAAACAGGCGGGCATCTTTCAAGCTCCCTCGGCGTGGCGGAGATAACAGTCGCCATACACAGAGTTTTCGATACGAGCCGCGACAGGCTCGTTTTCGACGTCGGTCACCAGAGCTATATCCACAAAGCGCTCACCGGCAGGCGCGATAAATTCGACACACTTCGCTCCTTCGGCGGAATCGCAGGCTTTCCGAAGCCCTCGGAGTCGGAGCATGACGCCTTCATCGGCGGTCACGCCTCGGCGGCGGTTTCGGAGGCGCTCGGTATGGCGCGGGCGCGCACGATAGCGGGGGAGGACTATTCCGTTATCGCCCTGCTCGGCGACGGTGCGCTCACCGGCGGCATGGCTTATGAGGCGCTGTGCGACGCGGGTGCGAGCCGCGAGCCGCTCATCGTAATCCTCAACGACAACGGCATGAGCATAGCGAAAAACGTCGGAGGAATGGCAAAGTACCTGACGCGTCTTCGCCTGAGGCGAGGCTATCGCACCTTCAAAACCATCTACCGCAAGGCGACAAGCGCCGTTCCGGGCGGCAAATGGATATACAGATTTACGCATAAGCTCAAGGAGAACATAAAGCGCGGTGTTTTCAACTGCGGAATGTTCGAGGACTGGGGCTTTTCATATCTCGGCCCGGTGGACGGACATGACCTGGGTGAGGTCATCCGCGCACTCGAGGTCGCCCGAGATCTCAGGGGGCCGGTCATAATCCACGCGATAACGACGAAGGGCAAGGGCTACGCGCCCGCGGAGAAAAATCCCGAGGCATTTCACGGCGTCGGCGCGTTCGACAGGGAAACAGGGCTTACTCCGCCTCCTGCGGAGTCCTTTGCCACACGCTTCGGCGAGTATCTGACCTCCCTTGCCGAGGATGATAAGGATATCTGCGCGATTACTGCTGCTATGGCACCCGGAACGGGACTGTCCGGCTTCGGCAGAACGTACCCAAACCGCTTTTTTGACGTGGGAATTGCAGAGGAGCACGCCGCGGGTATGGCGGCGGGTCTTGCCGCCGGCGGTATGAAGCCGGTGCTCGCGGTGTATTCGACCTTCCTCCAGCGCTCATACGATCAGCTTATTCACGACATCGGCATACTCTCTGAGCACGTCGTGCTCGCGGTTGACAAGGCGGGGCTTGTGGGCGAGGACGGCGAAACGCACCACGGCGTTTTCGACGTGAATTATCTGCGTTCCGTTCCGAAAATGACGGTGCTCTGCCCTGCGTCCTACGCGGAGCTGAGGGATATGCTCTCGTTTGCGCTCTATGATATCACCGGCCCCGTCGCGGTGCGCTATCCGAAGGGCGGCGAGGGCGAGTACAAGGAGCGCGGAGTTGATAAATCAAAGCTTCTTCGCACAGGCGAGGATTTCACTATAATTACCTACGGAATAAACATAAACGACGCGGTAAAGGCGGCGGATATACTTGCAGAGAGAGGAATCTACTGCGACGTTTTGAAGCTCGGAAGCATAAAGCCGCTTGACGAGGATGCGATAATCGCATCGGTATCGAAAACCGGACGGCTATACGTCCTTGAGGAGTGCGTCTCCGGCGGCTGCGTCGGCGAGGAGATCGCCTCGATGCTTGTAAAGGCGGGGCAGAGCCCGAGAAGACTCGTTCTCCGCAACCTCGGTGACAGCTTCGTGCAGCACGGAAAGGTACAGCGCCTGCGCGAAGAATACGGGCTCGACGCGGAGAGCGTAGCGCGGGAGATAGAGGAGAATATCCCTGACAGAATCAAGGAACGGAAGAAAAAAGAGGTCGAAAATGCCAAAGAAACGACTTGACCAGATGCTTGTGGACGGCGGCTACTTCACCTCCCGCGAGAGGGCGAAGGCAGTAATCATGGCGGGTGAGGTTTATATAAACGGGCAGAAGGCGGATAAGCCCGGTGTGAGCTATGACGAGAATGCCTCGATAGAGGTGCGCGGAGGCGAGCTGAAATACGTTTCCCGCGGCGGACTGAAGCTCGAGCGCGCGCTTGAATATTTCGCCGGCGACGTTCGAGGCAAGGTATGCATCGACTGCGGCGCCTCCACGGGAGGCTTTACGGACGTGATGCTCCAGAACGGTGCAAGGCACGTTTACTCTGTCGACGTAGGCTACGGTCAGCTTGCGTGGAGCCTGAGGCAGGACGAGCGCGTGACGGTTATGGAGCGCACGAACGTCCGCTACATAACGCCGGATATGTTCCCGGACAGGCCGGAGGTCGGCACGATAGACGTGAGCTTTATATCTACCGCGCTGATTTTTCCTGCGCTTTCTACTGTCCTCACGCCCGGCGGCACTGTCTATTCCCTCATAAAGCCGCAGTTTGAGGCTGGAAAAGACAAGGTCGGCAAGAAGGGCGTCGTGCGAGAGAAAGAGACCCACGCCGAGGTAATTGAGAAATTCATCGAAAACGCCGAAAAGAGCGGATTTTCCGTCAAGGGCGTAACCTGGTCGCCGATAAAAGGCCCCGAGGGAAATATTGAATTTTTAGCAAAGCTCGTGCTCGACGGCATGAAGAGCGAGGAGATCGACGTCATGGCGGTCGTGGACGAAGCGCACGGGAGGCTGTAAAACTTGAGTAAAATACTGCTCTGCCCGAATCCGAAGCGCGACAGAGGCTGCCGCGTGACAAATTCAGTACGCGATATGCTCATAAATGCCGGCGGAGAGGTCGAGGTCTGCACCATTGACGATATGACCGAGGAAAGGCTCCACTGGGCAGACTTTGCGATAACCTTCGGCGGCGACGGTACGATACTCCACGCCGCGCGCAACGCCTGTGCCTACGGCGTGCCGGTGCTCGGCGTAAACCTCGGACACAAGGGCTTTATCGCGGAGCTTGAGATGCGCGATATCGATATGCTGAGAAGGCTCATTTCCGGCTCTGTGCGCACAGAAAAACGCATGATGATAGACGTTGAGCTTATAAGAAAGGGAAGCGTAATATATAAGGATTTTGCCCTCAATGACGTGGTCGTCGGAAGCATGGGCAGAACGCTGCCTATAAGCGCCTACGGCGACGAGAGAAAGATAACCTCCTTCTCCGGCGACGGAATAATCGTATCAACGCCGACGGGCTCGACTGCCTACAATCTATCGGCCGGCGGCCCGATACTTGAGCCGGACACAGAGAATATTATTCTGACTCCGATCTGTCCGCACACGCTCTTTGCAAAGGGTTTCGTGCTCAGTCCGAACCGCACCGTGACAGTCGAGGTGGAGGACTTCGGGCGCAAGAGCGCTTACGTTTCGACGGACGGCGCAAAGCCGGTTTCGCTCGAGCCGCGCGACAGGATCGTTGTAACGCGCTCTGAAAAGGTCGCGGAGTTTATAAAGCTCACTGAGAGAAGCTTTTACGAGAGAGTGAGCGAAAAGCTGGGAGACAAGCTATGAAAAACCTCAGACAGAAGAAAATCCTTGAAATAATCGCAGAAAAAGAGGTTGAAACGCAGAATCAGCTCATCGAAGAGCTGAATTCCGTCGGCGTTCACGCAACGCAGGCGACGGTTTCGCGCGATATTAAGGAGCTCAGACTCGTGAAGGAGCTCACGACCCACGGTACATACCGCTATATGCCGCCCTCCGAGGACGTGGAAAACCACTCTGAGCGCCTCAGAAAGATATTCCACGAGTGCGTTACAAGCTACACCTGCGCGCAGAATATCGTGGTCATCAAGACCCTGCCCGGGCTTGCGTCCGCGGCTTGCAGCGCAATAGACAGAATGGATATCGAAAAGCTTGCGGGCTCGCTCGCGGGCGACGATACGGCGTTCATTGCGATGATGGACGTAAAGAGCGCCGAGGAGCTGTGCGATCTGATAGGAAAATATATGTAAGGAGCATAGAGAATGCTTCGTTCACTGACAATAGAAAATATCGCCGTAATCGAGCAGGCTGAGATAGAGTTCGGCGCCGGCTTCAACGTGCTGACGGGTGAGACGGGAGCCGGAAAGAGCATAGTCATAGACTCCCTCGAGGCGGCTCTCGGCTGGAGGACAAGCGCGCAGATAGTGCGCTCCGGCGCGAAGAGCGCGAAGGTCACTGCGGTCTTTACCGCCGACGGGTGCGGGGACTGGTGCCGCGAAAACGACATCGAGCCCGAGGACGGCGAGCTCATCCTCACAAGGAAAATCACCGAGGACGGGCGCTCGACCTGTCGCGTTAACGGAGAGCCGGTCGCTGCGGCGCAGGTGCGCGCGCTCGGACTGCGCCTCATCGACATCCACGGTCAGGGCGACGGCCAGCGCCTCACGGATGAGCGCAGCCACCGCGACTATCTCGATTCCTTCGGCGGCTACGATAAGACGCTCGAAGCTTACAAAAACGCATGGAATGACTACGTCTCAGTCAAAAAAGAGCTGGATTCGCTCACTCTTGACGAGGCGGAAAAGGCACGCAAGGTCGATATGCTGGGCTATCAGATAGCGGAGCTTGAGCGCGCGGACATAAAGATTGGGGAGTTCGATGAGAAAAACGCGAGAAGAACGCTTCTCAAAAACGCGGGCAAGCTTTCAAACGCTCTCTCCGACGCTAAATCCGCCCTCCTCGGTTCCGAGAGAAGCGACGGCGCGCTGAGCCTCATTGAGGCGGCGCTCGACTCCATCGAGCGGGCTGCGAAGCTCTCGGAGAGCTTCGCGGACGTGGCGTCAAGGGTGCGCGACCTGCGATTTATGTGCGAGGACGTAGCGCTCGAGGTGCGCGAGAGCGCAGAGGAGCTGGAGTTTGAGCCGGAGGAGCTCGATGAGCTCGACGAGCGGCTCGATACGTTAAAGCGCGTGCTGAGAAAATACGGCGGCGACGAGGAGAGCGCGATCGCGTTCCTTGAAAGCGCCCGCGAGGAACTGAGGGGTATCGAATATGCCGATGAGCGGCGCGAGGAGCTTACGGAGAAGCTCAAAAAGCTCGAAAAATCGGCGAAAACCGCCGCGAACGAGTTAACAAAGGCGCGAAAGAGCGCAGGCGAGAGGCTTTCCGCGAGAATTGAGGCGGAGCTGTCTGCTCTCAGCATGAAGGGCGCGAGGTTTGCAGTTTCGCTCGGCGAGGGCGGCGAGCTGACGAGCCACGGGCAGGACGACGTGCGCTTTTTAATGAGCGCAAACGCGGGCGAGAACTTCGGAAGGATCGCGAAGGTCGCCTCCGGCGGCGAACTCAGCCGCGTTATGCTCGCGATGAAGAGCGTGCTCAGTGAGCGCGACCCGACCGACAGCATGGTATTCGACGAGATAGACACCGGTGTTTCCGGCATCGCGGCGCAGAGAGTGGCGGAGAAGCTTGCCTCAGTCGGCGCGCGCCATCAGGTTATATGCGTTACCCATCTTCCGCAGCTTGCGGCGATGGCGGATACGCATTTCTCAATTAAAAAAGAAATCGCCGAGGGCCGCACCTACACAAAGGTCGAGCGCCTTGACGAGAGCGGCAGAGCCGCGGAGCTCGCGCGTCTGACCGGCGGAGACAATATAACTGAAACCACGCTCATGGCGGCAAAGGAGCAGCTTTCGGCCGCAGAGAAGTTCAAAAATACACAGTTTGACAAATAATTTTATCTTTGCTATAATCCCATAAGCTTATAAAAATCCGAAAGGAAGAGATTGATGGAAATTTACGAGGAACTCGTAAGAAGAGGACTTATCGCTCAGGTAACTAACGAAGAAGAAATAAAAAAGATGATAAACGCCGGCAAGGCGAGATTCTATATCGGCTTTGACTGCACCGCGGACTCTCTTACCGCCGGTCACTTTATGGCGCTCACGCTTATGAAGCGCCTTCAGATGGCGGGAAATCAGCCTATCGCCCTCATCGGCGGCGGCACGACGCTCATCGGCGACCCCTCCGGCCGTACCGATATGCGCAAGATGCTCACGAGAGCCGACATTGACCACAACGCCGAGTGCTTCCGCAGACAGATGGAGAAGTTTATCGAGTTCGGCCCCGACAAGGCTATTATGGTCAACAACGCAGACTGGCTTCTCGATTTGAACTACATCGAGCTTCTGCGTGAGGTCGGCGCCTGCTTCTCCGTTAACAATATGCTCCGCGCAGAGTGCTATAAGCAGAGAATGGAGAAGGGCCTGACCTTCTTTGAGTTCAACTACATGATCATGCAGTCCTACGATTTCTACTATCTCTTCCAGCACTACGACTGCAACATGGAGTTCGGCGGCGACGATCAGTGGTCGAATATGCTGGGCGGCACGGAGCTTATCCGCAAAAAGCTCGGCAAGGACGCTCACGCGATGACCATTACGCTCCTCACCGACTCCCAGGGCAAGAAGATGGGCAAGACCGCAGGCAACGCCGTCTGGCTCGATCCGAACAAGACCTCGCCCTACGATTTCTATCAGTACTGGCGCAACGTCGACGACGCCGACGTTATTAAGTGCCTTATGATGCTCACCTTCCTTCCCGTAGAGGAGATCGAGACGATGAAGACGTGGGAGGGCAGCGAGCTCAACCGCGCAAAGGAGATCCTCGCCTTCGAGCTTACGAAGATGGTGCACGGCGAGGAGGAGGCAACGAAAGCACAGGAATCTGCCCGCGCTCTCTTCGGAGCGGGTTCCGCCGACTCCGCACCGACCGTTGAGGTCACGGCTGAGGACGGCTCGGACGTCATCTCGCTTCTTGTCAAGACCGGACTCTGCTCCTCCCGCGGCGACGCAAGGCGCAATATCCAGCAGGGCGGCGTGACAGCAAACGACGCGAAGGTCACAGACCCGGACAAGACCTTCTCCGAGGACGAACTGCGCGCAGGAGTGCTCTTAAAGCGCGGCAAAAAGAACTTCTTTAAGGTTATTCTTAAATAATCACCAAACCTCCCCTTTTATCGGGGAGGTTTTTAGTTAGGAAAAAGCTTGAATAATGCAATACTTTGTAGTAAAATATACAAGTTAAACTATGTGTATTTTTGGAGTGAAGACCATTGTACCTTAAAGCGCTTGAGCTTGCAGGCTTCAAATCCTTTCCGGAGAGAACGCGGCTCACCTTTGAAAAACCGATAACGGCAATCGTCGGGCCGAACGGCTCAGGAAAATCGAACATAGCCGACGCGCTTCAGTGGGTCATGGGCGAGATGAGCTCCAAGGCCCTGCGCGGCGGCAAGATGGAGGACGTCATCTTCGGCGGCACAGTGCGCCGAAGTCAGCTCGGCTACGCCGAGGTCACGCTGACGCTCGACAACTCCGACGGCGGGCTCGACGTTGAGTCCGACGAGGTGGAGGTCACCCGCCGCTACTACCGCTCCGGCGAGAGCGAGTACTACATAAACCGCAAGGCAGTCCGTCTGCGCGACGTGAACGAGCTTTTTATGGACACCGGCCTCGGGCGCGACGGTTATTCGATAATCGGGCAGGGCAAGATAGATTCGATCCTCTCCGCGAAGAGCACAGACCGTCGTGAGATCTTTGAGGAGGCGGCGGGGATCAGCCGCTTCCGCCACAGAAAAGAGGAGTCGGAGCGCAAGCTTCAGCGCGCGGAGGAGGATCTCACCCGAGTAAACGATAAGATCAGCGAGCTTGAAATGCAGGTCGAGCCGCTCAGAAAGCAGAGCGAGGTCGCAAAGAAATACCTTGTCCTGCGCGACGAGCTGAGAGGACTTGAAATAAGCCTATGGATGCACGAGCTCGACGAGCTCGCGGACAAGCACAGAAAGCTTGAGCAGGAGGCGCTTCAGGCAAACGGCGTTCTCGAAAAGGCGAAATCGGAGCTTGAGGCTCTCTACGCCGCGGGCGACGAATATGCCGCGAAGATGCACGATAAAGACATCGAGGCGGAGAGTATGCGCGCCCGCATCAGTGCCGCCGAGAGTTCGGTCAACGAGTCCGAGAGCCGCGAGGCAGTTCTCAAAACCGACCTCAGCCACACAAACGAGAATATTAAGCGCATCGACGAGGAGCTCAAGGCACAGGCGGGTCAGGCTTCCGGTATCGACGCGCAGATCGCGGAGAGGGAGGAAAGACTCTCCGCCATCGGGAAAGAGAAGGCAGCGCTCGGCGAAAGGGCGGCGGAGAACAGACGCAGGAGCGAAAAGCTCACTGAAAACGAGTCGGAAAACCAGCGCGCCATAGCCGAACTGACGGAGAAGGTCGATATCGCCGCAGCAGAGCTCAGCGAGAAGCGCACGCGCCTCGGCTCGGTCGCCGCGAGTATGCAGGAGGTCGAGGACAGAGAGAGCGGACTTCTCACCGAGATTAACAGCGAAACTGAGCGCCTTGAGAAGGCGAAGGGCGACTTTGCCGCGCACAGAAAGGCGCTTTCGGACGCGGAGGAGAAGGCAAACGGCATAAGAAACATCGTAAACGGTTATAAGCTCCGCATGAAGGGCAAGCAGGAAAAGCTCGAAAAGACCCGCGACAGCTACACCACCCTCACGATGGACCACAACGCCCTCACAAGCCGCATTCAGCTCCTCAGCGATATGGAAAAGGACTACGAGGGCTACTCCCGCGCCGTCAAAACCGTAATGCGCGAGAAGGGAAGAGGCACGCTGCGCGGGATACACGGCCCCGCGGGCGAGCTTATAAAGACCGAGAGCCGCTATTCCATCGCAATAGAAACCGCGATGGGCGGCGCTATGCAGAATATAATCGTCGGCACAGAAAACGACGGCAAGGCGGCGATAAACCTCTTAAAGCGCCTCGACGCCGGAAGAGTCACGCTCCTCCCGATGAGCGTTATTCGCGGCTCGAGTATAAACGAGCGCGGGCTTGAGAGCGAGGAGGGCTTCGAGGGCGTCGCCTACGACCTTGTGAGCTTTGACAGACAGTACAGCGATATCTACCTCAGCATTCTCGGCAGAACGGCCATAGTCGAGGACATGGATTCGGCGGTGCGGATAGCCGGAAAGTACGGTCATCGCTTCCGCATAGTAACGCTCGACGGGCAGGTGCTGAACGCCGGAGGAAGCATGACCGGCGGCAGCATATCGAAGAATACGGGCATACTCTCGAGAGCGAACGAGCTGAAGTCCCTCTCCGAAAAGGAGACGGGCATGAGAGAAAAGCTCGAGGCGCTGAGAGTCGAACTTGAAACCCTGAAGCGCGAGGTAAGCGCCGGAGAATACGAGCTTTCGGTGTCAAACGACGAGCTGCGCGAGGCGGAGGATATCCTCACGCGTCTTAACGGCGAGACCGGGCACTATCGGCTGCTCATCGAGAGCATCGAGGAGCACATAGAAGCGTTGAAATCTGAGCGCAACGGCTCAAAGACGAGGTCGACCGATCTCAGAGCGAGTGCGGACGCGCTTAAGGCAGAGATTGCCGGCCTTGAAAAGCTCTCCGAGAAAGCGAGAGCCGAGCTCGAATCGAGCACCGCGGGCAGGGAGGAGCTATCCGACGCGCGCCGCGCCCTTATGGACGAGGATGCGGAAATCAGAGCCGCGCTTGCCTCCCTCGAGGCGGAGGCGATCACGCAGACTGAGGCGGCTGCCCAGCTCAGAGAGCTCAGAAGCGGTATGCAGGAGGGCAGCGAGAAGCAGCGCGAAACCCGCGATAGCCTTGTGGAGCGCTCAAAGGAGCTTGAAAAGGCGATAGAGCAGTGCGAGACTGAGATAGCAGCGCGCAGAGCGTCGGTGCAGAACCTTAAGGAAAAGCTTGACGGAATAAACAATGAGCGCATGAACGTCGAAGCTGAGAGAGTTCGCGGCGATAAGCTCGCGCAGGAGAAAAACCGCAGGCTCCTCGACCTCGAGCGCGAGGCGAGCAGGGTCGAGCAGCGCCGTCAGGCGGCTGAGATGGAGGAAAAGACGCTCGTCGACAAGCTCTGGGACAGCTACGAGCTCACGCGCACAACAGCGCAGAGCGAGCGAAAGGAGCTCGAGAGCTATCAGACCGCGAAGCGACGCACCGGCGAAATCCGCCGCAGTATGTCCTCGCTCGGAACTCCGAACCTCGGCGCTATTGAGGAATTCGAGCGCGTGAACACGCGCTACACCTACCTCACCGAGCAGCGCGACGATATCGAGAAATCGAGAACTGAGCTTCTCGGCATAATCAGCGATATCACCGGCGAGATGGAAAACATATTCCGCGTGGAATTTGATAAAATAAACGAGAGCTTTCAAAAAACCTTCCTCGACCTCTTCGGCGGCGGCAAGGCGGCGCTGGAGCTTGAGGATCCGAACAGCATTCTCGACTGCGGCATTGAGATAAAGGTTCAGCCGCCGGGCAAAACGCTCAAAACTATCACGCTCCTCTCCGGCGGAGAAAAGGCGTTCGTCGCCATCGCGCTCTACTACGCGATTCTGAAGGTTCGCCCGACGCCGTTCGTTATAATGGACGAGATCGAGGCGGCGCTCGATGAGGCGCGCGTGGTCGCGACTGCGGACTATATGCGAACGCTCACAGGAAAGACGCAGTTCCTTGTAATAACCCACCGCCGCGGCACCATGGAGGAGGCGGACGTTCTCTTCGGCGTTACAATGCAGGAGCAGGGCGTTTCAAAGGTGCTCAAGATGGACGTTGAGGAAGCGGAAAAGACTTTGACAAAGGATTAAGATTATGGGATTTTTTGATAAAATTAAGCAGGGACTTCAAAAGACGAAGGAGTCCATGTCCGCGGTGTTCAATTCGACTATCGCGGGCTTCACCGGCGAAAACGAGGAGTTCTTTGACGATATCGAAGAGGCTCTCATTATGGCGGACGTCGGTGCGGAGAGCGCTATGCGCGCCGTCGACGACCTCAGGGACGCGGTTGACCGCAACGGCGCGAGAGGCGAAGAGGGCGTCAGAAAGAGCATGGTCGAGGTCATGAGCAAAATGCTCCCCTCCGGCGCGGAGCTCGACCTCTCCACAAATCCGGCGGTTATCCTCGTCGTCGGCGTAAACGGCGTCGGCAAGACGACGACCATCGGCAAAATCGCGACAAACCTCGTCCGTGAGGGGCATAAGGTCATGCTCGCCGCCGGCGATACCTTCCGCGCGGCCGCGGCGGAGCAGCTTACCATCTGGGCTCAGCGCGCCGGCGCTGACATCGTGCGCCACGAGGAGGGCTCAGACCCCGCCGCCGTTGTTTTCGACGCAATCAGCGCGGCGAAGGCGCGCGGCTGCGACGTTATAATCGTCGACACCGCCGGAAGGCTACACAATAAGTCGAACCTTATGAACGAGCTATCCAAAATCTCCCGCGTTATCGACCGCGAGCTGCCGGACGCCGCGCGCGAGACGCTTCTTGTGCTCGACGCGACAACGGGTCAGAACGGACTTAACCAGGCGGAGGAGTTCCAGAAGAGCGTTCCGATGACCGGAATCGTCCTCACAAAGCTCGACGGTACCGCAAAGGGCGGCATCGTCTTTGCGATAAACGACAAGCTCGGCGTTCCAGTCAAGTTTGTCGGCGTGGGCGAGGGGCAGGACGACCTCATTCCGTTCAACTCCAAGGACTTTGTGGAGGCGCTGCTGGGATGAAAATCGTGCTTGCCTCCAATAACGCGCACAAGCTCAAGGAAATGCGCGAGATACTCGCCGGCACCGGCATCGAGCTCATAAGCCAGCGCGAGGCGGGAGCGGACTTCGAGGCAGAGGAAAACGGCCTCACCTTCGAGGAAAACGCCCGCATAAAGGCGACCGCCTGCATGAGGGCTACGGGGCTGCCGTCGCTCTCCGATGACAGCGGGATCTGCATCGACGCGCTCGCAGGATTGCCGGGAATCTACTCCTCGCGCTTTCTCGGGGAACTTTCCTATCCTGAAAAGTGTCAGAGGATCATAAAGCTTCTGGAAGATTATCCCGTCAGAACGGCGAGATACGCGTGCTCAGTCGTGCTTGTTTTCCCGGACGGGCGCGAGTACACAGCCTTCGGCACCACCGAGGGGACGATTGCGCATGATCAGGCGGGAGAGGGCGGCTTCGGCTACGACCCTATGTTCCTCGTCGAGGGCGACGGGCGACACATGGCGGAGCTTTCAGAGGATGAGAAGAACGCAATAAGCCACAGAGGAAGAGCCGTGAGAGCGCTTCTTAAAACGTTAAAGGAGAATGAAATTTGCTGACAAGCGCACAGAGAGCGCAGCTTAAGGGCCTTGCCTCTAAGCTCGACGCCGTAATATTTGTAGGAAAAAACGGAATAACAGACAACGTGGTGCAGGAGACTGAAAATTCCCTGCGCGCTCATGAGCTCATAAAGGGCAAGGTACTCGAAAACAGCGAGTACACACCGCGCGAGGCGGTGGCGGAGCTCAGCGAGAGATGCAAGGCGGAGCCGGTGCAGACCATCGGCTCGAAATTCGTCCTCTACCGCGAGAACAAGGATATCCCTGAGGAGAAGCGCATCGCGCTTGTGAAGAAAAGATGAACGCGGAGGAGAAGGAGTATCTTGACTTTTTGCGCGTAAAGGCGCACTCTCTTCTGAAGGAGAAGAGAGTTAAGCACGTCGAGGGCGTCGAGGCGCTCAGCGCGGCGATGGCAAGAGTCTACGGCGAGGACGAGTATTCGGCGCGCCTTGCCGCGATGTTCCACGACTGCGCGAAGAAAATGAGCCTTTCTGAGCAGCTCGAGGTCTGCGAGAAGTACGGCTACACACCGGACGAGTACGAGCGAGAGAGCGAATCGCTCCTCCACTCCAAGGCTGGAGCGCTTATCGCAAGGTATGAGTACATCGTACCCGCCGAGGTCAGCGAGGCAATAAAATGGCACACGACCGGCAAGGAGAATATGACGAAGCTCGAAAAAATCATCTATCTTGCCGATATGATAGAGCCGACGCGCGATTTTCCGGGCGTCGACGAGATACGCAGGGAGGCGGCGCGCGATCTTGACAGTGCCGTCATAATGGCGCTGGAGCGGACAATCGACCACTGCCGTGAGAGGGGACAGTCTGTCCACCCGAACTCTGTCAAGGCGCTTGAATTTCTTAAAAAGGGTAGAAAACAATGAAGCTATTCGGTTCCAATTCACATTCCAAACATACCGGCCATCAGTCCGGCGGCACGCATGCAAAGAAGAAAAAGGGTAATGCGTTCGTCAGAGCGCTCGTAATCGTTCTCGTTGTCGCCGCAGCGCTCGCAATAGCGGGCTACGCCTACTGGACGCTGCGCGTAAAGCCGCCGGAGGTCGTGCGACCTGCGAAGAACAATACTCCGGTAACGGATACAACGCCCGTCATAGCGCCGACAGACGACCCGACCAAAACTCCGCAGGAGACCGATACTCCCACGCAGCCGTCCGAGACTCCGGATACTCCGCCCGAGGAAGAGGTTACGAAATACACCTTCGCCCTCGTCGCCTCCGATGACGGAAACGGCAACACCGACGTCATCATGACCGGCACCTTTGACGTTGAAAACTACACTCTTAACGTAGTGTCGATCCCACGCGATACGCTCGTGAACGTGCCATGGAATCTGAAAAAGGCGAACACAATATATTCCTTCGGCCCCGATAAGGAGAATAAGCTCAACAACGTAAAGAACGGATTGAAAGACCTGACCGGCTATGAGATCGACTTTGCCGCCTGCGTCGATATGAAGGCGTTTATCAAGCTCATCAACGGCATCGGCGGAGTTGATTTCAACTGCCCGAGAAATATGAACTACGACGACCCGTATCAGGATCTGCACATCCATATCTCGAAAGGCATGCAGCATTTTGACGGCAAGAAGGCGCTTGAGCTCCTTCGCTTCCGATCCGGCTACGCCGACGCCGATATCGGCCGCATAGCCATGCAGCAGGAGTTCCTTAAAACTATGGTAAAGCAGATACTTTCTAACGTCGACAAGATCCCGCTTACTACCATCGTGGACATCTTCCTCAACGACGTTGAGACCGATCTAAACGAGGGCAATCTCATATGGTTTGCCAAGGAGTTCTTCAAGATGGACTCCGAGAACGTTCACTTTATGACGATACCTGTTAAGGGTGACGATTACGTCTATGTAAATGGCGTAGCTGTCAGCTATCCTACAATCTATGTTGACGAATGGCTCACGATGATAAACGAGAGCATGAATCCTTACGACGAGGATATAAAGGAATCCGACCTTGACATTCTGACGAAGGTCAACGGCAAGCTCTATGTAACAAGCGGCGTCAAGAAGGGCGACCAGAGCTGGGGTACCGGCGGTAAAAAGACGACCTCGAGCTCTTCAAGCTCATCAAGCTCCACAACAAAGACGGAGACTCCGTCAACAATTAATACCCCGACCGAGACTCCGACAGAAACACCAACAGAGAATCCAACCGAAACACCAACCGAGACCCCAACCGAGACCCCGACTGAAACGCAAACCGAGGCCTCGACGGAAACCCCGACCGAAGCACCAACTGAAACACCGGCTGAGACACCATCGGAGACCCCGACAGAAGCACCTGCCGAGACTCCGTCAGAGCCGGAGACCCAAAGTGAACCGCAGCCCGTTGAAAATACTACACCCGAGCCCGCAGAGGCCGGGGGAGAAGGAGCGAATGAATAATGCTTACACCTAAAGAAGTAATGGAAAAGATCGTCGCCGTCCTTGATGAGAAGAAGGCGGGCGATATCAAGGTGCTGATGACCCGCGACGTAACGGTGCTTGCCGACTACTTCGTTATCTGCACAGCCACCGGAACAACCCACGCAAAATCTCTCTCCGACGAGGTGGAGTTCCAGCTCAAGCAGGAGGGCGAGCCTGCTCTCCGCACCGAGGGTTACAGCGGCGGAACGTGGATCCTAGTGGACTTTGGCTGCGTTGTAGTCCACATCTTCACCGAAGAGGGAAGAAAGTTCTATAACCTCGAGCATCTCTGGCAGGACGCTGCCGTTACTGATATATCCGCACTCATAAAGGAGTAATACCGCATGAAATACGATTTTGAACGCATTGAGAAAAAATGGCAGAAAAAATGGGCTGAGGAAAAGACCTTCAAGGCCGAGACAGGCGGCGACAAGCCGAAATACTATGTGCTCATCGAGTTCCCGTACCCCTCCGGCGCCGGACTTCACGTCGGACACCCGCGCCCCTACACCGCTATGGATGTGGTCGCGCGCAAAAAGAGAATGCAGGGCTATAACGTCCTCTTCCCGATGGGCTACGACGCGTTCGGCCTGCCCACTGAGAACTTCGCCATCAAGAACCACGTACATCCCGCAGTCGTAACGAAGAAGAATATCGAAAACTTCACCCGCCAGCTCCACATGCTCGGTTACAGCTTCGACTGGGACAGAGTTATCGACACCACCGACCCCGAATACTACAAGTGGACTCAGTGGATATTCCTCCAGATGTTCAAGCGCGGCCTTGCTTATAAGACATATATGCCCGTCAACTGGTGCACATCCTGCAAGTGCGTGCTTGCAAACGAGGAGGTCGTTGACGGCGTGTGCGAGCGCTGCGGCAGCCCGGTAGTCCGCAAGGAAAAGAGCCAGTGGATGCTTAAGATCACCGCCTACGCGCAGAGCCTCATCGACGGACTCGACGACGTCGATTTTATCGACAGAGTAAAGGCTCAGCAGATCAACTGGATCGGCCGCTCCACCGGCGCTGAGGTCGATTTTGAGACCACCGCGGGCGACTCGCTTCGCATATTCACCACAAGACCGGACACTCTCTTCGGCGCGACCTATATGGTCATTTCGCCGGAGCACGAGATACTCAAAAAGTGGGCGTCAAAGCTCACAAACCTTGAGGACGTTAAGGCGTATCAGGAGGCCGCCGCAAGAAAGTCCGACTTTGAGCGCACCGAGCTCAATAAGGATAAGACCGGCGTTGAGCTCAAGGGCGTTCGAGCCATCAATCCCGTAAACGGCAGAGAGATACCTATTTTCATCTCAGATTACGTTCTTGCGACCTACGGCACCGGCGCAATCATGGCTGTCCCGGGACACGATGACCGCGACTGGGCCTTTGCCAAGAAGTTCGGTCTGCCGATTATCGAGGTAGTCAAGGGCGGCAACGTCGAAGAGGCGGCGTTCACCGACTGCGAGACCGGCGTTATGGTCAACTCCGGCTTCCTCGACGGACTCAGCGTTGAAGAGGCGAAGAAGGAAATAGTCAAGTTCCTCGCTGATAAGGGCATCGGCAAGGAGAAGATAAACTACAAGCTCCGCGACTGGGTATTCGCTCGCCAGCGCTATTGGGGAGAGCCCATCCCGATCGTAAACTGCCCGAAGTGCGGACTTGTTCCGATGGACGAGAGCGAGCTTCCGCTCAGACTGCCCGAGGTCGAGAGCTATGAGCCTACCGACGACGGCGAGAGTCCCATCTCTAAGATTACGGATTGGGTCAACTGCAAGTGCCCGAAGTGCGGCGGCGACGCCAAGCGCGAGACCGATACCATGCCTCAGTGGGCGGGATCGAGCTGGTACTTCCTCAGATATATGGATCCCAAAAACCGCGAGGCGCTCGCTTCCAAGGAGGCGCTCGACTACTGGGGACAGGTCGACTGGTACAACGGCGGCATGGAGCACACTACACTCCACCTTCTTTACAGCCGCTTCTGGAATCAGTTCCTCTATGATATCGGCGTTGTGCCGAACCGCGAGCCGTACAAGAAGCGCACGAGCCACGGCATGATCCTCGGCAGAAACCCGCACTACGTCGGTTACGCGGAGACCGAGGAGGAGAAGCAGGCGCTTATCGACAAGTACGG
This sequence comes from Oscillospiraceae bacterium, assembly GCA_017479425.1. Classification (GTDB taxonomy): domain Bacteria; phylum Bacillota; class Clostridia; order Oscillospirales; family Oscillospiraceae; genus RUG626. The sequence goes on from JAFVCD010000035.1 coordinate 20,813, forward strand.
CTCTGAGGCGCTCAGACCCTCTGTCAAGATGAGTAAATCCCTCGGCAACGTAGTCAACCCGGACGACGTTGTAAAGGCATACGGCGCCGATACGATGCGCCTCTATATAATGTTCATCGGCGACTTTGAAAAGACCGCGACGTGGTCTGACGAGGCGGTAAAGGGCTGCAAGCGCTTCCTCGACAAGGTCTGGAACATCTGCGAAAACCGCATTGACGGGCCGGAGACCTACTCCAAGGAGTTCGAGGCGCTCGTCAACCGCACAATCAAGAAGGTCACCGAGGACATCGACGAGATGAAGTTCAACACCGCCATCGCCGCGATGATGGCTATGGTGAACGATTTTGCCGGCAAGAAGCTCTCTCGCGGCGACGTCAAGGCGCTTATAACGCTCCTCAGCCCCTTTGCGCCGCATATTGCCGAGGAGCTTTGGGAGATGCAGGGCTTCGAGGGAGAGGTCAGCAAGCAGCCGTGGCCGCAGTACGATGAGAAGAAGCTCGTCGACGCCGAGAAGGAGATAGCGATCCAGGTCAACGGCAAGCTGCGCGCGACCTGCGTTATCCCGGTCGACGCCGAGGACGACGTGGTGCTCGGAATCGTAAAGAGCGTCGATAAAATTCAGAAGGCGCTCGAGACGAGCGATATCGTCAAGACCATCGTGGTCAAGAACAAGCTCGTCAATCTTATTTTGAAGCCTAAAGCGTAAGTTTTTTGTTGACATTTCGACAAGGAGAAGGTATAATAATCTTTGTTCGAGATTAAAGAACGAGGTTCACAGTCGGAGGGAGGGAATTAGAGAATGAGCGAAGTAATCGTTAAGGAGAACGAGTCTCTTGACAGTGCTCTTAAGCGTTTTAAGAGAAACTGCGCAAAGGCTGGCGTCCTTGCTGACCTCCGCAAGAAGGAATTTTACCAGAGCCCCAGCGTAAAGCGCCGCAAGAAGTCTGAGGCTGCTCGCAAGAACAAGAACAAGCGCTATTATTAAGATACCGCTATGACCGAAACGCCTCATTAGGGGCTTTTCGGTCATATCTTTATGATGCTTTGGCAAAAAAATAACGAAAATGAAGGTGAATGAACAATGCCAAAAAAGTACGAGATCGTCAAAAAAGAGGACCTGACTCCTGACGTTGTCCGCGTCACGGTTTACGCGCCTTTTGTAGCAAAAAAGGCGAAGCCCGGTCAGTTCATTATCCTCCGCACCGATGAGAGAGGCGAGAGAATCCCGCTTACCATCTCCAAGGCGGAGGGAGATAACGTCAGCGTCGTAGTCCAGAAGGTCGGTGACGGAACCCTCACCCTCGGCGATATGAACGAGGGCGACTGCCTTCAGGACTTTGTCGGCCCCCTCGGTGTTCCCACCGAGATAGAGGGCAAGAAGGTTGCCGTTATCGGCGGCGGCCTCGGCTGCGCCATCGCGCTGCCGGTTGCAAAGAGCCTTCACGACAAGGGCGTGGACGTCGACCTCATCGGCGGCTTTCGCTCCAAGAACATCGTCATTCTTGAGGACGATATGAGGGCCGCCTCCAACAACCTCTATATCTGCACTGACGACGGTTCCTACGGCTTCAACGGTATGGTCACCGCTCAGCTCAAGGAGCTTATCGACTCCGGCGTTCAGTATGACTGCGTATTCGCAGTCGGCCCGCTTATCATGATGAAGTTCGTTGCGAAGCTTACGAAGGAATACGGCATCAAGACCGTAGTTTCCATGAACCCCATTATGATCGACGGCACCGGAATGTGCGGCTGCTGCCGCGTTACCGTCGGCGGCGAGACAAAGTTTGCCTGCGTTGACGGCCCGGATTTCGACGGTCACCTCGTAGACTTCGACGAGACCATGGCGCGCGCCCGCACCTATGCTGAGTTTGAGCAGCAGCGCCGCCGCGACCATAATTGCAGACTGGAGGGAATGCAGAATGCCTAATATGTCACTTACAAAGACTCCCATCAGAGAGCAGGAGCCGAATGTCCGCAACGCAAACTTCCTTGAGGTCAACCTCGGCTACACCGATGAGGAGGCACGCGAGGAGGCTACCCGGTGCCTCAACTGCAAGAAGCCCTTCTGCATGGAGGGCTGCCCCGTTTCCGTTCCTATCCCCGCCTTCATTCAGAAGGTGCAGGAGGGCGATATAGAGGGCGCTTACCGTACAATTTCCACCGCCAACGCACTTCCTGCCGTCTGCGGCCGCGTATGCCCGCAGGAGAGCCAGTGCGAGGGCCGCTGCATCCGCGGCAAAAAGGGCGAGCCTGTCGGCATCGGCCGTCTTGAGCGCTATGTAGCCGACTGGGCTATTGCACACGACGTTGCAAACACCGATGTTGCCGCTCCCAACGGTCATAAGGTCGCCGTTATCGGTTCAGGCCCCTCCGGTCTTACCTGCGCCGGCGAGCTTGCGAAGAAGGGCTATGACGTCACCATTTTCGAGGCGTTCCACGTTGCCGGCGGCGTTCTGAGCTACGGCATCCCCGAGTTCCGTCTTCCGAAGAGCATCGTAAAGAAGGAAGTCGCCAATCTCGAGAAGATGGGCGTTAAAATCGAGCTCAATATGGTCATCGGCAAGACCATCACCATCGACGAGCTTCTCGAGGAAGAGGGCTTCGAGGCTGTATTCATCGGCTCCGGCGCCGGACTTCCGATGTTCATGCACATCCCCGGCGAGAGCCTTGTCGGCGTATTCTCCGCTAACGAGTACCTCACCAGAATCAACCTCATGAAGGCATATCTTCCGAATAACCCGACCCCGATCTTCCACTCCGAGAAGGCTGTCATTGTCGGCGGCGGCAACGTCGCTATGGACGCCGCAAGAAGCGCGAAGCGTATGGGCGCTGAAACTCATATTGTATATCGCCGCAGCGAGGAGGAGCTTCCCGCCCGTAAGGAGGAGGTCCACCACGCCAAGGAGGAGGGCATCATCTTTGACCTGCTCACCAACCCCGTCCGCATCAACGGCGACGAGAAGGGCAAGGTAAAGAGCGTTACCTGCATCCGCATGGAGCTCGGCGAGCCGGATGAGAGAGGCCGCCGCCGTCCTGTTGCCATCCCCGGCAGCGAGTTTGACATCGAGGCTGACTCCGTCATCATCTCCATCGGAACGAGCCCCAACCCCCTCATCCGCTCCACTACCGACGGACTTGAAACGAACAGCCACGGCTGCATCTCCACCAAGGAGGACGCCTCCACATCCCGCGAGGGCATCTTCTGCGGAGGCGACGCCGCTACCGGCGCCGCTACCGTTATTCTCGCAATGGGCGCCGGCAAGACCGCCGCAAAGAGCATTGACGAGTATATAAAGAGCAAGAAATGAAATAATCGGGGAGGGAGATAAATTCCCTCCCCAAAAAAATGAAAATAAGTATTGACAAAATGGGGGTCAATACTGTATAATCCTATTCGTCGCCGCGATAGAGCGACAGTTCGGGAGCTTAGCTCAGCTGGTTAGAGCGCCTGCCTTACAAGCAGGAGGTCACAGGTTCGAGCCCTGTAGCTCCCACCATTCTCGTTATATCAAATCAAATGCTTGTTATTTGATTTGAAGAGGAGCAGGGAAGGAACGGATGCGCAGCGTTGGCGAAAGCCGAAGCGGAGTGCAGTGAGTTTCCTGCGACGAGGCCGAGTAGTTCAGTTGGTTAGAACGCCAGCCTGTCACGCTGGAGGTCGAGGGTTCGAGCCCCTTCTCGGTCGCCATTTGCCTCGGTAGCTCAGTAGGTAGAGCAACGGACTGAAAATCCGTGTGTCGCCAGTTCGATTCTGGCCTGAGGCACCATCTGCGGCTTTAGCTCATCTGGTAGAGCGCCACCTTGCCAAGGTGGAGGTAGCGAGTTCGAGCCTCGTAAGCCGCTCCATTTGCCGCCGATAACAAAATATCGGCGGCAAAATATTTAATTTACCTTGTTCGATAAAATCAGATGCGTGCATTTGATTTTAAGAGGAGAAGTGGAGCCGCAAAGTTCAGTTTTGGCGAAAGCTCTTTCAGAACCGAAACGGAGTGCAGCGAGCTTCAAACGACGAGGTGGCATAGCCAAGTGGTAAGGCAAGGGTCTGCAAAACCCTGATTCCCCGGTTCAAATCCGGGTGCCACCTCCAAAATATCTGCTGCAAGCATTCGCTTGCAGCATTATTTTTAGGTGATGATTATGGAAAGATCTCTCGATGTCTTTACTTTTGAGCTCGCTTCCAAAACTCCGACTCCGGGTGGAGGAGGCGCGGCTGCTCTCTGTGCCGCGCTTGCGGCGGCTCTCGGCTCGATGACTGCGAATTTCACCCTCGGTAAGAAGAAATATGCAGAGTTTGACGATGAAATGCGCGCAATAATCAGCGAATGCGCCGTTTTGCGCTCGAGAATGCTTTTGCTTATCGAAGCCGACGCCGCTGCGTTCGAGCCGCTCAGCCGCGCCTATGCGATACCGAAGGACGATCCGGGGCGCGATGAGACGCTCGAGAAGTGCCTTCTTGACGCCGCCGCTGTTCCGATGGAGATCGCTCGCCTATCGCGCAGGATCATGGAGCTTGCCGATTTACTTGAGCAGCACGGCAGTGCACTTATGGTCTCCGATGCAGGCTGCTGCGCCTCGATCGCCTCGGCAGCGCTTGATTCGGCGGCTCTCAACGTGCTTGTGAACACGCGCCTTATGAAAAACCGCGACAAAGCCGAAGAGCTGAACACGAAATTGCGGAAGCTAATGGAAAATAAGCCGGAAACTTACTCAAGAGTTTTCAAAAGGCTCTCTTGAATTTTTGTAACCGTTGTGTTACTATTTAAGAGAGGAGGGATCGGAATGAGAAAAATGACGGCACTTTTGCTTGGTTTTGCGCTCTTGTGCGCGCTCATTACGCCGTTCGCGTTTGCTGACGACGAGTTTCAGCAGCTTTATTTCGGCAACGAGAAGGTTATGAACGTTCAGCCGAAAACCAACGATCTACTCATTCTGCATCCTGAGAACGGGCCGAATATTGATCTCAACTATTCCGTCAGCTGCGATCCTGCGATCGGAGTTATCGACAAACTTGAGGACGGTGTTGTAGATCAGTATATGCTCCGTATCTCTGACAGAAAGCCGGGAATATCAGGCAAAATATACGCGGAGAAGGACGGAGTTAAATATGCGATTGATGTAAATCTTGTCTATCCCAAGGAGGGCTTTTACAGCACCCCGGACAAGACCTCGGAGAGCTACGTTGTGCGCGACAATGACGGTCGCTACACCTTTGAGTACGACGCCTCGTCGAGAAGCATCTATTTTATCACAAGCGGAGCTAAACTTGACAGCGTGGTGTCCAATTCCAAGGACGTTATGACAACGCTCTCTGCGGATAAGACGGTCGCCGTTATCGCTGCTAAAAGCTCGATGAAGGGCGACAAATCTGTTATCATCAGCTATAATCTTATCGAGGACGGCAAACCGAGCCACAGCATACAGACTATCTATTTCAAGGAACACGTCGATGAGCCGGAGAAGCCTGAGGAGAGTAATGACGACGCAAAGGAGCCCGAGGAGGAGCTTCTTCCTGCGGCGAAATATACCGATGTTCCGGAGGATTCCTGGATGGCGGAGGCGGTGGACTACGTCTCACGACGCGGTCTTTTCAACGGCTACCCGGACGGTTCGTTCGGAGTCGATGACAGCATGACCCGCGCGATGATGGCGGTGGTTCTGCACAGAATTGCCGGAAAGCCGGCTCTCAGCGGCAAAAGCGACTTCGCGGACGTATTGGATTACGCTTGGTATGCAAAAGAGGTTGCGTGGGCGGCTGACAAGGGATATATCAAGGGCGTCGGCGATAATCTTTTCGAGCCGGACCGCAATATAACCTACGAACAGCTCTGCGCGCTTCTGCACAGACTCTCCGGTTCTGCGGAGGTGACCGGCGACGATATTGCCGGAGTTTCACCTTGGGCGCAGAGCGCAATGAAATGGGCGACGGAGAATAAGCTGATCAATATCAGCGATGGCGGCGTCAATCCACAGGATGATGCGATGAGGGCACACGTCGCGGATATAATAATGAAATATAAAAAGCTTGACAACAAGTGACTAAATCATTAAAATACTTTCACGGGGGTGCGGTATGGAGCAGAAGAGAATAGACAGAATTTCAGAGCTTACGCGCATATCCCGTGAAAGACCTCTAACCGAGGAGGAGCTCGCTGAGCGCGCCGAGCTTCGCTGCGAGTACATCGAGGCGGTCAAGGCGAGCCTGACAGGCCAGCTCGACAACACCTACGTCGTTGACGAGAAGGGCAATAAGCGTCCTCTCGGCAAAAAATAAGCGGGTATGGTGAAATAGGTAGACACAAGAGACTTAAAATCTCTCGGGGCGACCCGTGCCGGTTCGAGTCCGGCTACCCGCACCACCGCCGGAACAGCGCTTGAGCGCTGTTCCGGCATGAAAACCATCAGAGGACGAAACGCGACCCATGCGTTGGGCTCGCGTTTTAATATTATCCGAGGGAGATAGAGAATATGGAAAAGAAAAAACGTGTTTCGGGACTCGGGATTCAGGTAGCTCTCAGCATTGTGTGCATCATTCTCGGGGCTCTGCTGCTTCTATCCAGCGAAATAAACGTAACGACGCTCAGCGTTGTGTTCTGCGTTGCGCTGCTTTTTGCGGGAACTGCGGCGCTCTTTATATTCTTCTTCACCGGCGCTTATCGAAGAATGACAGATTACAGCTTCGCCGTCGGCGTGCTGATGCTCCTGCTCGGAGTGTGCGGGCTTGTGAGAATAGACCTCGTCGCGGGGTCATTTTACGCGTATACAGGCATAGTCGCGCTCGTCCTGGGTGTTATGATGCTCCAGAGCGCAGTATCGCTGACTGTGCTGGGAAGTCCCTTGAATATCATGCAGTTCATCTTTGCGGGGATAGTTCTCTGCTGCTCTGTCGTGATAATCGACAATGTGGAGTTCGTTCTCACGCCGATCCCGGCGTTTCCGGAGATTACGCTGCTCGTTTCCGGTGCGCTCAGCCTCGTAGGACTGTGCGTAAACTGGTTTACTACGCGCAAGGAGAAAACTGAAGAGGAGATAAGCGAGGAAGAATGAGAATAGTAATAAAGGTCGGCACGAGCACACTGACCCACGCCTCCGGCTCGCTCGATTTAATGAGCATGGACAAGCTACTGCGCGCGATAAGCGACCTTATGGGTATGGGTAACGAGGTGATTTTAGTTTCCTCCGGCGCTATCGCGGTTGGCACGAGCGCCCTCGGACTTGCCGAGAGGCCGAAGGATCTGAGAATGAAGCAGGCTGCGGCAGCCGTCGGGCAGTGCCGCATCATGCACATATATGATAAGCTTTTTTCGGAGTACAACGGCACGGTAGCGCAGATACTTCTGACCGGCGACGATATAGACGAGGGAGAGCGCGAGGAGCATCTGCGCGCCACGTTCTCAGCTCTCCTTGAAATGGGCGTTCTGCCCGTTGTCAATGAGAACGATTCGGTATCCTCTGCAGAGATCGAGACCGGGACGCATAAGACTTTAGGCGACAACGATACGCTGTCCGCACTTGTCGCGGCGCTTATCGGGGCAGATCTGCTCGTTCTGCTCAGCGATATCGACGGGCTTTACAGCGCAGACCCGAGGACGGACGAGAATGCGGTGCTTCTCCACAGAGTAACTGCTCTTACGCCGGAGATCATGGCGATGGCGGGCGGCGCCGGAACGTGGCGCGGAACGGGTGGTATGGCAACGAAGCTGAACGCTGCAAAAATCTGCATGGATTCAGGCTGTGAGATGGTGATAACAAACGGAAAGCGGCCTGAAGATCTGTATGGTATCGTCGCAGGAGAGAATATCGGAACAAGATTCGGAGGCTGAGAATATGACAGAGCTTATTGAAACAGGAAAAGCCGCGAAACGCGCTTCCCGCGCGGTCGCGCTGCTCACAACTGAGGAGAAGAACCGCGCGCTCTGCTCCATAGCCGATGCGCTCACGCGCAACGCTGACAGATGGCTTGCCGCAAACGCCGAGGATTTAGCTGATGCAGAAAAGAGCGGCATGAGCGAGTCACTTTTAGACAGACTTCGCCTCACAAGAGAGCGGATAGACAAAATAGCCGACGGAGTTCGCGCTGCGGCGGCGCTCACAGACCCTGTTGGAGAAACTATCAAGGAGTGGTCGCGCCCGAACGGACTCCATATCACAAAGCGCCGCGTACCGCTCGGCGTTTTCGCAATAATTTACGAGGCGCGTCCGAACGTCACCGTCGACGCGGCGGCGCTGTGCCTCAAATCAGGTAACGCCTGCATACTGCGCGGAGGCAGGGAGGCGATACGCTCGAACATATGTGCAGTAAAAATCATGCGCGAGACGCTCGCGTCCGTTGGAGTTGATGAGAACGCTGTTTCACTTGTCGAGGACACCTCCCGCGAATCGGCGCGGGCGCTCATGCACCTTAACGACTATGTTGACGTGCTGATTCCTCGCGGAGGCAGGGGCCTTATAAGAAGCGTGGTCAATGAAGCGTCGGTTCCGGTAATACGCACCGGAGAGGGCGTGTGCCACGTTTACGTCGAGAGCGAGGCGGACATCAGAATGGCGTCGGATATACTCCGCAACGCCAAGTGCTCGCGCCCGTCGGTCTGCAACGCCGCCGAGTGCGTAGTGCTCGACAAGGCGATAGCTGAGGCATTTCTGAACGAGGCGATGGGCTGGATGGACGAGGCTCATCTCGAGCTTCGCGGCGACGGGAAAATATGCAACATCCTCGGCACGCGCGTGAAAGAGGCGACCGAGGAGGACTGGGATACTGAGTACGGCGATCTCATCCTCGCCGTCAAGACGGTGCGCGGCATCGACGAGGCGATAGAATTCATCTCCGAGCACACAACCGGACACTCTGAGGTGATAATCACCGAAAATGCCGAAAAGGCGGCGCGCTTTATGAACGAGATCGACGCCGCGGCGGTGTATCACAACGCTTCGACCCGCTTCACGGATGGCGGAGAGTTCGGCTTCGGTGCGGAAATAGGAATATCGACGCAGAAGCTTCACGCCCGCGGCCCGATGGGTCTTGAGGAGCTTACAAGCTGGAAATATCTCGTCGAGGGAAAGGGACAGGTGCGGTAATGGCAATTTACGGCTTCATCGGCGCGGGGAATATGGGCTCCGCGCTCTCGACTGCGGCGGCAAGGATTGTCGGCGGCAAGAATATTCTTATCTCGAATAGAACGCCGGAGAAGGCGAGAGCGCTTGCCGACAGAATAGGCGCAAAGGTTTCCTCGAACATAGAGATTGCTGAGCGAGCGGATTATATAATTCTCGGCGTCAAGCCTCAGATGATGGCGGGGGTGCTGGGAGAAATCGCACCGATTCTGAGTGCGAGGACTGCGCCCTTTACTCTCGTCAGCATGGCGGCGGGACTGACTATCGAAACGCTCCGCTCTCTTCTCGGTGCAGACTACCCCTTTATCCGCGTAATGCCGAATACACCCTGCGCCATCGGCGAGGGCGTTATGCTATGGACGGCGGACGGAGTGAGTGATACCGCGCAGAGCGAGTTTCTCGGCGCGTTCAAGGGCACAGGAAATCTTGTAGAGCTTCCGGAGCGCCTTTTCGACGCGGGCAGCGCGCTTTCGGGATGCGGTCCCGCGTACTGCTTTATGTTTGTGGAGGCGCTTGCTGACGGAGCAGTTGCCTGCGGAATACCCCGCAAGACTGCTTACGAGCTTGCGGCTGCAACGCTCAGGGGCTCGGCGGCGCTTATGCTGTCGTCGGGAAAGCACCCCGGCGAATTGAAGGACGCCGTCTGCTCACCCGGCGGCTCGACCATTGAGGCTGTGCGAACGCTCGAGGAGGGCGCGTTTCGCGCGAGCGTGATGAACGCTGTAATCGCTGCGAGGGATAAGAACAGAGAATTGGGATAAATCTAAGGGCTGTGGCTGCACAGCCCTTATTTTTCTGCATAGTATATCTCGCAGCTGATTTTGGAGGCGATGAGATGAAATACTATGTAATGGGTACCGACGAGCGTTTTGAAATACTGAAAACGATGCTCACCTGCGCGCCTGAAGATGAGGCGGATATGATAGTACCGACACCAACGGCAAAGCTGCACGGAGCGAATATCGTGAACTACGCATCTGACGAGGAGTATCTGACTCGCAACGCGGATATAACTGCCGAGGGTGCGGTATGGCTTCTGATGCGCGAGCTCGACAGAACAATCTCCGGCAGAAATGTGACAGTCGTCGGCTCGGGTCGGATCGCAAAGCTTCTGGCTGAAAAGCTAAATGCGCTTGGCGCGTCTGTTACTGTCGCGTGCAGAAGCGAGCGCGAGAGAGCGATGTTTGCAATTCTCGGAATGAATGCAGCGCCGTTAGAGAACATCGGCGGCACAATTATAATAAATACAGTGCCGGAGAGGGTTGTCGACCTCGATAATCTCAGAAAGGGCGCACTGCTCATCGAGCTTGCCTCGAAGCCGGGAGGCTTCGATCAGGAGGAAGCTGAAAAGCGCGGTATGCGCGTGGTGGCAGCTCCCGGACTTCCGGCAAAATACGCTCCCAGATCCGCTGCGGAGGCGATAGCCGCCTTCATCAGAAAAGGGGAGAGGGCGAAACCTTGAGTAAAAAGAAGCTGGGCTTTGCGCTTACCGGCTCGTTCTGCACAATCAGCAAGACACTGAAGCTAATGGAGGAGCTATCGGGCATTTACGATATTGTTCCTATAATGAGCGAGACAGCGGCAGCGACCGATACGCGCTTCGGAACTGCGGAGCATTTTACGCAGGAGATCGTAAGAATAACAGGTAAAGAGCCGATAACGTCGATAGCCGGAGCAGAGCCTATCGGCCCGAAGAAAATGACGGATGTTATGCTGGTCGCGCCGTGCACAGGAAATACTCTCGCAAAGCTTGCAAACGGCGTAAACGATACTGCGGTGACAATGGCGGTAAAGAGTCATCTGCGAAACGGAAAGCCGGTAGTAATTGCTGTAAGCACCAATGACGCTCTCGGAGCAAGCGCAGAGAATATAGGAAAACTAATGGTGCGGCGGAATATATACTTCGTGCCGATGCGACAGGACGATACGATCAATAAACCTATGAGCGTTGTAGCGGATCTTACACAAGCAGAAAAAGCGATAGAAATGGCTCTCAAAGGAGAGCAGATGCAGCCTGTATTGAAGTGAAAACTGCTCGCCCCGGTGAGGGGCGAACTTTTTAGAAAAAACTTGAAAATTTTTAAAAAAACCTCTTGACATTTAGATATTGCGGTGGTAATATAGCCAAGCGCTTCGAGAGAGGCGCTCCTCGAAAAGAGCGGCTCGAAAAAAAGTTTGAAAGAAACGAAAAAAGTTCTTGACAAACGGATTTGAAAGTGCTAAGATAGAGGAACCCGCACGAAAGCGATTGAATGCGGAATGCACCTTGCGAATTAAACAATGTAGACAAAGAAAAGCACCAGAAAAATTTGGGCGACTCTTTGAACGAAGAGTCAAAAATTAATTCTTTTGAGAGCTAAGTATTTAACTTAGTAGATTAGATTTTAAGGCCGAAAGGCTTTAAGATACAATTTACA
>JAFVCD010000036.1 GCA_017479425.1 Oscillospiraceae bacterium
CGGTGCTCCCGCGAATCTCGCCGTCGCCGCTTCGCGCCTCGGTGCAAAGACCGCGTTCATCGGCAGAGTCGGGCGCGACAGCTTCGGCGATTATCTTCGCAAGGTGCTCGTTGAGAACGGCGTTTCGGTCGAGGGTATGAGCGCAGACGAGCGCGAGCACACGACGCTTGCCGTCGTCAGCATCGACGAAAAGGGCGAGCGCTCCTTCACCTTCTACCGCGACCCGAGCGCGGACGTCAATCTCTGCACCGAGGACGTTGACGAGGCGCTTCTGAAGGATACAAAAATCCTCCACTTCGGCTCAGTATCGCTCACCACAGAGCCCTCGCGCTCGACAACACTCAAGGCGGCGGAGCTTGCTAAAAGGAGCGGCGCGATAATAAGCTACGACCCGAACTACCGCGCAAACCTCTGGCCGGACGAAAATACCGCAGTCAGATGGATGAAGGAGCCGCTTGCGATTGCGGATATTCTGAAGGTTTCAGACAACGAGCTTCCGCTTCTCACCGGCACAGACGATCCTGTGGAGGGCACAAAGATCCTCAGCGATATGGGCATTTCGCTCATATTTGTAACTCTCGGCCCCGACGGTGCATTCTACCGCTTCGGAGATATAACCGGTACTTCTCCCACACCGCCCGTCAAGGTCGCGGACACGAACGGTGCGGGCGACACGTTCTTCGGCGCGGCGCTCTCGCAGATTGCGAAGTGCGGACTGAAAAATCTCGACGAGGCGGAGCTACGGCGCATATCGGACTTTGCCAACAAGGCGGCGGCGATCACAACGAGCCGCCACGGCGCGATCCCCGCAATGCCGAAGCTCGAGGAAATACAGTAAAGACAAGGCTTAAAATTCAAGACCGCCCCTACGGGTGTTACGGATTGCCGCGGCAGTGTGCGCACTGCCGCGCAATGACACAGCAGGGCGGTCTTTTTTCTTGTAATGGCGATTGTTTTATGCTATATTGAAGTCAATCAATAACCCAAGGAGGTCAGATCATGAAAGAAGTTTGCGAGTTTCTAAAAAAGGCGGGTACCTTCTACCTCGCCACCGTTGACGGCGATCAGCCGCGCGTGCGTCCCTTCGGCGCGATCAACGAGTATAACGGCAGGCTCTACCTCATAACGAGCAATAAAAAGGACATCTATGCCCAGCTCAAGGCAAACCCGAAGTGCGAGATCTGCGCCTGCCTCGGCGGTCAGTGGCTTCGCATCGAGGCCGAGCTCGCTGAGGATGACGACAGAGCCGCGAGAGTCGCAATGCTCGAGGCGTACCCCTCTCTCGCCTCCATGTACTCCGCCGATGACGGCAAGATGACCGTTCTCTACCTCAAAAACGCCGTCGCAACTCTCTCCTCGTTCACCTCTGCCCCGATCGTCAGTAAATTCTAAGGAGGTCAGTAATATGACGCGCACTGTTGTTTTCACCGCCCTGCCTCATTCTCTTGCTGAGATGAAGGCTCTGCCTGAGGCTTCACTCAAAGCCCCTGAGGGCACCGCCGCCCTCACCGTTGCCGCGCTCTGCCTCTACCCCGAAAACCGCGACGAGTGCTTCGCTATGCTCGACTATCTGCGCGGCCCGCGCCCTCTCTCGAACTTCGACAAGCAGTTTATCCGCGACCGCTTTATGGACAAGGTCGACTACGTTCCGCGCTCCTTCTTTCTCGGCGCGACGCCCGGAAATAATTATTCTCCATCCCAGCCCTATACGCTCGAGTTTACCGACTCCGTCGCTCAATTCTCAGAGGAGGGCTACTGCCGCCTCGACATAAAAAGCGGCGGCGCCGACACCCCGCGCCAGGTCACTCTGCGCCTGAAGCCCTCCACCGGCGAGTGGTTCCTGTGGGATCAGATGCTTCTCGGTCAGATCAGAAAGCCTGCGGAGCAGGATCCATGGGCGTAAAGCAGGAAAAAACGAACGTCATGCGCCTGCTGGACGCCGCCGGCATCGAATACGAGCCGCGCACCTACGTTAGCAGCGGCGCAGTATCCGGCGTTGACGTTGCAAAGGCGCTCGGTGAGGATCCCGACAGCGTTTTCAAAACGCTTGTAACAGAGTCTAAAAGCGGCGGACATTACGTTTTCGTCATTCCCGCAAGCGCCGAGCTCGACCTCAAAAAGGCGGCGCACGCCTCCGGCGAGAAAGCGATCACCATGATTCACCAGAAGGAGCTTTTGCCGCTCACCGGCTACATCCACGGCGGATGCAGTCCCATCGGCATGAAAAAGCCTTTTCCGACTTTCGTCGACGAAACAGCGCAGCTGTTTGACCGCATATATTTCAGCGCGGGCAAGATCGGCTGGCAGATCGGCGTGAGTCCCGAGGACGCGAGGCGCTATATCGGCTTTGAATACGCCGATCTGACGGAGGAATGATGGAATACTTCGGTCTGATAATAGAGGGCGATGAGCTATTGCCGTACTTCAAGCCCGGTGAGACGGCGTATTTCGAGAAAACCACTCTCCTTCGTGACGGCGAGGTCGGGGTTTTCAGCGCCGAGGGCGAGATGCTCATACGCCAATACTGCGAGGACAGCTTCGGAACAGTCTACCTCTTCTCTGTAAACCGAGAGATGAGCGCGCTCGACAGAAGCTATCCCAAGGGCGCCGAGATCACCTGCTACGGCCGGCTTATTATTTCTCCGATACCTCTTCCATAAAAAAACGGTCATACCGAACAATCGGTATGACCGTTTTTTTACAGCTTCCAGAAGCCTTTTTTCTTCGGGGTCTTGCCCTCCATGCTCTCAGCGAGCTTTTCGACTATCTCGCGCTGCTCCTTCGTGAGATTCTTCGGGATCGAAACGTTGACCGTAACATACTGGTCGCCGCGAGAGCCGCTCCGCAGATACGGTATTCCCTTGCCCTTGAGCCTGAACACAGTGCCGGACTGCGTGCCCTCGGGGATAGTGTACTTTACTCTGCCGTCGAGCGTCGGCACCTCGACCTCGTCGCCGAGGATTGCCTGCGTAACGCTGATCGGGTACTCAAGATAGACGTTCGTACCCTCGCGCTTGAAAAACTCGTGCGGCTTTATGGAGATTGTAATGAGAAGATCTCCGCTCGGGCCGCCGTTCACGCCGGAGCTGCCCTCTCCGCGCAGGGAAATAGTCTGTCCGTCGTCGATGCCGGCGGGTATGTTGACAGAAACGGTCTTGTTCTTGCGAACAGCGCCGACTCCGTGGCACCTCTTGCAGGGCTGATGTATGATTTTTCCCTTGCCTCCGCAGCGCGGGCAGGACGTAGTTGTGCTCATCACGCCGAACGGCGTGCGCTGCTGCTGTCTTACGGCGCCGGTGCCGCGGCAATCCGGGCAGACCTCGGGAGTGGTGCCCTTTTCGCAGCCGTTGCCTCCGCAGTCCGGGCAGGTTTCGGTACGGCCGACAGTGATCTTCTTCTCAACGCCGAACGCCGCCTCCTCGAAGGTGATTGTAACGCTCGCTCTGACGGAGTCTCCGCGGCGAGGCGCGTTCTGATTCTGCGCCCTTGTGCTGCCGCCGAAGCCGCCGCCGAAGAAGCTTGAGAAAATATCTCCGAGGTCGACATCTCCGAAGTCAGAATAGCCGTAGGCTCCGCCGCTCTGACCCGCGCCGTAGCTCGGGTCGACGCCCGCGAAGCCGTACTGATCGTAGCGGCTCTTCTTTTCGGGGTCTGAGAGGATCTCATACGCCTCATTTATTTCCTTGAAGCGCCGCTCCGCCTCTTTATCTCCAGGGTGCAGATCGGGGTGATTCTCCTTCGCCTTCCTGCGAAATGCCTTTTTTATATCATCGTCCGAGGCGCCCTTAGCCACGCCGAGGACTTCATAGTAATCGCGTTTATTATCTGCCATAAATTACTCCAAATATCATAATACGCGCAGTGGGCGGGCACAGAGACCCGCCCCTACGATTACAGGCATTGATTATTTATTCTTGTCGTCGTCAACGACCTCATAGTCGGCGTCATAGTATCCGCCGTTGTTGTTGTCGCTGCCGCCCTGATTGCCGCCCTGCTGTGCGTTCGGATCGAAGCCCTGAGCGCCCTGGGGATTTGCGTTCTTGTACATCTTCTCAGACGCCTTGTAGAATGCCTGAGTGAGAGTCTCGGTCGCTGTCTTGATCGCAGCGGTATCGGTGCCGGAGAGCGCATTCTTGAGGCTCTGGAGAGCTCCCTCGACCTCGGCCTTGTCGGCGGGATCGAACTTATCGCCGCTCTCGGAGAGAAGCTTCTCGGTCTCATAGACCATCTGATCGCCGTGGTTGCGGGTATCTACCTCCTCGCGGCGCTTCTGATCCTCTGCCGCAAACTGCTCAGCCTCGCGGACTGCCTTCTCGATATCGTCCTTCGACATATTGGTGCTGGAGGTGATGGTGATGTGCTGCTCCTTGCCGGTGCCGAGATCCTTTGCGGAGACGTTTACGATGCCGTTGGCGTCGATATCGAAGGAAACCTCGATCTGAGGAACACCGCGGCGTGCCGGAGCGATTCCGTCAAGGTGGAAGCGGCCGAGGGACTTATTGTACTGCGCCATCTCGCGCTCGCCCTGGAGAACATTGACCTCAACGCTGGTCTGATTATCAGCAGCGGTGGAGAAGATCTGCTTTTTGTTTGTAGGAATTGTGGTGTTGCGGTCGATGATCTTGGTAAACACGCCGCCGAGAGTCTCGATTCCGAGGGAAAGCGGAGTTACGTCGAGAAGGAGAATGCCCTCAACGTCGCCGCCGAGAACGCCGCCCTGAATTGCCGCGCCGATAGCAACGCACTCATCGGGGTTGATGCCCTTGAAGCCCTCTTTTCCGGTGAGCTTCTTGACCATATCCTGAACTGCGGGAATACGGCTGGAGCCGCCGACCATAAGAACCTTGGTGATATCATTGCCGCTGAGACCGGCGTCGCTCATCGCCTGACGGACAGGGCCGGCAGTGGCCTCAACGAGATGTGCGGTAAGCTCATTGAACTTTGCTCTTGTGAGGGTGATGTCCATGTGCTTCGGGCCGGTGGCATCTGCGGTGATATAAGGAAGGTTGATGTTAGCGCTCGTTACGCCCGAGAGATCGCACTTTGCCTTCTCAGCCGCCTCGCGGAGGCGCTGCATCGCAACGCGGTCAGTGGACAGATCGACGCCGTTCGACTTCTTGAACTCCTCAACGAGGTACTTCATGATTGCCTCATCGAAGTCATCGCCGCCGAGGCGGTTGTTGCCGGCGGTTGCAAGAACCTCGATAACGCCGTCACCGATCTCGAGGATAGATACGTCGAACGTGCCGCCGCCGAGGTCGTAGACCATGATCTTCTGATCCTGCTCCTTATCAAGACCGTAAGCAAGAGCAGCCGCGGTCGGCTCATTGATGATACGCTTGACGTCAAGTCCGGCGATTCTGCCGGCGTCCTTCGTAGCCTGACGCTGAGCGTCAGTGAAGTATGCGGGAACGGTGATGACGGCCTCGGTGACCTTCTGTCCGAGATATGCCTCGGCGTCAGCCTTGAGCTTCTGGAGCACCATTGCAGAAATCTCCTGCGGAGCATAGCTCTTGCCGTCGATGTTAACCTTGTAGTTTGTGCCCATCTCGCGCTTGATTGATGCGATGGTGCGGTCCGGGTTGGTGATGGCCTGGCGCTTTGCGACCTGACCGACCATTCTCTCGCCGTCCTTGGAGAATGCGACGACGGACGGGGTGGTACGGGCGCCCTCTACGTTTGCTATGACCTGAGGCTCGCCGCCTTCCATAACGGCGACGCAGCTATTGGTAGTACCAAGATCGATTCCGATAATCTTTGACATGATTTTTTCCTCCTGTATATGAAAGTGATTGGTTTACTTTATTATAACGCCTTAATTGGCGACCTTAACTACTGAAAATCTTATGACCTTATCTCCGAGCATAAAGCCCTTCTGGAACTCCTCGGCGATAACGCTCTCGCCGAGATTCTCGTCCTCAACGTGCATGACCGCGTTGTGAAGATTCGCGTCGAACTTCTCTCCGACGGCGGGTATCGCCTTAACGCCGAGCGACTCGAAGATGCCCTCAAGCTGGGTCATCGTGAGCTCAACGCCCTTTTTATATGCGGCATCCTCGGTCTCGGTTCTGAGCGCGCGCTCAAGGTTATCGTAGACCGGAAGGAGCTTCACGATCGTATCCGCCTTGACGTCGCGGTAGATCGCCTCGCGCTCGCGCTGACTGCGCTTGCGGTAGTTATCATACTCTGCGGCGAGGCGGAGATACTTATCGTGCTCCGCGGCGTATTTTTCATCAGCCGACGGCGCTTTTTCCTCAACTATTTCAACCTCCGGCGCCTTTTCCTCCGGCGCCTTTTCCTCCGGAGTTTCGCTCTGAGGTTCCTGCTTTTTCTTATCCTTTGACATCTTTATCTCCTTCACGAAGCATTAGTTTTCCGAAGCCTGACGGCGGAAGTGAACCGCCGGACAGCACCTTGCTGAGCCCGTCCGCAATAAATCTGAGCTTTGCGGCAACCAGAGAGTAATCCATTCTCGTCGGGCCGACAACTCCGATTACGCCGCGCATACCGTCGCCCGCGTCGTAGGAGGCGAGGATAACGCTCGTATCTTTCAGCTCCTCTGCCGCGTTTTCGGCGCCGATTACAACTCTCACGTCGCTCGCGTTGTCGATCGAGCCGAGCATATTCACTCCGTCGCCGGAGAGGTAGCTCATGACCCTGTGCGCCTTGTCGGAATCCTGAAATTCCGGAATCTTCAGCAGACTCTCACCGCCGGATACAACTCCCTGAGAAACGTTCGCGCCTCTAAGCGTTTCCGCGAGAAAGCCTGCAATCACGCTCGTCAGTCCCAGCGTATCGCCGGTGCCGCGCTCAGTCGATTCAATGAGCAGCGGGGTTATGGCGCTCTCAGCTACGCCGGTAAAGCTCGCGTTGAAAACCGCGCCGAGCCGCTTTATGAGGCTCTCATCGAAGCTGAAGGGCAGCTTTATAAGCTTGTTTTTTACTGTGTTGTCCGAGAGAAGAATGACGATTATAAAGCTCGACTGATCGAGGTAAATGAGGTCGAAGCGCTTTGCCGTGACCTCCCTCGCTCCGGTAAACGAAACCGCAGGAAGATGCGTCAGCTCTGCGGCGATTTTTCCTGCGTTCTCCGGCGTGAGGTCTGATGAAATCGCAACCTCGTCCGAGGAAAGTGACTTTGCCTCCATAAGCTCGTTGACGTACTTGCGATAGCCGAGCGAGGTCGGCACCCTGCCCGCCGAGGTGTGCGGCTGAGCGAGATAACCGAGGCGCTCAAGCTCTACAAGCTCACTGCGAACCGTCGCCGAGGAGCATCTGAGCCCGCTCTTCTCAAGCACCAGCTTCGAGCCGACCGGCTCGGCGGACTCGATATATTCCTCTATCACTGTGACGAGGATCGTTTTCTGCCGCGCCGTGAGTTCCATAGCTTCTCTCTTCTCCGTTGTTTTAGCACTCTTTCTTCCTGAGTGCTAACATAATGTACCACGAAAGTCAGAGAATGTCAAGGGCAGATTATTCAAATTAAATAATTGTTCATAAATGGGGATAAAAAACAAGCCGGCGCAATATTTTTTTGCCAGGCAAGGCGCCGCACGCAGGGAATACCTCGTGTTTTTTCAAGCACGGCAACGACGCATAGCGGAAAAAGATAAGCCGGTACAATAAAAAAAACAAGCCGAGGATCTCTCCTCGGCTTGGGTCGGACAAATTGTGGAGCAAAAATTACTCGGCCTTGACCGGAGTAACGTTGACAGCACGCTGCTTGGCGCTGTCGCGGGGATCGGGTTCGGTCTCATAAGTGACCTTCTGACCCTCAGCAAGGGTCTTATACCCGTCCATGATGATGGCGGAGAAGTGAACAAAAACATCACCGGAGCCATCGTCGTTGGAGATGAAGCCGTAGCCCTTCTCCTGGTTGAACCATTTTACAGTACCGTTATTCATTTTTTACCTCCACAGGGTTTTTTACCAAACGTAATAGAATCGCGCGGACTAAAAAACCCGTAGAGCGAATGTTATCTACCTTTGGTACTTCGTTAGTATAAAGTCTAAAAGTAAAGTTGTCAATCATAATTTTCATAAAAATCGGAAAAATATTCTAATTTTTCGTACTTTTTTGTACATTTCCGCCGGTATTGCGTTTTGCCGCGGGATATTAGTTGCGTCAAACCGCCTCAATTTTTAAAAATCTGAGCAAAATTCAATTTGAAATTATTAGTGTACTTTAATTATACACATATATAATAGCGTTTATTATAGTTAGAGTTGCCTAATCCATGTGGCTTGTGGTAAAATTAACAAAAAAAGCGTATTCGGAGGCAATATGGAAGTTGAAGTCTTTGAAACGAAGGAACGCGTTCTCGCCGATAACGACAAGGCCGCGGCTGATACGCGCGCTTTGATGCGCGGGCAGCGAACGCTTCTCATAAATCTCATGGGCTCGCCCGGTGCGGGAAAGACGAGCGTTCTCTCCCGGGTGATACCGGCGCTCAGTGAATATAAAATCGGCGTTATGGAGGCGGACGTGGACTCCGACGTGGACGCGAGGACTGTTGCCGCGCTCGGCGCGAGGGTCATTCAGCTCCACACCGGCGGTCTCTGCCATATGGACGCGGATATGACGCGCCGCGGACTTGACAGAATGGGCATTGAAGGGCTCGACGCGGTTTTCCTTGAGAACATCGGAAACCTCGTCTGTCCGGCGGAGTTTGAGATCGGCGCTGACCTCAGAATGACGATACTTTCCGTTCCCGAGGGCGACGATAAGCCCTTAAAATACCCGCTGATGTTCACGATTGCCGACCTTGTGGTCGTGAATAAGCTCGACACGGCGGCAATATTTGATTTTGACATTGATGCGTTCAAGGCGCGTGTGCTCGCGCTGAATCCGAATGCGGCAATAATCGCGATAAGCGCCAAGACCGGCGATGGCTGTGAAGAGCTTTCGGCTTTCCTGCGTGCGCTCATCGAGAAAAGGAGGCGCGGAGAATGAAGGTTATAAGCCTCAACGCGACGGTAACTGAGTCGAACGACCGCGACGCCGCAAGAGTGAGAGCGCGGATGAAAAAGAGCGGCGCTCTCCTTATAAATCTCATGTCGAGCCCAGGAGCCGGCAAAACCACGCTCCTCAGCAGGATAATCACTGATATGCGCGATGAGCGCATCGGCGTTATGGAGGCTGACATCGACGCCACGGTTGACGCGGAGAGAATCGCCGCGCTCGGCGCGAAGAGTATCCAGGCGCACACCGGCGGAATGTGCCACATGGACGCCGGTATGACGGAGGCGGCGCTTAACGCCCTTGAGGGCGACGAGGGCGATCTTATTTTCCTTGAAAACGTGGGAAATCTCATCTGCCCTGCCGAATACGATACCGGCGCCGGGCTGAATATGATGATACTCTCCGTTCCGGAGGGCGACGATAAGCCGCTCAAATATCCGCTTATGTTCAAGGAGAGCGCGGCGCTCGTTATTTCAAAGCTCGACGCGCTCGGATATTTCGATTTCTCCGTTGAAAAATGCTCTGAAAGAGCTAAAAAGCTGAACCCCGCAATAAAAATATTCCCCGTAAGCGCAAAAACCGGTGAAGGAATGGAAGAACTTGAAAACTGGCTGAGAGAGAAGCTTGCCGATTGGAGGAAGAATTAAATGAAGCAGCAGAAAAACCGCATGGTGAATGAGCGAGATTTCGTTCAGGATCCGAATTACGTCGCGCCCGACAAGGAGAAGGAGGAGCTTATCCTCAAGCTCGGAACGATGATCACCGACCGCTATCTTGTTAAGTACACAAGGAGCATGAGGACCGACGATCCCGAGTACTGGGCGCTCGACGAGGTGCTCACAAAGGAGGAGGCGAAGCTCCTTCTGAGCTTCAAAAAGACCCGTGTGCCCTACGATATCGAGGAAATCGCAAAGATGAACGATATGCCCCTTGACGAGTGCAAGAAGATGGTCGACCACCTCGTCTGGGTCGGCGTGATCGAAACTACCCGCGAAACTCCGGACAAGCATATGCAGTACAATGTGCCTATCTTCGTTCCGGGTTCTGCCGAGTTTATGATGATGAACGACGAGCTGACGGCTCAGCATCCCAAGCTCGCCACCTTCTTTAACCTTATGACACAGATGCCTCTCGAGAATGTCACTCCGATGATCCCGCTCGGCGGCGCCGGAGTCGGAATGCACGTCATTCCCGTTGAGAAGGCGATCGAGCACGAGAACCAGTCCGCATCGGTTGAGCACATCTCCCACTGGCTCAATAAGTACGATAAATACTCCGTCGGTCAGTGCACCTGCCGCAAGCAGCAGCAGATGCGCGGCGAGGGGTCGGGCGAAATAAACGGTGAATTCTGCATCGGCGTCGGCGATATGGCTGAGTACTGCGTAAACCGCGGCATGGGCAGGTACCTCACCTACGATGAGGTTCTTGAGATTCTCGAGCGCGCCGAGCGCCACGGCTTTGTACACCAGGTCACAAATATTGACGGTGAGAACAAGATCGTTGCGATCTGCAACTGCGCTCCCGGCGTCTGCAACGCCCTCAGAACGAGCCAGCTCTACAACACTCCGAATATGTCCCGCTCCGCATATCGCGCGCACGTTGAAAAATCCAAGTGCGTAGCCTGCGGAAAGTGCGTCGAGGTCTGCCCCGTAGGCGCAGCGAAGCTCGGTCAGAAGCTCTGCACCAAGCACGGCGAGGTCAAGTATCCGAAAACCCTTCTCCCCGATAATGAGAAGTGGACTGCCGACAACTGGAACGTCAACTACCGCGAGGACGCTAAAATCAACTGCTACGACACCGGTACGGCGCCCTGCAAGACCGCCTGCCCGGCTCACCTTGCAGTTCAGGGCTACGTCAAAATGGCGGCTGAGGGCAGATATATGGAGGCTCTCAAGCTCATCAAGCAGGATAACCCCTTCCCTGCCGTCTGCGGTGCTATCTGCAACCGCCGCTGCGAGGACGCCTGCACCCGCGGCACCATCGACCAGCCCATCGCTATCGACGAGATCAAAAAGTTCATCGCCGCGCAGGAGCTTACCGCCTCCAAGCGCTACGTCCCCATCTGTGAGAAGGACGACGGCGGTATGTGGGGTCCGGATTACAAAATGGCGGTTATCGGCGCCGGCCCTGCCGGACTCAGCTGTGCCTATTATCTCCGCACCCGCGGCTACGATGTTACTGTATTCGAGAAGGAAGCTCGTCCCGGCGGTATGCTGACTCTCGGAGTTCCCAACTTCCGCCTTGAAAAGGACGTTATCGACGCTGAAATCGCCGTTCTCACGGAGATGGGCGTTGAAATCAAGTGCGGCGTTGAGGTCGGCAAGGACGTCACCATCCAGTCTCTCCGCGACGAGGGCTACAAGGCCTTCTACATAGCTATCGGAATGCAGGGCGGCCGCAAGGCAGGCGTTCCCGGCGAGGATGCCGAGGGCGTTATGAGCGGCATCGCCTTCCTCAATAAGATCAATCAGGACGAGACCTTGAAGCTTAGCGGCGACGTAGTCGTTGTCGGCGGCGGCAACGTTGCAGTTGACGTAGCAAGAAGCGCCAAGAGAGCCACAAACGGCAAGGTCACCATGCTCTGCCTTGAGAGCCGCAAGGAAATGCCCGCCGCTCAGGACGAGGTCGAGGAGGCCGAGGCCGAGGGCATTGAAGTCATGAACGGCTGGGGTCCGAAGGAGGTCCTCACCGAGGGCGGCAAGGTCACCGGTATAGTATTCAAGAAGTGCGTTTCCGTATTTGACGAAAATCACCGCTTCTCTCCGAAGTACGATGAGAATGAGACCATCACTCTGAATTGCGAGAACGTGCTCCAGGCTATCGGTCAGAGCGCAGTATGGGGCGACCTTCTCAAGGGCACCGCCGTTGAGCTCAACCCCAACGGCACAGTTAAGCACGATCCTCTCACCTTTGAGACCGCAGAGCGCGACATCTTCGTCGGCGGCGACATCGGCCACGGCGCGCGCTTCGCAATCGACGCGATTGCGGACGGCAAGAAGGGCGCTGAGAGTATGCACCGCTCCGTACATCCCGGTCAGAGCCAGACCATCGCCCGCGACAAGCGCGAGTTCATCGAGCTTGACAAGAATAACATCGTCGTCGAGTCCTTCGACAATGCAAAGCGCCAGATCCCCGGTCACAAGCCCGGCAAGGCAACCGAGACCTTCAAGGATCTCCGCCTCCCGCTCACCGAGGAGCAGGTCAAGATCGAGGCGGCTCGCTGCCTCGGCTGCGGCGCTACCGTAGTCGACGTCAACCGATGCATCGGCTGCGGACTCTGCACCACCCGCTGCGAGTTTGACGCTATCCACCTCAGCCGCGATCTTCCGGACGCCTCCAATATGATCCGCTGCGAGGATAAGCTCCCCGTGGTAGCCGGCTACGCCGTAAAGCGCATCGCCAGAACTGCGTTCAAGAAGAACAACACCTCTAAGTACGAATAATACCTGTATAGAGTATGCATGAGATGGGAATAGTGCTGCATCTCGCCAAGACGCTTGACGAGACTGCAGCGGAGGAAAAGCTAACTAAAATCGGCTCGGTCACGCTTCAGGTAGGAGAGGTCAGCGGAATTATGACCGACCTCTTCGTTGATGCGTGGAACTACTTCAAGGTGCGCCATCCGATTCTCGCAGAGAGCGAGCTGCGGCTCGAGACGATACCGGCGGTAACTTGGTGCGACGGCTGCAAGTCGGAATACCCCACCGTTCAGTACGGCAAGATATGCCCGAAGTGCGGAAGCGAGGAAACCTGGCTTGTACGCGGTAATGAGTGCATCATAAAGGAAATCGAAGCCGAGGGCGGAGAAGAAACCGAATAAGAAAAGGCTCCGGGTCATAATGACCCGGAGCCTGAATTTTTATCTTGTTTTATTTCAGCTTATTCCATAGATTCGCCTTCTCAAGCACCGGCTTGAGTGCAAAATACAGCACCGGCGCGACTGTCATCGCAAAAATCGCGTTTATCGTGCTTGCGATTATCTTCTCGCCCATGATTATGAACGTCGCCTCGATGGTAAGTCCGTAGACAAAGTGGCGATAGATAAAGGTTTTAAGCATATAGAGGGCAACGTAAGTCCACGCGCCGATGACCGCTCCGCCGACGACGGAGGCGTGGTTTCTGCGCGCTTCTCCGCCGGCTATGAGTGCGGCGACAGCCGCCATAGCAAACTTTGAAGCAAAGGTTATAAGCGCCTCATCAACGCCGTAGCCGTAGATGAAGTCGAAAAGTCCCGAGCCGATGCCAGCGGCAAGACCGCCGTACACCGGGCCGAGCAGAAGTCCCGACAGAATGCACATTGAATTTGCAAAATGCACGCGGCTTCCGAAGAGCGGAATTTCAATAAATAGCGTAAGGACGAACACGATAGCCGCCATAAGTCCGGTCACAACTATCTTATAGGTGCTTTTAGAGCTGTTCTGTTCCATGGGGTTCACTTCCTTTTTTTGGGTATATGCCTATTATAACCCCTGTTTCCTACTTGTCAAGTAGGTTTTCTCTGATATATCTGTCAGCCTTCTCAACAAACTCGCCGTAGTACTTCGGGTCGAGGAGCTTCATCGCCTCCTCCTTGGTTTCCCAGCGATATTCGCGCACCTCCTCCTTCTGCGCGGTAATGGGCGAATCGTCGCACTCCGCGGTGAAGAAGTGGTTGACCTTAAGAGTACCGTGGCGCGTCGGATAGCACACGTCACCGATTAGCACGGGGTCGATTTTCGGTCTGAGGCCGGTCTCCTCATAGATTTCGCGCGTTGCGGTCTGAAGCTCGGTCTCGCCTTTTTCCATGTGACCCTTCGGCATAGACCAGCGGCCGCTCTTGACCTGCAGGAGAATAAGGTATTTGATTCCCTCCGGCGACCTTTTCCAGCAGGCAGCGCCGGCGGATACCTCGCGGGGTAAATTTTCGTACATTTTCATCACCATTTGTATTATATTCCCAAGCGGCGACATAGTCAAGGTATAATTGCCTATTCTGCCGTAAGTGGATTTTTTCACTTTTCTCATAATCCCGAAACAGCGGCATAATATAGCTGAAAGAGCTCCACGCAAAAACGTGGAGCTCTTCAATGCGTCGACAAAGTCTCCGCATCGAACATATTTTGCGCTCTCGGAGTGCAAAATATGACGCCTGCGGGCGGGTTATGCGACGTGAAGGGGCCTCTTGGCCGGCCCCTTCACAGATCCCCGCCTCCTTTATCCAACGCTTTTTCTTTTTTGCCTACAGTCTGAAAGAGCTCCACGCAAAAACGTGAAGCTCTTTCTGATATGGAGGGAGAAATGATGGTGATTAGTTCTTTGCGCCTCTGAGGAAGGAGGCTACGATCACGAGCACGCTGCCGCCTATAAAGCCCACAGCGGATACGACCATTGCGTAGAATACGCTCCAGCCGACCATGTTCTGGGAGTTATAGGAGAAGAGTCCGGCGATCATGAGGATTCTGTCGGAGATCTGAGCGCCGATAACGTACATATAGAGTGCGATGGCACCGATAGCGGCGAAGGTGCTGATGTAATCGTGGTTGCCGAATCTGGTCTGAGACCAGATAGCGGCGAGAACGAGGACTATACCGCAGATGCCGGCGCAGACGAGCAGGCCGAGATCTTTATAGGCATAGGCGGAGTTGATTGTGGAGCCGACGATGAGCGCGATGACTCCGACAAGCCCGAACACTGCGGCGGCGCAGTTAATATAAGCGCCGATACTGAGCTTTTTAAGCATCTTACTTATCCTCCTTTTTCTTCATCTTGGCGATAACGTAGAGCGCTGCGAAGCCTACCATAAGGATGCCGCTGACCCACTCGGTCGCCTGATATGCGGTTCTCCAGAATACGGGGAGCTTAACGACTCTCGTGGAGGCGTCGTAGCGGTTCATGAGGTTGGACTGGCTCATTGCGAAGAGGATCTTGTGGACAGAAGCCTTGATGGCGTTCTGAGCGTTGGCGTCGCCCTTGAATACGGTGGCGTTGATCTCAGAGCCGTCGACCTGACCGGCGAAGCGGCCGCCGTCGAGAGTGGTCTGGGTGTAGAAGCCGGCCATACCGCGGGTATCGTAGCAGGTAACACCGGAGGTGAGAACTGCGCCGTAGATGTCCATATCGTCGTAGATATCGGTTACTGCGTAGCCGCGGAAGCCGAACTCCTTGGCGAGGATGTTGGTCATAAGTCCGACGGAGGCGGTGCACTCAACGGGACCGATCTTGGAGAAGGAGACCATGAGGCCGCGCATACCCTGATCGAACTCGGGAGTGTCGTACTTGGTCGCCTCAAAGGCGTACTGATAGGCGCGGAGCTCAACCTCACGGGCGCGCTGCTCGGTCATGTAGGGAGCGACGCCGGAGCGGTTGGTCTCCTGATCGTTGAAGGCGTAGTGCTTCGGAGCTGCGATAAGACCGTACTTAAGAGCGCCGACAGCAAACTCCATAGCGGTTACGCCGGAGAGGATCGGATCCTCGGAGTAGTACTCGCCGTTACGGCCGTTGTAGGCGTGACGATGGGTGTTAAGACCGGGGCCCCAGAGGATGGGGATACCGACGAAGAGGGACTCCTCGCCGACGAACGCGCCAAGCTTGTAGCAGAGCTCGGGGTTGAAGGAGGAAGCGGTAAGCGGGCTGTTTCCGAATACCTCGGGATGCCAGTTGCCGTTCGGGTCAGACTCGGGGATGTTCCAGGGAGCGTCAGAGTCCTTGGAGGCCGCAAGACCGACGTCAACGCCGTTGCCTGCGTTCTCAGTCATGTAGGTCTCGACAGTGCCGATGGTGGATGCGCCGGGGATGGAGGGTCCGCCGTAGGTTGCGAGGTACTGAGCCTCTTCGAGAGTCATATTGTTGATAAGCTCTTCCCACTTCGGATCGTCAAAGTCAACGCCCCACATCTCATAGAACTTGGTGCCGTTGCCCTCTTCCCAGGTGATGGTGGAGGTATCGTCGGTGGTGTTGATGGTGTAGTACTTGCCGTTGAGGAGATCGATGAGCTCCTGATTCTTGAGGGTAAGCTCATAGGTGTGAGGCCAGGTTGCCTGCCAGTCAGCGCGGCTGAGGTAGGTGACCTCGCCGTCCTGGAAGTAGTTCCAGTCAGCATACGGGAGCCGGTTGACTATCTTCTCGCCGGTCTTTGCGACAGAGAAGGCAGTGCGGGAAATGAAGCTCTCGTCGATATTCTTCTCGCAGACGATGCCTGCGTTGCCGCCGACGGAGTGGCCCTGCTTCTCGAGAACGTTCTGAACAGCCTCGTGAGAGCCGTTAGCGGCGGTGAAGTAGTAAGCGCCGGGATCGAGAACGTAGCCGCCCTCGCCGTTATTGAGAGAGGAATCGTAGGAAGCGATGTACTGGAGGTCGACCTCGACCTTTACTGTCTCGCTTGCGCCGGGCTGGAGAACGCCGGACTTCTCATAATTGAGGAGCTGGATCGCGCTCTTCTCAAGGCCGCCGCGGGTGTAAGGAGCGGAGCCGTAGATCTGAACAGGCGTCTTGCCTGCAACAGAGCCGGTGTTGGTGACCTTTACGTTGAAGGTCGCGGTGCCGGTTACGGAGCCGTTGTCATTCTTGACTGCCTTGAACTCAGGCTCGCCTTCAAACTCGAAGGAGAAGGTTGTGTAGCTGAGACCGAAGCCGAAGGGATATGCAACCTCTTCGTCATAGTTCCATGCGCCGGTGGAAGCGTAGGTGCCGGCTGTGGAGGCGGCGTTGCCCTCGCCTACTACGGTGTCATAGTAACGGGTCTCATAGTAACGGTAGCCGACATAGATGCCCTCGGCCTCCATGATGTAACGGCCGGTCTGACCGCCGAACATACCGCCGCCGCGGGTTACCATCTCAGCAGCGTTGGTGTAGCCGTAGTTGCCCATGTTCTGCATCGCGGGAGCGGACATATTCTGGGCTGCAAAGATATCGAAGAGTCCGCCGGAGGGGCTTACTCTGCCGCAGAGGATGTCGGCAACGCCGAGCATACCGTAAGCGCCGGGTGCGCCGATCCAGAGGATAGCGTCGATGTCGGGATCGTTCTTGAGGTCAGCGATCTCAACAGAGGTGGAGGAGTTGACAAGCACGATGACCTTGTCAGAGGCTTCCTTGGCAAGTGCGATCGCGTCGCGCTCGTTCTTGGAAAGAGCGAGAGGCTCATCCATGCCGAGACCCGGAACAACTCCGCCGGGGAGATAGTCGTGGCTCTCGCCGGAAGCACGGGAGATGACTACGATGGCGGCGTCGCCGTACTGCTTGAAGGAATCCTTGTAGCTCGCGTTAACGCCTGCGATATCGTCAAGGCTCGGCTCGCGGGGGTCAAAGACCTCCTCGGCGCCCTCGTTGTACTCGTGGTGGTAGGTGGCGAGGAGCTTGTCGTAGATATCGATCATGGTCGGGTTTACGCCGTAGCCTGCACCCTCGAAATCGAACTCATCGCCGGTCCAGTCGGACATGGTGGGAGCAATGGTGGTCTCGCCGGTCTGCCAGTTGGTGGAGGCAGAGTCGGACATCGTGTGCGCGAAGTCGGTGCGGTTGTCACGAAGAGCCTGCTCGAGATT
Source organism: Oscillospiraceae bacterium (assembly GCA_017479425.1). Classification (GTDB taxonomy): domain Bacteria; phylum Bacillota; class Clostridia; order Oscillospirales; family Oscillospiraceae; genus RUG626. The sequence goes on from JAFVCD010000036.1 coordinate 17,482, forward strand.
GATGACAGCGCCCTTTACCTTGACGCCGAAGGCGGAGCCGAGGATGGGCTTGTGGCTGCGAATACCGAGAAGGGTGACGTTCGCGCCGGATGCAAGAGGCAGAACGCCGTTGTTCTTAAGAAGAACGCTGCCCTCATACGCCTGCTCGCGGTTGAGGTCGATCGCCTTCTGGATAAGAGCGTGGCTGTTGCCGGTTCCGTCAGAGTTGAGTACCTCTGCGGAGGGAACAAACTTGTCGTACAGAGCACCGTCGGAAACTACCTTCTCCGACTGAGTGCCGAGGAAATTGTCGATCGGCTGGGCGTTCGCTTCAAGAGCGTTCCCGGCGATGATCGAGAGGGCGAGAATGAAGCACATAAGGCTTGAAAGTCCTCGCCACAGTCCGGTTCTTTTCATGGTTATCCTCCCTATTTCATAATTCAGGCATTACGCCCGATGTGGTGACTATACAATATCAAACCGGGGTTCAACTTAAAATAGGGTCGGAATAAACTGCACTTTTCACAACATAATTTACATTTTCGGTTTTTTGTGTTATCATATTGCCCAAAGAGGTGAGATGATGAGGAATTACACCGCGTTTATAATCGAGGACGACGACGCATACGCAGAATACCTTGAAAAATGCCTGAAGCAGTACGGTGCCGAGAGCGGCTCGCAGTTTGTCGTTCGCCGCTATAACAAGGGCGAGAGCTTTCTTGCCGCCTACACTCCGCCCGCAGATATGATCTTTATGGACGTTGAGCTCGGGGACGGCTTTATGAACGGCATTGACGCGGCGAAGGCTCTGCGCGAGAAGGATACGATGTCGCTTCTCTTTTTCGTCACGAATATGCCGCAGTATGCCCCGAAGGGCTACGACGTCGACGCGATAGACTACATTCTCAAGCCCGTTAACTACAACTCTCTCAAAATAAAGCTCCAGAAGGCCGAAAAGATACTCCGGAGCCGCACCGGAGTGCCGGTAAAGATCCGCGTAAAGGACGGAATCCGCATAGTCCCCTCCTCCGATCTTCTTTATATTGAGGTAATGGGTCACGACCTTGTTTTCCGCACCTATGACGAGATGATCTCCGCCTACGGAACGCTCTCAGACCGCGAGCCGGAGCTCACAGCACACGATTTTGCTCGGTGCAGCGCGAGCTGCCTTGTGAATCTCCGCTATGTCCGCGGGCTTTACGGCGATGAGATACTCGTCGGCACCGAGCGCAAGAAGATTGGCCGCTCCAAGAAGAAGGAATTTATAGCCCGGCTGAACGCATACCTCGGAGGTTAAAAGGTTGAAACAAGTTTCAACCTTATTGAAATCCAAGCCGTTTTTCTCGCCGCAAGCGGCAACCGAAAAACATGGCGCTTTATGACCATTCCTTTTATGGCCATTTTGTGCCTTTAACATTTGTGAAAGGAATGGTCATAATTATGGCTTCCGTTACAATTTTCGGGAGAGAAATCCCGCTCATGGCGTTTCTGTACTTTGCCGAGCTTGTTTTTGCTGAGCTGATTTTCTGCTGGGGCTTCAAAAAGCGCCGCCTTTTCTGGCTCATTATGCCGATCTCCGCGACAGCTCTCGGCTTTCTCAGCCCTTTTCTCAACCTTTATAATATCGGGCCGGGCTTTGTGCGCTTTCTCTCGCTGCTTCTGACTATCGCTATGTCGGTTGCCGTTATGCTCTTCTCCTTCGAGGGCGATTGGGTCGCCATAGTCATCAGCTCGATCGGCGGCGTGGCGGCTCAGCACATCGCCTCCAAGGCGTTCAACGCTCTTCAGCTCATACCCGCCGCAGAAATGCTGCGCGGTGGCGGAATAATACCGCTTATCGCTGAATTTCTCGTTTTTTGGGCGGTCATGGCGATAATCTATGCGATTTTCGTCAACAATCTGCGTTCTGTCAGGCCGGGGCTGAATCTCGGCATCATTTCCGCCTCGATCATCGTTCTGTGCATAGGCGTAAACCGCCTCGCCACGGATTTCGATCTCGTTACGCTTGAAGCGAAGCTTGCGACATATCTCTACGCGATAATCTCCTGCGTTTTCGCGCTCGTTATTCAGGTCTACATCGCAAAATGGCAGAACGAAAAGACCGACTCCGCCGTTATGCGCCGCCTGCTCGTTGACTCCGAGAAGCAGTACGACCAGTGGAAAACCTCAGCGATGGAGCTGAACGTGCGCTACCACGATATCAAGCATATGCTCGACAGAGTCGAGCGCCTCGCGGGCGAGTCGAACGTCAAGATACCCGATATTGGCGCGCGCAGGCGCTCGGTCGAGGAGCTTCAGCCGGTAGTTCGCACCGGAAACGACGTTCTTGACATTCTCTTCCGCAATATGGACGATCTCTGCCGCAGAGAGAACATCCGCCTCCAGTGCATCGCCTACGACGATGATCTCGGGCACTTCGACGGCATTCCGCTCTACTATCTCTTTGCCAACGCCATCGACAACGCGATCGAGGGCGCGCGCGGGGTCAGCGACCCGGATAAGCGCATAATAGACATCTCCATCCGCCGCTTCGGCGACAGCGTAATCATACATATCTGGAACTACTTTTCCGGCTCCGTAAGGTTCAGTGACGGACTTCCGGTTTCCTCCGGCGGTGACGAGCACGGCTACGGAATGCGAAGCATAAAGCTGATCGTTGATAGCCTCGGCGGCGCGCTCAGCGCCAGCGTCGACGGTGAGATCTTCAATCTCGACGTGATCCTGCCGATAAACGTGGAGGAATAAAATTTCCCGCGCTTTAAACGCTCTCTGGCGGGCTATTGGCCCGCCAGCTTTTTGTTCATTCTCTCTCTTTCTGCGCAAGAAAGAGAGAGAATGGAACCAAGAGAGAGATAAGAGGCTTTGGAAGTGACCATCACACTTACCGGGTCGTTTTGCACGGTGTCCTTTGTCTGATTGGCGAAGCGTCTAACCCGCTTAGCCGCTCCCATTGTACTATATCTTTGTGCCTGCTCCTTTTTCAGTCACCGCGCCTTGCTCAGAAGGCAAAAACATGCGGCTGTGAGAAAACCTCACAGCCGTTTCCCTTAATATTCGTAAATACCGCCGCCGATAAATTCCCGCAGGAGCGAGCCTATCGGGCAGCAGTCGCTTTCCATCGGCGCGATTGCGCGCAGAACGGGAAGCATATTCTCTATCTCGTCGTACCCCGCGATGTCGGGGCTGAGCTCATCAAACAGCGGAAGCGCGTGATCGCGCATAACGGCGAGCTCATAGCCGATAGACGAGTCGAGCCTCAGCTTCGCCTTGCCGATATATGGATCAATAAAGCTCTTTTCGCCGCGCATTACGTTTTTCCACATCGAGAGCGTCATCTCCGCGTCCGCTCCGCGAAAATTGTTGTCGCGCACGACTCTTCTCACAAGCCTCGTGAGGCTCGGCGCTATCTCACCCTCTCCGAGAGTGTAGTGCGTTTCCGGCGAAATATATAGCCCGAATGCGTCCGGATTCTTGTCGGTAAATACGTCGTTGAGCGCATGGATTCCCTCAAAAATAGCGACCTCGTTATCATTGAGGCGCATCGGCTTCCACTTGCTCGCGCTGCGCTTCTGGCGCGAGAACATAAAATACGGGATCTTTATCTCCTTGTGATTTGCGAGCATATCGAAATGCTCGTTCAGAAGCTCTATGTCGATGAGCTCCGGGCTCTCAAAGTCTATATCGCCCTCCGGCGTTCTCGGCGCGGTCTTCTGATTCATCGTCTTGTAATAGTTATCCATCGAAACTGTGTGCGTTTCGATGCCGAGGCGGTCGAGATAAAATTCGATTTTCATCGCCGTCGTAGTCTTGCCGGCACCGGAGGGGCCGGAGAGCAGGACTATCGGACTGCGGTGCATATTCTCGATTATCGCCCCCGCCGCGCGCTTTATGCGCTCATCGTAATCCGCCTCGCACTCCTCGGCGAATGCCATCGGGTCGCGGCGCACTTTTTCGTTTAGCTCAAGAACGTCAACATTCATCTTATCACATCCTGATAAAATTCGGCAATTTTCTCCTTGTCCGCGAGGGTCTTTTCTATACCCTCGACGTACTCCTTCGGGTACTTATAATCGAAAATACGCTCGATTCTCCCCTTTTTCGGGTCGACAAGCTTAGTGCTCGCACCGCCGCCGGCGGCGAGAATAGTGCAGAGCTCCTCCATTATAAGCACGTTGTACGGACTTATTTTATTATCCCTTGCCCAGCCGATATTCTCAAACCCGCCGGACATAAATTTCTGCCTGTAAAGATAGTAGGGCCTGTACCCCGCCGACGAGAGCGCCTTCGCCGCGTAGTCGAGCATCCTTCCGACCTCGGCTTTGTCGGGTATCGGAGAGCCCTCGAGCGTTATGCGCGAGCCCTTTTTAAGTGCGAGGGTGTGGACTGTGATATTCTCCGGCGCCATCGCAATAAGCTCGTCGAGCGTCGCCCTGAAGGACTCGGCGCTGTCCGCGGGAAGTCCCGCGATGGTGTCCATATTTATCTCGCCCGAGAAGCGCTCGCGCGCCGCTCTGTATGCCTCGCGCACCATATCGGCACTGTGACTTCTGCCTATCGCGCGCAGTACATCGTCTGAGAGCGACTGCGGGTTTACGCTTATGCGGGTCACTCCGGCTCTCTCCATCGCGTCGAGCTTTTCCGCCGTTATCGTGTCCGGTCTGCCGGCCTCGACTGAAAATTCTCTGAGATTACTTAAGTCGAAGCTCTCTCTGAGCCAACCGAACAGCTCTGTAAGCTCCTCAGCTGAGAGCGTTGTCGGCGTGCCGCCGCCGATATAGATGGCTATCGGATTCAGCCCAAGCTCGCGGACTATCTCACCTATCCGCTCTATTTCGCGGCGAAGAGCCTCAAGAAACGGCGGAATGAGCGCCATGCTCTTGCCAACCGAGGCGCTCACGAAGCTGCAATAGGCGCACCTTGTCGGGCAGAACGGTATGCCGACGTAGAGTGCGATGTCGTTCGGCTTCAGCGAAGCCTTAAGCTCCAGAGATGTGCGCGACGTGTCGGCGAGAAAGCCCGCTCGCTCGGGTGAGAGATCATAAAATCGCACCATCTCGCGCTTTGCGCACTCCTCGCTCATGCCGCTCTCGAGATATTTTGTGAATATTGTACCCGGTCTTATGCCGGTTATCGAGCCCCAAACGGGCTTCGGTACGATTTTTACCGCCGCGCGGTAGAACGCGAGCTTTACGCAGGTCTGGAGAAGCGAATCGCGCTTGAGCTTACTCGTCAGCTCCTCAGTCGCCACCCTCGCCCTGCCGGTCGCCGTTTTGCCCGCATATCGTATCGTGCAGTACGCGGTTGCAAACCTTTTGCCCTCGTTAAGGCTGATTTTTGCCTCGTTTTCCGAGTTTTCCTCCGGTTTTTCAGCCGGAAAAACGCTCATCATAATCTGCTCGGCAGCGTAGCGGTAATCGTGATTTACTAAAGTCAGCTTCATTCTTTGCTCAATCTCATGTAATAATTCGTCGCGCGCTCGACATTGAGGGTCGAGGGCGCCTCGTGCCCGGGGTAGATCTCAAGGTCGCCCGGAATATCGGCAAGACGACGCAAGGACGCCATAAGGCGGTCATAGTCGCCGCCGGGAAGGTCGGTCCTGCCAGCGCTGCCCCGGAAAAGCGTATCGCCGGTAAAGAGCGCGTCCTCACAGCGGAAGGTCACGCTGCCCTTGGAGTGTCCGGGAGTTTCAAGCACGCGGAATCTGAGCTTTCCGACCTCGATTATCTGCCCATCCGCAATATACCTCGTGCCTTCTATGGGCTTCCAGCGGAAATCCTCATACTGCTCGGAGGTATCGTCCTTACTTATGTAAACCGGCGCGCCGGTCTCCTCGTGTATAGCTTCCACCGCACCTGTGTGGTCGAAATGACCGTGAGTCAGGAGAATTGCCACCGGAGTGAGGTGGTTTTCTTCGATATAATCAAGTATGGTGTTCGACTCGTCGCCCGGGTCGATAACGGCGCAGAGAAGGCTGTCCTCGTCCGTAACGACGTATGAGTTTTCCTCCATCTGCCCGACTGTCAGCGTTTTAATGAGCATAATGTTCACTCCATATCGAAAAGTATGGTCACGGGGCCGTCGTTTACGCTCTCTACCTGCATATCCGCTCCGAACTCACCGTGCTGAACCTCAAAGCCGAGGCTCATAAGCTCAGACATAAAGAGCTCATAGAGCGGCACAGCCTTGTCTGGGCGCGCGGCATTTGTAAAGCCCGGTCTGCGGCTCGAGGTATCGGCGTAGAGCGTAAACTGGCTCACGCACAGCACGCTTCCGCCCACCTGCGCGAGCGAGAGGTTCATTTTGCCGTTCTCATCCTCAAAAACTCTGAGGTTCGCTATCTTCTGTGCCATTCTTTTTGCGGTTTCTTCAGTATCGTTCAGCCCGACTCCGAGGAGAACGAGATAGCCCTTTTCAATTTTGCCGTTTACCCTGCCCTCTATCGTAACAGACGCGGAGGAAACTCTCGTTACTACTGCTCTCATGGTCAGTTACCCTGCCTTACGACTTCCTTGACGCTCTTGACGTTCATGATCTTTGCCATCGCCGTCGCAAGCTCGTCCTTGTTGGAAACTTCAAGTGTTATGTAAACTGTTGCTACGCCGCCGCCCATATCGCGCGCGGTGAGCGAATTCATTTTGATCTTCATGGAGTTGAGCACCTGCGCGATGTCCATAATAAGACCGTCGCGGTCGTTCGCGGTTATGGCGACGCCGGTCTGGTACTTCTCTCCGATCTCCTTTGCCCACGCGACCCTGATCCAGCGGTCGCCGGTATCGCCGCGCGCGGCTGACTGCTGGTAGTTCTTGCAGTCGGTGCGGTGGATGGAAACGCCGTAGCCGCGGGTGATAAAGCCCGCTATCGCGTCGCCCGGAACGGGCATACAGCAGTGTGAGAATTTGACAAGCAGGTTGTCGACGCCCTCGACGATGATGCCGTGCACCGGGTGCGCACCCTCGGAGGGTATCCACTCGAACTCAGCCGCCGCTTCGGCGTTCTGCTTTTCGAGCATTTTAAGCTCGTCGGAGATGCGGTTGACGGTTTTCTGCGCGCTGAGTCCTCCGTATCCGACAGCGGCGTACATATCGTCGACAGAGGCGTAGGAGAAGCGCTTGAGGATAACGCCGATGACGTTGTCATCGGAGAGCACGGAGAGCGGAATACCCATTCTTCGCATCTCCTGCTCAAACGCCGCCTTACCGGTCTGGATATTCTCATCGCGGCGCTCCTTCTTGAACCACTGGCGTATCTTATTGCGCGCCTCGGAGGATTTTACGATATTGAGCCAGTCGCGGCTCGGACCCTTGGCGCTCTGCGATGTGATAACCTCGACGATATCGCCGGACTGCAGCTCGTGGGTAAAGGGCACGATGCGCCCGTTGACCTTCGCAATCGACATATGGTTGCCGACCGCGGAGTGTATAGAGTATGCGAAGTCTATCGGAGTCGAGCCGGCGGGCAGGTTTTTTACGTCGCCGTTCGGCGTGAAAACGTAGACCTCGTCGGAAAACATATCGGTCTTGAGCGAGGAGAAGAAGTCCTGCGCGTCAGAATCCTGCTGGCTCTCGAGGAGGTTTCTGATCCACGCGAATTTCTCCTCGTCGGATTTTCCGGAAATGCCCTCCTTATACTTCCAGTGCGCGGCGATGCCGTACTCGGCGGTCTCGTGCATCTCCCAGGTGCGTATCTGCACCTCGAAGGGTATGCCCTCGGTGCCGATGACCGTGGTGTGCAGCGACTGATACATATTGGGCTTCGGAGTGCCGATATAGTCCTTGAAGCGGCCCGGGATAGGCTTGAACAGCTCGTGAATGCAGCCGAGGACGTTGTAGCACTCGGCAATATCGTCGACGATCACGCGGAAGGCGTAGACATCCATGACCTCACTGAGCTCCTTGTTCTGACCGTACATTTTGCGGTAGATGGAGTAGATATCCTTAATGCGCTTCTGAACAGTGCAGTTTATGCCGACCTCATTAAGGCGGTTTTTAATGATGCTCTCGGTGCGCTCCATAAAGCCGCTGTACTTGCCGCCGCGTTCCGCGAGGGATTTTTCGATCTCTGCGTAGCCGATGGGGTCGAGGTAGATGAGTGCAAGATCCTCCAGCTCGAGCTTGATCTTCTGCATTCCGAGGCGGTGAGCGATCGGCGCGTAGATCTCCATGGTTTCAAGGCTCTTTTCGCGCTGCTTAACCGCGGACTGATAGTTCATCGTTCGCATATTGTGCAGGCGGTCTGCGATTTTTATGAGGATAACGCGGATATCCTTCGCCATCGCAAGAAACATCTTGCGAAGGTTCTCCATCTGCTCCTCTTCCTTCGTCGTATAGGTCACTCGCGTGAGCTTTGTAACGCCCTCGACGATATCCGCTACCTCTGATGAGAACTTTTTGGAGATATCCTCGTGCGTGACCGTCGTGTCCTCGATAACATCGTGCAGAATCGCGGCGACGACGGAATCCTCGTCAAGTCCCATATCCGCGACGATTGCGGCGACCTTCAGAGGATGGGTTATGTAGAGCGTGCCGTCCTTGCGCTTCTGCCCGTCGTGCGCGGCGTAGGCAAAGTCGTAGGCGGCGCGTATTCTGTCGATATTCTTTATCTGATTGTGCCTTTTAATGGCCTCAAGGAGCTCCTCATAGCAATCGTCAGCGCCCTCCTTGCCCATGCGCGGCTGCTCCCCGCCCTTGGGAGAGATGACCTTTTTCAGTTCTTCAGCCATTTTCTTCACCCCGGTTTATTACTGCGTCGATAAGGTTGAGCTGCACCGTTCTCTTTCCGCGGAACTCATTGACCTGCGGATTGAACGCCGCGTCGACCCTGTCGCCGGACTTGAATTCCAGCTTATCCGGCTCCTTGCCGAAAAAGAGCCCGTCAAATACCATGCCTGACTTTTCAAGCCTCAGCTTTGTGTGCTTCCCGCCGGAGAGCGGCACCACCGCCTCGACGGTCATATTCTTCATACAGAGCACCGGCGCGGGATTGCCGGTGCCGAAGGGCTCGAGCTCATCGAGCGCCATAACGTTTGCAACGCTGAGAAGCTCCGGCTTTATTACCTCAAAGTCTATCGCAAGCGTCGGCTCCGGAATATCGTCCGATGCGGCGACGTAGGCTTCGCCGAGGCGAGTGCGAAGCTCGCTCACGTTCTCAGCGCTTATCGTGATGCCCGCGGCAAGCTCATGGCCGCCGAAGGAAAGCAGTATATCTCTGTTTGCGCTGAGCGCCTCAAAGATGTTGTACCCTCCGCTGCTGCGACAGCTTCCGCGCCCGATCCCGTCCTTGACGCAGACCATTATCGCGGGCAGATTGTATTTTTCCGAAATGCGGCTTGCGACGATTCCGGCGACGCCCTGATGCCAGCCCTCGCTCATAAGAACGATCGGCCTGCCCATCGGCGGCTCCTTTTCGAGCATCTCCGTCGCCTCGTCGACCATCTCAGCCTCTATTCTGCGGCGCTCCGTATTGAGGAAGCAGAGCTGCTTTGCAAGCTCCTCCGCTTCGCCGGAATTCTCGGAAAGCAGAAGATTTACCGCAACGTCCGTTCCGCCGAGCCTGCCCGCAGCGTTTATCCTCGGCGCGAGGGTGTAGCCGATGCCGGTGACGGTCATCTTCCTGCGGTTGGCGCCGGCGGCGTCGATAAGCTTGCTGAGACCTGGTCTCGCGCCGTCGCGTACGAGCTGAAGCCCGCGCTTTACAAAAACTCTGTTCTCACCGATCATCGGCATAACGTCGGCGATAGTTCCGACGGCGACGAGGTCGGCGTAGCGATTGAGAAGGCTCTCGGTGTTCTGAACTCCGTCCACCGCGCAGATGAGCTTGAACGCAACTCCGACTCCCGCCAGCATCTTAGCCGGCGAGGGGCAGTCCGGTCTTTTCGGATCTACCACCGGGCTTGTCGGGCGCTCGCCCGAGACCTCGTGGTGGTCGGTGATGACCATATCCATGCCCAGAGAGGCGGCAAAGCGCTTGTTCTCTGCGGCGGTTATGCCGCAGTCGACCGTGATAACGAGGCTGACGCCCTTCTCGGCAATCGTCTCCAGCGCCGAATCCTTTACTCCGTAGCCCTCCTCAAGGCGCTCCGGTATGTAAATGTCGCACTCGATCCCTCTGGAGCGGAGATAATCCGCAACCACGCAGGAGGATGTTATACCGTCGACATCGTAATCGCCGTAGACGGCGACGTGCTCGCGGTTTTCTATGGCGCGGCGTACTCTCTCAGCCGCCTTGTCCATATCCGCCATCAGAAACGGATCGGAGATTGCCGAGAGTTCAGAGCTTGTGAGAGCCTCGATTTTGCTCTCGCTCGTAGCGCCTCGAGAGGAGAGGAGCACGCTGACGAGCGGATTTATGCCGCTTCGCGTAAGGCGCACCGCCTCCGCGCGGTCATACCCCGCAACAGACCATTTCGGTTTTGTCATGCTCTCACCTCACTTTCAAATGATTAACAATTCATTATAGCACAAAGAATACTATATTGCAAATTATTTATATAAGAGTATGCCGCAGCGTAAATGCGCCGCCGGAAAGCTCCGCCTCGCCTACCGCGCCGGTGATTATCGGCATCGCAGGCGGCAGGTGGCCGAGGTCAGCGTCGAGAATTATCGGCACGCCGAGCCTGCCTATCGCACCCTCTACAGCCGTGTGCATATCGAGCCCTTGCTGGTTTTCGTCGATGTGTACCGGTCGCCCGATTATAAAGCCCTTCGCCGTGTCGAACCACCCCGCCTCGCGCATCGCCCAAAGAGCACGGCGCACGTCCATCGGGTGGTGATCGCAGAACTCGATAAACCATAGCGTTCCGTCGTCCTTATAGCGCTCGTTGAACTCGCGCACCCGGTCAAAGCGCGTGCCGAGCAGGGTAAAGAGTATGTCGCCGCAGCCGCCTAAAAGTCTGCCGCGAATTTTGCCTCCGGTGTAGTTAAGCGAAGAGTACACGGTTCTCTCCGTGAGATTGAGGGGCGCGAGCGGATCTTCCGTTTCAAGGCCGCACCTTTCCCACATCGGGTAGCCCGAAAAAGCGAGCTTTCTGCCGTGAATAAGCTCCAGCGCGTCGGCTGTTCCCTCGTCCGGCGGCGTAAAGCCGAAGGAGCCGAAGCAGGGACCGTAGATCGCCGCGGTGTCCGCGAGAGTTGCCGAAAGAAAAGTGTAGTTCGTGTTGTCCGAAAAGCCCATGTACCACTTGGGCGCGGCATTTCCGATCGCCTTGAAGTCGATGTGAGGCACGATCTCGCACATCGTCTCGCCGCCGCCGACGCTCATTACTGCGGCGGCGCTCTCGTCCAGAAGCGCCTCCGTAAGCTCTCTGCCGAGGGTGTCCTCAGCTCCGGAGCGGCCGAAATCCTCGCAGAGGCGGACGTGCGGCGCCTCAACTATCTCGTAGCCCATCCCGCGAAATTTCTTCTCAGCGCTCTCAAGTCGCGTTACATACGGCTCGAAGGTGCAGCCATAGGACGGCGCGACGAGTCTTATTTTACCACTTCCTGTCAAAAATTCGGGATATCTCATTTGTAATCCTCCATTCTTATGGATATTTCTCCGGTTCTGAGCGTTTCTTCCCCACCATCGTTGAGTTCAACTATGAGACCGCCGCGGGAGTCAATATCCCTAGCGCGCGCCCTTTTCGGCGGCTCTGAGGCGGAGAAATACGTTATTTCTTTTCCTAAAACGATGCTATGCGCCCTGTATTTTTCGATCATATCCGGCATTTTTCCCGCAAGAAAACGCAGTATGCCGGCGCAGGAGAGCGCCGCGAGCGCTTCATGGCTGCACTCTTTTCCGAGCGAAGCCGCCTTTTCCGACAGTTCTCCCGAAAATTCCGTGGTAATATTTATTCCGATACCGACGATGACGCAGCCGCCGACAGCCTCGGCGAGGATGCCACAGACCTTTTTACCGCCGAGATATAGATCGTTTACCCATTTTATGCCGCAGCTGAGCCCCGTTTCGCGCTCTATCGCCTCGCGCACAGCGACTGCGGCGGCTGTGGTGACGAGCGTTGTGTTCTCGAGGCTGCCGTCAGCGCGAAAGGCAAGTGAAAAGTAAACCCCGCTCCCGTCCGGCGACTCAAAGCAGCGCCCGAGCCTGCCTCTTCCCGCGGTCTGCCCGTCGGCGATCACGAGCTGCGGAAGAGCGCAGCCGGCGGCTATGCGCCGCTTCAGCTCAAGGTTTGTGGAATCTATCGTATCATAAGCCGCGACGGGGCAGGGACAGCCCTCGCGCTCCATTATCTTCGCGGCGAGAATTGCGTCAAGCATAAAATCAACTCCTTTACTCCGGCATTATACCAAAAATCCCGTCCTTTAGCAAATTATACTTTAAAAATAATCTCAAAGATGGTATAATAGTTTAATATACTGGAATTATCAGACTGTAAACAAAAAGCGTCGGACAAAGTTGGCGGAGACTTTGTCTGCGCATCGAATTATTATGCAAGGAGATCTTTTGCCGATGGCAAAGCTCATTTCTTACGTCGATACTCCGGAGGCGGTTTCAGCCGCAGTTCAGTCCGGAGCTGACGAGATTTACGTTACCATCGCCGTGCCGCCGGTTGCCGGCGTGAGTCTCGGCGATTTTGCGGGCGCCGCCCGCTTCTGCCGCGTGAGAGGCGTGAAGATTTACGCTATGCTGGACTTTTTCCCGAAGAGCGACGCTCTCGGTGAAGCGCTGAACGCTGCTGTCGAGGCGTGGAAAGCCGGTGCAGACGGCGTCGTTGCCTCCGATCCGGGGCTGATCCTCGCGCTTCGCCGCTCCCTGCCTGACGCGAGCATCTTCGGCGGCAGGCTTCTTAACGTCCACTCCTCGGGCTGTATGCTTGTAGCCTCCGCGATGGGTCTGCACCGCATTTCGATCGCCTCTGAGGTCGGGCGCGAGGACATAAAATCCATGCTCTCCGCCGCGATGGTGGAGACTGAGGTCATTGTACACGGTCCCATGAAGCCCGGATTTGAGGGACTAAATCTCCTCGCCGCGGTTTCCGGCCTCGGAAGTGAGAGGCGCGGAACGTCAAGCCGCGCTCTCTACGGCGATTTTACCGCCGGAGCGAGGGCTGCAAAGCCCTTCGTGATGCCGGATATCTGTCTTTTCAGCCACATTTCAGAGCTCATAAGCCTCGGCGTCGGCTGCATAAGCGTCGATTGCCGCGGAAGAAGGCCTGAATACGCCGCGATGCTCACCGGAATTTACCGCAGAGCGGTGAGCGGAGTTGCTCCCGCTGAGGGCGAATTTGAGCTGCTCGGCAAAATCGAGCCCGCCGTGGGGCTCTTCGACGGCTACTACACCGGAAGGTTCAATATCTCCGCTCCGACCGATATTCCCGCAAAAAGCGAGGATCCTCAGCTTCTCAATGAGGTGCGGAAGAGCTATCTGAGGCGCGAATTTCAGCGCGTTCCTGTCTATTTTACCGCCTCCGTCGAGCTCGGCGGCCCGCTCAAGCTGACCGCTGAGGACGATCTCGGAAACAGCGCTTATATCGAAACCGGCTCCGCAGTTCCGGCGTTCAGTGAGGACTTCACGCAGGTCGCGCTTCAGACCGAGCTTTACAAGACCGGCGGAACGCCGTTTCTCTGCTCCGGCGTGAAGTGTGCCATACAGCGCGGCACATATCTGCACCAGAGCATTATCGCCGAGGCGCGCGACAAGCTTCTCGAGGAGCTCATGGTCAAGCGAGAGGAGGCGCCTGCAAGACACGGCGCCGCAGTTTTGCCTAAGGAGCGCGGTGATAAGCTCACCGAGCCGCCGTTGCTGACGGTTTCCGTTCAGTCAAGGGCTCAGCTTACCGCAAGGCTTTTGGAGCTTGCGCCGCCCGTTATCTATTTTCCGCTCGAAAAGCTCAAGGGTTCAGCCTCCGCGCTTGCGCCCTTTGTTGAAAAAGAGGGTATCTCCGTCTGCGTCAGCCTGCCTGCCGTGATTTTCGACTCGGAGCGCGCAGAGATTGCGGAGATGCTCAAATACGCGCGCTCTCTCGGTATAAATGAGGCGCTTGCCGCATCCTTCGGTCAGGCGCTCGGGCTGAAAAAGCTCGGCTTCACCGTTCGCGGCGACTTTACCATCGGTGCCGACAGCGAGGCGAGCCTCACGGCTCTTTCAAGTCTGCACTTCGCTTCCGTAGCGCTCTCCCCTGAGCTTACGAGCGAGGAGATCAGCGCCATGCAGAAGCTCTCGCCCGCGGAGCTTATCGTCTACGGCAGGCTGCCCGTTGTGCAGTCGGCTGTCCCATTCGCTCGCTACGTCACGGGAGTTGAGGGAAATGAGCTCACCATCGGAATTGAGGATGAAAACGGCTATCCGATGCCGGTCATCCCTGCCTTCGGCGGGCGAAACACCGTATATTCAGGCAAAAAGCTCTATCTCGCCACCCGCGAGCATGAATACATAGCCTCCGGTCTCTGGGGCGTGCGTCTCAGCTTTACTACCGAGTCGCCGGACGAGGTCGACGCCGTCTGCGAGCGCTATCTCGACCTCGGCAGAAACGACCCGCCGGTATATTGGAGAGGCTTATATTAAAAGGACATGATAATATGCAAATCGTTTTAGCGTCAAAATCTCCGCGCAGGATACAGCTTCTCACAGAGCTCGGCATGGAGTTTACCGTTATCCCCGCAAAGGGCGAGGCAAAGCCCGATCCCGCGCTTGACCCCGGCAGTGCGGTCGAGTTTATCGCCGCGGAGAAGGCTCTCGACACCGCCGGAAGGTGCGCCCCCGGAGACCTCATAATCGCCGCCGACACCCTCGTTTACATTGACGGCGAGCTTCTCGGCAAGCCGCACACCGAGGATGAGGCGAGGAGTATGCTCTCGCGCCTCTCCGGCCGCAGCCACGAGGTCTACACCGGCATAGCTCTCATCTTCGGCGGCAAAAAACACGTTTCTCACGAGCGCACGAAGGTCACCTTCGCAGCTCTCTCCGAGTCCGACATCGCGTGGTACGTTTCTACTGGCGAGCCGATGGACAAGGCCGGCGCTTACGGTGCTCAGGGCAAGGGCGCCGCGCTTATCGAGGGCATCGAGGGCGACTTCTTCAACGTAATGGGTCTGCCGGTGCACCGCCTTGTGCGTCTTATCGAGAGCGCCGGCTTTTCACTTTCCGATATCATCAAGAGGTAACTGCTTTGAAGGACATTGTTACTAAAAAGGGTATAATCATCGCCGCCATCGCCGTCGTGATAGCGCTCGTCGCCGCCATCAGCATAGGCATAACGAACGGCAGAGCCGACCTTGCGACCATCCTCTCGGAGCCGGTTTTTACTCCGGTCAAGAGCGTTATGACGAGCGTTGTCGGCACGCTCGAGAACATCTACGGCTATCTTTACCGCTACGATGAGCTTGCCGCGGAGAATGAGCGCCTGCGCGCGCGAGTTGCCGACCTTGAGGAGCAGTACCGCGAGTACAGCGAGGTCAGCGAGGAGAACGACAGGCTCCGAGAGCTTCTTGATTTCACGAGCCGCCACTCCGACGACGACTTTGACCTCGAGGCGGTAACGCTCATAAGCTGGACAAGCTCGAACTTCGCATCGAGCTTCACCGTAAACCGCGGCGAGAACTCCGGCATCGCAGTCGGCAACGCGGTCATATCCTCCGGCGGCTATCTCATCGGCACCGTGACGAGCGTCGCCGCGACAAGCGCGACCGTCACGACAGTTCTTGACACCACCATGAGCATCGGCGCAAGGCTCTATTCGAGCGACGATACCGGCGTTGTGGAGGGCGATTTCAACCTCTTCCGCCAGGGAAAGTGCCGTCTCGGCTACCTTGAGTTCGGCTCGAACGTCGTCTACGGCGACCTTGTCGTCACCACCGGGCGCGGCGGAGAGATACCCTCCGGCCTCATAATCGGCTACGTCGACAGCGTTCTCGACAACCCGAGCGGCAACGAGTACGCCGCGGTAGTGCGCCCAGGAGCCGAGTTTTCAACCCTCGCCAACGTCTACGTTATAAAGAGCTTTGAGGTAAACTGATGAACACTCTGAAAAGCAAGAGCGTCATACGCTCTCTGGCTTACATTCCGTTCCTGCTTATGCTGTTTTTCATTCAGGCGGCGATACTGCCGAGAGTTCCGATTTTCGGCGTAAAGGCCCAGCTTCTGCCGCTCGTTGTCGCCGCGGCCGGAGTTTGCGGCGGAGTCATTTCCGGCGGCGTTGTCGGTCTTTTTGCCGGAATGCTTATGGATATCTCCTTCAATGAGCCGACGATAGTCTACACTCTCGTTTTCTGCTTTCTCGGGCTGTTTATCGGCTACCTGTGCGATACAATCCTCATCAAGCGCATCCCGACCTACCTTCTTATGACCGTTCTCGCGCTTGTCGTCTCCGGAATAACGGAGCTAATTAAGGCGATTTTCGCGCTCGGCGCGGGCGTTGCGCCGATGCTGTGGATATCGCTGTTCGAGGGGATCTTCAGCTTCATTTTCGCACTTCCCGTTTATCTTATCACCCGCTCAATCGAAAGGATAGAATGACGTGACACTTAAATTCACGCGGCTCGCGTTTATATTCCTGCTGATATTTGCAATGGCGGCCGGCTTTATCTACGTTATATATGACCTCACAGTCGTCGACGCGGAGAGCTACGTTATACAGTCGGCAGGCTCGGTTGCGACGGTCGAGACCATACCCTCGGCGCGCGGCGCAATCCTTGACCGCAACGGAACGCTGCTCGCCTCAGACAGAACCGTCTACTCCGTGACTATCAGCCGCTCAAGGCTGCTCGAGGAGAGCCTTGAGGATCGCAACAGCATAGTTCTGAGCCTGATACGCGCCGCCATCGACAACGGAATAGATTACAACGACTCCTTCCCCGTGACGATGTCGGCCCCGTTTCAGTACACCGCGCTGAGAACAGAGAGGCAGGAATCGCGCCTTGCCAAGTTTCTCGAGCGCTACCACGTCGATCCCGATATCTCCGCGCCGGATCTTATGAGCTGGATGCGTAAGCACTATGACATCAGCTTCACGACCTCCTCCGAGGATGCGCGTAGGATTATCGGCGTGCGCTACGAGCTCGAACTTCGCATTGTTATAAACACCACAGATTACGTCTTTGCAAGCGACGTGCCGGTAGACTTTGTTACCTACATCAAGGAGGAGCGGCTCAGCCCCGTATCCGTGACAGTCGCCACAAAGAGAGAGTATCACACCGACTATGCGCGCCACATTCTCGGCACTGTCGGCTATATCTCCAAAGAATTTCTTGACGCGCACCCCGACGAGGGCTATACGATCAACTCCATCGTCGGAAAGAGCGGCGCGGAGAGCGGCTTTGAGGAATATCTCCGAGGTATTGACGGAAGTGTGCGCACCTACCGCGATAAGAACGGCAACGTGACCGATATCGAGATGATATCTGAGCCGAAGGCCGGCGGCAACGTGTACCTTACAATAGACTCGTCCCTCCAGAAATCCACCGAGGACGCGCTCAGCACCGGTATCGCGCAGCTCAACACAGACCGCGACAATGAGGAGCTTGCGAAGGCTATCGAGGAAAATCGCGAGCCGCGCACCCTTGAGCACGCCGAGGGCGGCGCCGCGGTTGTAGTTAAGGTCGGCACCGGAGAGGTGCTGAGTATGGCGTCATACCCCGATTACGACGTTTCGATGTGGAACCGCGCGGTTCAGGGCACCTACGAGCCGGGCTCGACCTTCAAGATGGTGACCGCGCTTGCAGGTCTGAATATGCACAAGATTACGCCCGAAACGCGCATTTACGACGAGGGCGAGTTTACAGAATACAAGGAATATTTCTACACCCCGCGCTGCTGGATCTACCCCGGCAGCCACGGCAGTCTGGACGTCATCGGCGCGCTTGAAAACAGCTGCAACTACTTCTTTTATCAGGTCGCGGACGACACCGGTATCACAGCCATCGCCAACACCGCCGCTGAATTCGGCTTCGGTCAGAAGAGCGGCATTGAGCTTGATGAAAACATCGGCGTAGTCGCCTCGCGCGAATCGAAGCGTGAAATTCTGAACGACGGCTGGTATGACGCCGATACTCTTCAGGCGGGCATAGGTCAGAGCATACACCAGTTCAATCCCCTTCAGATTGCAAACTACTGCGCCACCATCGCCACCGGCGGCAAGCGCTACTCCGCTACGATACTCGATTATGTCACCACAGCCGATTATTCCGCGACGCTCGTCGATAAGCAGCCCGAGCTCGTTCACATTATCGACGACAGCGAAGGCTATTTCCCCATTATACAGAAGGGCATGGAGGCGGTTGCAAAGACCGGCACCGCGCGAAGCGCGTTCCGCGGCTTCCCTATCTCAGTTGCGTGCAAGACCGGTACCGTTCAGTCGGACAGCACCTCGGTCAATAACGCGGTTTTCGTATGCTACGCCCCTGCGGACAACCCCGAGATTGCTATTGCGGTCGTCGTCGAAAAGGGCGGCTCGGGCTCGAGCCTGACAACGATTGCCAAGGATATTCTCACAGCTTACTTCTCAACAGTGTCCGAGCGCGAGACAGTACCTTATGAGAACACGCCCGTCAGATAATAAACCAACAAAAACATCCGAATTTGTATAGTAATATCCGTCATTGGCACTTGATTTTGTTCAGATAATAATGTAAAATAATTATGTCAGAGTGTGACATTGTTTTGTGGCACTTTGCGGCAAAGACGAGGAAGGTTAAGATGGGTGTAAAAATCGTTATCACCTCCGGAAAGGGCGGCACCGGCAAAACAAGCTCAACCGCGGCGATTGCCGAGGCGCTCGCGATCATTGGCAAGCGCGTTCTGTGCGTGGACTGCGACGTCGGGCTGCGCAATCTCGACCTCGCTCTCGGTGTTCAGGACGAGGTGCTGTTCGACTTCTACGACGCGATGGCGGAGAGAGTCGAGCTTAAGGACGCAATTATGCACCACCCGGATATTTCAAATCTCGATTTTCTCTCTGCGCCGAGCGATATGGCGCCCGGCGATATTGACGAAGCGGAGTTCAACAGACTTTTTGACTCCGCCGCAGAGGATTATGATTTCATCCTCTTCGACTCCCCGGCCGGTCTCGGAGCCGGTTTCCGGCTCGCCGCCACCCCCGCCGACATGGGCATCGTGGTTGCGACGGCGGACGCTACGAGCCTGCGCGACGGGCAAAAGACCGTAAATGCCCTCAAGGAGCGCGGAATTGAGAATGTGAGGCTCCTCGTTAACCGCGTTCAGAAGCGGCAGTTCCGACGCATAAGATCGTCCGTTGACGATATTATCGACTCCGTCGGCGCGCAGCTTATCGGCGTTGTCAGCGAGGATGAGTCGATACCCATCGCCGCGAACCTCGGAGTGCCGATAATGCGCTACGGCGCGAGGTATGCGTTTGATCAGTATGAAAGAATAGCCCGCCGTATCTGCGGCGAGCGAGTGTATATCGGAAAAATATGAAAGGCTGGTGTTAAAATTGAACATTGCAATCATGGCGCACGACAGGAAAAAGGAACTCATGGTCCAGTTCTGCATCGCATACTGCGGAATCCTTGCAAACCACTCGCTATGTGCTACTAACTCCACCGGAAGACTTGTTTCCGAGGCAACCGGCCTGCCCATAACGCTGTACCACTCCTGCGAGCAGGGCGGCGCGCAGCAGATCGGCGCGAGGATCACTTATAATGAGCTCGACCTCGTTCTCTTCTTTGAGGATCCGAGCAAGGAGCAGGCGACTGAGGTCAGCTATCTCTGCCGTCTGTGCGATCAGATGAACGTCCCGTTTGCGACGAACGTCGCCACCGCTGAGGTGCTTATCCGCGGTCTTCAGGACGGTCTTCTCGATTGGCGCGATATCGTCAACCCGAAGAAATAATGCAATACTAATCCCTAATCAAAATCTTCAATTCGCGCTTGCCCTTTTCAGCGATTAGCATAAATGCGCGAAAAATCGTTGTTTTACTTGAAAAATATTCATATTATGCTATAATTATGGGCGGGTTTTTGCGACCCGTCCTTATGCTTATTTTTAGGAGAATTCTAATGGCAAACGTTACACCCCGTACCCTTTCCGGGTTTATGGAGCTGCTTCCTGCCCAGCAGCAGCAGTTTGAGAAAATCGCGGAGGTTCTGCGGAGAGTCTACTCTCTCTATGGCTTCACCCCGCTCGACACGCCGATAATCGAGTCGAGTGACGTCCTCTTGGCGAAGGGCGGCGGCGAGACCGAAAAGCAGATCTACCGCTTTCAGAAGGGCGACAGTGATCTCAGTCTGCGTTTTGATCTCACTGTTCCGCTCGCAAAATACGTCGCGATGCACTATTCCGAGCTCTCCTTCCCCTTCCGCCGCTTCCAGATAGGCAAGGTTTACCGCGGCGAGCGCGCTCAGCGCGGGCGCTTCCGCGAGTTCTATCAGGCGGATATCGACGTAATCGGCGACGGTAAGCTCAGCATTATGAACGAGGCGGAGATCCCGAGCATAATTTACCGCGTTTTCAACGAGCTTGGACTGAAGCGCTTTGTTATCCGCGTCAACAACCGCAAGATTCTCAACGGCTTCTACGCGCTTCTCGGTCTTTCAGAAAAGTCCGGCGACGTTATGCGCACCGTGGATAAGCTCGATAAGATCGGCGCCGAGAAGGTCAAGGCCATCCTCTGCGAGGATTTCGGCGTAAGCGAGGAAAATGCGGACGATATTCTGAAGTTTATCGCCATCAAGGGCACAAACAGCGAGGTGCTCGGCGCGCTCGAGGCTTACAGAGGCAAGAACGAGACCTTTGATCTCGGACTTGACGAGCTTCGCGAGGTTTGCCGATATCTCGCCGCCTTCGGAGTGCCCGAGGAGAATTTCCGCGTCGATCTCACTATCGCGCGCGGCCTCGACTACTACACCGGCACCGTCTACGAGACGACGATGCTCGATTATCCCGAGATCGGCGCCATCTGCGCCGGCGGAAGATACGATAATCTCGCCGGATATTACACCGATAAGGAGCTTCCCGGAGTTGGCGTCGCCATCGGACTTACGCGCCTCTTCTTCGTACTCGACGACTGCGGGCTTCTCAATAACGAGCTGAACACCGCGCCGGCAGACGCGCTCGTGATCCCGATGACGGACGATCTCTCCGCCGCTATTGAATGTGCCTCAGCGCTGCGTGAGAGCGGCGTGCGCGCGCAGGTTTATTTCGAGGATAAAAAGTTCAAGCAGAAGATAACTTACGCTTCTAAAACCGGCATCCCTTACGCCGTTTTCCTCGGCGAGGACGAGATAAAATCCGGCACAGTCGCAGTCAAGGATCTCTCCACCGGCAGGCAGGAGACGGTTCCGGCAGGCTCGGCTGCGGAATATATAAAGGCAAAACTCGGTGAGCGCTTCACCGGTTCGATAATTACGGAGGGGTAAAACTATGTCTTATTACAGAACACACAACCTCGGCGAGCTGAGGATTGAGAACGTCGGCGAGCGCGTTACGCTCTCAGGCTGGATGGAAAATGTGCGTATGGTCAGCGCCAATCTCGCGTTCGTCGTAATGCGCGACTTCTACGGCACAACCCAGATCGTCTGCGAGACTGAGGATATGATCGCCGCCATCAAGGGCATAAACAAGGAGTCCACGATTCAGATCGAGGGCGTTGTCCGCGAGAGAAGCTCCAAGAACCCGAAGCAGGCGACCGGCGATATCGAGGTCGTTCCCGATAAAATTACAGTTCTCGGCAAGTGCCGCTACAACGAGCTGCCCTTTGAGATCAATCGCTCCCGTGAGGCCGACGAGCAGCAGCGCCTTAAGTACCGCTATCTCGACCTGCGCAATCCCGAGGTCAAGGATAAAATCGTTATGCGCTGCAACGTGGTCGCGGCGCTTCGTCAGGCGATGACCGAGCACGGCTTCCTTGAAATCACCACCCCGATACTTACCGTATCAAGTCCCGAGGGCGCGCGCGATTACCTCGTTCCCGCCCGCAAGCACCCCGGCAAGTTCTATGCTCTGCCCCAGGCGCCGCAGCAGTTCAAGCAGCTGCTTATGACCTCGGGCTTTGATAAGTATTTCCAGATCGCGCCCTGCTTCCGCGACGAGGACGCACGCGGCGACCGCAGCCCCGGCGAGTTCTATCAGTTGGATATGGAGATGGCGTTCGCCACGCAGGAGGACGTTTTTGCCGTTATCGAGGACGTTCTGCCCCCGATCTTCGCAAAGTTCGGCAAGTACGATATCGCCTCCAAGCCCCCCTTCCGCCGCGTAAAATACCTTGACGCGCTCGAGACCTACGGCTCCGACAAGCCCGATCTGCGCATCGACCTCACCGCGAAGGATGTCACCGCCGAGCTTTCAGACTGCGGCTTCGAGCCCTTTGCTTCCGGCGAAATCAAGGCAGTTGATATTACAGGCTGCACCCTCACCCGCAAGCAGATAGAAAAGCTCCTCGCTGACTGCGAGGTTCAGGCGGGCGTAAAGAGCTACTGGTTCAAGGTCGATGAGACCGGCGCGATTGCAGGCGGCGTAGCCAAGTTCGTAGCCGATAAGAAGGACGCCCTCAGCGCGAAGCTCAACCTCGCGCCGAACACCCTCGTCGTTCTCTCCGCGGGTAAAAAGAGCCTCGCTCAGAAGGCTGCCGGTGTTGCAATCAAGACCTTCGGCGCTAACGTTCCCGGTCACATGGACAAGGAGCGCTATGAGTTCTGCTGGATCGTCGACTTCCCGATGTACGAGATCGGTGAGGAGAGCGGCGAGCTTGAGTTCTGCCACAACCCGTTCAGTATGCCGAAGGGCGGTCTTGAGACGCTTCTAAAGGCTGAGCGCGGCGAGATCGACCCGCTCACCATCGAGGCGGATCAGTACGACATCGTCTGCAACGGCATCGAGCTCAGCTCCGGCGCTGTCCGTAACCACGACCCCGAGATCATGGTCAAGGCATTTGAGTTTGTCCGCCTCGGCGAGGAGGATGTCAAGGCAAAGTTCCCCGCAATGTACAACGCCTTCTGCTACGGTGCGCCTCCCCACGCAGGCGTCGCGCCCGGAGTTGACCGCATGGTCATGCTTCTCGCGGGCGTTGAGACCATCCGCGAGGTTATTCCGTTCCCGATGAACAAGAACGCGCAGGACGTTATGATGGACGCTCCGAGCGCCGTCACCGATAAGCAGCTTGAGGAACTCCACATCAAGTGCGTTCCGGTCGAATAAGTCAATATACGACGAAAGCTCCCCGATTCGGGGAGCTTCAGACTGTAGACAAAAAGGAAAAGCGGTGGATAAAGGAGGCGGGGTTCTGTGAAGGGGCCGGCCGAGAGGCCCCTTCACGTCGCATAACTCGCCCGCAGGCGTCATATTTTGCGCTCAGAGAGCGCAAAATATGTTCGATGCGGAGACTTTGTCGACGCATTAAAGCTCCCCGATTCGGGGAGCTTTTTTGTTAGTCAAAGGCGCGCGCCTCGACGTAGGTCATCAGCTTATTGTTCAAAACGGCATACTCAACAACGCCCAAAATGATAACCGCCGCAATTATTATCGGGTTATGCGCGAAAAAGCCCGCGCACAGAGCAATATTTGTACAAACGCCGATAAAAATCAGAAGCGCCAAATGCTCTTTGAGCCATTTCATTTTGAAATACTCTGTTCTTTCTGACAGTGTGAAGCCGGATTGCGCGACCGCCGATTTGAGGTTTTCCTCGGCGGCGGCGGCATATTCGCTGCTCTCAAGCCTTTTTCCGCTGAGAAGCTCATTTATGGTTACGCCAAAAAGCTCGCTCAGTTCTTTAAGCGCCTCAACCGGCGGGAGATACGTTCCCGTCTCCCAACGTGATACTGTCTTATTCGTCACGCCGAGCCTCTCGCCGAGCGCCTCCTGCGTGAGATTCTTTTCCTTGCGCAGCAGCGCGATGAATGCTCCGATTTTTACTGTATCCATAAAACCGCCTCCTGTTTGGTTACATTCTACCTCACAGCGGCGCGTTTGTCTTTACCATAAACAGCGAATCACAGATATTCCTTCAGCTTTTCAAGCACGTTATCGCAGTTCGGGAAGAGAGCTCGCAGCTCAGCGGAGCTGGTTGACATAATATATCCAGTTCCCGCCGCCTCGAGCATAGGCACGTCGTTCCAGTTATCACCGAAGGCGACCGTATCGGCGGTGTCAACTCCGAGAGCCTCGCAGAGCGCGATGAGACCGTCGCCCTTGTTCGCGTTGTTGAAATCCCACCACGTCGGGCCGGCGCACGCCATGTGTATCTTATCACCCCACATTGGGTGCAGAACGCTCTCAGCATCTTCAAGATTGTGCGGGCAGTATGCCGCCATCGAAGCGATCGGGCCGCGGATCTCATCCCAGTCGTCGATGAGGTCGAGCTTATTTGAGAGTCCGTCGCGCAGAACGCTGATAAGCTCCGTCGAGCTTCGCAGGCAGTACGAGGTGTAGATATCGTTCGCAACGCAGTACGAGCCGTCGATCGCCTCAATAGAGCGCGCGATGCCGAGCGCCAGAGCGCGGTCAATCTCTTTATAGCGCAATATCGGCGTCGGCTCCTCGGGGCCGCAGTTGTAGACTACTCCGCCGTTTTCACCAATGTAATATATTTCGTCCGGCATTTCGCTGAACAGCACGCGCATCGAGTGATACTGCCTTCCCGAGTTCAGGACGAAGCCTATCCCCCGCTCCCTGAGCGCGCGGACTACTGAATAGGTTTCCTCAGGAAGTCCGCCGTAGCCGTAGGGAATCAGCGTACCGTCGATATCGCAAAATACTAATTTGGGTTTATTCATAAGGCATCCCGCCTGTCAATTAAAGTAAAAAAGTGCAAGAAAAACGAGTGAAACGCCGAAAAACACCGCCCCGACGATGAGGATAAAGCCGTAACCCTTAATACCGCCGCGCTCGGCGCGGGCGCGGACGTAGTCGCCGTAGCTCTCGTCGCGCTTGCCGGAGTGCGGCAGAAACATACGCACAACGTAGCGAAAAGCGTAGCTGATTCCGTTGAAAACGCCGAAATTCGACACCCAGACAAGTGCGCCGGCGCTCAGCATCAGCACTCCCGGCACGAAAAATGCGTCGGATAGCACTCTCCACCGCTCGGTGGCGCTCATTTCGGCTGTTATCGGCGTTCTTACAAGCATCATAACGACGCCCGCGGCGGCAAACGCCACCGCGAGAGCGTATTTTATGAGTTTTGCGCGTTTTTCCGGTCTCACAGGTTAAATTCCTTCCTGTACTTTGCCTCCTCTGCATCGTTGCAGCGGACGAAGTGGCCGGGGATTATCTCGCGGAAGGTCGGCTGCTGAGCGGAGTAATCGTGCTCAGCGAGCGGATTGTAGACTATTCTCTTGCGGCTCTTTTCGTAGATCGGGTCGGGCAGCGGAATCGCGGAGAGCAGCGAGCGCGTGTACGGATGTATCGGGTGGGCGAAAAGCTCGTCGGACGATGCCATCTCGACCATTTTGCCGAAGTACATAACGCCGATGCGGTCTGAGAAGTATTTGACAACGCTGAGGTCGTGGGCGATGAAGAGAATCGTAAGCCCGAGGCGCTCTCTCAGCTCGTTCAAAAGGTTTATTACCTGCGCCTGGATCGATACGTCGAGCGCGGAGACCGGCTCATCTGCAATGAGCAGCTCTGGGTTCATAATTACCGCGCGGGCTATGCCGATTCTCTGACGCTGACCGCCTGAGAACTCATGAGGATAGCGCGAGGCGTGCTCGCGGACAAGTCCGACAAGCTCGAGCATCTCATAAACCTTCTCGTCGATGACCTTTTTATCCTTCTCGCCGCGGATTATAAGACCCTCCGCGATTATCTCGCGGACTGTCATTCTCGGGTTCAGCGAGGCGATCGGATCCTGGAAGATCATCTGTATCTGTGTGACAAGATCCTTCTTCGCCGCCTTGTGGTCGCGCTTGGCGGAGGCGATCTCCACCTTCAGTTCGGCAATTCGCTTATCGGCGGAGGCCTTGTCGATCTCGCCCTTTTTGAGCTTTGCCTTAATTTCGTCGATCTCCTCATAGTAGCTCGCTGTGCCGGCGACGATGCGGACCCCGTCAAAGTAAACGCTGCCTGAGGAGGCGTTGTAGAGTCGGATTATCGTGCGTCCGGTGGTCGTTTTGCCGCAGCCGGACTCGCCGACGAGGCCGAAAACCTCGCCCTTGTGGATCTGAAACGACACGTCGTCGACGGCCTTCAACGCGCCGGTGCCGCTTCCGAAGTACATTCCGAGGTGCTGTACGTCGAGAAGAACTTTGTTTTCGCTCATTTCGACTCACCTCTCTTTACCTTCATTCTCTCAATTCTGTCTGAGATTATCTTCGGGCGCTCGATTTTCGGCGCGTCCGGGTGCAGAAGCCACGTCGCGGCGTAATGCGTATCCGTGACCTTGAAGAGCGGCGGCTGAGCCTCGAAATCTATCTGCATCGCGTACTTGTTGCGCGCCGCAAAGGCATCGCCCTTCGGCGGGTATATCATATTCGGCGGCGTGCCGGGTATTGACTCCAGCTTTTCCTTTGTATCGAGGTCGGGCATCGAGCTCAGAAGCGCCCAGGTATACGGATGGCGCGGATCGTAGAAAATCTCCTCTGCGGTGCCGTACTCCACGATCTTGCCCGCGTACATAACAGCGACTCTGTCCGCCATATTGGCGACAACGCCGAGGTCGTGGGTGATGAAGATAATGGAGAGGTCGCGCTCCCTCTTTAGCTTATTGATAAGCTCGAGGATCTGCGCCTGAATGGTAACGTCGAGCGCCGTTGTCGGCTCGTCGCAGATGAGGATATCCGGATTGGCGGCGAGTGCGATGGCGATTACGATTCTCTGGCGCATACCGCCGGAGAACTCGAACGGGTACTGGTTATAGCGCTTGCGCGGCTCGGCTATGCCGACCTCGTCCATAAGCTTTATCGCTCTGTCCTTTGCGATGCGCTTAGTGACCTTCGCGGCAACTCCGGTGGCGTTCTCCTTGAGGTAGTCGATGGCGGCGATGGTCTCAGCGGCGTAATTGCGGCTGTTTTTCTCGCTGAGAAGCTCGGCGTAATGCTCCGCGAGGCGGTCGATTATGCGGACGATGTTCGCCTTTACAAGCTCCATATCGGTGATGGACGCCTCCGCGACCTTCCAATCCGGAGTCTTGCCCTTAGCAACGATGCGGTCAAACTTGCGCTGCTGCTTATCGTGCAGGCGTATCGCCTTGGCGTTTTTGGAAATCGCGCCGAAATAGCGCTCAAGCTCGCTCTTTATGCTCGGGCCGAAGGTGTAGGAGAAGCTGTCCTTTACAAGCTTCAGGTGGTCGATGGTCGCCTCAACTGCGGCGGTCATCACCTTGTGCGCGGCATAAGCCTCCTTTTTATCGAGGCTCTCTCGCCCGAATACGCTCTTTTTCTCTCTGAGAACCGCTATCGCCCGCTCCATATTATCATAGGATATTCCGGCAGAGCGGCGAATGCCCTTCTCGGCAGAGGCGATAAACTCCTTCATGAAATTATCATCGAGATAGCGGAGAAGCTCCTCGTTCATCTCGGGAACGGGCATATCGGGCAGGCTCTTTCCGGAGAAAACGACGTAATAGCCCATGCGGAAGAAGTCGGGCGCGGGCTTTGCGGCCGCCTCGTCGAAAATCGCCTTCATCTTGTTGAGGTCAGCGATGAGACCCGCCGCGTCGCCGCCCTTGGCAACCGCAGGCGCGGCCTTTTTCGCGCTCTCTGCAAGGCTCATGAGAGAGCCGGATTTGTCGGAAGCCACGACATATTCGTGAAGCGAGGTCTTTGCGTTTGAGCAGATGGTATTTACGCGGAAGGCGATATCCTTAGCGGCGTTCTTTTCAAGCTCGAACGCGAGCTCCTCTATATCCTCGCTGCCCTCAACGGCGGCCTCCCTTGCTCGGTTGAAGTCGCCCTCAAGCTTGACGTGACGGAACTCAAAGGTGTCGAAATCCTTGCACATCTTGGAGAATTTCGCCCTTTTTGCCTCGTCGCCGAGCGCCTCGCCGGTGCGCTTATCGAGGTTTTTGAGGTAGGTATTGAAGTTTGCGCGGCTCTCCTTCTGGCGAGCCTTGCCCTTGAGTATCATCGCCTCTGTGAGCTGCTTGCCGATCTTTACGATGGGGTTCAGCGAGCTCATCGGGTCCTGGAATATCATAGAAATTTTGTCGCCGCGGATCTTGTGGAAGTCCTCCTCGCTGATCTTGAGGAGATCCTTGCCGTCATAGATGATCTCGCCGGACTCGGTGATGGCGTTTGCCGCCTGAATGCCGAGAATTGCCTTGCTCGTTACGCTCTTGCCGGAGCCGGACTCGCCGACGATGGCAAGAGTTTCGCCCTTTGCGAGGTCGAAGCTTATCCCTCGCACAGCCTGCACCTTACCGTTTGTGGTGCGGAAGGAAACGCGCAGATCGCGCACTGAGAGCTTATTCTCCATCAGTCATCCTCTCCTCTCGTGGTCGGGTTAAAGGCGTCGCGCAGGCCGTTTCCGAAGAGGTTGAACGAAATAAGCAGAAGCGAAACGAACAACGACGGGAAGAATATCGCGTGCGGCGCGCTTGTCATGGCAACCTGACCCTGGCTCATCAGCGTGCCGATGCTGGTACCGGCAAAATCAGAGAGATTGATGATTCCGAGGTAGGTGAGCTGGGTTTCGGAGCTGATGACTCCGGGGATGACGAGGGCAACGCTTGTGATTATGGTGCCGATGGAGTTCGGGAAAATGTGCTTGAACATCAGCCTGCCGTCGGACGCGCCGAGGGTGCGGGCAGCGAGGATGAACTCCTGACCCTTGAAGCGGTAGAACTGCTTGCGCGTGAGCGAAGCCATGCCGATCCAGCCCGTCACGACGTAGGCAAAGAGGAATGACGGCACAACGCCCACCTTCTGAGCAAGATGGAGCTGGAAGAGCGTTGTTGCGACGACGAAGGGTATGCCGGACAGAATATCGGATATTCTCTCCATTGTCATATCTATCGCGCCGCCGTAATAGCCCTCGACCGCGCCGTAGATCGCTCCGAGGAAAAGGTTTATCGCAGAAACGCAGATTGCGAAGACGATTGAGAATCTCGCGCCGACGCCGATCGCCATAAACAGATCCTGACCCATGGAGTTTGTGCCCATGAGGTACATCGGCTCGTGGCCGTAGAGATACTGATAATAGTTATAGTAGCATACGCGGCACTGAACTGCACCGCTCTTTGCGGTTGAATAGACGTAGCTTCCGTCGTCGCCGGGGATTCTCAGGGAGTGATACTCCGCGCCTGTATTCTGAGTCTTGGTGGAGTAGACGGGAACGAGGTTGCCGTCCTTATCGGGCTGAGCCGCGCCGGAGGAATCGACCTTGTACCAGATATTCGGATGGTCGGTTATGCCGTGGATATCCGCAGGGTCGACGTAGGGATAGATAACCTGGATCCCGGTCTCGTCCTGCCACGCCTGGATGCGATCGAACTCGTCATAGCTGAGAACGAGGTATATAACGCCCTTTTCGTAGTACTGGTTAGTCTCGATGGTATAGGTGTATTCCTCGCGCTCCTTGCCTCGGTACACAACCGTTGTGGAGGTCGTCTCGAGGATATTGATCAGAGGATCCATACCGGTCTCCTCGGCGATACCGCGCCAATAGAGCATACTCTTCTCATTCTGGCTCGGGCGGGTTGTCGCGCCGTCGAAGATGCCGAGCTTCATATCGGCTATCTGGCGCACGAAGGGCGCGTAGGACTGATAGAATTTATCCTTCTGGTTTATCGTATAGGGCGAGATTATCGGGCTGACGATCGCAAAAACGAGCAGAAATGCGATAATGATCGCCGCTACGACTGAGGATTTATTTTTGCGGAAACGCAGAAATGCGTCCGCGAGGTAGCTGCGGGACTTAGTTTCGAGCTTTGTATCGTGAAGGCTGGCGTCCATCTGAGTAAAGGTGAACTTTTCAGCCGGAATGTGCTCATATTCCATTAAAAAATTCTCCTTTCTCTTACTTTTTACTGCCCATTCTGATTCTCGGGTCGATGAAGCCGTAGCTTATATCGACAACTATTCCGGCGGCGAGACCGACGGCTGTGTAGAAGCAGGAGTCGAGCATGAAGATGTTATAGTCGCGCGCGTTGATGGCGTTGAGGTAGAGATTGCCGACGCCGGGTATAGCAAATATCTTCTCGATTACGAGCGAGCCGGACATTATGCCGATGAACTCGCCGAAGATCGCGGGAACGATGACGACGGCGCAGTTTTTAAGCGCGTGGCGGATGGTCGCCTGAGCCTTCGTGAGGCCCTTGGTGCGGGCAAGCAGCATAAACTCGCTCGTCAGAACCTCGGTGAGCTCCGCGCGGGTAGTTCTCGTAAAGCCTGCGATAACACCGAACGAAAGGCTCATGACCGCTGGCAGCATAGAAACGAACATATCCCAGCTCAGCCAGTCAGTGCCCGCCTTCATAAGGAACGGAAACCAGCCGAGCTTATAGCTCAGAACGTACTGAATTATAAACGCAAAGACGAAGCTTGGCACCGAGATTACGACCATCGTGACTGTGGAGATAAAGTAGTCGACCCAGGTGTTCTTCTTAAGCGCCGCCCAGATACCGAGGCCTATGCCGATGGGTATGCTGAGGATTATGGAGTAGAGGTTTGTAAAAACCGTGGCGGGCAGCTTCTGAAGGAAGATATCCGCAACATTCTGACCGAAGTACAGCTTATCGCTGAGACCCCAGTCGAATTTTGTGAAGATATTGCGAAGGAAAATGCCAAACTGCACGAGATACGGCTTATTGTAGCCCTGCGCCTCGCGCCTTGCCTCGATGACTGCGGTATGCGGATCGTTGAGCGGCAGCTCAGCGGGCGGCAGCATACGCACAAGAACGAAGCAGATAAGGGTGATTATCAGCAGAGTAAACAGCATCAGCGCTATTCTCTGCGCAACGTATTTGCCCATAATTTACCTCCGGTGGAGCATTCTGACTGATTTTTGCGAAAAGTCGGAGCTTCCGGCTCTTTCGCAAAAACCGGTCGCTGAAAACGGGAATAGTTGCAGGGGTTTTTATGCCCCTGCAACTACATAATTGCTGTAATTTTTAAGGAACCTCTGATTAAATCAGATTAATAGGTGAGCGTACCGCCCTGGGAAGCAACATACTCAGCCCATGCGGCGTCGTCGTAGTTATATTTCATATAGGTGATGCCGCCGCGTCCCATGATCGGGTTCCAATCCTCGACAACGTAGAATACCTGCTTGGAGAGAAGCGCAGCGGAGGCATTCTGGAGCATCGGGATGTAGTCGTAGGTGCCGAGAACCTTACCCTCGAGAGCGGCGAGGATGGTAAGACGGGTCTCAACGTCTGCAATACCGTCTCCGAAGCAGTAATCCTTGCCGTTCGGAGCGGTTACGGTAGCGCCGTTAAGAGCGTCAGACCACTGGCGGAGGTTCATAGTGACCTCCTCGCCCTCAACGCTGAGAGTGAGGTCGACCTTGGTGGCGTCAAACCAGCCGGCATCGTACTGATAGCTCGGGTTGACATAGAGGTCGGTAAGGCTGAACGGATCCATTCTGGAGCCGGACCAGCCCGCAAGAGCGGTATCAGCAAGACCGGCCTTGAGCTTGTTGGACCAGTCGTTTCCGTAAGGAGCGGACTTGGCGAAGCTGACCTTGCCCTCAAACGGAGTGCCGGCAGTGACCTCGTTCATCTTCTCGTTGAGGTAGTCGATGGTCTTGGTCATGAAGTCGGAATCAGCAGAGAGGGAGTATTCGATGACGATGGACTGATCGCACTTGCCGTCAGCATCTGCGTCGGTGATGTAGCCGGCCTCAAGTCCCTCGGTGAACGCCTCGCCGAAGAGGGTCTTTGCAGTCTCGGGATCGTAACCGGTGATGGACGCAACAGCGGCGTCGAGGTCGCCGTTGAAGGCGGCGAGGTCAACGGAGTAGAAATCGCAGAGCGCCTGCTTCGCCTGATCGGTATCGCGGTACATAGCGCCGGTCTCGGGATCATAGACGTAAGCGTTGCCGATGATCGCGTAGCCGCCGGAACGCGCCGGGGAAACGGTGGAGGCAAAGAGCTCCTTATCATAGGTAACGGCAATAGCCTTGCGGAAGTTGAGGTTCAGGAGCATCTGGAGATCGCGGGTGGCGGTGTCGAAATCGTCCGCCTTCTCGCGGCCCTCGATAGCATCCTTGTAGCCGTTGAGGATGAGGAAGAAGATAGTCTCATCCGGGGTGAAGTAAACGTAATCGGAATTGCGGTAGGTGGCGAAGTCCTCAGCCTGGAGACCGTAGCCCATAAGCTCGCCCTTGAGGAACATGAGCTTGTTGGTCTCAGCCTCGGGTACGACCTCGCACTCGATGATGTCGGTCTGATACATCTGATAGGTCTCGCCGTCCTCGGGATCGACGTAGACGTGCTTGCCGTCAGTCCAGCCGTACCAGTTCTCGTTCTTCTCGAACTTCATGAACTTGTCGGCCTGATAAACGGTCATCTTGTAGGGACCGTAGGAAGAGGTGGTCTCTACGCTGGTGTTGTAGGTGGAGCTCCATACTCCCTCGGACTCGGAGAGGTTAGCCTCATAGAGGTCTTCCTTGACGATCCAGTTGGAGCCGAGGTTGTAGAGAAGGTTGAAGCCTGCAAGGCTCTTTGCGAATACGATGGTGATCTGATATTCGCCGGACTTGTAGAGACCGACAGTGCTGTCATAGTCAAGGCCGGTGGCGTACTGGCCGGTGACTGTGTAGAGCTCATCGGAAGAGTATGCCTCGTAGGGGGCGCCTGCGCCGAGATACTCGTCATAGAGCTGCTTGCCGCTGAAGGCGTCGTCAACGTTCGCGCCGTACACGGTCTCGTCAAGGACGGAAACGTACTGCGGAAGGGCGTTGCCTGCCTCGTCAAGATAGGAGGCGTCTGCATTCCAGAAATCGTAAGCGTCTACATAGAGATCCTCAACGGCTCCGCCGTTTGCAAGGTACTCAGTGGTGGTTACGCCGATCGCGCCGTACTCGAGCTTGCCCTGATTGGCATAGTTCTCAGCGCCCGCGATGGAAAGACCCTGTGCATAGTAGTCAGCAGCGCGGTAGTTGAGAAGTGCCGGATCGAGGAGCTTCTTCATGGAGTAGACATAGGTATCGGCGTTGATGGGGGTACCGTCCTCCCATGTAGCAAGCGGGTTGAGGTCGATGGTGTAGGCATAGCCGGCGGTAGCGGACTCGGGGATTCCGAATTCGGGGTGCTCAGCCTTAACCTGCTCGGTGACGTCAACGGGCATATCAGCCGCCATCTCCGGAACGATAACGTAACCGGTGTAGGGATCCTTGCCCTCAAGGGGGTGAAGCTCATCGTTGTAGATGAAGCTGTAAAGGCCCACGCGAAGGAAGTCGGCAGGATAGCTGTCGTCAGCGGTCTGATAGGTGTGGGGGTTCCAGTTGGTCGCCATTGTGCTTACGGAGTCCTGATAGGTGTAAGTAACAGGGGCAGCCGGGGTTTCGCTCTCTGCGGTGGTGTCGGTTTTCGGGGTATCACTGTTTGCGGGAGCATCTGTTTTCGGTGTTTCGGTCTGCGTCGGGGTGGTGGTGTTTCCACCGCAGGCGGCAAGAGCGAATACCATTACGAGCGCCAGCGCGAGAGCGATGACCTTGGTGAGTTTTTTGCTCATGTTTCCATTTCCTCCAAAATTTTTTAAACGCACTCGGCGTTTTTTAACTTTTTCCCCGCCATTTTGCGGGTGAAGTTTATTTTATCACAATCTCCGCGCTTATGCAAGGAAAAAATCCCGCATATATGCAAAACTCCCCCGCTTTTATGCGGAGGAGTGAATATTTATTCAGCTGCATTTAGTGCTTCCTCGCCCTTAAGAGTATAGAGAACGGTATAGCTTCCCTTCTCCGGAGCGCAAGAGTCGAGCATTTTTATATTATGATAAGCGCAAGCGACCGGGTCGCCGCCCTCGTCGAGCGTAATTACCATAGTAAGCGGCGATCCGAACGAGCCTGTTGCGGTGAAGTACGGGCTTCTCAGTTCACCATCCGCCTCGTAATATCCGAAGCCGCGGAACATCGAAAGGCTGTCGCCGGCGGCGATGCTGATTGCGCCGATGGCTTCCTCACCCTCGCCGAAAACCTCGATCGTACCGCCGTCGCACTCGCTCATATATACACCGAGCCCGCTCTCAGTGGCAAAGTAGCCGCGGTGCCAGTCCTCAGTTTCAAGCTCTTCTCTGACTGCTCCGAGCATATATGCGTCGCGCAGTAGATTCAGGTCAAGCGCGCCGGAGTCTATCTCAAGCTCGCTCACGAGCGCTTTATATGAGTCGGAAACAGTGAGCGCGGCGGTCAAGGTCGCCTCGTCGAGGGTGAGAGCGAAGTTCGATAAATCGTTCACAGCGCTCCGGATGGCGTCAAGGCGCGCCCGCTCGTCCTCATCGTTCGCGGGGTCATATGAGGTGGGGTCATTTGAGTAGATAATGCTGTTCCATTCGGCGTAGTAGGCGCCGGCGAACATATTGTAGCCGCGCCCTTCAAGCGTTTTCGCGTAGGCGTCCTTAAGAATGGCGAACAGCTCCGGCGAGCACTTCACGCTCTCCCCCGCGTTCAGCGCGGCGAGATTGCCGATTCCGGGATAGCTTTTAACCGGGTCAGTTTCCTTGTACGCCTTTGCGAGCGCGGAAGAATACTGCTCCTCGATAAGGCGCAGAGCCGCCTTTATCACATCGGACGAGCCTTCCATATAGTATTCAAATCTAATGCCGTTCGCGTACATGAGCGCGTCCTCGTCAGCGGCGGCGTTTATCGTGTACCAGCCCGGGTCTTTCCTTCCGAGCTGACTTACGCCGTAGCCGATGGAGCCGGCGGCGATTACGATTGCGAGCGCAAAGAGCGCGATTCGCAGCGGCAGGTGCTTTGAGGAGACGGTTATCTCCTCGTATGGCTTTTTAGCTTTCATAGTTTTAAAAATGGGCGTGAGGCAAATGCCGCACGCCCGATTCCTTTTTTATTTTCCGAAACGCTGAGCCTTGTACTTCTCGATCTCGCTGGGAGAGCCGAATACCATATGGCCGTTTCCGATATCCACAAGGCTGGGCTGCTCCTTAGAGTAGTCGTGCATCTTCTCGGGCTCGTATACAAAGAGCTTTTTCTCCTTCTCGATGATGGGATCGGGAATAGGTATCGCGGAGATGAGCGACTTTGTATATGGGTGCAGCGGATAGCTGAAAAGCTCCTCCGTCTCGGCGATCTCCATAATTCTGCCCTTGTAGATAACTACGATTCTGTCGGAGATGAATCTGACGATCGAGAGATCGTGGGCGATGAAGAGATATGTGAGCCCGCGCTCCACCTGGAACTTCTTGAGGAGGTTCAGAACCTGCGCGCGGATTGAAACGTCAAGAGCGGAGATGGGCTCATCAGCGACGATGAACTCCGGCTCCATGACAATGCTTCTCGCAATTCCGACGCGCTGGCGCTGACCGCCGGAGAACTCGTGCGGATAGCGGGTAAGGTGCTCCGGAAGGAGTCCGACCTCGCGGATGACGTTCTCAACCTTGGCTATTCTGTCCTTCTCATCCTTGAAAAGGTGGAAGTTGTAGAGGCCCTCGGAGATGATATATTCGATGGTCGCGCGCTCGTTAAGCGAGGCGGCGGGATCCTGGAATATCATCTGGATCTTGCGGATGACCTCACGGTCGTCCTTGCGGCTGAGCTTGCCGGAGATCTTCTTGCCGTCGTAATAGATAGCGCCTGCGGAGCAGGGATTTATGCGGACTATGGCTCTGCCGATGGTGGTCTTGCCGGAGCCGGACTCGCCGACGAGAGAGAGCGTTTCGCCCTTGTAAATGTCGAACGACACGTTGTCAACAGCCTTGAATGCCTTTTTGCCGCGTCCGAAGACTACGTCGAGATTCTGAATGGAAAGCAGAACCTGTTTTTCGTTATTATCCATGTTCCGCCTCCTTAATCATCAAAATTGACGTGTGTTTTCTGCATCTTCTCGTGGAGATTCTGGATATTCTCCGGAATATCCTGCTTCGGCGCTCTCGGATCGAGCAGCCAGGTCTTTGCGTAATGGGTGTCGCTGACCTTGAACATCGGCGGCTCCTCGACCATGTCGATCGCCATGGCGTACTTCGATCTCGGGGCAAACGCGTCGCCGACGATCTTATTATAGAGGGACGGCGGCGTTCCGGGAATTGAGAAAAGATCGGTACCCTTTTCGCTGAGCTGCGGAAGGGAGCTCAGAAGAGCCCAGGTGTACGGGTGGCGCGGATCATAGAAGATATCCTCAACGGTGCCGAGCTCCACGATCTGACCGCCGTAGAGCACCGCAACGCGCTCTGCGACGTTTGCAACAACGCCGAGATCGTGGGTGATGTAGACGGTGGTGAAGCCGAGCTCGTGCTGGAGATCCTTGATAAGGCGGATTATCTGCGCCTGAATTGTGACGTCGAGAGCGGTGGTCGGCTCATCGCAGATGAGTATCTTCGGCTGGCAGGAGAGCGCGATCGCGATAACGATTCTCTGGCGCATACCGCCGGAATACTCAAAGGGATAGTCGTTGAAGCGCTTCTCCGGGTCAGGGATTCCGACCTTGCCCATGATATCTATGGTGCGCTCGTAGGCCTCCGCCTTGGAGCACTTCTGGTGCTTCAGAATAACGGTCTGTATCTGCTTTCCGATGGTGATGACCGGGTTCAGCGAGGTCATCGGGTCCTGAAAAACGGTGGCGATACGACAGCCGCGAATCTGCTGCCAGTCCTTTGTGAACTTAACCTTGGCGCAGTCTATAATGGCGTAGCCGTGGACGTTCTTCGTCTCCTCATTGTAGTCGCGGAAGGCTACGCGGAAGGTGGTGCAGTCAAAAATATTGTTCTTTACAGCGGAGGAATCGAGATTCTCACCGATCTCCATAGCTGTTTTGAAAGCCTTTTTGAGCTTCATCAGGTGTTTGATCTGACTGTAAAACGGATAGCGTCCGATGGAGAGGACTATTTCGTAAGCGATGAGCTTGTTGCGCTCGAGAATCTTGTCGGAAAGTCCGTTGGGATTACCCGCCTTGTCCTCCTTGGCGATCTTCTTCGCTCTGAGCTCCTCGAGCTCGTGAAGTTCCTTCTGATCCTTCGCCTGCCTTGCCGAGTCAGCCTTGTACTCGGCGGCACGCTTCTTTATAAGCTCCGCCTTTTCCTTCTCAAGGTTTGCCTTCTCAACGCCGAGGTTCTTGATTTTATCGCTGGTTTTCTGATACTCGGCGGCGTCCGCCTTCTTATTGAGAGTCCAGAGATAGTTGTTGGAGTCGACGATATCGTCCGCAAGCTCCTTGATTCTCGTGTTGTAGTCGGCTTCCTCGTCCGGGGTCATGCTCTGTGCGTACTTGATGGCGTTCTTCTTATCGACAATGGCGAGGTACTCCTTTGCGCCGCGTTCAAGGGGCGAAAGAGAGTTGAGCATATTGATAGAGTAGTTGAAAACGTGCTCGTTTTTGCCCTCGATCTTGACATTCGTCTCGGAAAGAGAGTCGTCGGAGAAGATAATGCTGCCCTGCGGGATAAAGCCGTTCGTTTCGAGCATACCGGCGAAGGTCTTTGTAAGAACTGACTTGCCGGAGCCGGACTCGCCGACGATGGCGAGGGATTCGTTTTCGTAGATGTCAAGGCTTACGTTGCGGATAGCGGTGAGTATTCTGCCGCGGACGTTGAACTTGACTACGACGTCCTTAAGGGAGAGGAGGACCTTTTTTTCATTCTGTTCTGACATAGTCTCTCCTCCTTACATATGGGTGCGCGGGTCAGAGGCGTCAGCCAGGTTCTGACCGAGAACGTAGAGAATGATGGTGATAGCCGAAGCGATTGCGACCGGAGGCCAGAACTCCCACGGATAGGAGAGGAACGCGGTCTGCGCCTGGCTGATCATTCGGCCGAGGCTCGGGACCTCAGCGGAAAGACCTACTCCGATGAAGGAGAGGAAAACTTCCATAGAGATGTAGCTCGGAAGCTCGGTTGCGAGCAGCGTAACGATAACGCTCGTGAGGAACGGCAGGATGTTCTTGTTGATAACGCGGAGAACAGGCGTTCCGAGGCAGCGGGAAGCGAGAGAATACTCTCTGTCGCGGATGATCATGACCTGCGTGCGGAAGAAGTACGCAATTCCGAGCCAGCCGGTGATCGTCAGCGCGCATACGAAGCTCCAGAAGCCGGAGCCGATGACGTAGACGAGAACGGAAACGAGAAGCAGGTACGGAACGTTCGCAACGATATTGTAGACGACGAGCATGACCTGGTCAACTCTCTTGGAGTAGCCCCAGATTGCGCCGACGATGATGCCGACCACCATATTGATGGCGGCGCAGATGATTGCAAGCAGAAGGCTCGTTCTCGCAGAGGAGACGATACCGTACATAATGGAGTTGCCGTACGGGCCGGTGCCGAGCACCCACTTGATATCTCCTCCGAAGCGCTCCATCGCCTGCGCGGGGTTAAGGTTGAAGGTAGTCGGGTCGGTGACGTTCTCCATATAGTCATAGTACCAGAAGTTCGGCAGTATGAAAGCGGAGAGCAGGATGAACGCCATTGCAAATATCAGGAAAATATTGATCCTTTTGCGGAAGAACACGCGGAAAACGCTCTTCCAGTAGCTGTAACGCGGCGCCGTGATCTTCTCAGAGGATATCGTATCGCTGTCTATAAAGTGGAACAGCTCATCCTGATTGATTTTCTTCTTCGGCATCAGCGTCCACCTCCTTTATCCTCGTTAAGGCTGATTCGCGGATCGTAGGCGGCGAGCAGGAGGTCGCCGAGTATGAGTGAGATTATGGAAAGTGCGGTATAGAACACCGTGCAGGCGACGATAACGCCGTTGTCGTGGCGGTTGAGAGCGGTGGTCAAAAGGTTACCGATACCGGGAACGGAATAGACGCGCTCTGTGATGATGGCGCCGGTGAGGCATCCGAGGATGGTGGCGGGGATACCGTGGACAAGGTAGATCATCGCGTTCTTGGAGATGTGAATATTGTAGATCTCTCTCTCTGAAAGACCCTCGGCGCGGGCGAACTTGACGTAGTCGGAGTTCATCTGGTCGATCATATAGCGGCGCATCCACTTCATGAGGTTTGCAACGTCGCGGGCGGAGAGCGAGAGTATCGGCAGCACGTAGGCGAGAACCTTTACCTCGGCGTTGGCGAACTTGTACGGGAGGTTGAATACGCTCGTTCCGATGGCGGCAAACATGAAGATGTACGCAAGGCTCGGAACCGCCATGATGAAGATTATGTAGGCGTTTCCGATCTTATCGCCGAGTCTGTCCTTGCGGCGCGCCATGAGCATACCGAGAGGCAGACCGAGAGCGTAAGCGATAACAACTGCGATAAGTCCGATGACGAAGGAGTTTTCAATCATGCTGAGACCGCCGCGGGTGTACTTATAGACTGTATAGCCGTCGGTGAAGAGGCTCTTCTCGAAGTCGGAGATGGTACCCTTATTATAAGTAACGGAGTGGAAGTCTATTGCTGTCTCCTCGTACTCATCCGAGCCGAGAAGCGCAGGATACTGCTGGCGCGAGGTGATAAGGTCGCCGGTCGGGTTATTAATAACTTCAGTTATCTCCTGACCGCGGTAGGTGGTGTAGGAGGTGCCGAGGTTGATGTGCAGCCAGTTCTGATGGATGAACGGGAAGCGGTTATTGAAGTACAGAAGGTACTTATGCGTCGTTCCCGAGCCGACTATCGCAAACGGCCCGCCGTATGGATCAGCCTCAAAGCGGATATAGCGCTCGGTGAGATTCGGATCCTGAACATCATTCGTCGTTTCAACGGTAATGAAGTGGACGATGTAATCCCAAAGACGGAGAAGAACGTTCTTCTCCTGAATGGCGATAAGATATCCGTTTCCGCCGGGCTTGGTCTTGCCGCTCTTGAACTTGATCGGCTCAAGGTAGCGGATCTCGTAGCCCTTGTCCTTATACTCCTTGATAAACTTCTGTACAAGCTCGTTATCAAGGTAGGTGGTGGCGTACTGAACGGACTTTGAATCCTTTATGAAGTCGGGATCGGTGCCGTAGTTCGGGCCGAGCTTTTCGGCATAGATATTTCCGACGTAGGTCGTGAAGTCAACGTAGTTCAGATACTGATACTTTGAATACTGCGTGTACTCATAGATGATGCGGTCGTTGTTCGATTTCTTGTTCCACGTGTCATCAGTCTGGAAAATGACGCTGCGCTCGATAAGCGAGAAAACGAGCACCATAACCACGGCGATAACGACGAGGAGGGAGAATATCGAGAACAGTATGCGCTTGAGCATGTATTTTCTCATTACTAATTTAAATGGCTAAAGTATCAAAAGCTTTAGCCACTTCCTCCTTCTTCTTAGGATGGGGGTGAGCGATGTGTGAAAAGTTAAGCTCCGTCTTCAAAAGAAAGCAGCTTCTTGAAGAAAAAGCTTAACTTTCCACTCCGGAGATCGAATATGGGCAGATATGAAAACAATACATAGCTGGACCGAGGCCCAGCTATGTATCATCTTAAACTGAAACCTTAAATACAGGAAATTAGAAGAGGCCGATGACTTTGGTCATGTAACCTGCGCCCTCACCGAGGAAGGTGTCGAGGTAGGTGGAAGGATCACCGTAGTCAGGACCCCAGCCGGAGCCGTAGAACATATCGAAGTTGCCGGCCTCGCCGTTGGATGCACGGTAACCGGAAGCATAGAAGTCAGCGGAGGTGGTGGCCTCAACGAGGTTGACAACTACGTTCTCAGCGCCGAGGGTCTCCTCAACCTTTGCCTTGTAAGCATTGGCCTGAGCGGTGTTCGCATCGGAAGCGGAGTAGTAAACAACGTCGATCTTGATCGGGAAGGTAACGGCGTCGCCGAGCTCAGCCTTGGCAGCCTCGAGGTACTCCTTGGCAGCGTCAGCATTGTACCAGCCGTCTACCTGATCCTTAACAGTGATCTTGCATCCGAGATCGTCAACGAAGGCCTGAACGATATCGCCGTAGAAGGTACCGGCAGCGAAGGTGTGACCATCATAGGTGACATCCTCGGTGATGGAAACGAACTCGGGGTGAGTGTACATGTTGCGGAGGTTGGTCTCAGCAAGGTCAGCACCGCGGCTTACGCCGTTGTAGGTCTTCTTATCAAAGGCGTGCTGAAGAGCCTTACGGAAGTTCTTGTTGGAGAGTGCAACTGCGGTGTCGATCTTCTCCTGCTCGGTCTTCGGGGAAGCAACAGCGCCGCCCTCGAGAGCGAAGGTGCCGCGGTTGAGGTTGAGACCGCCGAAGTAAGAGGTGGAAGTGGTCTCGGAGATGTAAGCGTACTTGTCATAGTTGCCGTCTTCCTTGGCAGCGTCGAGGGTGCCGGTGGAAGCGGAGAGGCCGGTGCCGGCATATACGCCGGAAACGACGTCAGCATAGGTCTGGAGGGGGTTCTCGCCGTTATCATAGACCCAACGGACAGACTCGAGGGTAACCTTGTCTGCGTTGTAGTAGTTGGGGTTCTTTACGATGACGATCTCGGAATCCTGCTGGAGCTTCTGAAGAAGGAAGGGTCCGCAGTAAACCTGGGAAGCAACGTCCTCGGACTTGCCGTAGGTGTAGGTGTTGGTGTCAGCGGAAGCAGCAGCGAAAGCGTCGATGCCGTAAACACCGCCGTGAGCCTGATAGAAGCTGTCGCAGATCGGAAGGAAGCAGCTGTAGGTGAGCATGGTGAGGAAGTAGCTGGTCGGAGCCTCAAGGGTGATCTCGAGGGTGTGATCATCAACTGCCTTGTAGCCAACAGCGTCGAAGGAGCCGCCGGCGAGGTACTCGGAAGCACCTGCAACAACGCCCTCAACGAGCCACTCAAGACCGGCCTGAGTGTCGAGCATGTGATGGAAGCCGGCAACGAAGTCGCCCGCGGTAACGTCAGCATACTCCTTGCCCTCGGTGGTGTACCACTTAGCGCCCTCGCGGATGTGGAAGGTGTAGGTGAGACCATCGTCGGAAACAGTCCAGCTGTCAGCAAGAGCGCCGTTCATGATGTTGAGGCCGTCGTACTGAACAAGGCCGTCAACGCAGTTAACGGTGATCTCGGTATCGGACTGGGAAGAGGTGTTAAGCCAGTCGATGGTGACAGGAGCAGTCTGGAAGGTGGTAGCGTAGGTGTTCTGGATGGTGTGGCCCTTGCCGGTAAGATAAGCGGCAGGATCATACTTGGAAGCATCCTGAGCAGCTACAGCCTCGTCCCACATAGCAAAGAGATCAGCTCTCTCAGCCGGGGTAAGGAACTCGTCGGAGATGACCATGCCGAAGAGACGATCATCATCGTTGCCCCACTGAACATAAGGAACGGTACGGGGAGCTACACGGCTGATTGTGTAAGCGCCGCCCTGAGTGGTGGTCGGGATCATAACAGCGGAGTCGAGGAGATAAGCCTCAGCCTTAGCGAAGATAACAAATCTCTCGCTGATGCTGGAAGCAGCCTTTGCCTCGTCGAGGAGAGCAGCATATCCGCCGAGAGCCCAGTCATAGATCTCTTCGTCGTCGCCGCGCTCATAGGTGCCCTCACCGAAGGTGAGATAAGCAGGCTCTTCCTCTACGGGAGCCGGCTCGTCGCTGGTGGCGGGGGTATCATTGGTAGCAGGGGTGTTGTTTGCGGGGGTATCGTTCGTTGCGGGGGTGTCGTTGGTCGCCGGAGTGTTGTTTGCGGGGGTGTTGTTGTTGCCGCAAGCAGCGAGAGCGAGGACCATTACGAGTGCCAGCGCGAGAGCGATGACCTTGGTAAGTTTCTTACTCATGTTTCCATTTCCTCCAAAATAAAATTTCCATTAAACGCATAGAGCGAATAATTACTGAATAAGTAAGGCGGGCTTTGCCGGTTTTATCCGTTGCCTAAGAAAAGAAAATGCAATTTATTTTTTCCGCACTTTCAAATTATAGGTGAAAATATACCCTTCCCTACGATAAACCGAATTTTAACATATCATTTTTGAAAATGCAAGCTTTTTTAAGTTACAATTAAGCTGTCTTTAAACTTTTGTCGCATATACACAAAAAATGTAGTATTGGCGAAAAATAATTTGTCATATTGCAAAATATGTGTTCATTTAAGCTCAATTACCGGCACATAATCGGCTTTTTTATTGCTTTTTTATGTGGTGTATTATATAATATTGTATATTTTTCACCGGAGGGTGGTAATCAGTATGAAAGTAGCTCTCGACCATCTCACGAAAATTTATCCTTCCCGCACAAAGGGCGGCGCTCCCGT
The DNA here is from genome assembly GCA_017479425.1 of Oscillospiraceae bacterium. Classification (GTDB taxonomy): domain Bacteria; phylum Bacillota; class Clostridia; order Oscillospirales; family Oscillospiraceae; genus RUG626. The sequence continues at coordinate 60,530 of JAFVCD010000036.1, forward strand.
CCGCGCTGTGGACAATTTTACGTTTGAAATCCCCGACGGGAAGCTTATAGGTCTCCTCGGCCCATCGGGCTGCGGCAAATCGACGACTCTGAATCTCATCAGCGGTCTTGAAGCTCCGACGGAGGGAAAAATCTATTTTGGCGATGACGATGTCACCGATCTGCCGCCCGAAAAGCGCGGAGTCGGGCTCGTTTTCCAGAATTACGCTCTCTACCCCCACCTCACTGTGCGTGAAAACATCCGCTTTCCGCTTGAAAACTTCCGCGGAAAGGACAAGCTGACGAACGAAGAGATGGATCGCCGCGCACTCGAGGCAGCGAAGCTCGTGCAGATCGAAAATCTTATGGAGCGCAAGCCGGCGCAGATGTCCGGCGGTCAGCAGCAGCGCGTTGCGATCGCCCGCGCGCTCGTCAAAATGCCGCGCGTTCTGCTGCTCGACGAGCCGCTCTCAAACCTCGACGCCCGTCTGAGGCTTCAGACCCGCGAGGAGCTGAGGCGCATTCAGAACGAGACCGGCATCACGACAGTCTTCGTAACTCACGATCAGGAGGAGGCGATGAGCATCTCCGATATGATCGTAGTCATGGAAAAGGGCGTAGTCCGCCAGATCGGCGCGCCGCAGGAGGTCTATGACGATCCGAAGAACCTCTTTGTTGCGAAATTCCTCGGCACGCCGCCGATAAACGTGTTCCGAGGCAGCGTAAAGGCAGATAAGCTGATGATAGGCTCTGAGGCTGTGCTCGATATAAAGGGAGTGCCGGACGGAGATATAACCGTCGGCATACGCCCCGAGGGCTTCGTGCTGAACGAGAACGGCCGCTTTACCTGCGAGCTCAGCCGCGTCGAGGTCATGGGCCGCGATACCTCGGTCGTTTCGACCCACAAATGCATGGACGGCGTTTCCGTGCGCTCGATAATCCCCTCTGAGGATAAGGTGAAGCCCGGAAAGACAGTGCGCTTTGACCTCAAGCCCTCAAAGGTGCATCTTTTCGACTCTAAGACCGGCGAGCGCGTTTACTACGAGGTGAAAAAATGAAAAACAACCTCAAGGGCTGGCTGTACCTGCTGCCCGCGATAGTCTTTCTAGCGGTTTTTATGGTCTACCCGCTCATCGACGTCTTTATCTACTCCGTTGAAGAGGGCTACAACTCCGCCTCGCAGACCTATTTCGGGGTCGGGCTGTTCAACTTCAACTACGTTCTGCGCGATCCGTACTTCTTGCAGGCGGTGAAAAACACGCTCATCCTCGTTGTAATCACCGTTCCGCTCTCGACGGGACTTGCACTTTTAATTTCCCTCGGGCTCAGCTCCATTAAAAAGCTTCAGGATCTGTTTCAGACGATCTATTTTCTCCCCTACGTCACGAACACGCTGGCAGTCGGCCTCGTATTTATGATACTCTTCAAGCCGACGGCATATTCCGAGGGACTTGTAAATCTTCTCATCAACTTCTTCGGCGGCCCGAGCGTCGACTTCATAGACGGCCCGTACTGGGCAAAGATGTTCGTTCTCTGCTTCTACACGATCTGGATCGTAATGCCGTTCAAGATCCTGATTCTCACAAGCGCCCTCGCCTCTGTCAACCGCGATTATTATAAGGTCGCGCAGGTCGACGCAACTCCCCCATGGCGCGTTTTCACCAAGATTACTCTCCCGATGATCAGCCCGATGATATTTTATCTCGTAATTACCGGCTTTATCGGAGCATTCAAGGCGTACTCCGACGCCGTCGCGCTCTTCGGCACGAATCTCAACGCCGCGGGCATGAATACGATAGTCGGATATGTCTACGATATGCTCTACGGCGACTCCGGCGGCTACCCGAGCTACGCTTCTGCGGCGGCGCTGGTGCTCTTCGCCATAGTTCTGACCATCACAACCGTCAATCTTCTTGTTTCCAAGAAGAACGTACACTATTAAGGAGGCGGATACTGTGAATAATAAAAAGTCCGTTTCCGTCGGCAAGGTGCTTATCTATATTTTCCTTGCCATTTGGGCGATAATGGTCATCTTCCCGTTCTATTGGATGGTGCTGACGAGCATCAAGAGCTACTCAAGCTACAACGGCGAGTATGTTCCGCAGTTTTTCACTCTCTCCCCGACCCTTGAAAACTACATCGCCGCGTTTACGCAGGTGCCGCTCGCAAAATACTTCCTCAACACGCTTATTTTCACGGTTATCACCACCGCAGTAATGCTCGTTGTGGTAATTCTCGCGGCTTTTGCGTTCGCAAGGCTTGAATTCAAGGGCAAGGATCTGGTTTTTACGCTGTTTCTGAGCCTTATGATGATCCCGAATGAGCTTGTAATTATCACAAACTTTCAGACTATTACCTCGCTCGGTATGCGAAACACCTTCCTCGGCCTCATTTTGCCGAGCATCACGAGCATATTCTACATTTACCTTTTAAAAGAAAACTTCGCGGAGATCCCGGACGAGCTTTACAAGGCGGCGAAGGTCGACGGAACAAGCGATTTCAAGTACCTTATAAAGGTCATGATCCCGATCTCTCAGCCCACCATCGTGACTATCACGATCCTCAAGGTCATCGAGTGCTGGAACAGCTACGTCTGGCCGCGCCTTATCACCGACGATGAAGCCTATTTCCTCGTATCGAACGGAATACAGGAAATCCGTGAAAACGGCTTTGGCAGAGAGAACATTCCTGCGATGATGGCGGCGGTGGTCGTAATCAGCCTGCCGCTTATAATTCTCTTCCTCATCTTCCGCAAGAAGATCATGGCGGGCGTTTCGAGAGGAGGCACGAAGGGATGAAAAAGGCTCTCTCGATCGCTCTTGCCCTCCTTATCGTTTTATCGCTCAGCGCGTGTCACGGCAACGTGAGCCGCGCAAGCTTTGTGCCGCCCGAAGAATTTGACACCTCGCGCCACTTTGAGCTGAGCTTCTGGGCAAAAAACAATACGAACAAGTACCAGACCGCCATTTATCAGAAGGCGATCGACGATTTTCAGGCGCTCTACCCCAACATCGAGGTTAATCTTCGCCTCTACACCGACTACGGCAGAATTTATCAGGACGTCATAACTAACATCTCAACGAACACAACGCCGAACATCTGTATCACCTACCCCGACCACATTGCGACGTACAAAACAGGCTCCGAGGTCGTGGTTCCGCTCGACGAGCTCATGGTCAACTCGAAATACGGGCTCGGCGGCAGTGAGGTAAGGTTCGACGCTCCGAAAATGGATGAGATCGTGCCGCAGTTTCTCTCTGAGTGCTACATTGACGGCATCTGCTACGCTCTGCCCTTCATGCGCTCCACCGAGGCGTGCTATGTGAACAAGACCCTCGTTGAAAAGCTCGGCTACACGCTTCCCGATATGCTAACGTGGGATTTTGTGTGGGAGGTCAGCGAAAAGGCGATGGAGAAGGACGCCGACGGCGTTTTCAAGGTGAACGGGCAGAAGGTAATGATCCCGTTTATCTACAAATCCACCGACAATATGATGATCAGTATGCTCCGTCAGAAGGGCGCCGACTACTCCACCGCCGCAGGCGAGGTACTGATTTTCAATGATACCACCCGCTCCCTGCTCCTTGAGATTGCCGAGCACGCCGGTACACGTGCATTCTCCACATTTAAAATATCCAGCTATCCCGGAAACTTTCTGAACGCCGGTCAGTGCATCTTCGCCGTCGACTCCACCGCAGGCGCAACATGGATGGGCACCGACGCGCCGAACATCGACATTCCGAAGGAAAACCTTGTTGACTTTGAAACAGTCGTTATGGAGATCCCGCAGTACGATACCGCTCATCCGCAGATGATGAGTCAGGGCCCGTCAGCCTGCATATTCAATAAGGAGGACCCGCAGGAGGTGCTCGCAAGCTGGCTCTTTTTGCAGTATCTCATCACAAACGACGTACAGATAGCCTATTCCGAGACCGAGGGCTATCTTCCCGTAACGCTGAAGGCGCAGTCTGACCCGAGCTACGTCGATTATCTCTCCCTGCGCGGCTCCGATGTTGACCACTACTACGTCAAGATAGACGCGGCGAAGCTCCTGCAGACCCACACCGCAAACACATTCACAACGCCCGTTTTCAACGGCTCTGCCTCTCTGCGTGACGCAGCCGGTCAGATGATTGAGGAGGTCACGAAGGGTATGCGCCGCGGCAAAACCGTTGACGATAAGTTCATCGACGATCTTTACGCCGATATGACGAGCCTTTACCGCCTTGACTCCATTGAGGCCGGTCAGTCCACCGAGCTTCAGCCGCTGCCAACTGAATCGAAGGTGCTTTTGGGCGCGCTTGTGGTCGTCTGGCTCGGCATCGGCGCCATTTATCTCGCAAGAATTATCAGGAAGCGCGAAAACAGTTGATTTTTTAAGATAAAAGGTTATAATGAGCTTGCAATAATCTCTTAGGAGGATATTTTATAATGAAGAAAACTTTAGCACTTATCCTTGCGCTCTGCTTGGTATTTGCCCTTGCCGCCTGCGGCACTGACAACAAGCCTGCTACTTCCGGTGCAAACATTACCCCGAGCGAAACCCCGAAGCAGGATACCCCCGCTGCCCCCGCCACCGGCGCAGATCTCACTCCCAACGAGACCATCGCCGACGTCATGACCCACGATGAGTACGTTGCCGCTCCTCTTGACTCCGACGTCAAGATCGAGACCTACGTTCAGGCGACCCAGTCCTGGTGGGACGGCAAGATCACCATCTACGCCCAGAGCCCGGACGGCGCTTACTTCATCTACAACGCCGCCTGCGCCGAGGAGGACGCTGCAAAGCTCGTTCCCGGCACTAAGATTGCCGTTGAGGGCGTAAAGAGCGAGTGGAGCGGCGAGGTCGAGATCGTCGACGGCACCTTTGAGATCCTCGGCGGCGAGCCCTTCTACGCCAACCCCGATGACGTCACCGAGCTTCTCGGCGACCCCGCTCTCATCGACCATCAGAATGAGTACGTTTCCTTCCTCGCCATGACCATCGAGCCGATCGGCGATAATCAGGCGTTCCTCTACAACTGGGACGGCTCCGGTCAGGAGGGCAGCGACCTCTACTTCAACGCGAGCGTCAACGGCGTAACCTACAACTTCACCGTTGAGAGCTACCTCACCGGCTCCGGCACTGAGGTCTATGAGGCAGTCAAGAACCTCAAAATCGGTGACGTTGTCGATATGGCCGGCTACCTCTACTGGTACAACGGTGCAAATCCCCACATCACCGCAGTCTCGAAGTCCCAGTTCATGAGTCACAACGACTACCTTCTCGCCGATCTTGACACCCCCGTAACCATCATGACCTACGTTCAGGCGCATCAGTCCTGGTGGGACGGCAAGCTCACCATCTACGCTCAGAGCCCGGACGGCGCTTACTTCATCTACAACGCCGAGTGCGACGAGGAAACCGCAAACTCCCTCGTTCCCGGCACCAAGATCGCAGTTACCGGCTATAAGAGCGAGTGGGCGGGCGAGACTGAGATCGTCGACGCCAAGATCTATCCCTACTCCAACGGCAACTATATTGCTGAGCCGACCGATGTCACCGAGCTTCTTGACACACCTGAGCTTATCAGCCATCAGAACGAGTTTGTATCGTTCAAGGGCATGAAGGTCGAGCCGGTAAACGGCGACAAGGCGTTCATGTACAGCTGGGACGGCTCCGGTGAAGAGGGCAGCGACCTCTACTTCGACGTCAGTGTGAACGGCAAGACCTACACCTTCACCGTTGAGAGCTACCTCTGCGGCCCCGGCACCGAGGTCTACGAGGCAGTCAAGAACCTCAAGGTCGGCGATATCGTCGATATGGAGGGCTTCCTCTACTGGTATGAGGGCGTAAATCCGCACATCACCTCCGTCACCGTAAAGTAAAAAAGAAAAATAAAGAGCTCAGCCGCGTGGCTGAGCTCTTTTTTATGCTTATTTAATCATTCTTAACAAAATAGTGGCGGGCTATCCATTTCGATAAACCGTCAAGGCCCGGGTAGACTATGCGCTCAGACATATTGAGCGTATCGAGCATATCGCGTATGCGCCAGCGCAGGGACTTGTCGATTATGAATTTCACCGTGTTCCCGGTGTTCTCATCGAGAAACGCCTCCATATCCTCCATACCCATCGGGGTTACGGAGAAGAACGAGTACTGATTGACGATTCGCGCCGAGATAGACGGCGGCTCGAGGACAAGCATAGCGCTGTTGCCCATATCGCGGTCATACTCCGCAACGGTCTCGCATATCTCGCGCAGCATATCGACGGAGAAGATATCGGCCTCGTACTTGTCTGCTACGAGCCTGTATTTCTCGGGCAGGTGCGAGTGCAGCTCCTTGACGTCGATGCGCCAGACAAGTGAATCGCGCTTGTCCATCTTCTCGAGATTATCCTCGGTGACTGCAAAGTGAAGCGCGACAAGCGCGGACTGCGTCCAGTCGAGAAGGCGCGTCGGAAGTCCGTGGTGCTGGCCGAGAATCATCTGCCGCCACACGTTATCGTAGACCTTCGGGTCCTCCATAACAGCGTATTTTGCAAAATTTTTGAGGATCGCCGGCTCGAGCTTCGCCTGAAGCTCCTTACAGTTGCGCCGGAGGCTCGTTTCAAGCCGGAACGACGCATTCGGCATACCGCGGTAGACAAATTCAGAGCGGTTGCGGCGTATATCCGCGCGGTAATCCTGCTCTGTGAGAAGCTCCGTAAGCTCCTCGATTGAGGTTATCCGATGCTCTCTTATCATTTACTGCGCCTGAAAGCTTGCGATCTCCTCGCTTGTGGAGTCGAACTTCGCGTTGAGCTCGTCTATTTTTGCGTCGAGCTCGTCATCGGAAAGGGTGCGCTCTCTGCCGGGGCGGTATTCGTCGGCTATCTCTGCCGCAAGGTCGGAAAGAGTTGTGAGCCCGAGGTTTGCGGTCACGCCCTTGAGCGCGTGCGCGCCCTCGAAAATCGCCTTGCCGTCACCGGCGGCAACGCCGTCTCTAAGCTTCTGGATGCTGCCATCCTTCAGAAGCTTGACCACAAAGCGCGCGACAAGCGCATCAGATGGAAGTATTTTCTTCGCGGCGTTGAAATCTCCGCCGATTTTTTCATAAAGCTCCTGTACTGTCATTTATGAGCCTCCTTCTTTTCGAGCAAGAATTTCTCAAAGGTCTTTGCGTCCACGGGCTTTGAGAAGTAGTAGCCCTGGATTATGCTGCATCCGGCGTTTTTGAGCAGTCTCACCTGCTCCTCAGTTTCAACTCCCTCGGCGACGACCGGAACGCCGAGATACTCCGCGATATCGAGCACGAGCTCGACCATACGGAAGTTCTTGCTGCCCTCGCGCACGTTCTGAATGAACTTCATATCCATCTTAAGTACGTCGATCGGCAGAGTTGAGAGCATATTGAGCGAAGAATAACCGCTTCCGAAGTCATCCATCTCGATCTTGAAGCCGTGATTCCGCAGGGATTCGACTACCTCGATGATGGTTCTCGCATCATCAGTGTACGCGCTCTCGGTGATCTCGAGCAGCAGCTCCTCGGGCTTCAGATCGTTCTCGCGCAAGAGGTCGAGGAGCTTATTCTCAAGCTCCGGATCGTACATATCGACCCTCGAGAGGTTTATTGAAATCGGAATCGTAATGCCGAGCTCCTCGCGCCAGCGGCGGATCTGCGCCGCGCTCTCGCGCCAGACGTAATAGTCGACGAGCTGGATAAGTCCGTTCGACTCAAAAAGCGGAATGAACTCGCCGGGGCTGACCATGCCGCACTCAGGGTGGCGCCAGCGCACCAGCGCCTCAGCGCTCGCAAGAACGGGCTTGTCACCCTCGATATTGTACTTCGGCTGATAGAATACAAGGAACTGCTTCTCCTCCAGCGCGCGCTGGAAGTCGTTGAGGAAGCTCTCATAGTGCATTTCCTTGTCGTGGAACTCCTGATCGTAGACGTTTATTCCCTTGGAGTACTTGCCGCGCAGGCGGTTGCAGGCGAGTTTCGCCCTCGCAAAGCGGCGCTCAGGCGCGACCTCGCGGCCGCCCATTATGCAAACGCCCATTCTGAGGCGGACGTGAGCGTTGTCGACCTCGCGGTTGACATCCTCAGAGAGCGTTTCAAACAGCTCTTCGTAGCTCTCTCTCTTGCGGCAGAAGAGAAAGAAGGTGTCCGCCTCGAGTCGGCAGGCAATACCGCCCTCGTGTTCAATGCTGCGCTTGATGCTCGCGGCAAGCTGCTGAAGCACCTTGTTGCCGAACTCGCGGCCGTGTACCTCGTTGACGAGGTTAAAGCGCCGGATATCGACTACGACGGCGTCCATCTCCCAGTTCGGGTTATAGCGCTCGAGACGCTGGCAGTATTCATAGAAAAAGCGCTCGTTGAAAAGGCCGGTCAGCTCATCGCGCTCCGCTGCGCGAATGAGGCTTCTGCCCTCGCTGAGCTCGATGATCCTCGCAACTCTCGCGCGAATGACCTCGGGCGCGTCAAAGGGCTTTGTAATGAAGTCTGCGGCGCCGAGCTTAAGGCTCTTGAGCTCCGCGCTCTTCTCCGCAGTCAGAACTACGATCGGAATGCGGTGCAGACTGGGGTCTGCGCGCATGGTTTCAAGCACAGCGAAGCCGTCCATAACCGGCATTACAAGATCGAGCAGCACAAGTGAGAGCGTGTTGATGTTCTCGCGGATAAAGTGGAGACCCACCTCGCCGTTTTCAGCATACAGCACGTCATAATCGTCTTCAAGTATCATGCCAAGCAGTTCGCGGTTTATCTCCTGGTCGTCAATAACAATGACCCGGCGCTTAGCTTTCTCGCCGTCCAGAACAGGCATATTCTCACGTCCCTTTTGAGCATATATATTTATAGTAATTGTACCACAAAAAGACTCCCAACGCAACAGCCAATGACGTTAAGTTAAGATAAAAACAAAAGCGGGCGGCTGTGATAGCCGCCCCCAATGCGTCGACAAAGTCTCCGCATCGAACATATTTTGCGCTCAGAGAGCGCAAAATATGACGCCTGCGGGCGGATTATGCGACGTGAAGGGGCCTCTTGGCCGGCCCCTTCACAGATCCCCGCCTTCTTTATCCAACGCTTTTTCCATTTTGTCTACAGTCTGAAAGCAAAGGGAGTTTTTGTCAACTTGTTCTCTTAAACGTCAAGGTCCATCGCAAGCGTGAAGGCGTAATCGGGGTACGCCTTCTGAAGCTCGGCGCGGATCTCCTCGAAGAGCGCGCGGCGATCCTCTACCTCAAAACCGATGAGTATGTCGAGATTTACAGTCTTTGCCGCCGCATCGACGTAGAAGCCGTGGGTCTGGAGAACGCCCTCATGGCGCAGAACAATGCGGTTGACCTCCGTGCGCAGGCGCTTAGCCTCGTCATCCTTCGTGTTGACGGAGTAGATGCCTATTCCGGTGAGGGCAACGCCGTGCTCGCAGAAAACCTTTTCGTATACCGTGCGCTCAAGAGCGTCGATCTCGTCAGCAGTCATGGTGTCCGGCACCTCGATATGCACAGAGCCTATCACCGTATCCGGGCCGTAGGAGTTGAGGAATAGATCGTAGGCGCCCTGAACTCCCTCAACGCTCTTAACAGTGTCCTTTATAGCGCGGGCAGTATCGGGATCGGTGCGCTTGCCGAGGATATCGTCGAGCGTTTCGGTGAGCATCTCGATTCCGCTCTTTATGATAAAGCCGGAAATCACAAGTCCGACCCACGCCTCGAGCGAAAAGCCGGTGAACGTGAAGATCAGAGCGCTCGCCAGAACAGAGGCGGAGAGCACCGCGTCAAAGGTCGCGTCGGAGCCGGAGGCGATGAGCGAGCCGGAATTCACGCGCTTACCCTCGCGCTTCACAAACGCGCCGAGCAGGAGCTTTACGACCACCGCCGCGGCGATGATTATGAGCGATACAACGCTGTACTCGGGCGTATCGCCGGAGAAGAGGCTCTTTACGCTCTCCACAAGCGACGTAATTCCGGCGTAGAGGACGATGGCGGCGACGATCATCGCAGTCAGGTACTCGATCCTGCCGTAGCCCAGCGGGTGCTTTTTATCCGGCTTCTTCGCGGCGAGCTTTGTGCCGACTATTGTGATAACGCTGCTGAGCGCGTCTGAGAGATTATTTACCGCATCGAGCATGACGGCAATCGAGCCGGAGAGGAATCCGACGGTCGCCTTGAACGCTACGAGAAAGAGGTTTGCAAGTATGCCGATAATGCTTGTACGGACTATTACTTTTTCGCGATCCAAAATTATTCACCTCATAAAATTACTCTATATGGAATTATATTCCCCGTTGTCCGTTTAGTCAATAAATTATGCCTTCAAATCTATTGAAATTTCGCGTTGTATTTGTTAAAATGTTATAAACTTTATAAGGAGGCCGATACCCATGGACAAGTTAAATTATCAGGTTCTTAAAGACTCCGGTTATGACGGATATATCCTTGAATCCGCGCCCGAAAAGGTTCTCCAGTTCGGCGAGGGCAACTTCCTTCGCGCATTTGTAAACTACTGGTTCGACGTTTCCAACGAGAAGGCGGGATGGAACGGCAAGTGCGTTCTCGTTCAGCCCATTGCCGGAGGCCTCGCTCAGTTTATAAACGATCAGGAGGGTCTTTACACCCTTTACCTCCGCGGTATGGAAAACGGTGAGAAGGTCGACCGCAAGAGAGTTATCTCCTCCGTCTCCCGCTGCCTCAATCCGTACGATTCCGCAGATCTCGAGGAGATGTACAAGGTCGCAGTTTCCGATGATCTCGAGTATGTAGTCTCCAACACCACCGAGGCCGGCATCGTCTACGATCCCGCCTGCAAGCTTAATGACAAGCCCGCTTCCTCCTTCCCCGGCAAGCTCACCCAGGTGCTCTACAAGCGCTGGAAGGCCGGCAAATCCGGTCTTGTGATCCTCTCCTGCGAGCTTATCGACAACAACGGCAAGGAGCTTCTCAAGTGCGTCAATCAGTACGCCGATCAGTGGGCTCTTGAGGAAGGCTTCAAGAAGTACATTAACGAGGACTGCACCTTCTGCTCCACCCTCGTTGACCGCATCGTTCCCGGCCGCATCCGCGATCCGAAGGAGGTACAGCGCCTTGAGGACGAAAACGGCTACTCCGATCCCCTTACCGACGTCGGTGAGGTATTCGGCGTATGGAACATTGAGGGTCCGGCGTGGCTTGAGGACAAGCTTCCGTTCAAGAAGGCCGGTCTTAACTGCCCGGTAGTCCCCGACGTCACCCCCTACAAGAAGCGCAAGGTCCGCATCCTCAACGGCGCACACACCGGCTTCGTTCTCGGAGCTTATCTCGGCGGCTACGATATCGTTCGCGACTGTATGCACGATGATACCATCCGCGGCTACATGAACAAAATGCTCTATGATGAGGTCATCCCGACTCTCCCGCTCGACAAAGCCGACCTCGAGTCCTTCGCTGCGGCTGTTCAGGATCGCTTCAATAACCCCTTCGTCAATCACGAGCTCATGAGCATCTCCCTTAACTCCACCTCCAAGTGGCGTGCAAGAAATATGCCGAGCTTCCTCGAGTATGTTGAGCTGAAGGGCGAGCTTCCCAAGTGCCTCACTATGAGCTTCGCCGCATATATCGCCTTCTACTCCAACGATATTCAGGGCCTCAGTGACACCGGACTTGTCTGCCGCCGTCCCGCCGGCAACACCTACGTTGTCAAAGACGATCGCTGGGTGCTTGAGTTCTACGATGAGCACAAGGAGGACTCCGTCGAGGATCTCGTACACGCCGTCATGACCGACGAGCGTATGTGGGGTCAGGATCTCACCGCCGTTCCCGGCTTCGAGGCAGCTACCGTCGCAAACCTCAAGCTCATCCGTGAGGAAGGCGCTGTCGCAGCCTACAAGACCTGCCTTTAATCTGCTGATCGCATAATAAATCTCCGGCTGAAAAAGCCGGAGATTTTGTTATTTCTGGAAGTTAAATTGATTATCGAGCCAGGTTTTGCACAGCCCGACCCACGGTGCGATCGCCGGGTACGGAGTCTGCACGTCGACGGTGCACGTGGAAATTCCGTGCTTTCCGCCGTCAAAGATGTGGCACTCGTAGGGGATTTTCTGCTTTTGCAGCTCAGTAACGAGCAGGAGCGTGTTTTCAACCGGCACGCTCTCGTCCTCTCGCGCGTGCCAGATAAAGGTCGGCGGGAAGTCAGGCGTCACGCGGTTAGGAATATCCAAAGCGTTCCTCATAACCTCGTCGCCGCCGGTTACCCACTCTATGCTCTCCTCGTGGCGGAATTCGCCGGCAGAGAGTACGGGATAGCACAAAACGAGCGCATTAGGGCGTGATTTCTCGCCAAGTCCGACAGTCGCATCGTTCCAAAGCGCGCCGAGCGACGCCGCGAGATGGCCGCCTGCCGAAAAACCGAGGACTGCAATTTTGGTCGGGTCGATAAAAAGCTCCTCCGCCCTCTCGCGCAGTATTTTTACGCACTCTCCGAGCTCCCGTAGCGGCTGATAATTCTTCGCACTCTCACCCACCGAGTAGTCGATGAGGAACACGTTATAACCCTCGGAAAGAAATTCGAGCACCGGCGCGTCCTTCTCTCTCGGGCTCTTCCAGCGATACGCGCCTCCGGCGCAGATAACGATCGCGGGGCGGTACTTATGCTCTGCTTGCGTCGGGTAATCTTCGCGGATATAGCACTTAACGTCGGCTTCAAGTGCCGAAAAATGCTCAATATTCATAGTTTTTGCCTCTTTTTATGAGAATACGGGCGGTCATAAAGACCGCCCGTTTGTATTTCGGGTCTGATTACGGCTGCTTGCCGATATAGGCAAGGATACCGCCGTCAACGTAGAGGATGTGACCGTTTACGAAGTTCGACGCATCGGAGGCGAGGAACACTGCCGGACCCTGAAGATCCTCGGGAGTACCCCAGCGGGCAGCCGGAGTCTTGGCGACGATGAACTGATCGAAGGGATGGCGGCTGCCGTCCGGCTGGCGCTCACGAAGCGGAGCGGTCTGCGGGGTGGCGATGTAGCCGGGTCCGATGCCGTTGCACTGGATGTTGTACTCGCCGTACTCAGAGCAGATGTTCTTGGTGAGCATCTTGAGTCCGCCCTTGGCGGCGGCATAGGCGGAGACGGTCTCTCTGCCGAGCTCGCTCATCATGGAGCAGATGTTGATGATCTTGCCGTGTCCCTTGGCGATCATTCCGGGAATGACAGCCTTGGCGCAGATAAACGGCGCGTCAAGGTCAACGTCAACGACCTTGCGGAAGTCCGCCGCGCTCATCTCGGTCATAGGAATACGCTTGATGATGCCGGCGTTGTTGACGAGAATATCGACGCCGCCGAACTCGGCCTCAATCTTCTTTACAAGCTCCTGAACCTGCTCCTCGTCGGTAACGTCGCAGAGGTAGCCGTGAGCGTCAATTCCGCGCTCCTTGTACGCGGCAAGGCCGCTTTCGAGATGCGCGGGGGTGAGATCGTTGAAAATAATCTTAGCTCCGGCATCAGCAAGAGCCGTAGCAATCGCAAAACCGATACCGTAGCTGGCGCCGGTGACCCATGCAACTCTGCCGTCAAGTCTGAAAGAATCGTTAATCATATCGTTTTCTCCTTTTCGATTATTTCTGCAAAAGATGTACTGCAAAGCCGCCGAACTCATCCTTGAGATAGATGGCGTTGAGGCGGGTGCCCTTGTACTTGGCGGTGTCCATATCGACGACAAAGCCGCGCTTCTCCAGCTCCATCATAGCCATGGGAATGGAGTTGGTGCGGACGGCGATGTGGCCGTTCTTGCCGAGATAATTGGTCTTCATGACCTCGATCGGGCCGGAGAAGGTGGAGGAATTGCCCTCCTTTACGCCGAAATCAAACGCGGCGTTGAACTTCTCTGCAACCTCAACGGAGGCGTCGCGATCCGGCTCGTTGATGCCGATGTGGGCAAGCTCGAAGCCGAGTGCCGCTGCTCTTGCGTCGAGGCAGAGCTTGGTGATCTTATCCCAGTTGCCGGCGTCGATGTCGGCCTTCGGGCAGATCCAGCTGCCGCCGACAGCGTGAATGAACGGAGCGGCGATGAATTCGCCGACGTTATCCTGAGCTACGCCGCCCGTGGGCATAAACTTCAGACCGACAAACGGAGCTGAGAGGCTCTTGAGCGCCTTGAGTCCGCCGTAGACGTTTGCCGGGAAGAACTTAACGACCTTCAGGCCGTGCTTGAGTGCCAGCATGATCTCGGTGGGGGTTACGCAGCCGGGGCATACGGGAATATCATTCTCGCAGCACCACGTAACGGTCTCCTCGTCATAGCCCGGAGCTACGATAAACTTCGCGCCCATCTTGACGGCGAGCTTCGCCTGATCGAGGTTGAGAACTGTGCCTGCGCCGACGAGCATATCGGGGCAGTTATCGGCAACAGCCTTAATTGCGTCAGCAGCGGCGGCGGTGCGGAAGGTGATCTCCATAGCGTCGATGCCGCCCTTGAGCATAGCCTCTGCGCAGGGGACAGCGTTATCCGCGGATTCAAGAACGACTACCGGAACGATGCCGGCGCGCTGAAATCTTTCAAGTGCAGTCATTGTTAATCTCCTTTAAGATTATTTAAGCTCGGTGGGAACGAGGTTGTCCATATCGTCGAACGCCTGGTTCTCGCCGCCCATCGCCCAGATGAAGGTGTAGTTTGAGGTGCCGCAGCCGCAGTGGATTGACCAGGAGGGGCTGATAACGGCGTCAAAGTTCTTCATAACGAGGTTCTTCGTCTCATTCGGGCGACCCATAAAGTGCATAACGATGTCATTCTCGGGCAGCTCGAAGTAGGTATAGACCTCCATGCGGCGCTCATGTGTATGGCAGGGCATGGAATTCCAGACAGAACCGGGAGCAAGCTGGGTAAGACCCATGGAGAGCTGGCAGGTCGGAAGAACATCAGGGTGGATGAACTGGTTTATGACGCGCTTATTGGAGTTTGCCTCAGAGCCGGTTGGACGGTGATTAGCCTTCTCCATGGAGAGGAAGGTTGTCTTATAAGCGCAGTGCGCGGGCGTGGAGGCGAGGTAGAACATCGCGGGCTTCTCCTTGTCGAAGGAGCCGAACTTGACCTCCTTTGTGCCCTTGGTGATATAGAGGCAGTCCTCATAGCCAAGCTCAAAGCGCTCGCCGTCCGCCTCAATAAAGCCCTTGCCGCCGAGGTTGAAAACTCCGGCCTCGCGGCGCTCGAGGAAGTAATTGGTTCCGAAGTTATGCCAGACGTCTATTCCCTTGTCGATGGGAACAACCTCGTTTACGGGCATGATTCCCATGATGACCATACGGTCAACATGGGAGTATGTAGCCTTAACTGTATCAGCAACGTAAAGGTCTGTTATAAGGAACTCATTGCGAAGCTCCTCAGTTGTGTATCTCGCAACATCCTTCGGATGTGCGGAATAACGAATATCCATAGAAATCTCCTTATTTAATGACTAATTCGGTCTCGCCGTCGAAGAGGTAGACGTTCTCATAAGGAATGGAGAAGGTGATCTTGCTGTCAACCTCAGGAGTGTCATGCGGGTCGATCTTGAGGATCGCGGGAACCTCGCCGATGTTGATGTAGACGTTGGTGTTATCGCCGAGCATCTCGGTAAGCTCAACGGTGGTGGGAACCTCGTATGCGTTAGCGACCTTGCCGAGCTTCGCGTGCTCGGGACGGAAGCCGAATACGATCTCCTTGCCCTCGTACTTCTTGAGATCCTTGCCGAGCTTCGTGAGGTCGAACTCAACGCCGCCGACGCTGATCTTGCCGCCCTTGAGGACAGCGCGGGCGAAGTTCATGGGAGGCTCACCGATGAAGCCTGCAACGAATACGTTAGCCGGCTCGAAATAGAGCTGCTTCGGGGTGCCGACCTGCTGGATGTAGCCGTCCTTCATGCAGACGATGCGATCTGCAAGGGTCATAGCCTCGGTCTGGTCGTGGGTAACGTAAATAGTGGTAGCACCGGTCTCACGGTGGATCTGAGCGATCTCGGAACGCATGGTGACGCGTTGCTTAGCGTCGAGGTTGGAGAGCGGCTCGTCCATAAGGAAGATACCGACCTTGCGGATGATGGCGCGGCCGATAGCAACACGCTGGCGCTGACCGCCGGAGAGAGCTCTCGGAAGGCGATCGAGATAATCGGTAAGTCCGAGGATACGGGCTGTGTTCTTGACCTTCTCCTCGATGACGTCCTCATCGACGCCCTGAAGGGTAAGACCGAAGGCGATGTTATCATAAACGGTCATCTGGGGATAAAGAGCATAGCTCTGGAATACCATCGCGACCTCGCGCTCACGCGGCCCGAGCTCGTTGGCGCGCTTGCCGTTTATAAGAAAATCGCCGTTGGATATGTCCTCAAGTCCCGCGATCATGCGGAGAGTGGTGGACTTGCCGCAGCCGGAGGAGCCGACGAAGACGATGAACTCGCCCTTTTCGATCTCCAGATTGAAATCATGGACTGCGTGGAAGCCGTTCGGATAGATTTTGTTGATGTTTTTCAGAGTTAAATATGCCATTATAATATCCCCCTTAAATCGTAATACGGGCTTAAATACTGTTTTGTATTGCGGATCATTGTTCTGAAAAGCTCCTCGCCCTCGCTCCATGAGAGCTCGCAGCACAAGGGCTGCGCCATAAATGCGGCGAAGATCTTTTCAAGGTCGCGTTCCTTGATGCCGTAGTAGGTGTTTTCGATGTTCATCGCGTTCTCCGCGACCATCTGAAGCACCGGCCCGGGCAGAGGATTCGTGACTATCGGTTTAACGCTGTTCTTATCAAAAACGTGATTTACCTCAACTACGCTGCCGATAGGAAGCCCCTCCACCTGGCCGCGGTTTACGGTATTCGCGTTTGATACGATTTTTCCGAAGCCGAGAATTGCCTTCATGAGCTCGATAAGCTCCTCGCTGCTCTTTTCAGGCTTGATTGGCTTCGCGCCGGAGGCGATGAGCTCGCTCTCCTCGATTTTGCGCCGCTGGTCGGCGCGCCGATAATCCACGCTTGTGAGGTGGAACAGCCATTCCTCCGGTGAATTTTTATTCCGAAGGTAACGGCTCTTTTTCATGAACTCCGCTAAATGCCGGTCCCCCGCGGCGGCAAGCACGCCGTAGCGCCGGAAGAGATCCATTTTGACCTTGTTGCCGTAGCGGAAGGGATCCGAGCGGAAGTCCAGCGGGTCGCCGTATTCGTAGTGACCCTCATTATACCACTTTTCGATGGATTTTGGAAGCAGCTTCAGAAGGTCATGCCCCTCGAAATTTGCCTCGGTTATCCAGGTGAAGTGGTTGATGCCCGAGGCGTCCACGGTAATGGCTCGCCTATCAGGCTTCGGCACTCCGAGCTCTTCGGCGGCTGCGCAGGCGAGAAATTCCTCAGCGTGAAATACCTCGTGGCAGCAGCCGAACGCTTTGATTGCCGGAAATACGTCAAACAGAGTCTTGCAGCAGGCTGTCATCGGATTTGTGAGGTTTATGACCCACGCCTCCGGGCAGCATTTTCGTATCGCCCGGGCAAACTCCTCATAGATGGGAACGGTTCTCATCGCTCTCAGCACTCCGCCGGGCCCGACGGTGTCGCCTACCGATTGATATATCCCGTATTTCTCCGGCGCGTGAACGTCGGATTCCATCTCATCAAAGGTTCCCGGAAGTATTGAAATCGCTACGAAGTCGGCGCCGGTAAGAGCGCTCTCAAGACTCTCGTATACGACGTAATCCCATTTTGAAACAGCTTCTTCAGTGGCGTTTATTCTCTCGCCTATTCTCCGGTTGCGCTCAGCCGCGGCAAGGTCGATGTCATAGAGCGCGATCTCGCCCGAAAGACCCTCGGCAAGCGCGAGATCGTTCATAAAAACTCTCGCCCATGCCTTGCTTCCGCCCCCGATATAAGCAAGCTTTATGTGTTTCAAGGTACTACCACCTGCCAATCATCGCAAAAAATCTCGTTTTTTTGCAACAAAAATATAGACAAAACGGATTTTCTCTGCTATTATCGTTTCATAACCTTTTTTGTAAAAGGAGTTAGAAGATGAACGACATTATTTACGCAGGAAAGCATCCGCTCATCCGCTCGGTTGACAAGCACTGCCACTCGAGCTGGGAGTTTATCTATTGTACCGGCGGAACGGGCGATCTCGTTTTCGAGGGGCTTACTATTCCCTACTCCAAAGGAGATATCGCCGTTATACCGCCAATGATACCGCATTCAAACATCTCAAGCGACGGCTTTACGAACATACATATCAATATGCTCGATCCGACGCTCACAATAAAGAGCCCGACGATAGTCAAGGACGACAGCAATCAGTTCATTCTCGCCGTTTTTGAGGCCGCCTTTTTCCATTTCTACACGAACCGCCCGGAGAAAACCGCGTTCCTCTCGAACTACGGCAACCTGCTCTCAACATACCTGACTGCGTTCCAGACCACCCAGCCCCATTCGCACGTTATTGATGAGATCGAGAACAACATCATCCGCAACTACGCCGATCCGAACTTTGAGCTGGACATCTATCTCCGCTCCTTTCCATTCTCCTACGATTATCTTCGCAAGCTCTTCAAGAAGGAGATCGGAGTCACGCCTCACAAATACCTCAACGACAAGCGCCTTCAGATTGCCGCCGAGAGCCTTTCCTCGAGCTGCAACGACGGCTACAACATTGCTGAGATCGCGCGTCAGTGCGGATTCCGCGAGCCGCTGTACTTCTCAAGAATGTTCAAGAAGAAGTACGGTGTGGCGCCGAGAAACTATATAGCCCGCGGCGCCTCCAGAACCGCCGGCGAGGAAATGGATGACGTTAAGATCCTTATGGATTGAGCCTCTTTATCTCGGTATAAGCGAGAATAAAGGGCGCGACGCCCTTCGCGTCGTTCTTGACGATGGGCTCTGAGATGTAATACTCGAAGCTGCCGTCCCTGCGGCGGTTATTCTCGGGGCCGAGGCCGGCTACGAGGCAGATGCCGTCGAGGTTCAGCTCACCGTCAGTAAAGCTTAAATATTTATCGACAATGCCGTTAAAGGTCTTCTGACCTTTGGCGGCATATTCATTTGCGAGAACTCCGAGTCTTGCGCCCTTGAGCATCGCGTAGGCGAGCATCGAGGAGCCGCTGGTTTCGAGGTAATTGCCCTCTCTGCCCGGCTGATCAACTACCTGCCAGTAGAGGCCGGTATCGTGATCCTGATACATTGCTACGCCCTCCATCGCCTCCTGGAAGATGGAAACGACGCTGTCGCGTCCCTCGCCCTCCGGCAGGATCTCGACGATATCAGCAAGCGCTACGGAGAACCAGCCGATGGCTCTCAGCCAGAAGCTGCGGCTGAGGCCGGTCTTTTTATCGGCCCAAAATGCCATCTTCGAGGCGTCGTAGCCGTGGTAGTAAAGGCGCTTATCCTCGTCGAACATACGGGTGCGGACTGTCTCGATCTGACGGACAACATCGGTGTAATCCTTGTCGCCGAAGTGCTTTTCATAGAGCGCCATAAAGGGCTGCGCCATGTAAAGGCCGTCAAGCCACACCTGATTGGGGTAGATGAGCTTGTGCCAGTAGGAATATTCGCGGGTGCGCGGCTGATGAAGCAGCATATCGCGTATTTTATCGGCAGCGAGGCGATATTTCTCCTTGCCGGTCTTTTCATACAGCTCGAATAGAACTCTGCCCTCGTTCACATCGTCGAGCGTATACTTCTCGGGGTCGAAGGTGCGGATGGTCCCGTCCTCAGCCACGAAGCTCGAGATGAAGTTCTCGGCAAAATTGAAGTAGCGCTCATCGCCGGTGATATCAGCGATCGCCATAAGCGCGGTGATCATGCAGCCGTCGATGTAGTTCCAGCTCGCGGGAGCGCCCTGACGAATCTTCTCGATGTTCCAGATCGTGCGCTCTGGGGTGGATTCGTTTATAAGTCTGAGAATATAGGCGTCGATTTTATCGTACATTGAAATTCTCCTCTACTATATTGCCGGTGCCAACGGCGATAAGACCGTCGCCCTCGACACCCTCAATGTCAACATTTCTGAGAATGACTCTCTCGACGTTTTCGAGATGCAGGCCGACCTTCTTCATATAGCCGAGGAAGCACTCCATAGCGCACTCGCCGGGCTTTGCGTCGGGTTTGAAGCTGATGGAAACATTCTCAAACGCGACCTCCTCGATAGGCGCCTCCGGAAGTCCGTCAACGTAGCAGGCGGCGACTTCGGCGCCGGTGCATTTCATATTGCGGAAGGCAAAGGTTCCGAGGTGCGGCGTTCTGTAATCCACTGGCAGAGCCTTGCGAGTGAAGTTGTACTCCGAAAATCTGTCAACGTCGCAGCAGTTATACCACGAATTGACGACGATCGGGGTCAGAACGTCCTCCATAATAATGTTGTCAAACACGATGCCGGTGATCCTGCAATCCTCGCCTCTGCCGCGGCGGGTCTTTATGCGTAGTCCGCGGTCGGTCGCCTTGAAGTAGCACTGGGTGACGCTGAGATTGTTTATTCCCGCGCCGATTTCGCTTCCGATAACCACCGAGCCGTGGCCATATGCCACCAGGCAGTTGCGGATAGTGGTGTGATCGGCGGGCTTTTTGTACTTTTTGCCGAGGTCGATCTTGCCGGACTTTATCGCCACGCAGTCATCGCCTACGGAGAAGCGGCAGCCGATTATCTCAACCCTGTCGCAGCTCTCGGGATCGAGAGCGTCGGTGTTGGGGCTGATCTTCGGCGCCGAAACTGAAACGTCATAAAAGCCGAGATCGTCGGAGAAGAACGGGTGAATCTGCCACGCGGCGGAGTTTCTGACCTGAACGCCGTGGAAGCGGATATTCTTGCAGCGGTTTGTAAAGAGAACGCGCGGGCGCGCGATTTTGACGGTTTTGTAGATCTCCCACCAGTCTCCGTTCTGAGCGTTGCCGTCGAGCGTGCCGGGACCGATCACGGTTATGTCCTCGCAGTACTCGGCGTGGAAGAGCGCCTGGTACATATCCATTACCTGACCCTCGAAAATGCCGAACTCCCTATCCTCACCGGTGACGATATCGAGCGCCTTTCCGGGAATTACGGGATACCTTGAGCGGTCGGTGGAGCCGAGAATCACGGCCTTTTCACTGAGCTCTATGGTGATATGGCTCTTGAGCGCCAACGGAAGCGTCAGGTAAGTGCCTTCGGGGAAGTAAAGTCTTCCGCCCGTCGGCATAAAGTTTATCGCGGTCTGGATCGCCACCGTATCCTCGGTGACGCCGTCGCCGACTGCGCCGAAGTCCTTTACGGAGATCGCGGCGGTCTCGGTTTTTGTGCGGAAGGTAAGCTTATCCTCCCCCACCTCAGCTGTGTATTCGGTGTCGGGAGTCAGAGAAAAGACAGAGAAGACGTTAGAATCAAAGGTGCCGGCCTCAACGCCGTTCAGCTTAAGCATGAACTTTTCCGGTGCATAGAAGGGCGCCGTATTTTGAAGCTCAAAGCACGCGGAAGTGGAGCTGCAATATAGTAACTTATACATTTTTGCTGCCTTTCGCGCCATTTTTAGCGTCTTTAATTATTTTTTTGAAGAGTCGTTTCATTCCGATGAACAGCGAGTCATACGCTGTCGAAAAAACTCCGAAGAGTATCGGACCTACGCCAACGGGGATGCTTCCGTCTTTGGAACCGCCCATTACGGCGAGAATCGCTATGTTCAGTACATTATAGGTCGTGACTACGAACGCGAGAACCAGGAACATATAGAGAATATTCGTAAAAATCGTCCAATACCTGCGCTTTGGGAACATCATAAAGCGGTCATAGCCGCCCGGAGTGCTTTCGATAAACCGTATCACATTGTTGATGAGAAGGTCTGTAACTGCGCCCATCGCAAATCCCAGAACAACCATCATATCCAGGTTTGCTGTTATGTAATTTCCGAGTCCCCAGAAGAAGAAAAAGCAGACAGCGCCGTAAAACCAGAACTTGATGAGGATTATCTTTATCCAGTCAGCGACCTTGATTTTGAGGCCGGAGCGGTACTTTCTGAGCTCCTGCTCGCTGACCTCAGGGCTGTTTTCCTCATTTGCCTCGGCAAGATCCTTGACCGCCTTGGTGTTCAGCTTATAGTAATCCGCGGTTTCGCGGAGCTCTTTTGTGTCATGAATGCCAAAATCCTTCTTGGGAGCCATAAAAATAGTCCTTTTTGCTGTAATTATATCTATCTCAAAGAATGGGAGGCCGGTTGGAGCCTCCCAATCTCTAAGTATAGTATTGCAAAATTACTCTGCGGAGATATCGATCTCGCCAAGGTTGCCGCTGCCCTCAACCTCGATGGAGGTCTTGATGCTGCGGATGAGCTTGGAGTAGAACGGAAGCAGAGCGAGAAGCACGATGCCGACAATAAGAATAATCATGTGAGTGTTAAGCATATTGTAGGCCTTTGCTATGTAAGCGGTAGCGGGGGTAATCTCAATGGGGCTCTCGGCTCTTGTAAGAGCTGCGATAATGCGGCCGCGATAATAGAAATCGCAGAAGATGAGCGCGCCGTCCATCAGAACGTGGAGGATGAGCATCGGCCACACAACGGGCTTTCTGTGCGGGAAAGCGTTCATGTAGCAGACCATCGAGAGCATTGAGAAGAGCATGGTGATGAATCCGACGAGGCCCATTCCGGCGCCCTGGATCTTTGCGGTGGTATCAGAGATATTCGCAAGGTTCAGGGAGTAGAAAAGGAACGCCACGACGAAAACAACCAGCGGGATGATGTTGGGCTTACGCTTGAGGGCAACGAGAAACTTACGGAAAGCTTCCTTTACTCTCTGTCCGAATGTAAGCTTCTTATCCATAGCTTACTTTGCCCCCTTTCTGATAGCTTTGGTGGTCTCCTTGTCGAAGAAGTGCTTGCGGCCGAAGGAAACACCGACGGTGTCGCCGTTCTTGTACTCAGCCCAGCCGCGAAGCTTCGCGGTAAGCTTGAGGGCGGCGGTATCGGCAGAGCCGATGTGACCGTGAACAAGGGTGTTCATGCCGAGGTTCTCGTTCATGACTACGCGGAGCTTGATATCGCCGTTGTCGACTACGTCCTCAGGACGAATGCCGAGGGTGATCTCCTTGCCCTGGTAACTCTTGACGGTGTCGGCTTCCTCATCATCGAGGGGTACCTTGAAGCCATCGCCGACAAGCTCCTTGCCGTTGACCTTTACGTTAAAGAAGTTCATCGGAGGCAGGCCGATAAAGCTGGCGACGAATATGTTTGCCGGGCTGTCATACAGCTCGAGCGGGGTTCCGACCTGCTGAACGTGACCCATGGACATGCAGACGATTCTGTCCGCAAGTGTAAGAGCCTCGGTCTGGTCGTGGGTGACGTAGAGCATCGTCGCGCCGAGTCTCTTGTGGAGGAGCAGGATCTCGCGTCTCGTAGCTCCGCGGAGCTTTGCGTCGAGGTTGGAGAGCGGCTCGTCGAAAAGGAAGACCTTCGGGTTGCGGACGATGGATCGACCCATGGCGACGCGCTGACGCTGGCCGCCGGAGAGCTGAGAGGGCTTCTTGTTGAGCTGAGAGGTAAGGCCGAGGATCTCAGCCGCGGCAAGAACCTTCTTATGGATAACATTCGGATTCTCCTTACGAAGGGTAAGGGAGAATGCCATGTTTTCGTAGATGGTCATGTGACCGTAAAGAGCGTAGGACTGGAAGACCATGGCCATATCGCGGTCCTTCGCGGGGGTCTTGGTGATATCCTTGCCGTCAAGAAGAAGCTTTCCTGCGGAGATATCCTCAAGTCCGGCGATCATACGGAGAGTGGTACTCTTTCCGCAGCCGGAGGGGCCGACGAGAACGATAAGCTCGCCGTCCTTAACGTCGAGGTTAAAGTCAAAGACTGCCTGAACGTTATTATCATAGATTTTATCTATGTGCTGTACGCTTATTTCTGCCATTTTCTTCCCTCCTTATGCGGCTTTCTGCTCAATGGTAGCCATGTGAGCTGCAAGAGTGCGGCTTCTGATGGCGCCGATCACCGCAGAAGCGATGAGGCAGGCTGCAGAGCAGACAAGATAGATGACACAGCGCAGGAACTGGCCGTCACCCATAACTGTTACCGCCTCGCCCTGGAGGTCAACGGTAGCGCCGTGAGCCATCATCGGATAGATGAATATGCGGCAAATCTGAATAGCGCCGAGAACAAACAGCACTATGGAGAAGGAGAACTTGTAGTTCTTGATTCCCTCGGAAGCGAGGAAGGACGCCAGCATGAAAATAAGGTTATAGAGGATCGACGCGCCAACGAGGATGTTATAATACCAGGAGCCGACGTCAGACTTATAGATGCTGACGAAGAAAAAGACGTCGAAAAGAATGGCTACATAGACAAGAGCCGATGAAAGGCTGTTCTTTGTGAAGCGCATTCTGTCGCGCTGGATAAGTTTTTCCTCTTCGCGGTTCATGCCTTAGCCCCCTTTCCCTCTTCGATAAGAGCCTTTTCTTCCTTCATGAGCTTCAGCTTCCAGACCATATTGACGACGAGAAGAACAGTCGCGCAGATGAGGATGCCGAAGACGAGCCAGTGGATATCGAACCAGAAGGTGCTTCTGGTGTAGAGGACGTTGGAGCGGTTCTCGGCATATTTCTCAAGCGCCTCGAAATCGACGGTGGTGAGGAATCTGCCCTTGAAGTACTCGATCCAGCTGTGCGCCCAGAAGAAGACGCCAAAGTTTGCTACGACGGAAAGACCGATAGCAGCGTAGTTTCCGATGTAATACTTTCTGCGAACGTTGGTGTTCGTGATGAAAAGCAGGCAGGAAACGAGAATAAGGCCGATGCTAAGCTTAAGAAGCGTAGAGTTGAAGTTCTGCGCGTCGTAATAGATAATAGAACCGGGTACCTTAGTCTCAAGGAGGTTATCGGGGTTCCTCATCGTGTAATAGAAGCAATCGTAAAGGTCTGTCATAAAGCCAAGAGCGTAAATGAAGACCAATGCGCTCGCCAGGATCATGACGATGCATACGATTTTCTGAAATAGCAGTTCCTTTTTGTACATGTACAAACCTCCTTAAAGGGGTTCCCCCTCCCGGTTTTCACCGGGAGGAGTTATTTTAGATAGGAATTCGCTCTTAAAATTACTTTATGACATCATAGTAGCTCTGGAGGCGATGCCATGCATCGTTCTGGAGCTCGAGGACGTTGGCGCCGCCCCACTCGCCGGACGCCTTTGCTACGGACTGCTCAGCATTTGCCATACCCTCTTCAGCGTAGCCGGAGACGATCTGGTTTACAAGGATGTTCTCGTCGCCCTTGGAGGTGGAGAACTTGCCCTTGGAGGTGAACTGAGTATAGGTTGCGATCTCGTCGTTCTCAACCTTGGTGTTCGGGAGGATGGTCGGGACGGAGGTGTACCAGGGGTTCTCAGCAAGAGCGAGCTCAGGATGCTTGATAACGCCGAGGCCGATAGCCTTGGAGATGTAGCCTGCGCCGATCTTACCGACGTCGGTGGTGCACTCATACTCGAAGGACTGGAGCTTTACGAAGGAAAGGGTGGAGCCGAGGTACTGACGTGCATAGTTGGTGTAGTTGCCCTTGCCGTATGTCCAGAGCTCATCCCAGGTAGCGTCAGCGATCTCAGGCATCTGAGTGCCGTTGAAGTCGTAGGTGACGAAGGAGCCGTCAGCATTCTGCTTGATCCACTCGTTAGGACCATAGGTAAGAAGGATCATGCCCTCGTTGGTGTAAGCATAGTCGATGAGGTTAAGAGCTGCGTTGAGCTTGTTGACGTCATCGCCGATACCGGCCTTGGAGAGTCCCCAGCCGTCGGTCTTGACGGAACGCCAGGACTCGGTAAAGCGCATATAAACGCCGTTAGGATCAGTGCCGTCATACCAACGGGCAACAGGAACCATAACTGCCATGTAGAGCTCGCCTTCGTCGTTCTGGAGCTTGGTTACGTTAAGAAGGGTCTGGGTCTGGTTGTAGTCGTAGCTCATGAAGCCCATGTCGTTCTCGAGCATGGTGGAGCTGGACTCCTTGGAGGCGTCGAGGAAGGACTTGGAGAAGAGGCCCTCTTCAGCCATAGCGTGCATACGCTCAAGAGCGAGGTAAGCGTCGGTCTCCTGACGGGCGTCGTGGAGCTCGTTGTCAGCGCCGACATAGAGGTAATCCTTGCGGGACTCAAGGCCGCGGACGCCGAAGAGATGACCGGCAAAGCGGAACATATCGGCACGGCGGGCGGTGTTATCATCCTCACGGGAGAAGAGGCCCTGGACGGAATCGGTGCCGTTAAGAGTCTGAGCATTGGCGACTACGCAGCGAAGGAGAGCGACCATTTCGTCAGCGTCCCATGCAGCGTTCTGGCCGATGAAGAGGTCAGCGCGGTTGGTGCCGTAGTATCCAGCATAAGCAGTGTCGATGTAGGTGCGGAGCATATTGACTGCCTCAACGCCGCTCATAGCGCCCTTGGCATTCATAGCTGCAACGATGTTGCCGGCAGCGTCATAGTCCTTGGTT
Source organism: Oscillospiraceae bacterium (assembly GCA_017479425.1). Lineage (GTDB taxonomy): Bacteria > Bacillota > Clostridia > Oscillospirales > Oscillospiraceae > RUG626. The sequence continues at coordinate 86,883 of JAFVCD010000036.1, forward strand.
ACGGTCTCAACGCCGCTTCCGTCAGCCTTGACGACGTCAACGGTGACCTTGCCGGAGGTGGGCATATAGGGCTGATATACGGGAGCAGAGGTGGTGCCGGAAGCAGCGGCGGTGAACTCGCCCTCGCCGTTGAGGAGCTTCTGAACCCAGTCAGCTCTCATAAGGGGCATACGCTCGATATCGGCGACACCGTCGAAGTACGGGCTGAAGTAGATAGCGCCGTTGGAGGTGTTGCCGGTGATGGAGAGGCGGATGATGGGGTTAGCGTCGAGGTAAGCCTTGAAGTTGGGCATACGATCGAGATACTCGCCGATGTTTACAAGAGAACCGGCTTCGCCAGCCTCGGTAAGCTTGGTGGAGGTACCGGAAACGATGTCGACCTCGTTGAGGCGCTCCTGCCAGTACTCATATTCCTTGGCAGCGGAGTTGCCCTGATACTTGTCCTCGATCACGATGTTGAGGCGCTTCTGCATCTCAACCCAGGTCGGCTTGAGGTCGCCGGCGTGATAGGTGTTGCCGTCAGCAAGGGTAAGGCCCTCGCCTGCAACCTCAGCGTCGAAGCTAAGGCCGGTCTTGGTGCTGTTGTAGCCGGTAGCCATGCGGAGGGTGGTGCCGTCTGCATAGGTAAGGGGCTCAACGGTGACAGCAGGCTGAGTGTCGTCGCCGGTGGACGGGGTGGTGGACTGAGTGTCATTGCCGGTGGACGGGGTGGTGGTCACGGGGACGTCGATTGCGGGCGCGCAGCCGGCAAACAGAACAGCGATCATGGATACTGCAAGAAGTATCGCAAGAACCTTGGATGTTTTCTTCATAATTTCCTCCTTAAAATGTAGCGATTATACGCATATTAAAGACAGGCTATTTATTTTCACCGGCGAGCCGGTAAAAAACTCTCTTATTCCTTCACGCCGCCGACGTTGGTGCCCTTGGCGAAGTACTTCTGAATGAAGGGATAGATGATAAGGATAGGTACGATGGAGCAAACGATGAGTGCGTAGATGACGGAGTCGGAAGCATAGATCTCGTTCCAGCCTGCCATCGCCTCGGGGTCGGTGTACTGCTCGAGCTTCAGACGGATGAAGACCTGAAGCGGATGCTCGTTGGAGTTGGAGATCATCTGGCGAGCCCAGAAGTATCCGTTCCAGCGGCTGATCGCGAAGAACAGCGCGACGGTTGCGATAGTGGACTTTGACATCGGGAGATAGACCTGGCTCAGAACCTGCATCTCGGTGGCGCCGTCAACGATGGCGGCCTCCTCGATCTCGCTCGGAACGCCCTCAAAGGCGTTGCGGAGGAGGATGATGTTCATTGCTGCCATGCCCATCGCGATAACGACGAGCCACTTATCGTCCATGATGCCTACGCTGTTAAAAACTGCCTTCGTCTGGAGGTAGTTCAGGTACTGAGGTACAAGACCTGCGGAGAACCACATCGTAAAGACGAGGAAGAAGTTGAAGAACTTACGGAAGAGAAGTCTTTTCTTCGAGAGGGCGTAAGCTCCGAGAATGGAGTAACCGAGAGCCCAGATGGTGCCGTAGAGCGTGAGGAACAATGTGTTGGAATAGGAGTTCCAGAACATATTGTCGCTGAACATTCTCTTGAAGGCGTCAAACTGAACATCCTTCGGGAAAAGGATAATCGTTCCGTACTCAACGGCGCTTCTTCCGGAGACAGCGGCGGAAACCGCGTAAACGAAGGGATAGAGGCACGCCAGAGCAAATATTGTAAGTAGAGTGTAGCTTATGATCTTGAAGATAAGCTCGGAGATCTCAAGTTTTCTTTTCATGGTGAAACCTCCTTATAATTAGTACAGCGAAACATCGGACGCCTTGCGTGCGATGGTGTTAGCGCCGATAACGAGCAGCATTCCTATGACGTTATTCATCATTTCAGCGGCGGAAGCTATGCCCTTTGCAGCTCCGGCAAGACCGTAGCGCTGCGCGAAGGTCGAAACGACATCAGCGGTAACGTATGTGTTGGGGTTATAAAGAAGGAGGACCTTCTCATAACCGATGTTGAGAAGCGAGCCGATTCTCGTGATGAGCATGATGACGATAGTGGAGAGTATGCTCGGAAGCACCACGTATCTCATCTGAGCCCACTTGTTCGCGCCGTCGATCTGAGCAGCCTCGTAGGAGGTGGGGCTGATCGCGATGATGGCGGCGAAGAATACGATGGAGTCGTAGCCTGCGCCCTCCCAGATACCGGAGATCTGGTAGATCGCGCGGAAGAATTGCGGGTTATTCAGAAGGCCCGCGTTTGCCGTCTCCTGACTTACAAGTCCGATTCCGGCAAGTGCCTGAGATACGATGCCCATTCCGCTCGTGAGGGAGCCCTGCTTTACAAGCATGGTCACGAGAGAGGTCATAACGACTGTGGACATGAATTTAGGCAGATAGGTGAGTACCTGATATACGCTTCTCGCGGCATTGGAACGCACCTCGTTGAAGAACAGCGCCAGGATGATCGGCATCGGGAAGCCGAAGCAGAGACCGTAGAACGAAAGAAGGAAGGTGTTCCTCATCGCTCTCCAGAACTCAGTGGACATACTGTCGCCGCCTACGAGAAGGCGCTTAAAATACGAAAAGCCGGAGAAGAACTGCTCCGCAACAGGTTTGACGTCGTCCGATACCTTGAACGAGCCGAGCAGCTCGTACATCGGGAAGTAACGCCAGAAAAGGAAAACGAGGATCATCGGGACGAGCATCAAATAAAGGCGCCAGTCCTTCAGGATCGTGAGCCCGACATGACGCCAATAGTGCTTTTCGACGTCATCGCGGACAAGTTGTTCGGGGTTTTCCCGGTATTTCCCCGTTTCCTTATCCAGGATAAGGACGTCAGCTGCCTTGTTCTTCATTGGGTTCCTCCCTTTTCTTTCTTCTCAGCCTCTTTGAGGCGGAGAAGATAATGTTTTTGGTCCTCAAAGATCCCGTCGAGCCGCCGCGCTATCCACACGATCACCGCTGAGAAGACCAGTGAAAGCGCGTCGGTCGTGACGAAGCCGAACGCATCGAGAATGTCGGAGCCGAAAAGCATCGACATCAGTCCGCGGCCGAGCTGCATGAGAACCGTTACGATAAGAGCGAAGATCACGCTCTTTGCCGCCGAATCCCGTATCGCCTCTTTACCGAGAAGCTTTACCATCGCCATAGCTATAAGAGAGAAGAGATTGCCGACGCAGTACACGATATAGTGCCGGGGGCCCGCTCCGGAGGCAAAGCAGTAAACAATGCCGCCGAAGAATGCGTGCATGCCTGCCCAGTATCCCCAGCGCATCATCACGATGCTCGTTATGGCGCCGACGACAGAAACCGTGTAGGCCTCCATCGGGAACCATCTGACAGCAGCGTTGACGATAAGCGTTTCGGAAACGGCAAGCATTACCGCAAACAGCACCAGATCTATGTTTCTGTATTCGGAAAATGATCTCTGTTTCTGCATCTTACACCTATAGCGATTATGACGGAATTTATTGCTTATTTATTATAGAATTTTGACATCTTAATTGTACATATCAAAAACGATTTACTTTATGCACAAAAAAGACATCTTTCGTTTGTACCATTTTTATTATTTTGACATTATGCTATAATACATCTTGGTCAAATTACTGCTAAAAAGGGGTGAAAAATCGCTGATTATGCCGCAGAATATATATATTTCGCCATCAGATTCTCTTAATACAATTTTAACAAATTTGCAAAATGACTGTATTGTACATCTTTCCGAGGGGGTTTACCGCGGAAAATTCACGCTCAGCGCCTCAAATGTGACCATCATCGGCGCAGGAATGGACAAAACGGTGCTCGAATTCGGCGATTACGCGCGAAAGCCGCATCCGGACGGGCGCGAGTTCAACACCTTCCGCACCTTTACCCTCGCCGTTACCGGCGACAACGTCAAAATGACCGATTTGACCATAAAGAACTACTCGCGCTATCCCGAGGTTCTCGGTCAGGAGGTTGCGCTGACCGTCTATGGCGACGGATTTGAGATGGAAAACTGCCGCCTTACCTCCACGCAGGATACGCTTTTCTGCGGGCCGCTGCCCTACGATCTCACGCAGCGCTACGTCGATATGCTTCCACCGGCGCTAAGGCGCTATGAGCCGATGAGGCAGATATTTAAAAGGTGTCTTATCGAGGGAACCGTCGATTTCATCTTCGGCTGCGGCAACGCGGTGTTTGAGGAATGCGAGATCCGCTCAATCCGCGATAAGCGCAATGTCGGCTACGTCTGCGCGCCGGCGCACGGGCTTGAGAACAAGACCGGCATGGAGTTCCGCCGCTGCCGCTTCACCGCAGAGGAGGGCGTTTCCGGCATATACCTTGCGAGGCCCTGGCGCGACTACGGGATCGCGAGATTTTATGACTGCGAATACGGCGAGCACATCGCGCCCGAGGGCTTTGACAAGTGGAACGACACTGAGCGAGACAAAACCGCAAGATTTTTTGAATCACCTGAAATAAATACAAGAGTTTCTTGGATAAATAAGAAGGAGGAATTATAAAATGGAACACAAAAACCCGCTTCTGCACTCCGACAGTCCCCAGCGCTTTATCACAATCGGTGAGATCATGCTTCGCCTGACTCCGCCGAACTATGACAAGATCCGCGCGGCAAACTCCTTTGAGGCGAGCTACGGCGGCTCCGAGGCGAATATCGCCCTCGCGCTCGCAAACCTCGGCATTGATTCCACCTTCTTCTCAGTTGTGCCGAACAACTCCATCGGAAAGAGCGCGATCCGTATGCTCCGCTCCAACGACGTTCACTGCACGCCGGTAATTCTCTCCACACCAGAGGAAACTCCGACTCACCGTCTCGGCACCTATTACCTTGAAACAGGCTACGGAATCCGCGCCTCCAAGGTGACCTACGACCGCAAGCACAGCGCCATCACCGAGTATGATCTCACGAAGGTCGATCTCGACGCGCTTCTCAAGGACTTCGACTGGCTCCATCTCTCCGGCATCACTCCGGCGCTCAGTCCCTCCTGCGCCGATTTCATCCTCGAGTGCGTCAAGAAGGCGAAGGAGCTCGGACTCACCGTCTCCTTTGACGGCAACTTCCGTTCCCGTCTCTGGACGTGGGAGGAGGCGAGAGATTACTGTACTCAGGTGCTCCCCTACGTCGACGTGCTCCTCGGCATTGAGCCGTATCACCTCTGGGTCGACGAGAACGACCACTCCAAGGGCGACGTCAAGGATGGAGTTCCCCTCCAGCCGCGCTTCGGCGAGCAGGATAACATCTTCCGCGAGTTCGCGAAGCGTTACCCGAACATAAAGTGCATCGGCCGCCACGTCCGCTATGCCCACTCCGGCTCCGAGAACAGTCTCATGGCTTATATGTGGTACGAGGGCAGAACGTGGGAGAGTAAGCTCTTCACCTTCAACATTCTCGACCGCGTCGGCGGCGGCGACGCCTTTGCCTCCGGTCTTATCTACGCGATGATGAACAATTACAGCCCCGACGATATGGTAAACTTCGCCGTCGCCTCCTCTGTAATCAAGCACACCATCCGCGGCGACGCGAACATCACCGACTCCGCAGATCAGATCCGCAGCATCATGAACATGAACTACGATATAAAAAGATAAGGCGAGCATTAAAAAAACCCCGGACTCACTGAACAGCACCCCATTTGTTAGACAAGTATGGTATACTACTAACAAGTGGGGTGTTGTTTTATGGCAAAAGGAATACCGAACAAGAGATACACTGGTGAATTCAAGCAAAAAGTTGTCGAGACGATGATGAGTGCAAGGCTGAGTTACCATGAGGCGGCTCGGCAGTTCAATGTAAGCGATCATCATCTTGTGGCGTCATGGGAGC
>JAFVCD010000037.1 GCA_017479425.1 Oscillospiraceae bacterium
AGAGTTACTTGAAGACCTGTCTAAGTCTATTTTGTCTTTATTTCTATGTTTTATCTGAATGTAATTATTCCTGAGTTTACCCGTTGTTGGTCAGGAAAGGTCAATTTGCCCTTTTGAGGAAAATTGAGTTTCGCAAAAACAACATCAGTTGAGAAGATTCTCGGTGGTCTCGGGATCGAAGAAGTGCATTACCTTCGACTCAAAGGTTATCCAGACCTTTGCGCCCTGCTTGAGTCCCTCTCTCTCCTTTGCGTCAAGTCCGACAGTCGGAACGCGGACAATAAGGCGAGTGCCGTCCTCGGTATAGACGTGGAGGTGAAGCTCAGAGCCCATCATTTCGTTGACCTCGAGGGTGCAGGGTATGCCCTGCCCTGCCTTTGCAAGGACGATATGCTCAGGACGAACGCCGAGGCAGATCTCGCCCTCCTTCGCGCCCTTAGCCTTGAGCGCGGCGCCCTTCTCGCCGTCAACAATAAACTTCACGCCGAACGGAGAAACAGAATACTCACCGCCCTGCTTTTTGAGCTCGGTCTTGATGATGTTCATCTGCGGTGCGCCGATGAAGCCCGCGACAAAGAGGTTCTTCGGCATCTCAAATACCTCTGCCGGAGTGCCGACCTGCTGAATGAAGCCGTCCTTCATGATAACGATGCGGTCGCCGAGGGTCATAGCCTCGGTCTGATCGTGGGTAACGTAGACGAAGGTGGTGTTCAGCTTCTGGCGGAGCAGGATGATCTCAGCGCGCATCTGGTTGCGGAGCTTCGCGTCAAGGTTCGAGAGCGGCTCATCCATAAGGAACACCTTGCTGTCGCGCACCATGGCTCTGCCGATGGCGACGCGCTGGCGCTGACCGCCGGAGAGCGCGCGCGGCTTTCTGAGAAGATACTCGGTGATGCCGAGGATCTCGGCGGCGTTCGTGACCTTCTCGTAGATGACGTCCTCGGGCATCTTCTGAAGGCGAAGCGAGAACGCGATGTTATCGTAGACTGTCATATGCGGATAAAGAGCGTAGTTCTGGAAGACCATCGCGATATTTCTGTCCTTCGGCTGGAGATCGTTGACGACCTCGCCGTCGATCTCGACGGTGCCGCCGGAGATCTCCTCAAGACCCGCGATCATACGGAGCGTTGTGGATTTTCCGCAGCCTGAGGGACCGACGAAAACCACAAATTCCTTATCCTTTATATCGAGATTAAAATCGTGAACGGCGACGACGTTGTTGTCGTACACCTTTTTTACGTTTGTAAGCTTAACGGTTGCCATATTATCTCCTCCTCTTATCCCTTGACGGCGCCGCCTGTGACGCCCTCGACATAGTATTTCTGCAGGCACATAAAGAGTATCGCAACGGGAAGCGCTACGACAACGCCGCCTGCGCAGAACAGAGTGTAGTTATTGAAGGTCATCGTGTCCGTAGCGAGCCAGGACTGAAGTCCGACCGCCACGTTCATCGCGCCCGGGAACATCTGCGAGACGTAACGCGCAAAGACGAAGTCGCCCCACGGGCCCATGAACGCGGTGAGAATCGTATAGATTACGATGGGCTTGGAAAGAGGAAGAATGATCTTTGTAAGCACCTGCGCTCTCGTTGCGCCGTCAACTCTGGCTGCCTCATCAAGGCTCTTCGGAATGGTATCGAAGAAGCCCTTGGAAACGTAATAGCCCATGCCGGAGGAGGCGACGTAGACGAGGATAAGTCCCGGCACCGAGCTGCCGTACTGGCCGGTCAGGTGCAGGTCGTCGAGTACGCGGTAGAGAATGATCATAGCGAGCATTCCGGGGAACATTCCGAGAATCAGCATGAACTGCATAAGCGCTTTTCTGAGCTTGAAGCGGAAGCGCGAGAGCGTGTAGCTCATGCAGAGCACGATGATGGTCTGCGTTACGGAAACGACAACGGCGCAGATGAAGGTGTTGAAGTACCACTGCGGGAAGTTAGTGTCGAGGAGCTTGATGTAGTTATCGAGGCCCCACTGCTTCGGGATAACATAGCCGACCTGATAGGTGCTCTCAACGCGGAAGGACTGCAAAACTATGCAAACGAACGGAATTAGCCAGATAATGCTGATAATAACGAGCAGAACGTGGATAATCGAATTTGAAATGGCGCTGGACGCCTTCAGGCCAAGATGCCTTTTCGGAGTTTTATTTTCATTCATCACTGGAAATCCTCCTCATTCTTGACTGAGGGCAGCAGGTTATAGACGACAAGCGAGATAAACGCTACCACAATAAAGACGAGAATACCGACAACGGACGCAAGATAGTACTTCGTATCGGAGCCGGTGGTGATCTTAAAGAGCCATGTGATAAGAAGATCGGTGAAGCCAACTGAGCCGGAAGCGCCGGACGCCGCGGGGTTTGTGGGGCCGCCGCCGGTGAGCAGGTAGATAACGTTAAAGTTATTCATATTGCTCGTGAAGCTTGTGAGCAGATACGGGCCGGTGATGAAGAGCATATACGGAAGAGTGATCTTCGAGAACTGCTTCCAGCCGCTGGCGCCGTCGATCTTCGCGGACTCATAGAGGTCAGCCGGAATATTCATAAGAATACCGGTTGCAATAAGCATAAGGTACGGAATACCGATCCAGATGTTTATTACGATGACCATAATGCGCGCGAGCATAGGATCGCCCCAGAAGTCGATCGCCTTGTCGATAAGGCCGAAATTGAGGAGCGCGCCGTTTATAAGGCCGTTCAGCGTGAACATCTTGGAAACGTAAAGCAGGGAGATGAACTGCGGGATAGCAATCGTGAGAACAAGGATAGTTCTCCACAGCTTCTTGACTCTTATTCCCTTCTTGTTGATCATCATAGCGACGAAGATGCCGAGGAAATAGTTTGAGAAGGTTGCAAAGAACGCCCAGATAAGAGTCCAGGTCAGAACCTCGCCGAAGGTCGCGGCATAGTTGACGCCGCCGACATCCCATGAGAACATCGTCTTGAAGTTATCGAGGCCGACCCATGTAAAGAGCGCATTCGTGTAGCCGTTGTGCGCGCCGTCGTAGTTTGTAAACGCGACGAGGATCATGAAGATTATCGGCATAACGGTGAAAACGAGGATTCCGGTAAGCGGAAGCGCAAGCAGGGTCTTGTGAAACTGATCGTCAACAAGGCTTCTGAGATCGTCCTTGCCGCTCTTGAGCTTCTTGCCGCTCTTCAGTATCTCCTCCGCGATCTTGTTCTGCTTCACGTTGACGCGCCAGGTGTAGATAAAGGCGACGATGAAGAAGATAGTCAGAACGCCGTAGAGAAGAATGCGGAAGGAGTTATCGTGCGGAATAGATATGTACTGGTCGAGGATCTCGTCATAGCCCTTCTCCGGGCCCTGAAGTCCGAGGGAGCCGAGCATCTGCACCCAGTAGGCGCCGCCGAACGGCGTTATCATATACCATACGAATACGATCTCAAAAATGAGGAAAAGCACGCCGCGGAGAATCTGCCCGCGCGCGATATTGCCGAAGCCCATAACCAGAAATGAGGTTTTGGTCTTCCAGTCGCCCTCGGCGAAGGTCTTGCCGATGTCGGCAAACTCTCTGCCGATCGCCTTAAAGAAGCTTGCGATACTGCCGCCTATGCCCTTTATGCCGTTCCAGAGGTTAGCCGGAATATCCACAAAGAACATCAGGAACTTGTACCAGAACTTGTTCCACTTCGGCAGCATCAGGTATTCAAGGTCAGTTAGTCTCTTCATCTAAATACCATCCCCTGTTAAAATGAGGCCGGAGTCAAGATTATGTTCCTGACTCCGGCCTATAAATCACTTATTAAGCCAAAGCTTTATTCTTTGGTGAAGGTTACTGAGCGATAAGGGTGATCATTCCGGTGGACTCTACAAAGTGGATCTTATAGGTGCCGTCAGCCTCAACAACGCAGTTGTCGCCGCCGGCAACGCCGTCCTTACCGTAGTTGACGTCCCAGGAAGCGCCCTGACGAACCTTGAACTCCTCGCCTGCGTGAAGCTCAAGAGCAGCAGTCTCGAACTCGCCGTCAGCGACCTTGTTCATGGGGATGTCGGTATCCCAGGAGGTGCCGACGATAGCGCCGATAGCGCTCCAGGCCTGCTTCTCCTCAGCAGTCATGGTGAAGAGAGCTGCGATCTTGTCACTGTAGTTCTGAAGAGCCTGCTTGAGACCGGCCTCGTCGGTAGCTGCCTTAACATCGTCAGCAATGACCTTGGCGATATCCCACCAAGCTCCGTGGATCTGACCCTGAGGTACGGAGTAAGCGTTCTGTGCAAAGAGAGCGGCAAGGCCCGGGTTTGCCTGAACGGCGTCGGACTTCTGAGCATTGAGGTTTGCAGGACCCCATGCGAGCTCGTTGAAGCGCTCGGTCTGACGCTCCTCGTCGGTGAGGTACTGAGCGAGCTTGTGGAGAGCGGCCTGCTTGGTGGTATCGTCGCCCTGAGGCTTTACGCCCATAAGCTTGCAGCCGTTGAAGGAGCCGATGTGATAGCTCTGACCGTCAACCTCGAAGGAAGGAAGATCGGTAACGCCCATGTTGTCGCCAAGAACAGCCTGGATATCGTTGTAAGCCCAGGTGCCGGTAACAACGATCGCAGCGCCGTTAGCGAACTCAGCGGCAGAGGAGCTGGAGAGGTTCATCGCGCTGTCGACGAGCTTCTTGATGCCCTTCGCAGCGATGAGACCCTTGTCGGAGTTGAAGGTATCGTTGACGGAGACAAACTCGCCGTCAGAATCGGTGGTCCACTCGGAGACGCAGCCGGTGCCGAAGAACCAGCCTGCGAGGTACCATGCGGAGGTGTTGGTCTCGAATGCAAAGTACTTGCCGGCGGCCTCGCAGTCAGCGATGAGCTTCTCGAGGGAGTCAACGTCAGCGTCGGGGATGACGGACTTATCATAGTACATGAAGTAGCCGTTATCGGAGGTAAGAGGATAAGCATAGAGATCCTCGCCTACGGTAGCAGCACCGACAACGCCGGCGTCGTTAGCAGCGGCAACAGTCTCAGCGGCCTTAACACCGAGCTTGTTGAGAGCGCCGCCCTGTACGAGGCGGGCGAACTGATCCTGCGCGAAGCAGTAGAGGTCAGCGCCTGCGTTGATGTCAACGAGCATCTGATCGGCTGCGGTAGCCTCGGAAACGGGGTTGACCTCAGCGTTGAAGGTGATGCCGTCGGTGTTGGAAGCGTTGAAGTCTGCGATCTGCTTCTTGGTAAGCTCGACAGCGGCCTCACCGGTCCATACTACGATGTTGTATGTGCCGGCAAGAGCGGAGGTTGCGGGCTGATCGTTCGTTGCAGGGGTGTTCGTTGCAGGGGTGTTCGTTGCGGGGGTGTCGTTAGTCGCTGGGGTATTGTTTGCGGGGGTGTTGCTCGCGGGCTGCTGTGTGTTGCCGCCGGAGCAGGCCGCCATGGCGAATACCATGACAAGCGCAAGTGCGATTGCTACAAATCTCTTCATTTCAAATTTCCTCCTTCTATGTATTAAATACATCATTATCTCTCACTCTGTGAGAGATAATAACAGGGGTACCCCTGTTAAATTATCGTCATTATACTACCATTTAAGGAAGTTGTAAACAATTATTTTTGCATTTTTACAAATTCAGTATTGCAAATAGTACAAAACAGTATCATTTTGAAGAATTTAACTTTGCATCGTCGATTTTTCCCCACGCGCCGTTGCCCTCGCCAGAGCAGCGAACATAGATGCCGACGGTGACAGTTCCGTCCTTGACCTCAAATGCGCCGGTATTGCCGGAGCTCCAGTTTCCGTAACCGCTTATCGGCATAAGCTCGCTTCTCACCTCTCCGTCGGAGGTGATCGCGTAGGCGTAAATCTCAGTCTCTCCGCAGTCGCCGCCCATGATTGAAATATCGAAGCTGTACGAGCCCGGTCTTAGGTCAGAAACAGTCTGCTCGAGCCTGAACTCTACTGTGTCCTTCCCCGCCGACCAGAAGTGGTAGTGCTTCGAGCCTGACATGGAATCGGTCTGCTTATCCTCGACGTATAGCTGCTCAGTAGCGGCAAGGTTCGTCGCCGTCCAAGCCTCTTCGCCCTCCTCAAACGACCAGTTCTGAAGATAGTTGTACTCTACCATTGAAACATAAGCGTGCGCGGTGAAATCCCCCGCCCTGCCGGTAATATCGTACTTCTTTACGCCGCCGGACTTCATCTCCGCAATTTTAGCGTCGTCTATATCCCACTCGACCTGAATCGCCTCTTTTGAGTCGTCGGTCATTACGGCGTTGACGGTTGCGGGAAGCTCTATCTCGCCCGCGAGGTCGATCATAAGATTCACATCCTCGATGGCGTCGGGCTTTGTCGCTATCTCGTTTCCGGTCTTTGCAAGCGCCCAGACCTTGAGGGATTCGAGCGCATGACCCTGCGCGTCAAAGAAAGCCTGATTGTCTACGGCGCAGCCGCCGTAATACTTTCCTGCGTCGTTCGGATCATAGCCGGCGGCGAAGCTTGAAGCCCAGCCGGAGCCGTATTTCTCCCACTTCTCGTGGTTAATATCCCAGCTCTCGGTGCCGACGGAGATCCACGTTCCCTCCCAGTAGCATACGCCGATGCAGGTTTCGGTGGATGCGGCGCAGTTAATTACGTCGCGCACGCAGTTAGCCTGCGCCTGAACTGTGTAGGGGTAGTTCTTCGTAACGAGGCTCCCCTCGCCTATCGTATTGCCGTTGAAGTCCGTGTCCTCAGCGGTGTATGCCCAGCTTGTTTCCATAATCATCGTCTTTTTGCCGTATGTTTTGCCGACCTCGGCAAGCTCGGCGCTAAGATTCTCAAGGGTGCCGTGCCAGTAAGGATAATAGCTCGAGCCGAAAACATCGTAATCGACATCGTACTCGTTGAGCTTTTCTGCGTAGGCGGGATAGGAGTTGTTTTCGGGGTTGGCAAAGTGCAGAGCGATCAGCGCGTCGGGGAATATCTCGCGCACAGCCTTGCAGCCGCTCTTCATAAGCAGAGTAATCTTCAGCCAGCTCTTTTCGCCGCAGAAATACTGGTTCGTTTCGTTGCCGACGGCGACCATGCCGACGTCAACGCCCGCGTCCTTGAGCTTTGTGAGGCTCTCGACAGTATATTTATAGAGTGCGTCCGCCTTCTGCTCAACGCTCATGCCTTGCCACGCCTTCGGAACGAACTGCTTTGCAGGATCCGCCCAGAAGTCGGAATAGTGGAAGTCGACGATGAGCTTCATTCCGTACTTTGTGGCGCGCCTGCCTATCTCTACGCACTTGTCGATATCGTTGTTGCCGCCGCCGTAACCGTTTCCGTTTTCATCATAAGGATCGTTCCATACTCTCACGCGGATGTGCGTGATGCCGTTGTCGGCAAGTATTTTGAACACGTCCTCCTCTTCGCCGTCAAAGGAATAGTACTTCACGCCGCTGTCCTCAAGCGCGATAACGCTCGACGCGTCCATACCCATTATGAAGCCGTCGCCGATTCCGTCGACCTTTTTAACGTAGAGCGTATCGCTTGAAACGGGCGCAGGCGTGTATTTCTCCGCCGCGGGAGCATCCACAGCAGGAGCATCCGCGGAAACGTCGGGCGCGGAGACCGGCTCCTTTTCGACAGTCTGTGCGCACGATGCGAGCAAAAGCGTAAGAATAAGCGCGAAAACTACCATCTTTTTCATTTCCTCACCTCATATTAAGTATTCTCTCTCCCACCTCGGCGGCCTTGCCGTCCGACAGGTGCTGAGAGTCTTTGCCGTAAAAGAGATAATAGGCTTCGCCGTTCGTTTCAAAATAAGCGAGCGCGCCGCCGGAAAGCTCAGCGCCCTCGCCCGTAAAGGCGTCTGACAGCTCTTCTATTTCCGACTCCGGCACAATGTAGATATCCGCCTTGAAAAATGTCTCGTCGTAGAACATTGCGTAGGTAAACGGGCGCACCTTGATGAATCTCAACCCCTCCGGCAGAGTTTTTTCAAGCTCAGCCGAAAACTCGGTACTCATCACCTCCGGCGACTCGACGTAGACGGAGATTTTTTTATCCGGGGTGGTGTCCGTGATGACTGAATAGACCTGCCCCCATATCATCACCGATATGACAAGCCACACAAGATACAGCCACAGCCGCGAGAGGACGTTTCGCAGGAATTTCATTCCGCCACCTCCCAGCTCACTATGTAGCCGTGTACACTCTCGACCCTGACCTTTTTGCCGTCACAGTCGAAGTTCTTGACAAGCGCGTTATCGAGGCTCAGCATTTTTTCTCCGACTCTGACCTTGACTATCTCCACGCTTCCCGGTATTCGCACCCTGTCGGGCAAAACTCTGCACTCTCCCTCAAAGCTCTCGCGCTCGCCGGAAAGGAGCGTTTCGGCGTGGGAGATGAGCTTTCTGCGCGCGCCTATCACATCGAGCGACCAGTAGATAGCCACCCACCCCGCGACCGTGCTGACTGCCATCGTGATAAGCTCATATCTGCGAGAAGTCAGCGTAGTCTGGATACTGCACATCACGATACACGCCAAAACAGCCGCACATAGGAAAACACTCAGTGCGGCTTTGCTTATTCTGTTTTTCTTTTTGAGCGCCGAAAGCAGCTCCGGCGAATATAATTCTTTTCTTCTCATGCGCTGATTATAACGCCGCGCGTTCAGTTTTGCAAGCAATTTGACCGATATTTACAATACTATGCAGACATTTTATATAGGTATTGACAACGGTCGCAGTTCATTTTAAAATATGTCAGAGGTGAAGAAAATGAAAAAGCTCATAAATCTTACGGTAATTTTACTGATATTTTCGCTTCTCGCAGGCTGTACCGCGCCCGCCTCGCCGGAGCCTTCAGTACCCGACGAAGCGCCTCAGACCGTAGTCGAGCCCGCTCCCGAGCCGGAACCCGAGCCCGAGCCTGAGCCTGAGCCCGCAGGAGAATATAAAGTTACTGACGTTTCTTTTTCCGGCGACGGCAGCGCGCAGGGCAACGACAGAGTTTTTTACGAGATTTTCGTCGGCTCGTTTTCAGATTCCGACGGCGACGGTACGGGCGATCTGCGCGGAATTATTAACCGCATGGACTACCTCAACGACGGCGATCCTCAGTCCGGCCTCTCCCTCGGTATCGAGGGCATATGGCTCACTCCGATCTACAAATCCCCGTCTTATCACAAGTACGACGTCAGCGATTATTACGAGATCGACCCTGCGTTCGGCACCGAAGCTGACCTCAAGGAGCTTGTCGACCTCTGCCACGAGCGCGATGTTAAGCTCATTCTCGACCTGCCCATCAATCACACCGGCTCGTCTAACGCCTGGTTTACCTACTTCAAGGCGGCGCAGAAATCCGGCGAGACCGATAACGAATATTACGATTTCTACTCCTATTACAGAAAGGGCGAAAAAGCGCCCGCCGGAAGAACCTTCTCCGCCGTTGCGGGCACGGACGTTTTCGTGGAATCGAACTTCTCCGGCTCTATGCCTGAGCTGAACTTCGACAGTGAGCGGGTGCGCGAGGCGGTCTACGACGTTGCGAAGCACTACCTTGACCTCGGAGTTGACGGCTTCCGCTTCGACGCCGCAAAGTACGTCTACTTCGGTGACAACGCCGCTTCTGCGGCCTTCTGGGATGAGTACATCGCTCGTCTGCGCTCTCTTCGTCCCGACGGCTACTTCATCGCCGAGGTCTGGGACACCGACGGAATAACCGATTACTACTATCCCTCCATGAACTGCTTTAACTTCACTATCTCGCAGTCCTCCGGTCTTATAGCGGAGACCGCGAAAAAGGGCAACGTAAATACCTTTACCCACTACATCGACGGCTACCTCGACAGCATTCGCGCCAAGCGCGAGGGCAGTCAGGCGGCGCTCTTCATAACGAACCACGATATGGACAGAGCCGCGGGATTTCTGACAGCGAGCGCAAATCAGATCCAGATGGCGGCGAACCTCTATATCCTCTCCCCCGGCTCGCCGTTCATCTACTACGGCGAGGAGCTTGATATGCGCGGCAGCCGAGGCGGTGCGAGCACCGACGCAAACCGCCGTCTCGCTATCCTCTGGGGCGACGGCGATACCGTCAAGGATCCCATCGGCACGACCTACGATTCCTCTAAAAAGCAGGATAAGACAGCCGCCGAGCAGGTTGTAAGCGCGACAAGCCTGTATAACTACTACAAGCGCCTGATTATGCTCCGTAAGGCAAATCCCGAGATCGCCTCCGGCGAATACACAGCCCTCGATTTTGAGGGCACGAAGCTCGGCGGCTTTATCGCTGAGAAGGACGGCAGCGCTGTGTGCGTACTGCACAACACCACCGGCTCCGATATAACCGTCGATCTGTCCGGCGTTACGGATATGCAGTTTAAGGCCGTTGCCGGAGCGATAGGTCTCGGCGGCGCTGAGTTGAACGGCACAGAGCTGACCTTAGGCTCTCAGACAAGCGTGATTTTGAGGTGAACTATGGAAAAGAAAGCGTATATTTTTGATCTGTACGGCACCCTTGCCGACATCTGGACAGACGAATCCAAGCCCGAGCTATGGAGCACAATGGCTGAATTGTACGGCGTTTACGGCGCCGACTACACTCCGGAGGAGCTCAGAAGCGAGTATCTCCGCCTCTGCGCTGAAAAGGAGCGCAGGCTCGGCGGACAGTATCCTGAGATTGAGCTCAGCGAGGTATTCAGCGAGCTTCTGCGCCGCGACCGCGCCGTAGCTGCTCCCGCCGAAGAGGGCTTCGTTCACATGGCGGCAAATGTTTTCCGCGTTATTTCCCGCAATCGTCTGCGCGAGATGCCAGGCGCTCATGAGGTGCTGCGTGAGCTCCGGCACCGCGGCAAAAAGCTCCTTCTTCTCTCGAACGCGCAGGCTGTATTTACTATTCCGGAGCTTGAAAAGCTCGGGCTGTACGAGTACTTCGACCGTATTTTCATCTCCTCCGACCATAGGATAAAGAAGCCCGATCCGCGCTTTATGACAAAGCTCCTCGATCTCGAGAGTCTCCGCGCGGAGGATTGCGTTATGATTGGAAACGACTTCTCGAGCGATATGCGCGTCGCCGCCTCCTGCGGGGTCGAGGGCATCTTCCTGAACTCCGACGGATATTCAGAGGAGGAGCTCTTCCGGAACACCCGCCGTTTCCCTCGCGGGACAGTAAAGGTCATTAACTCGCTCATTGAGCTGATATAAGAAAAGCTCCGCCGAATACCGGCGGAGCTCAGAGTGTAGACAAAAAAAACGCGTTGGATAAATGAGGCGGGGATCTGTGCAGGGGCCGGCCAAGAGGCCCCTTCACGGCGCATAATC
>JAFVCD010000038.1 GCA_017479425.1 Oscillospiraceae bacterium
AATTCGCGCTTGCCCTTTTCGCGTCATACTTCGTTATCCGGCTTGATAATACACAAAGTATTGTCTGCACCGGACGCCTTGTATGACGCAAAAAATTCTGCGCGCTCGGTTAAAGCTTTTAATCAGGGGTTAGTATAAAAAGGAAAACGTGCCATTGCGAGCCGGTTCGTAAACCGGCGCGGGAATCCGCAGTACTCTTTATCATGTAAAGCGGACCCCACGGCTCCTTGCGGAGCCTCGCAGTGACACGTTTTTTATTTTACGCGAAGCGTGAGCTTTTTCGAGGCGCCGGACTTTTCGCCGCGCTTATCACAGGCGGTTATGCGTAGGGAGAGGTCTTTGCCCCTCAGCGACGGGTCGATGTAAAAGAGATTATAGAACTCATAGACCGACGAGCCGATGGGGTGAATGTCGACTCTCTCCATCAAAAGAGCGCGCGTTTCGGTTCTGACCGACTCGCCGTCGTCAATCTCGTAGTGCAGAGCCTGCACGCTGTCGCCTATATCGTAGATATTCTCGGGGCGCAGGCGGAAGTCGCCCGGGTCGAGCTGCCACGGCTTCACAACGCCGGTTACGGCTATGGTGTCTCCGGCGGAAACGGTCACGCTGTCGAGGTCGAAAAGCATTTTTTCAACGGCCTCCTCGTTGAGATTGAAGCAGTTTTCCTTTGCCTTGCCGTTGACAACGTCAACGCGGCAGAGCGCCAGATATTCATCCTCCGGAAATTCGACAATTTTGCCGCGGCGCTCATAGGAGCGGCCGGAGCCGACGAGCGCCTCGCCGATATCGTAGTGATACGCGTGGAACATTTTCGGGTCGCCGACTGTCCCGCGCGACTGGAGATAGGCAAGCTCAGTTTCGTAGGACGTGCTCGTTGGGTCGATTAGATAGACGAACATATGGATGGGAACGCCGTTATAGAGCGCGATATCGTTCGAGCGGTACATCGGCAGAAGCCCCATGTGATAGAGCCACGTTCCGGTGTACGGCTCCATATAACCCGGCAGAACGTCGTTTATGATGCCGAAATTCATATCCTGACACCACTTTGTCATGTTGAGCCGGTGCTCCCACGGATTGAAGCGGACTATCGCCTGCGCCGTGCGGCGGCCGATGCGAATCTCCTTCGCCGCTCGCGCGAGAGTGTCGCCGTCGGCGGTGGCAAGCTCGACCTCTATGCGGTAGTCGCCCATTGCGAGCATCGGGTACGGCTCGCCGTTTTCGTCTGTGAAGCCAACGCCGTCGTCGAAAATCCTGCCCTGCTCAACTCCCGTAGCGCTCACGATGAGCGCCTTGTACTTATCGTCGGAGTACCAGCATTTTATGGTCGCGTCGCGCATTGAGTCCATCGGGCGCTCGACGTCCTTCACCATAAGCTCCGGAAAGCCGTAATCGAGCATACCAAGGCGCCCGGGATCCATCTCGTCGGGATATGCGGTCAGATCTGGGTGATAGAGGTAGAGATTGCGGTTGTTTTTGCGGTTTTGCCGCACCTCGCGCAGCACCTGACCCTGACTGCTCATAAGCCGGACTGTCAGAATGGCGTCACTCGGCAGGGGAGAGCTGTGCTCTATCTCTCCGTGTACGTTGAAATGGCGGCCGTATTCAACGAGCGGCCGCTCGCCCGAGGGTATCGTTATCGTAAGCTTTACTGAATTTTCTGTCATATTCTTCTCCTGTCCACTGGTGTCTGTCAGCTCGTGCGCCTCGACAAAGCCGCGGAGCGTTCCGATCTGAAATATCTGCGCCTCATCAATGGCTTTTTCAAGCCACCAGAACCGCTCGTGATCCCACACAAGATACGCCTTCGCGCCCGGCACTGCCTCAAACAGCGCCATGCGCTGATCGCCCGGGCAGAGGGTCGCAAGCTTTCGCCGAAGATCCTCCGCGTCTGCTCTGTACGGCCCGATCATTATGGTCATGCCGCGGAAAGCAACGTCCGTGCTGAAAAGCGAAACGGTTATATTCTCGCGGCTGCACAGATAAAAGAGGTTATTATCCTCCGCGCGCTTCATAAGCTTTTCCAAACCGCGCTGATCCAGAAGCTCCCCGTGGGTGCGCGGTGGATCGAGCCAGCAGGTGTGGCCGTTTTCCGCAAGGGCGAGGAGCGTGTTTATCGTGTTCTCGTCGCGCGGTTCGGGCTTGTCCGGCAGCTCAAAGAGCGCGTGAAAGGCGTTTTCGATGCGGATTATCTTCCATAGTATCTCCGTTCCGTACTCGAGCTGCTTTTTGAGAACACAGCCCGTTCCCGAGGCGAGAACAGAGCCGCGAGAATCTAAGATCCGAAAGCGCACGTCCGATGTGGAGTGGCTTTGGAGCCATTCCTGATAGTTGCGGAATCTGAGAAGATCCTCGACCATGCGCTTTTTGCGGTCGGGTAGAGAGAGCGTGACCGGCTCGCCGCGCTTCCACGAGACCTCAAAGGGGCTCATGATGTCCATGCGGTTATCTAAAAGCTCCCCGCCGAGAAGGCGGAACTGCCCGAGCGGTATCGGGAAATACTCACCGTCCGCCTCCAGAAGAAGCTCGCCGCCGTACTGAACGCCGGATTCATGGCTCTTTCTCTGCCTGAGAATCGGCCAAATGTCGTTTTCCGCGTAATCGTATTCCTTCCAGCCGTTTTCGTAGACGTAGGGCAGGATAGCCATCGACTTTTTCTCTTCGGAAATGTAGATGAGCGCGAAGGAATTTGCGTGCGTGTCGCTGTAATACGCGGCTCCGGCGGAGAAAATGCTCCCGCCGCCGCGCTGCTTCATAAGCCGCGGCTTTCCGGCACTCTCGGTGTGACCGCAGAGCAGCAGGTCAGCGTAGGAGCCGAGAAGCGTCAGCGTTGCCGGACGACCGTCATAGGAGCTCGTTTCGTTGGGGTGCAGAAACCTGCTTGAATGGTGAAAGAGGGCGACGGTGTACCACGCCTCGTCCGTGCAGGGCAGAACGCCGTTCTGTATGAGCGCCTTTATCTGCGGCTGACCGAGCCACATCTTGTCCTCGGAAAGCCCGGAGCCGAGCAGAAGCGATGTGTTGAAGCTCAGAAGCCGGAGCTTTTTGCCGGAGGGGAAGGCGATGTCCTTGTAACCGACGCTGTAGCTGTACTCGTCACCGTCGCCGAGCGGGTATATGTACGGTTCCATTCCCATCTCGCTGCAGAATCTGTTGTAGGCGTAGAGCGGCGGCTCGGAGATCATCAGATTTTCATACTGATACAGCTCGTCGATGCGCGAGACCATGCCGTTATCAAGCCTCTCGCGGCGGCATTTGCGGGAGAGGTCTATATCGTGGTTGCCCACGCAGAAGGAGATATCCTTTCCGGTGAGTCCCGTTACGCTGAGGAGCCTTCTGAACCAGTCCTTCGCCTCATCAAACTCATTCTGTTTTCCGTTCCACGCGATGTCGCCGGTGACGACGATGTGCTCCGGCATGAACTCGGGGTCAAGCCCCTCGATGGCGCGCAGGAGACCGTCAAGTATTTCGTCGTGCTTTTCAAAGGAGTCGGCTATGCCGTACTTGGGGTCGTTTCTCCCGAAATGTATGTCCGACAAATGCAGAAGGATCATCTTTTACCTCCGGATTATTTGGAAAGTATGATAGCACAATTTTTTGCGCCGTGCCAGCGAAAAAATTTTTGCCCAGGCAATTTTTTTGCGCCGAGCAGGCAGGAGTAAATTATTTTTCTTTGATTTGCGCGGGTTTAAGAGTATACTAAGCTTTAATAAAAAGGGTTAAACCGAGCCGCGAGAAGATTTTTCGTCAGACGCGGCGCCGCACGCGGAGCATAATGGAGATATATGGTCAAGTGCGGCAACAACGTATGGCGGAAAATATTCCGCGGTGAATTAAACCTTTTTATTGAAGTTTAGTATAAATAACGTGGGTGATTTTATGATAGGACTCGGAACGATTATAAACTGCGCCGCGATAGCCGCGGGCGGACTTGTGGGGCATTTTGCCGGAAAGCTCTTCCGCGAGGAGCAGCAGGAGGCGATCACGAAAACCTGCGGCATAAGCGTGCTTTTTATCGCCATCGCCGGTGCGATGCAGGGTATGCTGACCGTCGACAGAAGGTATCTCTATAACGCGCTCCGCGCGCTCGATAAGCTCGGCTTCTTCGACGAGTCCATCGGCTCATAAATGCAAAACAGGGGCTGCTGCAAAAAGCAAAAAGTGTCATTCCGAGCCGGCGCGCACGTGGGCGTGGGAATTCGTAATACCCGTTTATAAAGGCAAACGGACCCAACGGCTCCTTACGGAGCCTCGCAATGACACAGTACGTTTTTTTGCAGCAGCCCCTGCTGATTTTTACTTTATACTAACCCCTAATCAAAATCTTCAATTCGCGCTTGCCCTTTTCGCGCGCTCGGTTAAAGCTTTTAATCAGGGATAAGTATTACTCCGCGATACGGAGGATGGTTTTGCCGCGGGACTTGCCGGAGGCGACCTTTTTGAGCGCGTTGTTCACCTCGTCAAGTGAGAAAACCTCGTCGACGGAGGCCTCGATGCGGCGCGCGGAGAAGATCTCGGAGACGCGCCTGAGACCTGCGCCGTCCTCGTGGACAAAGACGAAGTAGTAGTGTTGATTTTTCTTCGCCGCCATACGATCATATCTGGCTCCGGCGAGCTTCAGAAGCACTCTCTTGTATGCGGGAAGTCCCGCGCGTGAGGCAAATTCGCCGTTCGGCATTCCCCGGAGCGAGACAAGCCTGCCGCCGCGCTTGAGGATAGAAAACTCCTTCGGCAATTCTCTGTCGCCGAGCGTATCGAGAACGTGATCGACATCGCTGAGCGCCTCGGCGTAGTCCTCGGTCTTGTAATCTACAAAGCGATCGGCGCCGAGGGCGAGAACGCGGTCTCTGTTGGCGGCGCTTCCGTTCGTGATGACGGTAAGACCGAAGCTTTTTGCGACCGGGATCGCCATCGCACCGAGGCTCCCTGTTCCGCCGGAGATGAAAATGGTCTCTCCCGCTGCGGGCTTCATAAGCTCGAGCGCCTGAAGCGCAGTCAGCGCCGTGAGCGGAACGCACGCCGCCTCCTCGTCGGTGAGATAGTCCGGCACCCTTGCGATTGCGCTCTGCGCTATCGCTGCATACTCGGCGAAAGCGCCGATATTACTTAGCGGCATTCTGCCGTAAACTCTGTCTCCGACAGAAAAATCGCTCACGCCTGCGCCGAGCTTTTCAATTACGCCGCAGAACTCGTTTCCCATGACGAGCGGAAGATGGTACGGAACTATCATCTTAACCTCGCCGCGGATTATCATGTTGTCGAGGGGGTTTACCCCGGCGGTGAGTATTTTTACCAGGACCTCACCGGCGCCGGGCTCCGGCACCGGAATGTCCCCTATTTCAAGCTCGCGCCAGTTTTTATCGTACCCGTTCAGAATTGCAGCCTTCATAGTTTTCACTCCTTGTCGATTTCAGCTCTCATTTTACGCATACAGTCCGCAAGCGTTGTGTTTCTAAGCTCCTCGGCGGCCTTCTCCTCGATGCCGCGGAACACGTCGGTCAGCACCGGGCGGATATGCCGCCCCACGATGCAATCGTCGTTCGGGTTCTGGTGCAGGTCAAAGACGTGTACCTGCTCAGAGCCGCATATCGCCTCATAAACGCTGTAAAGAGTCAGCTCCTCCGGCTTCACAAGAAGCGCAAAGCTGCGCGCGCCCTGACGGCTGTCGATTATCCCGCGCCGCTTGAGAAGGGCGGCGAGCTTGCGGATGTAGCTTGCGTTCGTGCCGACGCTCTCCGCTATAAGCTCGGAGGTTATAGGCTCCTCCGCGCCCGCGATCATGATAAGTGTGTGGATTGCTGACGAAAAACGTGTGTCCATAGCTTCCTCCGAACTTGTATCAGTTGCAGATACATTATAGCGGCAGAACCGCGCGCTGTCAATATCAAGGAACCTCTGAATAAATGCAGCTTCGGCGCATAGCAGCTCTTTTTCACCGTAATTCAGCCAAAAAATCTTGAAATACACAAAGTATTCCGGCTCTTTTTGTCGTCATTGCAGCAAAAAAATATCTCGCTCTTCGCTCTTGCTGATTTATTAAGTTTCTCTTGAAAAAGTGCATACCGTGATATAAAATCAAATTAAATTGGTCTGTCGCAGAGGGGTGAGACGATGATAAACGTAGCTATCGTGGAGGACGAGGACTCGCAGGCGCAGGTGCTGTATGAGTACATCGAGAGATACTCGCGCGAGAGCGGGAGCAAATACAGCTACAAGCGCTTTCGGGACGGCTATGAATTTATCGAGAACTACCGGCAGGAGTTCGGGGTCGTTCTGCTCGACATAAATATGCCGCATTTGAACGGCATGGACGCCGCAGTCATGCTGCGCGAGAAGGATAAAAACGTCTCCATCGTCTTTATAACGAGCCTTGTGCAGTTTGCCCTGCGCGGATATGAGGTAGACGCGGTGAGC
>JAFVCD010000039.1 GCA_017479425.1 Oscillospiraceae bacterium
CGTAAACGGGTCTACGAACTCCTTCAGCCCTATTTGATCTGCCAACTCATCTTCTCGCAGTTGGTTCCTTATATACTCTTGTATCTGCTTTTTATTGCGTCCTACTGTATCTACGAAATATCCTCTCGCCCAGAAATGTCTATTTCCGTACTTGTACTTCAGATTTGCATGTCTGTCGAATATCATCAGACTGCTTTTTCCCTTCAAGTACCCCATTATTGACGATACGCTATACTTAGGTGGTATACTCAGCAGCATGTGAACATGGTCCGGGCACAACTCTGCCTCTATTATCTCAACACCTTTCTGTTGACACAGCCCCTAAGAATTTTTCCTATGTCCACCTTTATCTCTTTGTATATTATCTGTCTGCGGTACTTCGGCGCAAACACAATGTAGTATTGACATCTCCATGTTGTATGGTCTAAACTATTTATGTCCTTATCTCTCACGATAAGACCTCCCTGTTATTGTAGTTGTGTGGTTGGCAAACCACTTCCACTATAGCAGGGAGCTTTTTACTTGTCTACTCTTCCCCTCGCTCGAAGCTCTTTATTTCCCCCGGCATAGCCGGGGGGTTTCTACTTTACGCGTAAATAAAAACTCCCGACCCTTTCGGATCGGGAGTACGTTTTTCTTTGGGCTTAAATTACTTAAGCTCGACCTTTGCGCCGACTTCCTCAAGCTTCTTCTTGAGCTCCTCGGCCTCGTCCTTGGAAACGCCTTCCTTGATTGCCTTCGGGGCAGCCTCAACAGCAGCCTTTGCCTCAGCAAGACCAAGACCGGTGATCTCACGAACAACCTTGATAACCTTGATCTTCTCAGAGCCGATCTCGGCGAGAACTACGTCGAACTCGGTCTTCTCCTCAGCGGCGGGAGCGGCAGCGCCGGCGCCGGCAGCGGGAGCAGCCATAGCAGCGGCGGAAACGCCGAACTCTTCCTCAAGTGCATGTACGAGCTCAGAAAGCTCGAGAACGGTAAGCGCCTTAACTTCTTCGATAAGGGCAGTGATCTTTTCGCTGGCCATTGTTAATTTTCCTCCTGTGAAAATTTAAGTTTAGTTTGTATTTAATAAGTTTGTGTTAAGCCGCAAGATTATTCTGCAGCGGCTTCTGCGGGAGCGCCATTCTTCTCTGCGATGGCCTTGAGCACGATAGCGAGGCTCGTGATCGGAGCGAGCATAGTGCCGAGAACCTGTGCGCGAAGAGTGGGCAGCGGGGGGATCTTGGCGAGAGCAACGATCTCATCGATGCTCATGACCTTGCCGTCCATGAATCCGCCCTTGATCTCGAAGTGACCCTGAAGCTTCTCAGCATACTCGTTTGCGATGCGGGCAGGAGCGATGGGGTCATCCTTGCTGGTGGCGAGAGAGGTATTTCCGTTGAGAACGCCATCGAGATCAGCGAAACCGACAGTGTCGTTAGCGCGGCGAAGAAGGGTGTTCTTCACTACGGTGTACTCGACGCCGGCCTCACGCATCTTGCGGCGAAGCTCGGTATCATTGGCAACGGAGATTCCGCTGTAATCAATGAGAACGCCGGCGGCAGCACCGTTAAGACGCTCAACGAGCTCGTTTACGATTGCCTGCTTCTCGCTCAGTACCTTTGCGTTAGGCATGTTTTGTTTTCACCTCCGGATTATTTATCCGCGTTCAACAAAAAAATCTCTATGTCCGCAGACACAGAGACTCGGTAAAATCACAATGAATTTGACCGCCCTCGGCGAGATTTACGGCTTTTCGCCACTCGCTGTCTTTGGAACGCCCGATTATATTAACACACTTTTCCGTGTGTGTCAACACTTTTCCCAACATTTTACTTCATAAATTTAATTGTATAGCATCGGCAAAAACCTCTTGTAAACATCACGCCCATCTGTTATAATAACGAAAAACGTCTATCTGAGAGGTGCGCCAAAGTGTATTCTGCCGAATTTCTTTCGAGCTATCCGTTTTTTTCGGAGATGCTCAGGCAAGCCGACATAACTACGATGCTCGACTCTCTCACCGGAGTCGTTTCCCGCGCATATATAATCCGCTTTATCCGCTACCTTATCGAGGCAAAGATTCCGTTTGCGCTCGGTATGATGGATCTTGACAATTTTAAGTCCGTAAACGATAACTACGGGCACCGCGCCGGTGACGGCGTGCTAACCGAGATAGCCACCTCGCTTTCCGATTTTCTCGGCTCCGGAGGACTGGTCGGGCGCTTCGGCGGCGACGAATTTCTGATAGTCTACCTGAAGAGCAACTCCTACGACGATGTTCACGACTTCTATGACGGAGTCTACGACTCAGGCAAGGTGCTCCGCCGCATACTTCATATCCGCGATCTTGATATCTTTATGACGGCAACCGTCGGCTGTGCCTCCTACCCCATCGACGGCGATGATTTTGACTCGCTTTTTGCGAAAATCGACAAAACGCTCTACCGCGGCAAGTCAAAGGGCCGCAACTGCTATATCATATACGTTCCCGCAAAGCACGCAAACCTTGAGATCACAACGCTCGCAAAGCACTCGCTTTACGAAACGCTGCGCCTCGCCTCCGATAATTTCGACGAATCGCGCGGAGTGAACGTGCGTATGCAGCGCGCATTTGCGCCGATTGCAGAAAATCTGCGGCTCAACAAGCTCCTTTACATAAACGGCGCAGGTCAGCTCAAGGACGTGCTCTCGCAGGTAATTCTTTGCGAGCACACGCGGGTCAGCGAGTATCTCAACGGGCGCGATATGGTTTCCTTTACCCACCTTGAGGACGTAAAGGACGAGCTGCCGGACTTCTTCGCCGCGCTCGACGCGCTCAACTACGACGCCGCGCTCATAAGCCGCATCGTGCGCGAGGGCGTGACCTTCGGCTACCTCGTTGTCTGTCCCGAGCAGAAAACGATGCGTATGTGGCAGGACGATGAGTTCGCGGCGATATTCTTTCTCTGCCGCCTTGTGGCAACCCACCTCACAAGCGAGCACAAGCCTCTTGTATAAATTCTCTCCCTCCGCAAATGCGGAGGGAACTTTTTCTTTTCTGCTATCGTCTTGACAGCAGTGCTATAATGAAATAGCACTCAGAACGAAAAGAAAGACAGGTACAAAATTATGAAAAAGCTTATGAGCCTTGTGCTCGCACTCACAATGATATTCGCTCTCGCAGCCTGCCAGACTTCCCAGCCCGCCGGCACCGATGAAACGGCAAAGGCTGAGGAACCTGCAAAAACCGAAGAGCCCGCAAAGTCCGACGAAGCCGCTCCCGCCGAGGAGGAGGACGGTCAGAACCCCGTTATGAACTTTATCGGCACCTATGGCTGCGGCAGAGCCGGTATGACAGTCGAGGCCGACGGAATGGACGGCGCGAACATTGAGGTCATCTGGGGCTCCAGCGCGTGGGAGAGCTCGATATGGACGATCCACGGCACCCTCGACAAGGACGCCGAGACTCTCACCCTCAACTATGACGGCGCAAAGAGAGTAAACCGCACCTATCTCGACGAGGAAAGATTCGAGGACGAGGTGGTTTACGAGGACGGCACCGGCAAAATCTTCTTCAACGACGACTACACCATCACCTGGCAGGACGATAAGGAGAACACCGCGGAGGATATGGTGTTCACCACCGGCGGCGAAGAGGCCGACTACGAAACCTACGCCGTAGCGTCAAGCTTCTCCAAGGCCATAGTCGAGGGCTTCGCCCGCGATATCAAGAACGCCCTGCTCGAGGGCGACTACGACGCCGTTGCGGATATGACCTCCTTCCCCGTCAACACCGCAAAGGGCGCGCTTGACACTCCCGAGGCTCTCAAGGAGTACCTCGCCGACGCGATTGACGATTCTGTGCGTGCTTCGCTCGAGGCGGAGACCTGCACTGATATGTTCGCAAACTCTCACGGCATTTCGATGGCCGACGGCTCCGTCTGGTTTGCCGAGATAATCGTTGACGGCGTGAATATGCTGAAGATCATCAACATTCTCTGATTGCAGATTCAATGCAAAAAGTGCAAAAAGCTCTATTATACAGGCGTGACCGCAATGGTCACGCCTGCTTAGTCTCTTGACTTTTAACAGTAAAAGACCTGCCGCTATTCTCCACGCACGACAAGCAGAAGCAATCCAATATCAATAGCTGTGAATGCTGCCAGTATGCACACATAGATTCTCCTGCTTCTGACGTCCTCTTCTGAAAACAAATAAAACAGAGAAACTACAATCCCGGAAGACAATAATCCGAAAAAGACGGAGGCGCCTATATTACCGAACCCTCCGATGTAGAACAGAAGCCCGACAAGGAGAGTCACTGCAACGACAATCCCGCTGACCGTCCTTTCCTGAATGCGGTTGTTTTTTCTATCTTTTTCTAGAGAGTCACAGACAAGCTTCATTATATCGTCAGCATCGATATTATTGCTTGTGTCACTGCACGCAAACAGATTCAAAACGGTAATTCCCAGAGCTGACGCGAGCGGTTCGATGTTTTCAATATCCGGATACCCAATACCTCTCTCCCATCTGCTGACCGCTTTTGGCGTGACGTTAAGCTTTTCAGCCAAGTCCTTCTGGGTCATATTCCGCTCTTTTCTTTTTGCTGTGATATATGCGCCGAATTGCTCTATATTCATCATAAGCACCTCCGCAAACAGCATATCCAGCTGCCGAGAAGAAGTCAACCGACGATTCGTTTACAACAGGAATCCAGTGCACCCCTTTGGACAATGTTGTTAAGATAAGTTAAAGCAAAAACGGGGTGCTTTTTTATTATTCGGCTGTGATTTCGATCTGAACTGCGCGGTTTTGGTCGAGGTAGATTCTGAGGTGATAGGTGTAGGTCTTGTCGCCGTCTGTGATCGTGAAGCGCGTTTCGCCCTCTTTGTGTGCATGTACGCGCACCATATCGCCCACAAGCGCAACGTCGGCAATCGTCGTGTCCTCAGCTTCGACGGCGGCGCTCTCGCTTAGAGTCGGTTCATCCGGCAGGAAGAGCGTGCCGATTGTATCTATCGGCGGCTGAGTGAAAAGCATTACTGCAACCACGGCGACCGGAATAAGAATTCCGACAGCTCGCTGCGCCGCGCTCTCAGTAAAAACGAAGAGGTATATGACAATCTGAGCGAGGCAGAATACTGCGGCAAGCGGCTGATTCGGGAGAGAGCCGAAGCCCATTCCTCCCAAAAGCACAAGCATCGGCGAGAGCACAAGCAGGCTCAGCCAGCTGCGCTTTGTGATATACCACCCGATAAGCGCGCCGGGAAAGGTCAGAACGGTCAGCACAAGCCAGCGCGGGTAATAGCCGAAAATCCCCCACCCGAGCCAGCTGAACGGCACCTGAAAAAGATATATCAGCGGCTGACTTATAAGGAAGAAAACAAAGGTCTTTGCCGCCGCCTCAATCGGCTTTTTGCAATTTGCGATAATGAATATCGCAAAAAGCACCCATGCCTCCATATAGACGCCCATGCGCTCGAAGCTAGTGCCCTTGAATATCGGCACGATGAGGAAAATTGCGGTCAGCGCCGCGCTTCCGACAGCGAGGAGCACAACCCTCAGCCACGTCATTTCCACGCCGCCCCAGATTTTTTCTGCGGCGGCTCTAAGCTTGCTTTTTTGCATCATTACTCCATGTTTTTCTTGATTTTAAGTATATTCTTCCCGTTTTTATACTCATAACTCACATCGTCCATGCTCTTTTTAACGAGGAAGATACCGAGTCCTCCGATGTCGCGCTCCTCAGCCGAGAGGGTCACGTCCGGATCGGCCTTTGAAAGCGGATCATACGGCGTTCCGTTATCGATAAAGGTCACGGTAACGCTCAGCGGCTCCTTCTCGACCTCGACGCGCACGGTAGCGTGACCGATCTCGGGGTTATATGCGTAGTTTGCGATGTTCGAGAAAAGCTCGTCGATGGCGATATCGAGCTGCATCTGAGCCTTCATCGGGCAGTCGAGCGCCTCAAGCTCGGCGTTTACAAAGTCGGTCACGACCGGAAGATTGTCGATCTTTGCCTCGATTGTCAGCTCCTTGCCCTCGAACTTGCCGTTATACTCAACGCAGACCATAGTGAGGTCGTCAAACTGCGGCGCCTCGCCGACAAACTCCGCAACGGCCTTGTCAACGCTCTCAAGCACAGACTTTGCCGAATTTCCGGCAGTTCTCAGTGCGGCGAGAGTTCTGTCGGTGCCGAAGAGCTCGCCCGCTGCGTTTGTAGCCTCTGCAACGCCGTCGGTGTAGACAAAGAGCTTCGAGCCAGGCGTGAGCGTGAGAGTGTACTCCTTGTACTTTGCTCCGTCGATGCCTCCGATTACAAGGCCGTGGCGATCCTTGATAAGCTCAAATTCGCCGTCCGGCGCCTTCAGCATCGGGTACTCGTGACCCGCGTTCGCCGCAGTCAGCACGCCGGTATTGAGGTCGAGTATGCCGAGCCAGACGGTCACGAACATCTCCTCGCGGTTATTCTTGCAGATCTGTGCGTTTACGCGCTTCAGCACCTCAGCGGGGCCGAGGCCGGTCATCGCATAGTTCTGGAGCATGATCTTGCTCATCATCATAAATAGTGCGGCGGGAACTCCCTTTCCGGATACGTCTGCTATCGTCACGCAGAGGTGGTTGTCATCGACAAGGAAGAAGTCATAGAAGTCGCCGCCGACCTCCTTCGCCGGCGTCATTGACGCGTAGATATCGAATTCCGGTCTCTCCGGGAAGGCGGGAAAGATGTTCGGCAGCATATCCGCCTGGATGCGCGTCGCAAGGCTGAGCTCGGTGCCGATGCGCTCCTTCTCGGCGGTTACGGCTGTGAGATTATCCTCATACTCGCTCATATCGCGCTCCATATCCGCCATTATGAGCGCGAGATTTTCGATCTCGTCGCCGGTGGATATGTTGAGCATTGCGAAGTGATCGGTAACGCCCTTGCCTGCGCGCTTATCCGCGACGTAGCTCTCCGCCGCCGCGGCTATATCGTTGATGGGCTTTACTATGCTCTTTTTCATCTTGAAAACGAGTAGGATCGCGAAGAGGTTTACAACGACCGCCATCGCGATCGCGTAGGTCAGCGCGAAGAATCTCACGCTCATTACGACTGCGCCGAGAGTTACGTCCGTGAGGAAGAACGCCACAACCTCGCCCTCGGCGTTTCTGACCGGCACTCCGGCGGTTCCGAGCCAGCCGTAGGCTTCGGTGTTCGTGATGCTGAAAAGCGTATTGCCTGAATCCGCCTTGTCAAGAAAATCCCTGACCTCGCGCATCTCTACCTGTTCCCACCAGCCGGGGGTGGCGGGGTCGTCGTCTATCGGGTCTACGATGTACACGAGAGTGCTGTTATCGCGGTCATACATAGCAAGGTAGACGTCGTAAACGTCACTCGATTCAAGAAAATCGTGGAGCACCGAGCGGATAGTCTCATAGTCCTCGCGCTCCTCAATGTCCTCGAAATCCGCGATATAGCTCTCGCTGTCAGGATCGGCACCCTTTCTCGAGGCGTAGCGATCCATTACCTCCTCGGCAAGTGATGAGGGATCCGCGACCTTGTCAATAATTGCGGAGGCGGAGCGCGAAAGGTTGTGCGCCGTGTTTATGTAGCGCGACGCCTGCGAGTAGGCGAATAGTCCGAGCCCGATTATGAGCGACACAACGCCCAGAATTATCGAGCCGTTTATTACAGCGTTGAATACTCTTGCCTCGAGCGAATAGTACTTGCGCTCGATTTTTGACATTTCTCTTATGCTTTTTTCCGGCATTCTTAAAGACCCCTGTCTGAAAAATAATAAAGTATTATATCACAAATCCGCATTTCTTTCAAGTCTATCAATTATCGCGCCGCCGTTTTCGCGGAGCCAGCGGTTCCATTTGTCGTACTCCGGATATACGCGCCTCACCTCGGCATAAAAGCGCGGCGAGTGGTTCATCTCTCTGAGATGGCACAGCTCGTGCACGATAACGGCGTCGCGCACCTCAGGCGGGGTAAGCATCAGAAGGCAGTTGAAATTGAGGTTTCCCTTGCCAGAGCAGCTTCCCCACTTCGTGCGCTGCGCTCTTATGGTTATGCGCCCGAAGCTCACTCCTACTCTCGGCGCGTAGTATCTGACCCGCTCGGGTATAAACCTTTTTGCGCTCTCCGCGAGCTCCCTCAGCTCCTCCGCAGTTATCGGCTCGACGGCGGCAAGCTCCGCAGATTTTTCAAGCTTCTTCTCTATCCAGCCGCGGCGGCTCTCCAGAAATTCGTCTATCCGCGCCCTTGCGAGCCTCTCCGGCGCGCGGACTATGACCTTTCCGCCCTTTATTTCCACCGAGAGCGTTTTTCTGCGGCTTCTTATAAGTGTGTATTCCACGGTTTTTACCTCACTGATGCGAATGAGATATTCTAACATTTTTTCTCGCCTTAATCAACTGCAAATGTCATTATCCGAACAGCGTGTATTGTTAATGTGAAATATCTTGACAATAGTTTAACACTGTGGTACGCTGTTTTCACCAAAAGGGAGTAGTTCACCGGGCCAGCCGGTGTGCGTGACCGTCAATACGGGGCTCTGGGGAGTCTCCGGAAGCGCAGGAATTACGTTAATTCTGACGAGACTTTTACCGCAATCGGTAAGGGTCTCGTTTTTTATACCCTTATGCGCAAGAAGGAGGCAGATATGAAGCAGTACAAGGTCGTAAAATGCGGCGAAAATGACGTTGAGAGCGTTATGAACGATATGGCGCTCGAGGGCTGGGAGGTCAAATGCGTGACCTACTGGCAGTATTGGTGGTATTATCTTGTAGTAACCTTTGAGAGAGAAATATAAAAGGAGGAACAAAAATGTTCGGAATCATCATCGCAGTCGCACTCATCATCGCGGGCTTCGTCGCGGCGAAGCTCAGTAAAAAGGGCTGGATCATCGGCGTTGCCGCCGTCCTCGCAGTCGCAGTTGTCGGAATGAGCTGCTTTGTCAGCGTTCCCGCAGGCCACACAGGCGTTGTGACCACCTTCGGAAGAGTTGAGAACTACACTCTCGACTCCGGCGCGCACTTTGTAGCCCCTTGGCGCACCGTTATCAACATGGATAACCGCGTGCAGAAGAAAAACCTCGAGCTTCCCTGCTTCTCCTCCGATATTCAGGAGGTGCACATGAGCTACACAGTAAACTATCAGATCTCCAAGGCCGACGCGATGACCCTCTATTCCACAGTCGGTCAGAGCTACTATGACACCGTGATCGCCCCGAATATTGCGGAGAGCGTCAAGGTCGCGACTGCGAAGTACACCGCAGAGCAGCTTGTTTCGATGCGCGATTCCCTCGCTGTCGAGATTGAGAGCATACTTGAGTCGAAGCTCAATTCCTACAATATCGTGCTCGTCGGCACGAGCATCGAGAATATGGACTTCACCGATGTGTTTACGAACGCAGTCGAGGCAAAGCAGGTCGCCCAGCAGAACAAGCTCCGCGCGCAGACCGAGGCCGAGCAGAAGGTCATCGAGTCCGAGGCGGCGGCTGAGGTCCGCAAGATAAACGCGGACGCCGAGGCTTATGAGCTTCTCAAGAAGGCTGAGGCGGAGGCTGAGGCAAACCGCAAAATTTCCGAATCCCTCACCGAGAACCTCATCGACTACACCTACGCAAATTCCTGGAACGGCGAGCTTCCGAAGATCATCTCCGGCTCGGACGGCAGCGTGATAGTAAACGCGGCAGATCTCATAAAGAGCTCAGGCAATAACGAGTAAATGCAATTAAGGGTAGACTGTAGACAAAAAGAAAAAGCGTTGGATATAGGAGGCGGGGATCTGTGAAGGGGCCGGCCGAGAGGCCCCTTCACGTCGCACACAGGCCCGCAGGCGTCATATTTTGCGCTCAGATAGCGCAAAATATGTTCGATGCGGAGACTTTGTCGACGCATTAAGGGCGGGTCAATGCTGACCCGCCCGATTTTTACCTTCCGAGTACGCTTGCCATGCAGTCGGCAAAGTAGCCCACGGCGGTGATCGCCTCAGAGAGAGTATTGCCGCTGCACCCGACCTCGACTATCAGCGAGCCGGGGGTGAGGTGCTGATTATACCGGTACTGGCTGATCTGAAGCGGCCGCGCGAGCGTCGGATACGAGGCGACCATCTCCGCCTGGAGCTTCATCGCAAAGCTGAGATTGCCCTCCCAGTTCGGGTGATTGAGCCCCGAATAGTTCGTGCCGGAGATTATCTCGATCTGTGCCGACGGCGTATCCCCGATATCTGCGACAGTCTTGTACACCCTGCCGCCCTCGCCCTCGAGGGCGTCGCGGTGCAGGTCTATAACCACCTTTATCGTATCGTCGTCCGCAAGGTGCGCCTTTATGCTCTCGAGCGCGCGGGTGTAGGAATTATTGTAGTTCGGGTAATCGTATAACCCCTTGTCGTGGATAACGCGCACGCCGCGCTCAGTCAGGATCCGCTCCAGCTCGTCGCCCACGCGGATGACGGAGTGCGCTTCGTCAGTGGTGCGGTAAGGCTCCGAGGGCTCGTAGGCGTCGGCTTCCGTCATTGTGAACGCCTCGGTCGCGTGGGTGTGGATTATGAGGACCGTGAGATTGTCGCTATCGAACGGCAGCGGCATATCGAGATATTTCCCTACGTCTATTTCCCAGTCTGTGCGGTTCATAAGCGTAATTCCCTCGTCGGAGTAGCCGATCTTAACCGGCTCCGGCGGGGTTTCCACTCTCTCAGGAGGAGTGTAGACAAGGGGATTTTCCTCCTTTTCCGGCGCCTTCTCCGGCTCCGGCGGCACCGGCTTTCCCATAGGCACGTCCGACTGAGCCCTCTGCTCCCGAGGAACGATCGTGAACGGAGTTCCCAGCTTCATCAGCATCGCCGGCAGCTCGCTCTGCATGATCGCATTCGCCCGCTCCTCAGAGAAGGTCAGCACAAGCACCGCGACGATCGCGGCGATCAGAATCAGCTCAAAAATGACGATTAGTACCCCTATTCGCGCCGCTTTTTGCGATTTTTTATAATACATTTGTACACCTCTTGAAAAAAATCGGTCTTAATAGTATAATCATACGCAAAAGGAGTGACTTATTATGACTATGACTTACACACCGCGCGGAGTTTGCTCGCGCAGATACGATATTACCCTCGAGGACGGAGTTATAAAGGACATTGAGATCTACGGCGGATGCAACGGAAACCTTTCCGGCATCAAGCGCCTTATCGTCGGCAGAAAGGCCGAGGAGGTCATATCTCTTCTCCGCGGCACCACCTGCGGCCCGCGCCCGACCTCCTGCCCAGACCAGATAAGCCTTGCGCTCGAGAAGGCTCTGGAGATGGAAAAAGCCGCGGTATGAAGTACACTACCGCGATATTCGACCTCGACGGCACCCTGCTCGACACTCTCGACGATCTCACCGACGCCGTAAACGCCGCGATGCGCGCCTTTGGCTACCCTGAGCACACGCGCGACGAGGTGCGCGGCTTTGTCGGCAACGGCGCAAGGCTGCTCATCGAGCGCTCGCTCGGCGGCGTGCCCGGGAATTTCGACGAGATCTTCGCCTTCTACGACGAGTATTACACCACCCACTCGATGATTAAGACCGCGCCCTACCCCGGAGTTACCGAGGCGCTTCGCGCTCTCGTGCGCAGTGACGTCAAGATCGCCGTGGTATCGAACAAGCAGGACAGGGCGGTAAAGGCTCTCGTGCGCAAATTCTTCGGAGACTGCTGCTCCGTCGCCGTAGGCGAATCGAAGAAGGTGCGCCGCAAGCCCGCGCCGGACTCCGTAATCGCCGCAATGGGCGAGCTTTTCAGCGAGAAATACGAATGCGTCTACGTCGGCGACAGCGAGGTCGACATCGAAACCGCGAAGAACGCCGGAATCGACTGTATTTCCGTCACCTGGGGCTTCAGAGGCCGCGATTTCCTTAAAGAAAAGGGCGCCGCCACCCTCTGCGACAGTGCGGAAGAGCTCGTCAAAGCAATAATCTGACAAAAGAACGATAAAACGCGCGGGGTGCTTTTGTGCAAAATGCCCCGCGCGTTTTTCTTGTTCTCTGCCGTTTTGTTCGGATGTATCTATTTTTCCCGTCTCTTAACGCCCGATTTTTGCGGTAATCCGCCGCTTTTAAGCACGTTTCGGCGATATATCCGTTAATTTGGCTATTTTGTGGGTTTTGACAAGTTGTCAAAACTCCGACCATCCTATATAATAACTATACAAAATGGAATAATATGCAGATATGGGGCAAATCGTTTCCCTGCGAAAACGGAGAGATATATATGGATTTTTTCGACATTCTGACTCTCATCGGCGGTCTCGCGCTCTTCCTCTACGGAATGAACGTGATGGGCTCGCGCCTTGAAAAGCGCGCCGGTCACAAGCTCAAGCCGCTTCTGGAAAAGGCCACCTCGAACCCCGTCAAGGGTCTTTTCCTTGGCATACTCATCACCGCGCTTATGCAGTCGAGCTCGGTCACGACCGTCATGGTGGTGGGCTTCGTCAACTCCGGCATCATGACGCTGTCGCAGTCGGTGCCAGTGATTATGGGCGCGAATCTCGGCGCCGCGATCACGAACTGGATCCTCTCGCTCTCGGGCATTTCGGGCGGCAGCTTCTTTTTGCAGCTTTTGAAGCCCTCGAGCTTTACCCCGATCGTCGCGCTCATCGGCGTTATAATGCACAACTTCATCAAAAAGGAGCGCACGCGCGACGTCGGCGGCGTTTTGATGGGCTTCGCCATCCTTATGTACGGAATGGAGATCATGTCCGGCTCCGTCAGCGGTCTGCGGAACGATCCCAACTTCACCGGTATGCTGACCGTAATCTCCAACCCCCTTGTCGGCGTGCTCGTCGGCGTTGTCATCACGGCGGTCATTCAGTCCTCCTCCGCCTCGATCGGTATTATGCAGGCGCTCTCCGCCACCGGCGCGATAACCTATAACATCGCAATTCCGGTCATAATGGGTCAGAACATCGGCACCTGCGTTTCCGCGATAATCTCCTGCATCGGCGCCGGAAAGAACGCAAAGCGCGCCGCCGCGGTGCATCTTCTCTTCAACGTGCTCTCGATGCTCATATGCCTGCCCCTCTATTTCATCGTTTACAGCCTCGCAGGTCTTACCTTCGGCGATGACGCCGTAAACCCCGTCACGATCGCCCTTATCAACACGATCTACAAGGTGATAAGCCTTGTCATAATCATTCCCATGAGCGGCATTCTTCCGAAGCTTGCCCGCTTCTTCGTCCGTGATACCAAGGAGACCGGCACAATCACTCTCCTTGACGAGCGCCTCATCAAGACCCCCGCGGTCGCGGTGGACAACGCAGAGCAGGTCATGTTCAGCATGGCGCACGATGCCGTCAGCGGCGTAAAGGACGCTATCAGGCTTCTCAACAGCTTTGACGAAAAGCTCTTCGACACCGTCCGCGCGAAGGAAAACCAGGTTGACGTTTACGAGGACAAGCTCGGCACATACCTTGTAAAGCTCTCAGCCGGCAATCTCGCCCGCGCAGACAGCCGTAAGGCTTCGATGCTCCTGAAACTCATTTCCGATTTTGAGCGCATTTCCGACCACTCCGTCGGAATCGCCGTTTCCGCCGAGGAGATAAGCGAGAAGCGTCTCGCTTTTTCGGATGAAGCAAAGAGCGAGCTGAAGGTCATTATCGACGCGACGAGCGAATGCCTCGATCTCGCGCTCGGCGCATTCCTCTACAACGATCTCGGCTCCGCCGCGACCGTCGAGCCGCTCGAGCAGGTGATCGACAAGCTGCGCGAGGAAATTCAGGCGCGGCACATCGAGCGCCTCAAGGCGGGCGAATGCACAATAGAGCTCGGCTTCGTGCTCACTGACCTCATAACGAGCCTCGAGCGTATCTCCGACCACTGCTCGAACATCGCGGGCTGCATCCTTGAGATGAGCCACGACGATCTGAAGCTCCACGAATCGCTGCACAATCTGCGCCACTCCGGTGAGGGCTACGATAAGCTCTACGAAGAGTTTTCAAAACGCTACGCGCTGAACTGAAAAAAAGAATATTATTTCAGAGGGAGGCACTTTTTTTGGAAAGCGCCTCCCTCGCATTTCAATACGATTGATGGGGGGTAACAGAATGCTGCGTTCATGCTCAAAAAGCGAATTTCAAAGGTATAGTGATTTCATATTTGAATTGGCAACGGATCTGACGAAGTCCGGTTATCCGACGTACTGCGACGGAATCAAGACAAAGGCGGAGTTTATCGAGCGGTCTTATAAGGCGTTTGAGCGTAATACGGAAGCTATGCTTCTCTTTGAACTTGACGGCACAGTAGAGGGTATGATCCACTATTTTTTCATTCCGGAAGATCATTACCTTCAAACCGTCTGTTTTAATATAAGTACTGCGACAGAGCAGGCGATAGCTGAATTTCTGGCATACGTCAGTGAACGCTTTAAGGGGTACGATGTATATTTCAGGTTCCCCGCTGAAAACTATCCGGCTGTGAGCTTTCTTGCCGGGCAGGGCTTTGAATGTATTGAAAACGACTATAACAACACAGCTTTCCTTGACAAAATCGATGATATACCGGAGCCGAGCGGCATTGTAAGGATCGAGAAAGCAAACTGCAAGCTGTTTGAATCGCTCCATCATGAGGCGGAAGGATATTGGAATACTGAAAGAATACTTGCAGATCTGGATAACTGGAGCATTTTAGTCAAGGAGACCGGCGGCTGTCCTCAGGGCGCGGTCTATTACAGAGCAGTAGGCGCAGTTGACGGGTGGTTTGAGATATACGGCGTCGATTTGGAGCAGAGAGGTTATGATTCCGAGCTGTTCAAGGGATTGCTGAACGCGGCGCTCTCGGACGCAAAGCGCAGAGGCGGCAGGTTTATGACCTTCTTCTGTGACGAAGAGTATGAAAAGGCCGCAATCGGCTGCGGATTTCACTGCGTAGGAAAAAATCTCTGCTATGAGGCCCATCTGTAATAATAAAAACCGGCGTGACTACGCCGGTTTTTATTATATTCAGCCGATAATTTACATCTTCTCCGGTGCGCTTACGCCGATTATATCGAGCGCGTTTGCGATCACCGCGCGGGTCGTGTCCGCAAGCTTGAGGCGGGCATACAGCACCTTGTCCTCCTCGCCTCTGATACGGCAGGCGTTGTAGAAGTGGTGGAAGCGCGCCGCAAGGTCGATAACGTAGCGGTTTATGCGGCTCGGATCGTAGTCGCGCGCCGCCAGCTTGATCTCCTCCGGATAGAGGCTCAGCGCCTTTATAAGCTCGATCTCCGCCTCGTTTGTGAGAACCGAAAGGTCAACGTCCTTCGCACCCGGAACACTTTTCCCGTCCTCCCTGAGTGCAGCGATAAGCGAGCAGATGCGCGCGTGGGCGTACTGAACGTAGTAGACAGGATTCTCGCTGTCCTGCCTTACGGCAAGTCCGAGGTCGAACTCAAGGTGCGTATCGGGCTTCGCGTTGAAGAAGAAGCGGCAGGCGTCAACGCTGATCTCATCGAGAAGATCTGCAAGGCTGAGCGCCTTGCCGGTGCGCTTCGAGACCTTGACCGTTTCGCCGTCGCGCAGAAGTCTGACCATCTGCATAATGAGAAAGTCGAGCTTGTCCGCATTTATGGGGATGCACGGCGCGGAGCAGGTCGCCTTGAAGCGGATCGCGTGGCCGTGGTGGTCTGCGCCCCAGACGTCGATAACTCTGTCAAAGCCGCGGACGGCGAATTTATTGATGTGGTACGCGATATCGACCGCGTAGTAGGTGTAAAAGCCGTTGGCGCGGCGCAGAACCTCGTCCTTATCGGCGCCGAGGTCGGTATTTTTGAGCCAGATCGCGCCGTCCTTCTCGTAGGTGAGGCCGTTAAGAGCGAGGGTATCGACTACCTCCCTGACGGCACCGGACTTATGGAGCGAGGATTCGAGGAACCAGGTGTCGAAGTTTATGCGATAGCGCGCAAGATCGCGCTTCATCGCGGCGATGTTCTTCGGAAGCCCGTAGTTTACGAACGCCTCGCGCCTCTCCTCCGGCGACATCCCGAGATACTTCTCACCGTCGGCGTCGTAGAGCTCCTTTGCGAGCGCGCGGATATCGTCGCCGTGGTAGCCGTCGTCGGGGAACTCGATCTTATCCTCGCCGTAGCAGAGCTGTAGATAACGCGCCTCGATGGATTTTCCGAAAAGGTCGACCTGATTGCCCGCGTCGTTGACGTAGAACTCGCGGCTTACGTCATAGCCCGCCTTGGAGAGAACCGAGGCGAGCGTATCGCCGAGAACGCCTCCTCGGGCGTTGCCGATGGTCATCGGGCCGGTCGGGTTTGCGGAAACGAACTCCACCATCACCTTCTCGCCCCTTCCGACATCGGAGCATCCGTAATCTCCGCCGTCAGCCTCGATGCCGGCGATAACGTCAGAGTACCACTTATCGCCGAGCCGGAAGTTAATAAAGCCGGGGCCGGCAACCTCGGCGGACTTGAAATAGCTGCCCTCGAGGTCGAGATTTTCGACGATCGTTTCCGCTATCTTCTTCGGCGCCATGTGCGCGTCGCGCGCCATCGCCATAGCGGAGGAGGCGGCGTAATCGCCGTTCTGCGTGTCCTTTGGAATTTCAACTGCGCCCTTAAGCTCTATCCCGCCGGGCAGAGCGCCCGCCGCGGCGGCTCTGTTGTATGCGCTCTCAATAAGTGCGGCAACCGAGCTCTTCGCCGCCTCAATCATGTTCGTCATCGTCACTGTACTCCTTTATATCTACTGTAAAAGCCGTCTTGAACGCGACCTCTCGCTGCATATCGAGAACGTAATCGACCCTCAGCGTGCCGCCCTTTTCATTGAAATCGTATTCAATCGACTGCGTATCCACGCTCATCATAATCGAGCCGTAGGGCGTATTGTAGCTGAAATGATTCTGCCTGCCCTCCTCAAAGAGCATCTGCATACTGACCGTTCCCTCGCGGGTAATGGTGACCGAGCTTCCGCTCACCGTAAAGGTAGTCACCGAGCCCTCAAGCCCCGTCAGCTCCGACTCGAGGTATGTAAAGCTGACCTCGTCCTCCGAATAATCATAGGTGCCGGAGGTGTTCAGCTCTATATCGTCGCCGTTTTTATCGACGCCGAGAAGTCCCTTGACCGAAATCGTTACATCCTTCATCATTATTCTCCACTTATGGAAATGCGCCGCACTTCGCCCCTGAGCCCGGAGCCGAGGAACATCTCCGCTGTCTCGCGGAAGCCGTCGGCGGAGTCGGAAACGAAGTATCTGTGCTCACCGCCCTCTGTATTTATGCTGTCTGTGCACGCCAGATCCTCAGCCATCTCTCTCGCGGCGGCGGCGCCGGCGTCAATAAGCGCGACGCCCTCGCCCATAATATCGCGGATGGTATCGGATATAATAGGATAGTGCGTGCAGCCGAGGATCATAGTATCGCACCCCGCGTCCCTGAGCGGCGCAAGATACTCCTCCGCAACGAGGCGAAGCACCTGATCGTCCTTCTCTATCCTGCCGTTTTCAACGAGCGGCACGAATAGCGGACACGCCTTCTTATACAGCTCGCAGTCCGGTCTCAGCTCAAGTATCTTGCGGTCATAAGTGCCGCTGCGTATTGAGGCGGCTGTGCCGATGAGCGCGATGCGGTTATTTCTCGTCGCCCTCACAGCGGCTCTTACAGCCGCGCCGGCGACCCCGCGCACCGGGATATTGTTCTCCGCCTTTATCTCTCCTAAACCGTTTGTCGAAACGGTGCCGCAGGCGGCGAGGACGTATTTGATATCGAACGAGCGGAGAAAGGCGATGTCCTCCCTCGCGTATTTCATTATCGTCTCCCGGCTTCTGCCGCCGTAGGGCACTCTGCCGGTATCGCCGAAGTAGATTATATCCTCGCCTGGCAGTATGCGCATAAGCTCTCTCACAGCCGTGAGCCCGCCTAGACCTGAATCGAAAACGCCGATTGGCCGCTTATCCAAAATAACGCTCCTTTTATTTAGTCGTCCCTTTATTGTATTCTAAAAAGTTAAATAAAACAAGTATAAAATTGTAGAAATTTTCTGCACATCGTGATATACTATAATGTGAATTCCCATAAGGAGGGAAATGAATTGCAGCTTGATCTGTCAAATAAGGAGTTCCGGCGGCTCCTTGACCTTGTTTACATCGGAAACTGGATACTCAATTCCACCCGCGGCGACGATCGCATACGCGACTATGACGAGGTGGAGTCGAAGATTTTTTCCTACTGCCGCTCCATCGGCGCGGATAATCTCATAACCGTGGAGGATGGTGAGATCGTCGCAAGCCGCGCCTATGAGGAGGGCGGCATTCACGAAGCTATTATGGACTATGAGGACACCGTTTTCTTCGAGATACTCGCTGAGGAGCTGGCGCGCCGCGATATGGCGTTCGAGCCGATAACCCGCGAGAACTACGATGAGCTTGCCGAGCGCATCGAGGACTATATCGAGGAATTTGAGGAAAACGGCGTCGAGCATATCACCGTAGATAAGTAAGGGGGATAGTACGAAAGATGAATAACGGGCACGCAAATCCCCCGACGTTTCTTATAATTCTCGGCTTTATATTCTGGTGGCCGCTTGGCCTCGGAATGCTTCTCTACAAGGTCGGTCTCTTCGACGGACTGATAAACTCATTCCGCTCTCAGAACGTAAGTTCTACCTCCGCTGAGGAGGCGAGAATGAAGAAGTACAAGATCATGGCTTCCGGCGCGAAGGCAGTGAGCATACCCCACCTCGCCTCCGCAGTCGGCGTGAGCTACGATATCTGCATCCGCGAGCTTCAGAAGATGGTATCGACCGGTCAGTTCGGCGCTACGGCGTACATCAACTACTCCGACCGCATACTCGTTCTCTCGCAGGAGCGCTCATCGAGCTACACCGCGCCGCAGACTAACGCCGCCACACCGAATTACGCCGCTCAGTACCAGAACGGAAGTAAGGTCGGCACGCGCTACTCCTCCGGAAAAGTGCCTGAGGCACAGCAGCCGCAGTCCGCTCCCCCGCGCGAGAAGAAAACGAGCCGCGTTAAGGCGGTTCTCAAGCAGATGTTCGGCTCCTCGCCCGGCATACTTATCGGCGTATCGGTCGTGCTCTTCGCTATGGGTATTTTCCTCGGCACGGACGTGCTTTCGAGCTTCGGCTCCGGCTTTGAGCTGAGTGAGCTTGTGACCGCAATCTCTTCGCTGCTCGGAGGCGCCGTATCGCTCGCCGCGAGCTTCGGTCTGCGCCGCCGCGCAACCCGCGCCGCCGCGTATCTTACCATAATCAACGGTCGCGATTTTGTGAGCCTCTCAGAGCTCGTTTCCGCTTCCGGTGAAAAGGCAAAGACGGTCGAGCGCGACCTCGAGATAATGATCGAAAAGGGACTCTTCGGTGACGAGGCCTACATCGACAAGGGTGCGGGGCTTCTCATACTTAAGGCGGGTGCCGCTCCGAAAAAGGAGGCCGAGCCCGAGCCGGACGAGGGCGACGACGAGGCGAAGTATCGCAAGATCCTCAAGGAAATCCGTCAGGTCAACGATGATATCCCGGACGAGGACATCTCCGCCCGTATAGACGAGATGGAGGATCTTACCTCAAAGATTTTCAAGGCAGTACAGGAAAAGCCCGAAAAGCTCCCGCAGATAAAGAGCTTCATGAGCTACTACCTGCCCACCG
This sequence comes from Oscillospiraceae bacterium, assembly GCA_017479425.1. Lineage (GTDB taxonomy): Bacteria > Bacillota > Clostridia > Oscillospirales > Oscillospiraceae > RUG626. The sequence goes on from JAFVCD010000039.1 coordinate 19,575, forward strand.
CGCTAAAGCTCCTGCACTCCTACGCGGAGTTTGATCAGAACGGCGCCGGCGGTGAGAACGTCGAAACCGCGAAGGCGGACATTGAGCGCATACTCGATATGCTCGTCGAGGGCTTCCGCAAGCAGCTCGACAAGCTCTACGAGGCGGACGCGATGGACGTCTCCGCTGATATAAATGTGCTTGAAACCATGCTGAAAAAGGACGGTCTTTCTGACGACGGCAGCGGTTTTCAGGTGATGGGAGGTCATTAAAATGCAGAAAATCACAGTCAAGGTAGACGGAATGATGTGCTCGATGTGTGAAAGCCACGTCAACGAGGCGGTGCGCAAGGCACTCGGCGTGGACGACGTCAAGTCGAGTCACACAAAGGGCGAGACGGTCATCACCACCGACAAGGCGATCACCGAGGAAGCCGTCAAGAACGCCATTAACCCCACGGGCTACACCGTGACCGGCGTTAAATTCGAGGAAGCGGCAAAGAAAAAAGGTCTGTTCGGACTGTTTGGATAAAATAAACCCACAGGAAGCATTTTGAACTGCATCCTGTGGGTTTATTTTATTTAACTATCTCGATTTTTCCGTCCTTGGCGGTGACTGTTATCGCGTCGCCCTCCTTGACTTTGCCGTCGAGCATCGCCTCGGCGATCTTGTCCTCGACCATGCTCTGCACGGTTCTGCGAAGGGGTCGCGCACCGTAGGCGGGATCGTAGCCCTTTTCAGCGACGAGTGCAACGGCCTTTTCGTCGGCGGTCATCGTGATTCCGAGGTCTGCGAGCCTCTTTGACACGGTTTTCAGCATATTTTCGGCGATGCGTCCGATCTCGTCCTTCGTGAGGCGGTGGAAAACGATGGTATCGTCGATTCTGTTGAGGAACTCCGGCTTGAAGGTGCGCCTCAGATCCTGCATAACAAGCTCTCTGATGCGCTCGTCCGACCTCTCCTCCGGCTTCTCATCGGCAGTGAACCCAAGCGGCGCCGTCGCCTTGTCGGTTATGTTGCGCGCGCCGACGTTCGAGGTCATGACGATGACGGTGTTCTTGAAGTCCACGCGCCTGCCCTGCGAATCGGTCAGTCTGCCGTCGTCCATGATCTGGAGCATGATGTTGAAAACGTCCTCGTGAGCCTTTTCGATTTCATCGAACAGCACTACGGAATATGGGTGGCGGCGCACCTTCTCGGTGAGCTGACCTCCCTCGTCGTAGCCGACGTAGCCCGGAGGCGAACCGATAAGCTTCGAGACAGTGTGCTTTTCCATAAACTCGGACATATCGACCCTGATCATCGCGTTCTCATCGCCGAACAGCGCCTCCGCAAGTGCCCTGCACAGCTCGGTCTTGCCGACTCCCGTCGGCCCGAGGAACAGAAATGAGCCGATGGGGCGCTTCGGGTCCTTAAGTCCCACTCTGCCGCGGCGTATCGCCTTCGATACGGCGGTGACTGCCTCGGACTGACCGATAACGCGCTCGTGGAGGATATCCTCCATCTTTAAGAGCCTCTGCGCCTCATCCTCATTGAGGGTTGTCACGGGAATACCCGTCCAGCTTGACACAACGGCGGCGATATCCTCGGCTTTTACGGTCTTTTTGCCGCCCTTTTCGGTGTTTTTAAGCTCGATAAGCTCGTTTTTCTTCTTATTTTCCTCGTCGCGGAGCTTCGCGGCGGTCTCAAAATACTGCGCCTTCGCCGCCTTCTCCTTTTCCTCGCCGAGCTTGCGAATCTCGCTCTCCAAAAGCTTTACCTCCGGCGGAATCGTGCTCTCGTCCATTCTCACGCGGCTCGCCGCCTCGTCCATGAGGTCTATCGCCTTATCTGGCAGGAAGCGGTCGTTTATATACCTCGCGCTGAGCTTGACGGCGCTCTCCAGCGCCTCGTCGGAAATAGTGAGCTTATGGTGCTCCTCATACTTCGGTCTGAGTCCGCGCAGTATCTCCAGTGCCTCCTCCTCGGTAGGCTCCTCGACCATAACGGGCTGGAAGCGGCGCTCGAGGGCGGCGTCCTTTTCGATGTGCTTGCGGTACTCCGCGAGCGTCGTCGCGCCGACAAGCTGAATTTCACCGCGGGACAGTGCGGGCTTCATGATGTTTGATGCGTCGATCGCGCCCTCGGCCGCGCCCGCACCGATTATCGTGTGCAGCTCGTCGATGAAGAGGATGATATTGCCGTTTGCCTTGACCTCGTCGAGGGCGTTTTTGATGCGCTCCTCAAAGTCGCCGCGGTACTTCGTTCCGGCAAGCATACCGGTGAGGTCAAGCGACACAACGCGCTTTTCTCTCAGCTCCTCAGGCACGTCGCCGGCGACGATTTTTTCAGCAAGACCCTCCGCGATGGCGGTCTTGCCGACGCCCGGCTCACCGATGAGAACCGGATTATTCTTCGTTCTGCGGGAGAGTATCTGAATAACTCTCTGCACCTCTTTTCCCCTTCCGACAACGGGGTCGAGCTTGCCCGCGCGAGCCATCTCAGTAAGGTCGCGGCTGTACTCGTCCAGCGTCTTTGTCTCGCCCTCGGCGGCGGTGGCAGCGTACTCCTTCGGCGCCTTGCGCGCCTCGTGCAGCTCGGTGAATATACTGTTGAGGTCGAGTCCCATAAGGGTCAGCGCCCGCGCGCCAACACTCTCCGGCTGCCTGAGAACACCGAGGAGAAGTTCCTCTGTGCCGATGGCGTCGGTGGCCTCCTGCGAGGCTATCTCTATCGCCCTCGCGCACTTCGGGGTCATGCCGCGCGTCTCCGCCTTTTCCTTGTAGCCGGTGATGCGGCGGCTTGCCTCAAGGTAAAGCTCAGCCTCAACGCCAAAGCTTCTCAGCACTGCCGCGGCGTTAGAGGTGCCCTCGACGAGGATACCGTAGACGATATCCTCAGTTCCGAGGGCTGATCCGGAATTATCATTCGCTATCTGAAGAGCCGCCTGCGCGGTCTCTGTAAAATTCATATTAAAGTTCATAAAACCGCTCCTTTCTCGAGTTCATTTATCCTGTCGCGTATCTCTGCCGCGCGCTCGAAATCCTCCTCGCGCACAGCCTTATCAAGCTCACGGTGAAGTACGTTCAGCCTTCTCTTTCTCGTGAGCTCATCGTCCGCACTCCTCATTTCCGGCGCGGACTGCGTATAGTATGTGTAGCGCACGTTCGACATATCGAACCTCCTTTACTGGATTATCCTCAGAATCATCTGCTTCAATACTCCGGCGCGCACCTCGTCGCGCTTTTCATTCTCGCAGGCGCGCAGAGCGGCGTCGCTCACCGCCGCGAGCATCAGTCTGCCGGCGTTTTCACTGAGCGCCTCGGAATGCACCGCATTGGAGATAAGCGCCGTCGCGCTCCGCAGGTCAATGCTCTCACCGACGGCGTTCAGCGTGTGCATCATTATCGCCCTCGGCTCCTCGCGCACGCGGATTATGCGGATGTAGCCGCCTCCGCCGCGCCGGCTCTCGACGATATAGCCGCGCTCCGGTGAAAACCGCGTTGAAATAACGTAGTTTATCTGGCTCGGAACGCAGTTGAACTTCGTCGCAAGCTCGCTTCTCTGAAGCTCCGCGCTCTGACTGTCCTTCAGCATCTCATCTATGAAGCTCGCTATCATATCACTTATACCCACGTCAATCTCTCCTTTGACTTTGACTATCTTTGACCTTATATTACCACCCGCTCTGAATTTTGTCAACACCGAAATTATGACGTTTTTGTTAATATTTTCGTCAAGTTAGACAAATCTAACTAAAATTTTTATAAAAAAGTGCTTGCTTTTTGTGAAATTGATGTTACAATATCTGTACGAAATACTATTTTCGTTAGACTTTGAAGAAGGAGGTACATAGTATGGCAAGAAAGATCAGCGATGCTTGCATCACCTGCGGCGCTTGCGCCGAGACCTGCCCCGTTGAGGCTATTAGCATGGGCGACGTCCACTTCGAGGTTGATCCTGACGTCTGCGTTGATTGCGGCGCTTGTGAAGAGGGCTGCCCCGTCGGCGCTATCAGCGAGGAGTAAGCACGAATTTAAAAATATAGCCATCGGGAAATCCGATGGCTTTATTTTTTCCCATCGTATTTCTTAATTATTTAGCCATCTGCACTTGCCGGTGGCTTTATTTTTTTATATAATACAGCTATGGAATATTTTGAATTGTGGCGCGGCGGCGTCAGGCTTATAAAAACTGAAAAGGCGATGCCGGTGACGACGGACTCCGTTCTCCTCGGTGACTTTGCCTCGCTCCCGAAGGGCGGCACCATCTGTGACCTCGGCTGCGGCGGCGGAATTCTTGCGCTCACGCTCCTCTACCGCTGCCCGAAAGCGTCGGCGGCTCTCGTCGAGCTCGACGAGGAGGCGTGCAGGGTCGCGCGGGAGAACGTCGCGCTGAACGATATGGTCGGGCGTGCGGAGGTATTTAACTGCGACCTGCGCGACTTTCGCGGGCGGTATCAGCTCGTCATCTCGAACCCGCCGTACTTCCCGACCTCCGGCGGGCAGTCTGAGAGTGAAGCGCGCAATGTGCAGAGGCTTGAGAAGAGCGCCTCGCTCGAGGACGTCGCGGACGCGGCGGCTCGGCTCCTCGGTGACGGAGGACGGTTTGTCTTCGTCTACCCCGCCCAAAGGCTCAGCGAGGCGGCGACCGCGCTGACGCTTCGCCGCCTTGAGCCGAAGCGCCTGCGGCTCGTGCAGGCAAGAGCGGATTCGCGCCCGAGCGTCTTTTTAATGGAGTGCGTAAAATCCGGAAAGCCCGGGCTTACCGTCGAGCCTGCGCTGATACTCCGAAACGCGGACGGCACCGACACCGAAGAGGCGCGGAAAATCTATCACTTAGGAGAATAAAATGAACGGAAAGCTTTTTGTTGTTGGAACGCCCATCGGAAACCTCGGCGATATGAGCCCGCGCGGGCTTGAGGCTCTGCGTGAAGCGGATTTCATCGCCGCCGAGGATACGCGCGTCACCCTCAAGCTTCTAAACCATTTTGAGATAAAAAAGCCGCTTGTGAGCTATTTTGAGCATAATAAGGCACTTTCCGGCGAGAAAATAATCTCCCGCATACTTGCGGGTGAGAGCTGCGCCATTGTGACAGACGCCGGTATGCCGGCGATAAGCGACCCCGGCGAGGCGCTTGTGCGCGAGTGCGCCGAGAGCGGCATCGAGTGCGTTGTGGTGCCGGGGCCTACGGCTATGGCGAGCGCGCTGGCTCTCTCGGGACTCAGCACCGCGCGGTTTACCTTTGAGGGCTTCCTGCCCGTAGTGACGAGGGAGCGGCGCGAGCGGCTCGAGGAGCTCGCCGGAGAAAGACGGACGATGGTCTTTTACGAGGCGCCGCACAAGCTCCGGAAAACGCTCTCCGACCTCATCGAGGTATTCGGCGCGGAGCGTAAGATCGCGCTCTGCCGCGAGCTGACGAAAATGCACGAGGAGGTAATCCGCACAACGCTGGGAGCCGCCTCCGAGCGGTACGCCGAAAGTGAGCCGAAGGGCGAATTTGTCCTTGTAGTCGAGGGAAAGCCGGAGTCGGACGCGCCTGAAATGAGCGTCGAGGACGCGGTGGCGCGGGTGCTGAGGATGCGCGAGGGCGGCATACCGCTCAAAGCCGCGGCAAAGGAGGTCGCCGCGGATACGGGATATTCCAAAAACGAGCTTTATAATCTTGCGTTGGGAAAATAAACAGCGGGGTCATCTGACCCCGCTATTATATTAATATCTTTGTACATCCGACAGGTGGTGAATAACTGCGCCCTTCAATTTGGCGAGTCCTCAGTATCTTTCATCAGCAGCTTACCTATCTCCTCGCGCACGTTAAACATTTTGATATAGGCAATGAAGTCTTTTTCCAGAAGAGAGATTTGAGCGCCAAAAATCTGCTCAAAAGCCTTCGCTTCTTTCTCAGCACTGCATTTGTAAAACTCAACATATTTTTCTGTTCCGAATCGTTCAATCAAATATCCTGTGAATGCACCTGCGATCGGATAAGTCAGAGCATCACTGTATTCGCTGAATTTGCTGTTATCAAGTAATGCAGTTAAGGATGGGTTTTTCTGCTGTTCAACATACCATCGAGTCCAGGAATAATTATCGATCCCCCACCAATAACGATCAAAAAACATAGCCAGTCCTTCTCTGACAAACTGTGAAGACGGCCTACCGAGAGAATAAGAGACAATGTGCGCATCTTCGTGAAATCCGACACATTTCACCTTATCATTATACACGGCGAAAATATGATTAAGCCCATCCTTGCTATAAGTCTCAGAAAGGGCGAAGCCATTGCATGGTTCATTGTCGTTATTATCATGGGCAATTGCATATTGGCTTCCGACCTCTTCAGAAGTATCAAAAAAATGATAGTGGATCTTTCCCTTTGCATTGGTATGCAGGCAACTGCTGATGAAACTATAACAACCTTCCTGAAGTGCTGCAATTTCATTGATTTCTAACTCCGCAGTGCTGTTCTTCGAATAGTGGAAAACATAGTGCGCAGTAGTGAGTTCCATAGTTTTGTCTCCATCTACAGATTCCGATTTGCGCGCGCCGCAGAATTATACGCTCTTTACAAATCTGAGGAACGCTTCCTTGCCCTCGGGCGTGCGCTTGTAAACTCCGGCGTGCTCGAGAACCTTCGCAAAGACCTTTCCGGTCTCCGCCTTGACTATATCAAGGGCGTTCTCATCGTTGAATTCATACTTATTTGCAAGCTCCTGCGCCCATTCGGCGTGAACTCCCTCGACTCTCTCTCCCTTTGCGAGCTGAGAGGCGACCTCGCGCAGCTCCTCCTTGAGGCGCGCGGGAAGGACAGCGAGACCCATGACCTCGATAAGCCCGATGTTCTCCTTCTTGATGTGGTGAAGCTCCGCGTGCGGGTGGTATACGCCCAGCGGGTGCTCGGGGGTTGTGATATTGTTTCTCAGAACGAGGTCAAGCTCAAACTTTTCGCCTCTGCGGCGCGCAATCGGTGTAATAGTGTTGTGCTTCTCGCCGTCGGTTTCGGCGAAGATGAATGCCTTTTCATCGGTATAGCAGCGCCAAGCGTTCAGAATTTTGTCCGCAAGCTCTATAAGCCTCTCCGGCTCGTCGGCGGTGATTCGGATAACGCTCATCGGCCACTTTACTATGCCCGCCTCGACGTCCTCATAGCCCGGGAACGCGATTTTGGTCTCCACCGGCGCCTTTTCCATAGCAAAGGTGTAGTGGCCGCCCTGGAAGTGGTCGTGCGCGAGGATAGAGCCGCCGACGATGGGCAGGTCGGCGTTGGAGCCGACGAAGTAGTGCGGGAACTGCGCTACAAAGTCGAGGAGCTTCGCAAAGGTCGCGCGCTCGATCTTCATCGGCGTGTGCTGAGAATTGAAGCAGATGCAGTGCTCGTTATAGTAGACGTAGGGGCTGTACTGCAAAAACCACGGCGAGCCGTTTATCGTTATCGGCACGGTGCGGTGATTCTGGCGCGCGGGGTGATTTACTCTGCCGGCGTAGCCCTCGTTCTCGGCGCACAGCAGGCACACGGGATAGGCGCTCTTCGGCATATTGCGCGCGGCGGCTATCGCCTTTGGATCCGTCTCGGGCTTTGAGAGGTTTATCGTTATGTCCAGCTCGCCATACTCGGTCGGCGCCTTCCAGCGCACGTCGCGCTCGATGCGGTCGCGGCGTATATAGTTCGTGTCGCAGGAGAGCTTATAGTACCAGTCGGTCGCCTCCTTCGGATCCCACGCGTAGAGCGCGCTGAACGCCTCTCGCACCTGACCGGGGCGCGGAGTGAGCCTGCCCATAACGGCGGTGTCGAAGAGGTCGCGGTAAACGACCGAGTTTTCCTCGATAACTCCGCGGCTGTACGCGTCGGCGGTGATGGCGTCGAGAGTTTCAGCAAGCGAGGCGTAATCGTCCACCTCGACAGGCGGAACGGCGTCGCACTTTATCGTTTCAAGAACGGCGTTGCGCGCCCAGACGCGCTCGTCCTTTTCAATTAGTCCGGTTTCAACTGCGTAATCAAGAAGATGTTCAATAGCGTTCATTTTTCTCTCTCCTTATATTTTATCAGCCTCTTAATTGTCTTCTGCGTGCAAGGTTCAGCGGGCCGTCCTCCATCTCGCCGAGCTCCTCCATCTTTTTTACCATGCCGTAGGCGACGCATAGCTCCGCGTCGTCCGCGATGCGGGTCTTTATGCTCGTGGCGGACTCGATAAGGCGGTCGAAGCCCCAGAGAAGGCTTCCGCCGCCGGTGAGGACGATGCCGTTTCCGGCAACGTCGGCGACAAGCTCGGGCGGGGTCTCCTCCAAAACGCTGTGGATGGCCTCGATTATCTCGCTTGAAACCTCGTCGAACGCCTCGATCGTCTCGGTGGAGGAAACCGTCAGATTGGAGGGAAGTCCGGTCATCAGACTGCGGCCCTTGATCTCCATCGTCTGCTCCTCTGTCTTGGGAAACACGCATCCGATGCTGCGCTTGAGTTCCTCTGCGGTGGTCTTGCCGATGAGAAGATTGTTCTTCTTGCGGATATTCTTAATTAGCGCCTCATCAAAGGCGTCGCCCGCGACCTTTATGGACTTGCTTCTCACAACGCCGCCGAGCGAGAGCACCGCGATGTCGGTCGTGCCTGCGCCGATATCGACCACGAGGTTGCCCTCGGCCTTTGAAATGTCAAGTCCAGCGCCGACCGCGGCGGCAACGGGCGCCTCACAGAGGTAGACCTTTCGCGCTCCGGCGTTGATGGCGGCGTCGATGACCGCTCTCTCCTCGACCTCGGTGATGCCGCTCGGCACGCTTATGAGCACCCGAGGCTTCACAAGCGAGAAGGATATGACCTTTTTTATAAGCTCGCCTATCATACTCTGCGTCATCTCAAAGTCGGAGATAACGCCGCCTTGAAGCGGGTGAATGGCGGCGATATTGCCCGGTGTGCGCCCGAGCATACGCTCAGCGGCGGAGCCGGATTTCAGTATCTTCCCGGTGACTCTGTCCATCGCCACAACGCTCGGCTCGCGGGCGATAACGCCCTTTCCGCGGGTCACAAGCACAACCGTTGCGGTACCGAGGTCTATTCCCAAATCTCTTCCGAAGATCATAATCTTCTCTCCTTAATGTTTTTTCGCTATGGCAACCGAGGCGGCGACAACGTCCTCCGCACCTGCCAAAAGAAGCTCGCGGGCGCATTCGCTCATAGTCGCGCCGGTGGTTAATATATCGTCGATGAGAAGGATCCTCGCTCCTCTCACGTCGCTTACGCATTTGTAGCAGTTCGACACATTGGCTCTTCGCGCCGATTCATCTCTCAGCGTCGACTGCTTCGGGTTATCGCGCACCTTTCTGAGCGTGCGTGAAAACGGCATATCGAGCGCCTTTGCGGTCTGGCTTGCGATAAGCTCGCTCTGGTCAAAGCCGCGCTCTCTCGCCCTCTTTTCCGATACCGGAACGAAGGAGATAAGCCCGTACCTGCCCGCAAGCTCTTCTTTTATGGTATCCGAAAGATAGCGGGCATATACAGCCGTGTAGGACTGTTTTCTCCGGAATTTCATCCTGAGCAGGCTCTCCCGCACCCTGCCCTCATAACGAAACGGCGCGGCAGCCGCGGAGTAAAACTCCTTTGTGGTAAGCTTTGCCGTGTTGAAAGGCAGCTCGGCGCGGCACCTGCGGCACTCGTCGCCCTTGTCGATTATCTCCCCGCACCACACGCATTTCGGCGGGAAGAAAAGATTTTTAAGCGCTTCAAGCATTTCCCGTCTCTCCCGCAAGCCGCGCGCGCAGTCCGCTGTACCGTCTCTGCCGGCGGTCGTTATGTACCATCTCTGCGAAGCTCTCGCCGCTGCCGACGACGATGAGCAGCTCACGCGCCCTTGTGACCGCGGTGTAGAGTACGCCGCGGGTCTTGAGCATCGGAACGCCCTGCGGAAGCGCTAAAATCACCGCGCGGTACTCGCTGCCCTGGCTCTTGTGAACGGTCACGGCATAGGCAAGCTCCAGATCCTCAAGTGAATCAAAGGGGTATGGCGTGAGCCTGTCCTCAAATCGAATGACCGCGTAGCCGCGCTTTTCCTCAATTGACTCGATGTAGCCGACGTCGCCGTTGAAGATGCCCGCGCCGACCTCCGGCTGTTCTTCCGGGTCAGCGTGGTACTTGTACCACACTATGTCGTAGTTATTTCGGGTCTGCATGACTCTGTCGCCGGCTCTGAAAACCTTGCCGCCGGATACCTTTTCGGGCTTATCCTCGCTCGGCGGGTTCAGAAGCGCCTGTGCGGCGGCGTTTATCTCGCCCGTACCCGCGCCCGTCTTGCGCGAGGGCGAGAGGATCTGAATGTCCTCTGCGCGGATACCCATATTCTCGGGAAGCCGCTGAGAAATGAGGCTCACGACAGTATCGCGCACCTCGTCGTCGCTCCCGCGGCGCAGGAAGAAGAAGTCCCCGCCGCCGTTTCGCAGCTCCGGAACAGTGCCTGAGTTTATAAGATGGGCGTTTTTAACTATGCTCGAGCTCTCCGCCTGCCGGAATATCTCATTGAGGCGCACGGTCTCGATCGCACCGGAGCGGATTATATCGGCAAAAACGTTGCCCGGGCCGACAGAAGGAAGCTGGTCGGCGTCGCCCACCAAAATGAGCCGCGCCCTGCCCTTCATCGCCTCAAGCAGCGCCGCCATCAGTGATATGTCCATCATGCTTGTTTCGTCAAGAATTACGGCGTCGCAGTCAAGCTGGTCGGAGGCGTCCTTTTTGAAAACCTTGCCGGTCTCCGCGTCGGGCGTTCCGGCGCCCAGAAGCCTGTGTACAGTCTGCGCGTCGCGGCCGGTGAGCTCGCTGAGGCGCTTTGCCGCGCGGCCGGTGGGCGCAGTCAGCATCGTTTCAAGCCCCATCGCGTCAAAAAGCTCCAAAATGCCGCGCACGGTCGTCGTCTTGCCCGTTCCGGGGCCGCCGGTCAGCACCATAACGCCGCACTCCGCGCTCTTTCGCACAGCCTCGCGCTGAATCGGCGCAAACTCGACAGAGCAGTTCCGCTCCGCCTCGACAACGAGCTTATCGAGGTTTTTCGGCGGAAAAAGCCTCATATTTGCCCTCTCAAGGAGGTTTTCCGCCACAAATCGCTCGTTTTCATACATATCGTCGGGGTAGCAGGCGTCCACGCCCGCCACGCTCTCGCTTATTATATACCCGCCGTCCTCAAGGTCGGCGATGGCGTTCTTCGCAAGCTCAGGGTCGACTCCGATGAGCTGCGACGAGGCGAGCGCGAGCTTATCGCGCGGGATAAAGACGTGGCCGTTAAGCTGATTGTGCCGCAATTCGTAGAGGCACGCCGCCTCGACTCTCTCGGGGCTGTCGCCCTCAAAGCCGAGGTGCAGCGCAAGCGCGTCCGCCTCGAAAAAGTCCATTCCGAAGTACTCGTCGCAGAGGATATACGGGTTTTCTGTGACCGCCGCCTTCGCGTCCTCACCGTAGACCTTATACAGCCGCGCCGCCGCAACGGGGCGCACGCCGTTTTTAACGAGAAAATCCATCAGTGAGCGCAAAGCCTGCTTTCGCATAAATTCGGCGCTTATCTGCGCCGCCTTGCGCTCGGTAATGCCGCTTATCTCGGCGAGCTTTTCGGGGGTTTCCTCTATAACCTCCAGCGCCCTTGCTCCAAAGCGCCGCACTATCATCTGCGCGGTCTTTGCGCCGACGCCCTTAATCGCGCCGGAGGAGAGATATTCATAGATATTGTCGGCGGTGTTCGGCATCGTGCGCTCCACCGCGTCAGCCTTGAACTGGTCGCCGTAGCTCGGGTGCGACTGCCACTCGCCCTCCATCGTCAGCGTTTCGCCGGGCGTTACGTCCGGTATCGTGCCGACGGCGGTGACCACTCTATCAAGGGTACGCAGGCGCAGAACGCAGTAGCCGTTATCCTCGTTGCGGAACACTACCGCCTGCACAGTACCGTTTATAATGGCAGAATTTCCCATAAGCTATCCTTCGTGTAAAGTTCCTCGCCCGCTCTCCGGGCGATTATTTCCGCCCGTTCCCTCGCCTCCGGAGAAAGCTCTCCGGCTACGATAACGAGCCTTGCGTCATTTTTGCCGCACTCGCGCATCGCTTCAACGCCCCTGACGGCGTACTCAAGCCCCTCGCACTCGCCGGAGGCGACGATGAGGGTGTAGACCTCGGCGCCCTTGCGGCTGCGAATGGGCGCGAGAAGGCGGGCCTTGAACTGAATTAAGATCGTGACCACCGCGCCGACAATTATGGCTGAGAGCAGAATTTCGGACAGATGCTCCATCTGAATCACCTCAAGCCATTTTATGCGCCTTCCGGTTATTTGCCCCCGCGCAGCTCGATTATGCGGTCGCGCAGAACGGCGGCGTACTCGAACTCGAGCATACGCGAGGCCTTCTGCATCTCCTTTTCGAGCTTGCGTATTGCCTCCTCGCGCTCTCTCTGCGTCATATATTTTGCCTCCTTCGGCTTCGCCTTTGCGGGGTCAGAGGAGATTTCGATTATATCACGCACTTCCTTGCGTATAGTCTGCGGCGTTATGCCGTGAGAGGCGTTGAACGCCGCCTGCTTTTCTCTTCTGCGCTCAGTTTCGTCCATCGCCGCGCGCATAGAGGGTGTTACTGTATCTGCATAGAGAATAACAAGTCCCTCGGCGTTTCGCGCGGCTCTGCCGATGGTCTGAATAAGGCTCGTTTCGCTTCTGAGGAAGCCCTCCTTGTCCGCGTCGAGGATGGCGACAAGGCTCACCTCGGGAATATCCAGACCCTCGCGCAGGAGGTTTATTCCGACGAGCACGTCGAACGAGCCGAGGCGCAGGTCGCGGATTATCTCCATTCGCTCGATTGTGTCGATATCGTGGTGCATATAGCGCACCTTTATGCCCGCCTTGGAGAGATAGGCCGTCAGATCCTCCGCCATCTTCTTTGTGAGGGTCGTGACGAGCGTGCGCTCGTTCTTATCTGCGCGAGAGTTGATCTCGCCGATGAGGTCGTCTATCTGACCCTCGACCGGTCTAAGCTCCACTCGCGGGTCAAGCAGTCCGGTCGGTCTGATGATCTGCTCCGCGATCTGCGAGCTTCTCGTGCGCTCGTACTCCGCCGGGGTCGCGGAGACGTAGATGACCTGATTGACTCTCTCCTCAAACTCGTCAAATTTGAGCGGTCTGTTGTCGAACGCCGAGGGCAGCCGAAAGCCGTACTCGACGAGGCTCTCCTTCCTCGCTCTGTCGCCGCGGTACATCGCTCGCACCTGCGGAACGGTGACGTGGCTCTCGTCGATGAACATCAGATAGTCCTTCGGGAAATAGTCAAGGAGCGTCATCGGCGTCGAGCCCGGCTCCCTGCCGCCGAGTATGCGCGAATAGTTCTCGATGCCCGAGCAGAAGCCCAGCTCCTGAAGCATCTCGATATCGTACATCGTGCGCTGGCGTATTCTCTGCGCCTCGATGAGCTTATCGTGCTCCTTGAACCACCTCTCGCGCTCCTCAAGCTCGCGCTGAATCTCAACTATCGCGCGGTTGAGCTTTTCGCGCGAGGTAACGTAGTGGCTCGCCGGGTAGATGGCGACGTGGTTGAGTATACGGACAGTCTGTCCGTTTACCGGCGCAAACTCCGAAATTCTGTCGATCTCATCGCCGAAGAACTCTATTCTTATCGCGTTCTCGCGTGAGTAGACGGGGAAAATCTCCACCGTATCGCCTCTCACGCGGAACATATTGCGGTCAAACGCTATATCGTTTCGCTCGTAGCGTATTTCAACGAGCTTTTTGAGGAGCCTGTCGCGGTCATACTCCATACCCTGACGGAGGGATATGACCATCTCCTTATAATCTATCGGGTCGCCGAGGCCGTAAATACAGCTCACCGAGGATACGACGATGACATCGCGACGCTCTGCAAGCGCGCTCGTAGCGGAGTGCCTGAGGCGCTCGATCTCATCGTTTATCGCGCTGTCCTTCTCTATATATGTGTCGGTGTGCGGAATATACGCCTCCGGCTGGTAGTAATCGTAGTAAGAAACGAAGTACTCGACGGCGTTGTTCGGAAAGAACTCCTTGAACTCCGAGCATAGCTGCGCTGCGAGCGTTTTATTGTGCGCGAGAACAAGCGTCGGGCGCTGAATGCGCTCAATGACCTTCGCCATCGTGTAGGTCTTGCCCGAGCCGGTAACGCCGAGAAGCGTCTGCTCCTCAAAGCCCTGCTCAACTCCCCACGCGAGCTTATCTATCGCCTCCGGCTGATCGCCCGAGGGCTTGAACTGTGATACAACCTCAAACTGCGCCATTTTTTGTCCCCGATCTTCTGTTCAGAATTCCGTCATCACGAAAGCTTATGAAATCGTCGCCGGCGATTATAAGGTGGTCAAGCAGAACTACGTCGACCTGCGCAAGCGCGTCGCGTATCCGGAGAGTTGTTTCCACGTCCTCCTCGGATTTAAGCGCAATGCCAGAGGTGTGATTGTGCGCTAAAATAACGCAGCTCGCGCCCTGCACGAGAGCCGTTTCCACCACCTTGCGAACGCTGATGACCACGCTGTTCATGCTTCCGCTTCCGACAAGCTTGCAGCTTATGAGCTTGCGCTTCGCGTCCATGCAGAGGAGGTACACAAGCTCCTCCTTGTGCCCGTGAAAGCGCGGCATAAGATATGCTCCGGCGGTTTCCGATGAGTCGATGATGTCGATGAAGCTTGCTTTTGAGATGAGATATCTGCGGCAGACCTGCGGAATAAGCTTCAAAAGCACCGCGGCGTTCTGCCCGATTCCGGGTACGCGCATCAGCTCCTCCGGCTCTGCGTCGAATACTGCGGAGATGGAGCCGAAGGCGTCGATAAGCGCGTGCGCGACGGGGTTAACGTCAACCTGCGGTATAGCGTAGAACAGCAGGAGCTCCAGCGCCCTGTGCTCAGAGAAGGCGTCAAGTCCGCCCGCGAGGAATTCCTCGCGCATTTTTTGTCTATGTCCGTCGTGCATACCCATCGTCGCACCTCCTCGATTACAATTTGTATAGAGCCTTGCAGTCATTCATTTTTATTCCGGTTATCCGGTTTCTTTCGCGGTTTCGCGTGTAAAAGCGCCGTACCGGTTTTCAGTCTTTTCGGGCAGTTTTCGCGGGATTCTGCGCCGCAAAATGACGCCCTTTACATAATTATTTTCCCTTTTTCGGTTTACTTTTCACTCTGCCATAAGTGCAAACAACAAATAGTTATCCACATTTTCCACAGAGTTTTCCACATCGAAAAAAGCGAGCCGTTCTGCGCCTTTCGTGGCTTTTTGGTAATTTATGTCAGTTGTGCAAACGCCCTTTTCCGTAAGTTTTCAACCGCTTCATCGCTTGACATAATCCGGCGCTCTTCACATAATTCTGAATAATTCCGGATTATTCATTTTTCTATGTTGTCAATATCCATCGTGGCGTAGGCGTTGAGGTCGGAGCCGGCGCGCGCGCCCGCGAGATATTCATAGTAGCCCTGAGCGCCGATCATCGCGCCGTTGTCGCCGCAGAGCTTAAGGGGCGGCACGAAAAGCTTTTTCCCCGCCTTTTTGCAGGCTTCCTCAAAATCCGCACGGATGCGCTTGTTAGCCGCAACGCCGCCGGCGACTACGATCTTATCGTAGCCGAGCTCTTCGGCAGCCGCCATCGTGCGCGGCACGAGAGCGTCGGAAACAGCCTTCTGGAAAGATGCGGCAAGTCCCGCCTTGTCGAGCTCCTCGCCCTTCTGCTCTGCGTTGTGCGCGGCGTTGACGACTGCGGTTTTAAGTCCGGAGAAGGACATATCGTAGGGGTGGCCCTCAATGTGGGCGTTGGGAAGCTTGAACGCGGTGTCGCTGCCCTTTTCGGCAAGCTCCTGCATGGGCTTTCCGCCGGGGTACGGCAGTCCGAGAACTCTCGCCGCCTTGTCGAAGCACTCACCTGCGGCGTCATCGTGGGTCGCGCCGATTATCGACATATCAGTGTATCCTCGCACGTCGACGATTATGGTGTTGCCGCCGGATATGGCAAGGCAGAGAAACGGCGGCTCCAGCTCCGGAAAAGCAAGATAGTTTGCCGCTATGTGACCGCGGACGTGATGCACCGGGATAAGCGGCACTCCGAGGCTCATCGCCGCGCCCTTTGCGAAGTTCACGCCGACGAGCAGCGCGCCTATAAGTCCCGGCGCGTAGGTGACGGCAATCGCATCTATATCCTTTTTAGTGATCCCCGCCTTTTCGATCGCGCTCGTTGCAAGCCGCGATATAGCTGTAACGTGGCTTCTTGAGGCGATTTCCGGCACAACGCCGCCGTAGATCGCGTGCATATCCGCCTGCGAGAGTACCTCGTCCGCGAGCACCTGCCTGCCGTCGCGCACTACGGCGACCGCAGTTTCGTCGCAGGAGGATTCGATTGATAAAATGAGCATTTCTTTTCCAGCTTTCGGTATGTGATTATTTAGATTCTTTTTCCCTTTCCATAATTACGGCGTCCTCTTTCGGCTCGTCATAATACTTCGCCCGCACTCCGAGAACGGTAAAGCCGTGCTTTTTATACAGCGCCCGCGCCGGAGCGTTGGACTGCCGCACCTCAAGGAGTATGCGCTCCACGCCGCGCCTGTCGCACTCGTCGGTGAGCGTATTTATAAGCGAGTCAGCAATACCCCGTCGGCGGTATTCCTCGCCCACGGCGATATTATATAGCTCCGCCTCGTCCGGAAACAGCCTCAGAAGGGCAAAGCCGGCGATTTTCCCCTCCTCCTCGTCTACGAAAAAGAGGGTGTCGTCATAGGAAAGGGCGTCGCGGAAGCTCTCCTCGCTCCAGGGAAGCGAGAAATTTCTGACTTCGATCTCGTGTATTTCGGGAATATCGTCATTGGCAGCGCGTCTTATCATTTCGCTTCAAACCAGCTCTTTCCCCATTTTGCGTCGGCGATGAGCGGCACAGAGAGAGAAGCCGCACCCTCCATCTCGCGCCGGAGTATCTCCGAAACCTTTTCCTTATCCTCCTCGCGGCACTCGACGATCAGCTCATCGTGTACCTGCAAAAGAAGCTTCGCATCGAGGCCGGAGGCTTCAAGCGCCCTGTCAACGCGGATCATGGCGATCTTCATAATATCCGCCGCAGTGCCCTGGATCGGCATATTTCTCGCAACTCTCTCGCCAAATGACCGGAGGTTGAAATTGGAGCTTTTAAGCTCCGGAAGCGGACGGATCCTGCCGTACATAGTGACCGCCTCGCCGCGCTCCTTGGCTTCACGAACGCTCTTATCCATAAACTCCGCTACGCCCTTGTAGCGCGTCATATATGCGTTTATATAATCCCTTGCGCTCGCGACGGAAATACCTATATCGTCCGCCAGCGAAAATGCGGAAATGCCGTAGACAATGCCGAAATTTACCGCCTTTGCGTGGCTCCGCTCGAGGCTTGTGACCTCCTCCGGCGCCTTGCCCAGCACCTGCGCCGCAGTGGCGCGGTGGATATCCATGCCGGAGATAAAGGCGTTTCGCATCTCCTCGTCGCCGGACATGTGAGCGAGGATACGCAGCTCGATCTGGCTGTAATCCGCATCGACCAGCACATTGCCCTCAGCGGGAATGAACATTTTGCGAATCTCGCCACCAAGCTCTTTTCGCACCGGAATATTCTGCAGATTCGGCTCTGTGGAGCTGAGGCGGCCCGTCGCCGTTACTGTCATCTGGAAATTTGTGTGGATCCTGCCGTCGGCGGCTATGACTTTGCCAAGCCCGTCGGCATAGGTGGATTTCAGCTTCGCAAGCTCCCGATACTCCAGCACCTTTCCGATGATCGGGTGCTTGGGTCTGAGCTTTTCAAGCACCTCGGCATTTGTAGAGTAGCCGGTCTTGGTCTTTTTCGGTGCCGGCAGCATAAGGCGGTCAAAAAGTATCTCGCCAAGCTGCTTCGGACTGTTTATGTTGAACTCTCCGCCTGCCATGGAATAGATTTCGGAGGTGAGCCTGTCCACTTCAACAGAGAGGACCTTTCCGAAGTCCGAAAGTGCCTTTTTGTCAACGAGGAAGCCGGCGTTTTCCATCTTCGCAAGAACTCCGCAAAGGGGCATTTCGATATTAAAAAGTACCTCGCTGAGCCCTTTTTCCTCGATTTTCTTCTCTAAAGCTTCCTTCAGCGCCATAATTGCGGCGCTCTCGCTGAGAAGCCTTGCACGGCGCTTTATATCATCCTCAAGAAGCGAAAACTGCCCGTCATCGTCGGCTCCGCTCATTATCTCAAATGAGCAGTATTTTACGCACAGCGCATCAAGCTCATACCTTGCCGCCGTCGGGTCAAGAAGGTATGCCGCAAGCTCGCAATCGAAATAAAAATCGCCCAAATCAAGGTGTTTTATCGTATCTTTTACGGAAAAACCAACCTTTTTGACGTTTTTGAGCGCCTTCAGCGCACTTTCCCACGCAGGCGAGGTGTCGCTGACGATATAGCCGTTTTCGCAGTCGATGGCAATTGTAGTGTAGTCCGCCGAAACGGCGACGCCGCACTCCCTTTCGCCTATTTCAGCGACCATCTTCTGAACGTCGGCATCTGAAAGAAGCTCAGTAAGCGTAATGACGGCGGAAAAATCACGAATTTCGTTATTTTCGCTATTTTCCGGCTTCTTAAGTCCGAATTCAGTTATAAATCTTGAAAAGCCCAGGCGGGAAAAAACCGCATAAAGGGCATCGTTATCGTATTTTTTTATTTTGCAATCCGCCGCATTGAATTCTATCGGCGCGTCGCGGTGTATGGTGGCAAGGTCAAAGCTCATCTCGGCGCTCTCACGGCCGTTTTCCAGCTTTTTGCGGACAGAGTCCTTAATATCGAGAGTTTCAAGCTCAGAATAAATGCGCTCGATTGTATTGAAGCGGCAAATTAAATCCATCGCAGTCTTCTCTCCGACTCCGGCGACGCCGGGGATATTGTCGGACGAGTCGCCCATAAGCGCCTTGAGGTCGACGATGTGTATGGGGTCGAAGCCGTACTCCTCGCGGAACGCCGCCTCGTCGTAGACCTTGACCTCGGTCTGACCCATGCGGGACTTGATATGATAGACCTCGGTGTGCTTGTCGATAAGCTGAAAGGAATCCCGGTCGCCGGTGACAAGCACCACCCTGTCCTCCGGGCTTTTTGCGGCGATAGTGCCGAGCAGGTCGTCAGCCTCCCAGCCCTCAAGTTCATAGCGGCGGATGTTCATCGCGTCCAGCGTTTCCTTGAGAATCGGCATCTGCACCGCCAGCTCCTCCGGCATACCCTTGCGCTGAGCCTTGTAGCCCTCGTACTTAAGGTGGCGGAAGGTGGGCGCCTTGAGGTCAAAGGTAACGCACACCGCATCCGGCTCTACGTCCTTTTCGAGCCTGCGCAGAATATTCAGAAAGCCGTAGACTGCGTTCGTTGGCGTTCCGTCGGGCGCGTTGAGCTCACGCACGCCGTAGAATGCACGGTTCACTATGCTGTTGCCGTCGATGACCATTAGTGTCATAGGTCAGTAGTCCTCTCCTTTTCCGTCAAGCCATTTCTGCGGATTGCCGTCGATGTAGTTCCACGCCGCTTCGTAATCCTCGCGTGTGCGGATAACGTGGTCGTAAAACCCCGGTTGCCAGAGTTTAGTTTCAAGACCTGCTTTTCTGCACTTTATCGTAGATTTCGATTTCAACGCGCCGATTACGGACGTAACCGTGGTGCGGGGGCTTGCCCCCGCTTTTTCGTTTGCGACCGACAATAAAAGATGCACATGATTTGGCATAACGATAAATATATCAACTGATATTGAAGGATATTTTTGTGGAATCTTTTTTATCTCATCCCATATTATTTCACCATATGCTGTGAGGGTGACAGCGGGGGCAAGCCCCCGCACCACGGGAGTTTCGATTTTTCCAAACAGGTGCCGTTTGTAATCAGAACAAATCGTGATGAAATATGCTCCGTTTTCGGCGTAATCATGTGTTTTGAGTCTGCGTAATCTATTTGGATAATCCATCACTTTCCATACTTTACTCCGCCGGGAATGTCGGTAATTGTATAGCCCATACCTGCGACCTCATTGCGGATAGCGTCGGCACGCTGGAAATCCTTTGCCTTTTTTGCGCTCTGACGCTCACGGAGAAGCGCCTCAACGCTCTCATCAGCTTCGCCGGACTCGCAGATAACGGAAAATTCACCCGCTTTCGGCGCGGAAGCGTTCTTTTTACGCATCTCCGCCGCCTTTTTCGTTAGGTCGAGGCTCAGCACTCTGTCAACATCGTCGATTGCGGCAAGCTTTGTGGCATCGTTCGTCTTAAGCTTCAGAATATCGTAAAGAACGGTGACGCCGTTCGGGGTATTTATATCGTTATCCATCTGCGCGATAAACTTCTCGCGCACGCTCTTTACGGCTTCCTCATCCACCTCGCCATCGGGATTAAGGGTGGCAATCTTCTGTACGAGCTTATTATAAGCACCCTTTGCGTTATCGAGGTTTTCCCATGTGAACACGAGGTTCTTGCGATAGTGGCTCTGGAGGCAGAAGAAGCGGTACTCCATCGGGTCATAGCCCTTATCCCTGAGGAGCGAAACCGTCAGAAATTCGCCCTTACTCTTACTCATCTTTCCGTCGGAGGTGTTGAGGTGAGCGACGTGCATCCAGTAATTGCACCACTTGTGGCCGAGATACGCCTCGCTCTGGGCAATCTCGTTTGTGTGGTGCGGGAAGGCGTTATCTATGCCGCCGCAGTGGATATCCACGTTCTCGCCCAGGTGCTTCATTGCGATGCAGGAGCATTCGATATGCCAGCCGGGATAACCCACGCCCCAGGGAGAATCCCATTTGAGCGCCTGAGAATCGAACTTACTCTTTGTAAACCACAGCGCAAAGTCGTTCTTATTGCGCTTATTCTCGTCCGCTTCGACGCCCTCGCGCACGCCGACAGCGAGGTCATCCTCCTTGAAATCGTTGAAAACATAGTAATTTTTAAGCTTCGCCGTATCGAAATACACGTTTCCGCCGGCGCGATAGGCGTAGTTTGTATCCACAAGCTTATTTATAACGCGAACGTAGTCGGGTATGCAGTTTGTTGCCGGGTCGACAACGTCCGGCTTTTTGATGTTGAGAGCGGCGCAGTCTGCAAAAAAGGCGTCGGTGTACTGCTTGGCTATCTCCATAACGGTCTTATGCTCGCGCTCTGCGCCCTTCAGCATCTTATCTTCGCCCTCATCGTTGTCGCCGGAGAGGTGGCCGACGTCGGTGATGTTCATAACACGCTTGACGTTATAGCCGAGGTAGCGGAGATACTTCTCCAGCACATCCTCCATTATATAGCTGCGGAGATTGCCGATGTGCGCAAAGTGATACACCGTCGGGCCGCAGGTGTACATCTTGACAAGCTGCGGATCGGCGGGTACGAATTCTTCTTTAGTGTGTGTGGCTGAATTATAGATTTTCATCGGTTTTCTCCTCTAACTTTCTCTTTAGGTATTCCACCTGACAGGTGAGATATACAAGCTCCATGCTGACGGGGTCTGCAACGTTGATCTGATCGACGTTGGAAACATAGTCCTGCTTTACGCCGTTTATGCGCGCGATCCTCGCCGGAACGCCTACTGCGGTGGAGTTTTCCGGAACGTCCTTCAAAACAACCGCTCCGGCGGCGATGCGGCTGTTATCGCCGATATTTATGGGGCCGAGCACCTTCGCTCCCGCTCCGATAAGCACGTTGTTTCCCACCGTCGGGTGGCGCTTGCCGGTGTGCTTGCCGGTGCCGCCGAGGGTAACGCCCTGATAGATAAGGCAGTCATCGCCGATTTCGGCGGTCTCGCCGATCACAACGCCCTCGCCGTGGTCAATAACGAGCCTTTTCCCGATTGTTGCGCCGGGATGTATTTCAATTCCGGTCTTTTTCCGCGCACGCTGACTTATCCACCGCGCGAGGAATTTAAATCCCTTTTTCCAGAGTCTGTTCGCCCTTCTGTACATGAGAAGCGCCTTGACTCCCGGGTACAGAAGCGCAATCTCAGCGCCGCTCGTTGCCGCAGGATCGCGCTCGAGGTACGCCTTTTCAAGTTCCCTGAGTTCGCTCAAAGGTCATCACTCCAAAATAACTTTGCCGTTCTTCTTAAAATAGTCGACCATTGATATTATATTCAGCGCAACTATTATGAGCGTCGAAATATTGTTTATTGTGAATATCCCCACACCCGCTTCGCCGAAAACGAGCATTACGGGTATGAGCACCATCGTGACCGCGGTCTTGACCTTGCCGGACCGGCCCGCCGCCATGACGATATTGCGGCTTGCGGCGACCATTCTGAGTCCGTCCATCGCAAGGTCGCGGCCGATGACGATCATTGCCGCCCAGGCAGGCAGAGCGCCGAGACCGACAAAGCACACAAGTGCGCTCGTCACGAGCATCTTATCCGCAAGGGGATCCATAAACTTTCCGAAATTCGTTATCTCATTGTTCTTTCGCGCTAGATATCCGTCAAGCCAGTCGGTCAGCGAGGCGGCGATGAATACGATAACCGCGCCGACCTTCGCGCCCGTGAGCGCAAGCGCTATGTACACCGGCACGAGCACCATTCGCACTATCGTGAGGATATTCGGCACGTTCAAAAGCTTCTTCATAGCTTTTCACCCACAAGCTCGCCGTCGAGCTCGCCGCGGATGACGATATTGTAGAACTCTCCCGCCGCGATATCCTCGCCGGAAAACCATATAACGCCGTCCACATCCGGGCTCTCGGCAAAGCTTCTGCCGAACCACATATTCATTTCCTCGTCATAGCCCTCGCAGAGGATCTCGGTCTCGGTGTTCACGCGCGAGGCGTTGAATTCATCCATGATCCGCGCCTGCAAATCATTTACAATAATGGCGCGGTCGTTGGCCTCCTCGGTGGATACATGCTCCATCTTGGCGGCGTCCGTACCCTCCTCGGGGCTGAAGGCGAAAACTCCGGCGCGCTCGATCTTTGCTTCTCTCAGGAAAGTACAAAGCTCCTCAAACTCCGCTTCGCCCTCACCGGGAAGTCCGGTGATTATGCTCGTTCTCAGCACAAGTCCGGGAATGCGCTCACGGAGCTTCTTAAAGAGCGCTCGAATATCGTCGCCGGTACCGCGGCGGCGCATTTTTTTGAGGATCGCGTTATTTATGTGCTGAATGGGGATATCGAGGTATCTCAGCACCTTCGGCTCAGAAACGATGCAGTCAATCATCGCGTCGTCAACGGCGTCGGGATAGAGATAGTGGAGCCTTATCCAGTGTATTTTCTCAATTTTGCAAAGCTCATGCACAAGCTCGGGAAGCATTTTCTTCTTATAGAGGTCAACGCCGTAGAGCGTCGGGTCCTGGGCAACGATAATAAGCTCTCTTACGCCGTTTTCCGCCATCTCCTTTGCCTCGGCGACTATCTTTTCCATAGGGCGCGAGCGGTATCTGCCCCTCAGCGACGGGATAACGCAGTAGGCGCAGTTGTGGCTGCACCCCTCGGCGACCTTTATGTAGCCCCAGCTCGGGCCGGTGGAAACAATGCGTTCGTCCTCGGATATAGGGGCGTTTATGTCGGCGAAAAACTCCTTTTTCTCGCCCTCTATCGCCTCAACCACCTTGTCCGCCGAGGCAGTGCCGATAACGGCGTCGACCTCCGGCATCTCCTCGAGAAGCTCGGACTTGTAGCGCTGTGCAAGACAGCCGGCGACGACGAGCTTTTTAAGCTTTCCCGTTTCCTTGTACGCCGCGACCTTGAGGATATTTTCTATCGCCTCACTCTGTGCGCTCTCAATAAAGGCGCAGGTATTTATTACGGCGAAGTCCGCCTCCTCGGGATCGTCGGTTATCTCATAGCCCGCCTTGTCAAGAAGCGAGAGCATCTGCTCGGAGTCGATGAGGTTTTTCGCGCAGCCGAGACTTATCATCAAAACTTTTGGCATGGTTTTTCTCCAATTTAATCTTCTGTGTAATCATTGAGGGCGTCGGTATAGCGACCGAGCGCCTCTTTAATCTCAGACCACGAAAAGCCGCGGCGAAGGAGCATATCCGTCGCCTTTTTGACCTCCTTGCGGTCTGAAAAGTCCGCGTTTCTGAGCTTTCGCTCGAGGAGCGCGTCGAGCTTTCCGGAGTTTTCCGGCGCTTCGTCTATGGCTTCCGCCCAAAGCTCGCGGTCAATACCGCGCTTTAACAGCTCCTGCCGCACTCTCCCGGCGCCGTAGCCCATCCGCTTATAGTGCCGCGCGACCGCGCCGGCGTACTCGCGGTCGTTAATCGCGCCGACGCGCTCCATAAGGTCGGCGGCATACTCGGCGGAGGCTTCCTCCTCGCCCTTCTCGACGAGCTTTTTTATAAGCTCCCTTCGGCTCATCTGCCGCTTTTCGAGAAGTCTGAGCGCCCGCTCCTTCGCACCGAAGCGCTTTGAATGCTCTCGCAGTGAGGCGAGCTCCTCATCATTAAGCTCCCGCCCGTCGTAGAGCGAAAGGTCGGCAACAGCAGCAAGGTCAACGGAGAGCCTCTCGCCGTTTTCGAGCTCTGCGTAGTATCTCTCCGCCATGTGGACCGATTTTGTAAGCTTTGTGAGTTTCAAAAATGCTGGCATTTTTTCGAAATGTTTCAGCCTTCAAAGTCCTCAGCTGAAATATCTACAGCACGTCCCGCCGCCTGAGCCGCGATCTTCGCCTGCGGGCTCATGAGCTTGACGGCATTGGCTCGAATTTTAGCCTCGATCTCATCGCAGATATCGGGGTTATCCTTAAGGTACTGCTTCACCCCGTCGCGGCCCTGGATGCGGGTCTCGCCGACGGTGTACCAGGCGCCGCCCTTCTCGATTATATCGAGCTTCGCCGCAAGGTCGACGATCTCGCCGTACTTCGAGATGCCCTCGCCGTACATGATGTCGAACTCAGCCTCCTTGAACGGGGGCGCAACCTTGTTCTTGACGATTTTCGCCCTTGTGTGGTTGCCGACCATCTCGGAGCCGTTCTTGAGCGTTTCGACCCTGCGAACATCGATTCTGACGGAGGCGAAATACTTGAGCGCGCGGCCGCCGGGAGTTGTTTCGGGGTTGCCGTACATAACGCCGATCTTCTCGCGCAGCTGGTTGATGAAGATAACGACGCAGTTTGTCTTGGAGATGATACCGGCAAGCTTTCTGAGAGCCTGGCTCATAAGTCTTGCGAGAACGCCGACGGAAGAGTCGCCCATCTCGCCCTCGATCTCGCTTCTCGGAACGAGCGCCGCAACGGAGTCGACTACAACGATATCGACAGCGCCGCTGCGAACGAGGGTCTCGGTAATCGCGAGTGCGTCCTCGCCGGTGTCCGGCTGGGAGATGAGCAGGTTCTCGATGTTTACGCCGAGAGCTCTCGCGTAAGCCGGCTCAAGGGCGTGCTCAACGTCGATATACGCGGCTTCGCCGCCCTCCTTCTGAGCTGAGGCGACCATGTGAAGCGCGAGAGTCGTCTTACCGGAGGACTCGGGGCCGTAGATCTCAATAATTCTTCCCTTGGGAACGCCGCCGATGCCGAGGGCGAGGTCGAGGGATAGGGAGCCCGTCGGCAGAGCCTCAACATTTACCTGCATACCGTCGCCGAGGCGCATAATGCTGCCCTTGCCGTAGCTTTTTTCTATCTGACTGATGGCGTTTTCCAGCGCCTGCTTTTTGTTATCCGCGGACGGGAGCGTGGAAAGCACCGGTGTTCTCTTCTTCTCTGCCATTTTCTTTTCTCCTTAGCTTTATTTTTTCCTGAGACCCGCGATCACGCGCTTCGTGCCTGCCGGGTCCTCGTAGTATTCAACCTTTTCAAATTTTGCCTTTTCGAGCATTCTGCCTATCTTCTCAGCCTGACCCTCGCCGCATTCAAAAAGTATCGACCCGCCGGGCTTCAATATATCCGTCCAGTGCGGGATCATCGCGCGGTAGAAATCAAGTCCGTCTGGCCCGCCGTCCAGCGCCTCCACCGGCTCGAAATCCTTTACGGAGTTGTCGAGCGTCAGCACCTCAAAGCTCGGAACGTACGGCGGATTCGACACGATGAGATCGAATTTTCCAAGCAGCGTCGGGGGATCCTTCATCGCGTCCGCCTCAAGGACTGTGGTGTTCTGCGTAACGGAGTTTTTAAGGCAGTTGTGGCGCGCGATCCTCAGCGCCTTCATCGAATTATCCGCGAGGATAACGCGGCAGTCGCGCTTCATTCTGGCGATCGAGATTCCTATACAGCCCGTTCCGCAGCACATATCGAGCACTCTTCTGCCCGGCTCGCTGCTCTCGCGGAGTATGCCGAGCGCCTTTTCTGCGAGAAGCTCAGTATCAGGTCTCGGAATGAGCACGCCCGGGTCCACCTTCATCGGCAGCCCCATAAACTCCCATTCTCCGAGAACGTAGGCGAGCGGCTCATCGTTTTTCCTGCGCTCAATAAGCTCCTGCACCCGCTCCTCGGTATCGCCGAGGGCGTAGAGCTTGAGATCGCGGTAAAACTCCTCCTTGCTCTTTCCCGCGACGGCGCTTATTATGAGCCTCGCCTCGAGGTCGAAGGCCTCGACTCCCGCTCTTTTGAGCTCATGTCGCGCCGCAAGGTAGATATCATTATAGGTTTTCATAGCTGTTTCCTCTTTTTACCAGTTATCCTTGCCCTTTTCCTCGGGAATAACGAGCTCGATCGCGCGGATCGCGACCTCGAGCATACTGTCATCCGGCTCCTGCGTTGTAATAAGCTGCAGCGCCTTGCCGGGAGCCGATACGACGCGCGTAAAGAGGTTATCGTGCCTTCCGGCGTATTTTATGATCTCATAGCTGATGCCGACGGTAACGGGCAGCAGCACAAGGCGCATTATCATTCTTACCCAGACGTTTGACCAGCGGACAAGGCTGAAAACGAGTATCGACACCATCATAACTATGAAGATGAAGCTCGTTCCGCATCTCGGGTGAAGGCGCGGCTGCTTGCGGCAGTTCTCGACTGTGAGCGGCAGACCCGCCTCGTAGCAGAAAATCGTCTTATGCTCGGCTCCGTGGTACATCCACACGCGCTTTATCTCCTTCATATTCGACACAAGGAGCATATAGCTGAGGAAAATTATGATCCTCAGAACGCCCTCGGCGAGGTTGCGGAGTATGCCGTTTCCGATAAATGGCTCTACGATGCCGGCAAGCACAGTCGGAAGCAGGATGAACAGTCCGACGCTCATCGCAATTCCGATAACGACAGCGATTGCGACTATCGCCTTCTGCGCTTTCTCGGCCGGAAGGTGCTCCATAAGCCACTCATCAACCTTGCCCGGCTCCTCGTTTTCCTCCTCCGGCAGAAACTCCGCGGAGTACATAAGAGCCTTTGTTCCCTTTACCATGCTGTCTATGAAATTTACCGAGCCGCGGATTATCGGCCACCCCAGAATCGGGTACTTATCCTTTAGGCTCGTGACGGGCTCGACCTTTTCGACAAGCTCGCCGTTTGGTTTTCTGACGACTACGGACTCCTTCTCGGGGCCGCGCATCAGTATGCCCTCCATCAGCGCCTGACCGCCGATAGAGGTGCGGAATGAACACTGTTTTTCGCTCATATTCTATCTTCCTTCTATTCTGCCATGCCCGGCAGCTTTATTTGCACGAGCGTTCCGCCGCCCTCAGCGTTCGAGAGCGTGAGCGAGCCGCCGTGGTATCTTATGATTTCATCGCAGACGGCAAGCCCTATGCCGCTGCCGCGCTTCTTCGATGAGCCCTTGTAGAACTTCATCTTGACCTTGTCGAGCTCGTCCTCCGGTATTCCGGGGCCGAAGTCGCGGATGTTGATTATAACCTCGCCGTCAAGCGTGCGAGTGCCGACGTAGAGCTTTTTGCCCTCGGCGGCGTACTTTGCGGCGTTGTCGAAGATGTTGAAGAAAACCTGCCTTAGCCTGCCGGCGTCGCCGTTTATCATCGGCAGCTCAGCGTCGGAGGGGTCGTATTCGAGCTCCATGCCGTCATCCTTGAGTATCTCCTTGTAGGCGAAGATGCTGTCCTCCAGCTCGGCGCCGACGTCCATCGGCTCACAGCTCAAGGTAAAGCGCCCGTCCTGCATTCTCGTGAATTCCAGAAGCTCCTCGACCATCTTCGTAAGGCGGCGCGACTCTGCGATTATTATGCCGACGCCGCGCTTCTGATCCTCGTCGAGTCCCTCGTCGAAGGCGAGGGTTTCGCCCCAGCCCGTTATCGCCGTGAGCGGCGTTCTCAGCTCGTGGGAGATCGAGGAAATGAACTCGGTCTGCGCCCTCTCGGCTCTTGAGAGCTTCAGCGACATATCGTTCAGAACGTCGGCAAGCTCGCCGATCTCATCCTCGTACTTTTTCGTTATCTGTGTGCCGTAGCTGCCCTCGGAAATGCGCTGGGCGACGGCGGTTATCTCCTGCATCGGCTCGACCACCGACGAGAGGAACACTAAATTTATGAAGATAACGAGCAATATCACCGCAAGCCCGATGCCGACCGCGGTAAGAATGCCCACCACGTTCTGTCTGTCCACAAGCCTGAGGCTCGTGACGTAGCGCATAACGCCGATAACGGCGCCGTCGGAATATCGAAGCGGCGCAGAGACCGCCATAATGCGCTCGCCGGTGCCCTCGTTCACGCCGACCCAGCTCGAAACCCGCCCGGAGTTGAGGGCGTCGCCGATGTCGGACGTGCCGGGGGTCTGTCCGGCTGTCATGGAATAGCTCGAGAGCAGTATTCTGCCCGTTGTGTCGATGAACTGTAAATCGAGCTTCGCCGCGTCGTCAAAGGACTCGATGTAGAGGTACGCGGAGTCATAATACTCCGAATACGTGCGCGTGACGTAGCTTGCGAAGAAGTCCGCCGTGGTCGTTGCCTTGATGATAAGTCCCTCGCGCACAGTCGCAGTGTTGTTCGTTATCGTCGTAACGGCAAAGAGCGTGACCGTAAGCACAACGATGAGGGCGATGACTGCGAGGGTGGATATAAACCACCTGCGGCGCAGTCCCTTAATCTGCGGCATCGCTATTCTGTTGTCGCTCACACAGTCACCTTCTTTGCCATAGTTATGTCATTGCGAGGCAGTGCTCACACTGGCGCGGCAATCCGCTCGCATTTTTCCGAAAGTGAAGCGCTATATGCCCCACTTGTAGCCGTAGCCCCAGACCGTGTTGATGTAGCTCGGGTTTGTGGGGTCGTCCTCGATCTTAATTCTGAGGCGGCGGATATTGACATCGACGATCTTGAGCTCGCCGAAGTAGTCGCGCCCCCAGACGCTGTTGAGAATATCCTCGCGGCTCAGCGCCCTGCCCGGGTTATCCATAAAGAGCTTCATTATGGAGTACTCCACCTGCGTGAGCTTTACCTTCTCGCCGTTTTTCTCAAGCGTGCGGGAGTGGGTGTTGAGGTGGAACGGGCCCTGCACAAGCTCATCCTTCGGCGCTTCCTCCTCGCCGTCGCCTACCCTGCGGATAAGCGCGTCCACGCGCGCGGTAAGCTCCGCCGGAGAGAAGGGCTTTGTAACGTAATCGTCAGCGCCGGTCATAAGGCCGGTGACCTTGTCCATCTCCTGCGTGCGAGCGGTGAGCATGATAATACCCATCTTGCTGTTTGTCGCCCTTATCTGACGGCAAACCTCAAAGCCGTCGATATCCGGCAGCATGATATCGAGAAGCGCCACCTTGATATCCGGATTTTCCTTCATTTTTTGCAGAGCCTCGGCGCCTGTCGCCGCCTCTATCGGCTCATAGCCGCTGCGCTTCAGGTTGATTACCACAAAGCTGCGGATGGACTGCTCGTCCTCAAGTACAAGTATCTTTTTCATTCTCAGCCCTCACCCGTTATCCATTCTGAGTAAAGTATGTTGAAGCTCTCGCGCACCGTGTCGCGGTCAACTCTTATCGGAAGTCCGCTCTCAGCCGCAGGCAGTATCGCCGCGGCGTAGACTCTGTCCTCCTCGTGGCGCAGTATGAAGCGCCTTCCCGCCGAGGCGCGCTCCTCGCGGTTGTCGCCCGTTACGGTGTATATCACAAGAAAGTCCGTCGACTCGCCGCCCTCGCCGACAACACTCAGTATGACAGCCCTCTCGCCGCTCGCAACCGCCTGGTCGCGCACCGTGATTATATCGCACCAAGCCTCAGGTATCGTGAAATACCACGAATCATCTGTATTCATATAAGTAGAAGCTATGCAGGTGCGGTAACCCGAGGCATCGTAATGGTACCAGCGCGTGAGGTAGTATATGCTCGCCGCCTCTGACTGATACGGCAGCGCCTCAAGCTGCGGCACCTCGATAACTCCGTCGCCGTCGAGATCGCGGCTCCAGATCTGAAGCGGTCTCAGCGTCGAGGATTCGCGGTTCAGCGCGTCTATCGTGAGATTTCTGACGCCGCCCTCTCCGCTGACGAGGATATCGGTCACAAGTCCGCCGCCGTCCGTTCTGCTTTCAACGATTATCGCCGGCGAGTTGTCCTCAAGCACGGTCGTTCTGACGCGCTCTACCGCGCGAATCTCGTCGCTCAGCGCACAGCTCTCAGATCTGACAGCCCCGCCGGATGCCCAGAACAGCTCTGCGCTTCCGCTGCCCTCCGGCGCGCCTGCGTGGAGAACTGCTATCTCGTCAGCACCGTCTCCGTCGAGATCGTAGGCCGAGTATTTAGTGTAGTCGGTGCTGAAAATATTTTGCTCGGAGTATTCCTTCATAGAGTAGACCGAGAGGATATTCATTCCTGAGGCTATCCTCCATCCCACCGCGATCTCCTTCGAGCCGTCCATATCCATATCGAGGTAGCTGACGGATTCAATTCCCGTGCCCTCGCCCTCGATTTTTGCAACCTCGGTGAATTTATCGCCGTCATCCTCGAAGATGTGTATCTTCAGCGGCTTTGCGTCGCCGCGCACGGAGGTGAAAACGATCGCCTCGGTTTTCCCGTCGCCGTTGAGATCCTCAAGCTGCACCGCCTGGCGGTTCTGACCGGAGGACGGCGAAGCGTACTCCGCGCCGCCGCTCATAAGCGCGTTTATCTCGCTCTGGAGCGCGATATAGGTCGAGGATAGCTGCGGCAGCGAATAAAAGTCCTCCGCCGTCATCGCAGAGCAGCCGCATATGAGCGCGCACAGCACTGCGAGCGCCAAAATTTTAAGCTTTTTCAACCCATCGCCTCCCTTCCGAAAAAATGCACACACTTAGCATAGTATAACATTATAATTCTACCACAAGAGGCCTGAAATGTAAAGAAAAAAAGGGCTTGCAACCCTTCCCTCTTTCGTGTATAATACCTTGTAGCGTGCCGGTGTGATGGAATCGGTAGACGTGCTTGACTCAAAATCAAGTGCCGCGAGGCGTGCCGGTTCGAGTCCGGCCACCGGCACCAAAAGCGTCTTTTGTCATATAGGCAAAAGACGCTTTTTAAAATTCTGTGTTTTAAGCTTAACACCCTGAATTAGAGAGAGTGATACCTGATGAGTCTTAAGCTGATAAAGCTCACAAAAGCTTACGAGAAGCAGCTGGGCGAAATGATCGACGAATGGAGAGCCGACCAGGCGCTCAATCACACAAACCGCTCTCCATGGGCTATATTCAAAAACGATTACCATGACTTCGATTATTATCTCAATAACCTTGAAGTGAAAGAAGAAACCGGCGGGAAGGTGCCGGACTCCGTATTTTTTCTTCTGGATACGGAACGGGACAGGCTTCTCGGCGCGATCAATATCCGTCATTACCTGAACGATGATCTGCGAAAGGAAGGCGGGCATATCGGGGACGGGATCCGCCCAAGTGAACGCAGAAAAGGCTATGCCACGGAAATGATCCGGCTGGCATTGATCGAATGCAGAAAACTGGGCATAGATAGAGTGCTGATGACCTGCGATAAGGATAATATCGGCTCAGCCAAGTCCATAATCAAAAACGGCGGGATCCTTGAGAACGAATTCATCAATTCAGACGGTGAAATTGAGCAGCGCTACTGGATCGCTATCTGAAACCGAGAAATATAACGCGCATTTTTTCACAAAATCTCTTGACTCTCACGCTCCGTCATAGTGTATTCTCTTGTTGTGAGGTGATTAGCTTGAAAATGCAGGTCAGGGAATTTGCCGATTTCACCGGTGTGAGCGTGCGAACGCTGCACTATTACGATGAAATAGGTCTGCTCGCCCCCGCGGAGGTCGACCCCGCGACGGGCTATCGGTATTATGACGAGAGCTCTCTGCTTCGTATGCAGGAAATTCTCTTTTACCGCGAGCTTGACTTTTCCTTGAAGAGCATCCGAGAGCTGGTGTCATCTCCGGACTACGATAAAACGAAGGCGCTCAGTGAGCAAAAGCAGCTTCTCACGCTCAAAAAGGAGCGTCTGGAGCGGCTGATCTCAGCCATCGACGGCGCCGTGAAAGGAGAAAACGTTATGAAAGCATTTGATAAGAGCGAATTGGACGCCTACAAGTCCGAGGCAAAGGCAAAATGGGGCGCGACTGCCGCATATAAGGAGCACGAGGAAAAGACGAAGTCCTATTCCGGCGAGAAATGGAGCGACCTTGCCGAGGGCCTCGACCGCATAATGGAAGAATTTTCCCTCTGCATGAAGCGTGAGGAAACGCCGGATTCCGCCGAGGCGCAGGCGCTTGTTGCAGCGCTTCAGAGCTACATTACCGAAAGCTATTACCGCTGCACCGACGAAATACTGTCCGCTCTCGGTCAGATGTACGTCGCGGACGAGCGCTTCCGAAGCAATATCGACAGGCACGCCGACGGCACCGCCGCCTTTATCAGCGAGGCAATCTCGGCATTCTGCGCAAAATAATCGAACCCCCTGCACTTCATC
Organism: Oscillospiraceae bacterium; assembly: GCA_017479425.1. GTDB lineage: Bacteria > Bacillota > Clostridia > Oscillospirales > Oscillospiraceae > RUG626. Next base: position 52,229 of record JAFVCD010000039.1, read on the forward strand.
CGGTGCAGGGGGTATTATCAATATCTTATTTCAGCAATTAGCTCCTCAAACGGAATCTCCTTGTCCTTTACAGCGAAGGCTTCACCATCTTCCGGTCTTATTTTTGCGTTGTCTTCCATAATGAAACACACTTCCTTATACCGAAATCCGATTTGTATTTTACTGTTCCATTCTGTGATTGTCAATAATTCCGGCACAAGATATAGGAAATATTTTTTCCCTTGCAAAAAGCAGAGTATGTGCTACAATATAGTTAGTTACCTCTAACTATATATCTGCATATAATAAAATGAACGAATGCGAGGAGTGATAAAAAATGACTTATGAAGTAATAGAGGGCGTGCTGATACCCTTCGTCGGCACCTCACTCGGCGCAGCGTGCGTGCTTGTTATGCGCTCGTCGCTGTCGGGAATGGTTCGCCGTGCGCTGAACGGCTTTGCCGCCGGCGTTATGGTCGCGGCGAGTATATGGAGCCTGCTGATCCCGGCGATGGACGGCGCTGAGGCGATGGGTCGCTGGGCGTTTGTACCGGCAGTAGTCGGCTTCTGGGTCGGCGTGCTGTTTCTGCTTATCCTCGATAAGGTAATACCGCACCTGCACTTTGCAGGTCACGAGGCGGAGGGCCCGAAAACGAACCTGCAGAAGACTACGATGCTTGTGCTTGCGGTAGTGCTGCATAATCTGCCCGAGGGAATGGCGGTAGGGGTGATCTATGCGGCGAGGCTCTCCGGCGGCGACGTGACCGCGGCGGCGGCACTGGCACTCAGCCTTGGTATTGCAATCCAGAACTTTCCGGAGGGTGCGATAATCTCCATGCCGCTGCACGCCGAGGGCGTATCCAAGGGCAGGAGCTTTCTCTACGGTATCCTCTCCGGCGTCGTAGAGCCGATCGGTGCGATTTTGACAATCCTCGCCGCAAGCTTCGTGACCGCCGCTCTGCCGTATCTTTTGTCATTTGCCGCCGGCGCGATGATCTACGTCGTCGTGGAGGAACTCATACCCGAGATGAGCGAGGGCAGACATTCAGATATTCCCGCGATAATGTTTTCGCTCGGCTTTACGGTGATGATGGCGCTGGACGTAGCGCTTGGGTAAAAGCCGTTTCGCAAAATTGATAATTATTCAAAAATGCGAAATAGCCGCCTCCCGGCGATGAGTACGACCCTATATGCAAATACACGGCCCGCCCAATTGGGTGAACCGTGTATTTGGCGCGGAAGGAGGGATTTGAACCCTCGCGCGGCTTTAAGACCGCCTACTCCCTTAGCAGGGGAGCCCCTTCGGCCTCTTGGGTACTTCCGCAGGTTATTTATTCAGTTACCGGAGGGCGATTATCCCGCCCTCCGATTGGCGGAGAGAGTGGGATTCGAACCCACGGACGGTTGCCCGCCGACGGTTTTCAAGACCGCTCCGTTATGACCACTTCGGTATCTCTCCGAATAGCCTATAAATTCTATCATACGCATTTTGATTTGTCAATACGCTTTTTCAATTAATCTTAGCGCTGTTGAAAATCCTTGACCCATGTGTTATACTGTTTCCATCGCAAAAAATGGAGGTCTCTCTATGGATTTTAAAAAATATATGGACGAGCATGAAAATGAGCTCGTCGATGACATTTTCACAGTTTGCCGCGTAAACTCTGAGCGTACAGAAGCCCTCGAGGGCGCGCCTTACGGTGCAGGACCGCGAAAAGCGCTCTCCATCGCAAAGGTGATTGCTGAGAAAAACGGCTTCTCTGCCGAAATTCGCGGCGACCGCGTGCTGTTGACCGAGCTTGGCGAGGGCGAAGCGGCGCTCGGAATGCTTGCTCATCTCGACGTCGTACCCGCGGGTACCGGCTGGACGAAGTGTGAGCCATACGCTCCCGTACGCGACGGCGATATGCTCTACGGCCGCGGCGTAGCCGACGACAAGGGTCCCGCAATCGCGGCGCTCTATGCGATGAAGGCGGTGCGTGAGAGCGGCATAAAGCTCACTAAAAAGGTGCAGCTCCTTCTCGGAAGCTGTGAGGAAACCGGCTCCGACGATATCGACTGGTATCTTGCCCACTACGAAATGCCGCCTCGTGTATTTACTCCCGACGGCGACTTTCCCGTTGTAAACGTCGAAAAGGGCCGTGCGGCGTTTCTGATAAGCTGCCCGGCTTCCGCCGAAAAGGGTCGCCACGTCCGCAGGATGCAGGGAGGTCACGTCGCAAACGCCGTTGCAGGCGAGGCAAGCTGCGGAATCGTCGGCGTAACGCTTGACGAGGTGAACGCCGCTATCGCGGCCGTCAACACACCTGGCGTCACCTTTGAGGCGCACGTCTGCGAGCACGGCAACGTCCACATCTCCGCCCACGGCGTTGCGGCTCACGCTTCCCTGCCTCAGGACGGTAAAAACGCGCTTCAGGCACTTCTGAAGCTTGTGGACGCGCTTTCGCTCGACGAAACGGCAGGCAATCGCGCGCTCGCATCGCTTGCAAGAGCGCTTCCTTACGGCGATTACAGCGGAAAAGCCTTCGGTGCGGACTGTGCTGACGCGAGCGGAGCGCTTACCGTCAACCTCGGAACGCTCCAGTACTCTGTCTGGGACGGGCTGAAAGCCACGCTTGACTGCCGCGTTCCCGTTTGCAGCAGCGCAAATGAAATCGATAAAAAGCTCACTTCCTTCATCGGCTCTGACGCGACTGTCGAGCTCAAGGGCAGCGCGGCACCCCATGAGGTGCCCTCTGACAGCGATTTTGTGCAAGGTCTTCTCGACATTTACAGCGCCTACACCGGCGAGAAGGGTGAGGCGATCGCCATCGGCGGCGGCACATACGTTCACGATATCGAGGGCGGCGTAGCATTCGGAGCAACCTTCCCCGGCCGTACTCCGAGGATGCACGAGCCGGACGAGAATACGCCCGTTTCCGATCTTAAGCTCGCTGCGGCGATATTCGCCGAGGCAATAGTTCGTTTCTGTAAATAAAAATCGTCAAAATAACAATTATTATAAATCACCCGACTGAAGTTGGGTGATTCAATGCGTCGACAAAGTCTCCGCATCGAACATATTTTGCGCTTTGAGAGCGCAAAATATGACGCCTGCGGGCGGGTTATGCGACGTGAAGGGGCCTCTTGGCCGGCCCCTTCACAAAACCCCGCCTCCTTTATCCAACGCTGTTCTTCTTTGTCTACAGTCTGACCCCACGGGATTTCCCGTGGGGTTGTTTTATATTAGAAAACGGAGCGTGTGAAAGCACGCTCCGTATCTTTTCATACTAATCCTTGATATAAAACTGACTTGTAATTCTGAGCAGAAATTGTGCCAGACAAGGCACCCCCCCGCAGAGCATAATGGATATATATGGTCAAGGGGGCTAACGCAGTATGGCGCAATTTCTGCCAGAAGGACTGTCAGGCTTCTATTAAGGTTTAGTATCAGTTCAAGGACAAATACTTTTTCATAACCTGCGGCAATACGTTCCCGAGAGAATACTTTTCTACCGAAAGCTTCGCCGCTTTTCCGAGCTTTTCTCTTGTTTCCGGTTCAGCTTTAAGCTTCATTATTGCCTTTGCAAGAGATTTTGAGTTACCGCGGGGGTACAATAGTCCGTTTACACCGTTTTGCACAAGATCTCTGTGCCCTTTTATGTCGCTTAGTATAACCGGTAATCCCGCGTCCATTGCTTCCATAACATTAAACGGAAGGCCTTCGATCTTGCTTGATGAAGCTGCGGCGTCTGAGGCTGCGTAAGCTGAGGCTATTTCTTTTACAAAGCCGGGGAACACCGTTCTGTCCGCTATTCCGAGCTCCTCTGCAAGCGATTTATATTCTTTATCAAGTGCGCCATCTCCCGCAAGCAAGAGCCAAACGTCAGCTGACGTTTCTGAGAGCGCCTCAAGCAGCACTCGCTGATTTTTGCGGCTTGAGAGCTCAGCGGGGAAAGTAACCAGAAATGCATTATCGGGTATATCAAATTCCTTACGGATATCGAAATGCTTGTTTGCTTTATTTTTCTCAAAGTCAACTCCGATACCGGGTATTTTTTCGATTCTTTTCGCAAGGCGGTGCTTTGTCGCCTCATCAAAATCGTATTCATTCATCGTCAGCACAAGGTCGGTAACGCCCGCAGTCAGTTTCTCTGCCGCGCGGTAAATAAATCGCTTAACAGCCGGTGTGCTCTCATCATAGAGATAGCCGTGGACGACGTTTATGACCTTCGGCCTCTTTGTAAACATCATCGCAAGGCGCGTAAAGAACGCCGCAAGCGTCGTGTGAGTTATTACGAGGTCAAATTTTTCGCGCTTTATGAGCGAGCGCAAAAGCGCTGTGGCTATGAGGTTGTCCGGCGAAAGCTCAGATTTTTTGAACGGCAGCTCGACGCATCTGTCAGCGCCCTCGAGCGATTTTGGCGCGCCTGCGCAGGCCACTGTAACATTCCAGCCGAGGCGGCTGAATTCTTCAATATACGGCAGGTGAAACGAGCGGATGTGCCCGAAGGTCGACGCCGTTATCAGCACCTTTTTCCCGTTATAGCTTTTCATCGTTTATAAACTTCCCGCGAAAAACAGTTGTCAGCAGTATCTTAATATCGAGCGCGAGGTTCCAGTTCTCTATGTACTTTATATCGCAGCGAATTCTCTCCGGGATCGAGGTATCTCCGCGCAGTCCGCTGACCTGCGCAAGGCCCGTGATGCCCGGCCGCACCTGATGGCGCACCATATAGAGCGGCACTGCCTCCTTGAACTGCTCAACAAAGAACGGCACCTCCGGTCTCGGCCCCACAAGGCTCATATCGCCCTTAAGCACATTCCAAAGCTGCGGAAGCTCGTCAATCGAGCATTTACGCATAAAAGCGCCGAAGCCGGTTCTCCTTGAATCAGTCTGACCGCTCCAGCCGCGTTCCTCGCTGTCGTTTACCTGCATAGAGCGGAATTTATACATATTGAAAGGCTTATTCCCTCTTCCGACGCGCACCTGCTTGAAAATTATCGGCCCCGGCGAGGAGAGCTTCACGCCGACTGCGCTTATCAGCATCAGCGGCGAGAGTACAATGAGCATAATAAGCGAGCCTGCTATGTCGATAGTCCGCTTAATAAAAGCGTTCAGGAAGTTGTCGAGCGGCACATAGCGCACGTTGAGAAGCGGAATACCGTTCAGATCGTCAAATTTCGGCTTAGAGGACATTACCTCGGCGTAGATGGGTATTACGTCGATTCTGATTCCGGCCTTTTCGCAGGCCTCAAGGATATTGTAGGTTTCCTTATAATCCTCTGAGCTGACGGCTGAAACAACCTCGTCCGGCTTGTACTTCTCAAGCACCTCCGTAAGCTTGTCATACCCGCCGAGATAGTCGATTTTGAATTCTTCATTTGCTTCACGCGCGATATAGCCGTCAATACGGAAGCCGAGAACGGGCGTTGCGGCTATCTCATCAATATACCTGCTGGCCATTTTCCCGTTTCCGATGAGGATAATGTGCTTCAGATTCAGCTGCTTTGCTCTTATGCCTCGCAGGAAAAGTCTGAGGCAGACGCGCTTGAGGCACAGTAAAAACAAGCTGAGGAAGTAGAATATTGCGAGCATAACGCGCGAATAGTCGATCTCGCGGTACACAAAAAGGATGGCAAGAAGGACAGCGATGCTGAGAAGCGTTGCGCGCAGTATGTCAAAAAGCTCGCCCGCAAGTCCTATTTTTCGGTAGGAGCGATATAGGCCGAGGTATAGAAATAGCGCAAGCTCTCCGAGCGTGTAGACAAATCCAACCACAAGATAACTCTCTATCGGAATAGTCGCTATTCCGTCCGGCAGAACATAAAACCTCAGCCAGAACGCCAGCGGAATGCAGATATATATAATTATTGCGTCTGTAAGCAGGTTAATCCGATTTAAGAAGTTCTGTCTCTCTTTTATCATAGTTTAGCCTCTGAATATTGCTAAAAACTGTGCGTTCTCCTCAGATAGTCCGATGCTGCCCATATTTTCAGCAGACCAGCTGTCATAAAGCTCAGCGAGCCGCTTAACTCCGTCTGTGTATTCCGGCAAATCGCTCTCGCAGGAGCGGATAAGATCCAGCTCCATATTCCAGTTATTGCTGTCAGAGATCACATACCTGACGAACTTCTCCCCCTGCGCCATAGCGTCAGCAGTGCGCCCGCGGGAAAAATAATACGCCGAAACGTAGTAAGGAATGATATTTGAGCGAACACTTTCAAGATCTCTCGCATATTCATCCGCCTTCTCAACGATCTGCGGATTATCAAGATTATTCATAGCTGAGTAGACATATGAGAGCTTCGCGTCCGCCCACTCGAAGCGGTCGAGCGATATCGCAGTTTCGAGAGAATTGAAGGTGACGTTTCTTGAGATGGTATCCTGCGCCGCCATATTCATGCCGAGCAGAACTCCGAAAACCACGGCGCACACGGTAAAGCCGATTATCACGCCGTTTTGAGCCTTTTTCGGAAGCTTTAAGGCGACATTCTCGCCGCAGCAAACATTCAAAAGCGCAAAAGCACCGTATGCGATTGGCAAATACGCAAAAAATGAGAAAATTACCTCGATTGCGGCGTGGATAGCCATAAACGCAAGGCTTCCAATAAGCGCAGCAGCCATTGTATGACGATTTCCCTTTTTAAGCTCGATTATTACAGCCGCGGCAGAAACGCCAAATAGCGAAAGAAAGCTCAAAAGGCCGATAATGCCCGTTTCAAGCATCGTCTGAATATAGTGATTATGAACGTATTTCGTTTCGTAGAAAAACTCCTGTACGCTCTTTAGCGCAGATTCAAACGCGCCGAGGCCAAGACCGATTATCGGGCTCTGTCGCCAGAGCTTAAGTCCGTCCTCAAAGAACGCAAATCGCTGAATTGCGTTCTCATTTGCGAGTAACCCCTGAAGGCGGTTGGCCACGAAGCCGGGCAGCAGCTTGTAGTCAAGCGGCAGATTATATGAGCCAAAAGATGCTTTTTCAATGACAGAATCAGACTCGGCTTTGAAATTGAAATAGCAGACAAGGCTGTCATCGGGAACCGTAAAGGCTGCGCTGCGTGCATCGCCGGAGTAGAGCACCGTGGAGGTGTGCATAATTGTTTCCGCGCGGTTCTGGCTCTCTATTGTTACGCTCACATCGCCGGCTCCGGTTATTTCAAGATTATAACTGCCGGGTGCGGGGTATTCAGCTCTGCGGAGAGCTTCGCCTGCGGAAAGCGATGCGGCGCCGGTAAAGTTAATTGCGATAACGAGGAAAACAGCGGCAAGCGCGGCAAAAGCGGCGATAAGAATATATAGAAGCTTCAGCTTTCCGCTGAGATAAGCTGAGAGCCCGGAGATTGCAAATTTATCAATAAGGCACAATAAAGCGGCGCCTATAATAAGGCAAAGCATCGGCACGGGCTGAAACCCGGACCAGCTGTCAAAGGATGTGGCGGATATCAAAGCCGCAGCAACGACGCAAAGGGCGAAATCTGCTGCAAAAAGAAGAAGCAGCTCAGCCTTTTTCTCGCGCTTTTCAAAAATAAAGAAGATAATAAGAGCAGCCCCGAGAGCGAGAGTTGCGCCCATACTGAAGGCAAGGGTAAATCCAAGCGTGCAAATAAATAGGAGAACAATTCTGAAGAATCTGGACTTGGCGCTTTCGCTCGACAGAATAAGAGACAAAGAAAGAATTATTCCGAGGCCGCAAATGCTTGCAAAAACATTGGGATTAGTATAAAGCGAGGTAATTCTGACGCCGGGCTCAATAAAACCTATTGAAGAGTACGAATCCGTAAAGGGGCTGAGCAAAGCGATAAAAAAACTGCCGATAGTCCTTGTAGATATCATGTCAATGCTGACAAGAGCGGCCGTTGCGGCAAAAACAGAATAGATAATACCAAGCCATGAACCGGAGCGATTTTTATCTTCAGGCGAAACAGCAGTAAGAATAAAAGCTATAAGGAAAGCGCTGAATGGCTTGAGAAACTCCTTGAGCGCAAATTTCCCGGAGATAGCGTAGAAGCATGAAGCCCCGCCGATCAAAACATATAATGCAAGAGCACCGAACGGCAGGTAAAAGCGCCCTCTGAGCTTCTTGAATTTTGCGACAAGAATAATTGCGGCAATAATAAGAAGTATAATGCAAACGACCTTTGCATTCGCTGTAGTCTCCATTAAGGAAACGCAATAAAACAATAATATGCCTAATATTATAGGAACTAAAGAGTGTAACAGCTCCTTGCGCTTAAGAGAAGCTTCAAACCCGCTGATGCGTGCTTTTGCCAAAAGTATCACCTCATAATAGCTAGTAGCAGTATTATATACTATCCGATTAAGTATTACAAGTAAAAAACAACCCCACGGGAAATCCCGTGGGGTCGAATTTAGTTCAAGTAATAATCAGAGGATCAATTACTTTACGATGTAAACGAGGACAGCCTCACCATTGAGGGTGTAGACAGTAACGGTAGCATCCTCAATCGCAGTAGCAAGATCATCGAGGGTAAGAGCGGTAAGGGTCTTATCCTTCTCAAGGTAGATCTTAGCGGAGCTTGCAACAGCATAGCTTGCGCCAGCGGAGAGAACCTCGTTCTCATACTTGACGTTGGCCTTAACAGGAGCAACTGCAACGGTCTTGTCGCCAGCGGAGAAGGCGGTGTCAGCGAGCTCTCTGTAAACACCGGTCTCAGCGTCGAGCTTCATAGCAGTGAAGTTGCCGGCAGCAACATCAGCGTCAACCTTGACGGTGACGATCTGAGCATCAACAACAGCGGTGTAGGTCTTGTAAGCCTCATCCTTGTTGACGCCGAGCTCAACAGTAGCTTCAGAAGCAGTGCTGAGAGCAAGGATCACGTTCTTGACAGTCGGATCAGCCTTGGCGTCAGAAACTTCGCTGGTGGAAACATAGACGTACTGAGCAACGCCCTTGTCAGCAACAACAACGCCTTCGACGTTCTTGATGGACGGAACATTGCGGTAGCCGGTTACGACCTTGTACTCAACCTCGCCCTTGGAGTTCTCGATGCCGAGGAGGTAGGTGGTCTTGCTGTTAGCATTTACGCCGGTAGCAACAGCGATCTTTGCGCCGAGAGTCTCGTTTGCAGTTGCAAGGTTCTCAACAACAGCAAGATCGGTAAGAGCAGCGTTCTTAGCATTGGTCTTGTAGGTTACAACATTATCAGTAGCAACCTTCTTGTAGTCATCCTCAGAGATGGTTACATCAAAGGTGGTGCCGTCAGCGAAGCTGCGAAGACGTGCAAGGTAGGAAACGCTGGCATCGAGTCCGCCAACGCCTGCGGTAGCGGTCTTAACAACAACAGCGTAAACGAGCGGAGCCTCGGTCTTAGCCTCGGTGTAAACCTCAGCCTTAACTACGAGATTGTTAGCGTCAGTCCAGATGGTGACGGTCTGATCCTTCTTAACAGCAAGTGCGGAAGTGTCAACGCCGTCAAGAACCTTGTAGCCCTTGCCGCCGATGGTGTAGGTGCCGCCGGAGACCTTGGTTACAGCAACGTTCTCAGTCTTCTCAGCAACAACAGCGGAGAGGACGGAATCAGAATTGATGGTGTAGACGATAACGTCCTTCTCAGCGAAGGTCTCGTTAGTCTCATACTTAATGCCCTTGACCATGATGCCGGCCTTGATGTCCTTAGCGGCGTCAGCCTTTACGAGGTCAGCCTTGGCAAGAGTGTAAACATACTCGTTGTTAGCAACAACAAGGAGCTCTTCCTTATCGCCGAATACCTTAACGGTAGCGCCGTTCTTGATATCGCCGAGGGTAGCATCCTTACCGTCAACAATGTACTCGATGGTAGGATCAGCATCCTTTTCCTTGAGGCCAACGTCAGCCTTGAGGGTCTTGACGGTGACGGTGCCGGTGTGGGTAGCTACGGGAGTAGCCTCAACAACAGCGACGGTCTTGGTGCCGACCTTGTAGGTAACGGTGGGAACGCCGGCATCATCAGTGGTATCGGTGCCAACGATCTTGTACTGAGCGTTGTACTGGGAAGCACGCTGAGCAGCATCATACTTAACAGCGTTGAAGAGGGTCTGCATAGCAACGCCGCGGCTGATGGGAGCGCTGAGGTCAACGGACTCATCAATGCCAGCGAAGAGGCCGATGCCGTTAGCAACCTGAGCAACCTTGGTCTCCCAATAGTTTCCGGTGTAGTTGTTGCCGGTCTTCTCGCCGTCTTTGTAGGTGAAGCCGTTGTTCATAGCGAGGAGAAGTACCTTCGCAAACTGATAACCGGTGAGGGAATCAGCAGGAGCGAACTGTCCGTTATAACCGTCGATGATGCCCTCGGAAGCGCAGAAAGCAACAAAAGCGTTGCTCCAGAGCGTGGTGGGAACATCAGAGAATACGGTAGCGGAAGCGGGAAGCTTGGTAGCAAGGTTCTCGCCGAGAACGAGGTAGGCAGCGATCTTCGCAGCCTGGTCACGGGTCAGGTTTCCGTCAAGAGCGAGCTCTTTGTCGGAATAGCCTTTGATTAGGCCGAGACCAACGGATACGTTGGCAGCAGCGGCATAATCGCTTGCCTTTGAAGCAGCTCCGTCATCATAGCTGGCAAGATTGTCCTCAGCAGCAAGAGCGCCGATGGAGAGAGTGCCAACTACCATGACAAGAGCCAGAACAAGTGCAAGTGTCTTTTTCAGGGTCTTCATGTAGTGTTTCCTCCTTATAAAAATAAATTACTAATGAATTTTTGCCGGTTACATGAACCCGGCGGTTTGTATGTAAACGGTTTTCCCGTTTGCACCTATTTTATTTTGAACTTTTCCTTGTTCAAAACGCCCAATTTCTTATGTTTTTGCTTCAAAACATAACTTTAATTTTGTTTTGTCCCCCAAAAGGAGGAGTACGGCGGAGACCTTTCAGGTCGGGCGGCCCTTGAAGCTCCGCCGTACACTTACATAATGAAGACTCTTAAGGCTTCGGAAAAGTTCCTCAAAATAATGAAAACTTTTTTACCTTTTTAAGGCTCTAAGAATCCGCACCATCTGTTATACCGAGGAAAATGGCGATAACATTCCCCTCAATGCGGTCATTTTAGCACAGCTAATTTAGCTTGTCAATAGGAAAGTTACAAAATAGTTACAAAAATCGAAAAAAATTTTTACCAGTCGATTTATCGTCTTTCGGCACCGATTTCGCGGAGCGCGGCGACGACCTTTTCCATTACTGCGTCTGCATCCTCTACCTTGAGGGTGGACTCATCGGAGCGGAGGACGAGAGAATAGGCTGTGCTTCGCTTGCCGAACGGAATTCCTGCGCCCTCATAGACGTCGAAGAGCTTTACATCTCTCAGAAGCTCGCCGCCGGCGGTCTTTATGGTCTTTTCGATCTCGCCCACGGTTACATCCTTATCGGCGATGACCGCGATATCGCGGGTGACCGCCGGGAAGCGGGGCAGCGGCTTGTAGGTTGCGCCCTTGCCGCGGACTGCGAGAAGCTTATCGACTCTCAGCTCGGCGGCGTAGAAATCGACGTCGGCGCCGAAATTCTTTGCTGTGAGCGGATGGATCTGGCCGAACGTACCGAGCACCGTGCCGTTTGCGCTGACCTCGGCACAGCGGCCGGGGTGGAACGCGGGCGCGTCGGTCTTTGCGGTGTACTCGATGTTCTCAATGCGAAGCGCTGAGAGGATCGCCTCGACAGCGCCCTTGAACTTGAAGAAGCTCATATCTTCGCCGTAAGCTCCGAGAGTCAGCACCTTCGGCTCGTCGGCGTAGCGATCTTCGCGTTTTTCCGCAGGCTTGAGGTAGATTTTGCCGATCTCGTAGAGCTTGACGTCGGCGTTGCCCTTTGCGTCGTTGCGCGCGAGGGTGCCGAGCATACTCGGAAGCGCGGTTGTGCGCATAACGCTCGTATCCTCGCCGAGAGGATTGAGTATTTTATAGGTATCGCGCAGCGGCGAATCCGCCGGCTCGCGGATCTTGTCGAGATTCGACGGCGATACGAAGGAGTAGGTGATGATCTCGGAGTAGCCGCAGGCTCTCGCCGCCTCGCCGATGGTCTTTTCCGCAAGCTGAGTATCGGAGTAGCCGCCGGTGGTGCCGGCGCCGCGCTGAAGCGTGGTCGGAAGGTTGTTGTAACCGTAGAATCGGGCTACCTCCTCAGCAAGGTCGGAGTAGTGCTCAACGTCGCCGCGGAAGGACGGAACCTTGACGAGCGTCTGTGCGGTCGCGCCGAGAACGCCGAGAAGTCCCGCAGGGATCTTTATCTCAGTGCCAACCTCGAAGTCGAGCTTTCTGAGAATACGAATCATCTCAAGCTCAGATATGTTGGTGCCGAGAAGAGCGTTGATTTTATCCGGCTGAAGTGCCAGAACAGTGGGCTCGGGCTTATTCGGGAAAACGTCCACAACGCCGTCGACCACCTCTCCGCAGCCGAGAAGCTCAACGAGCTCGCAGGCGCGGTTAACAGCAGCGAGGGTGTTCATAACGTCGAGGCCCTTCTCAAATCTTCCGGAGGAATCGGTGCGAGTGCCGAGGGCGATGGCGGTGCGGCGAACTGAGGGGCCGTTGAAGTTTGCCGCCTCGAAGAGTACAGTTGCGGTGTCGCCGATAATCTCGGAGTTCGCGCCGCCCATAACGCCTGCAACGCAGACCGGCTTATTCTCGTCGCATATGCAGAGCATAGAGGGTCTCAGCGCGTGGGGCTTTCCGTCGAGGGTCGTGATCTCCTCGCCCTCGCGCGCGGTGCGGACAACGATGTGGCCGCCCTCAACGCAGGAAAAGTCGAAGGCGTGCATCGGCTGACCGTACTCGAGCATAACATAGTTTGTGATGTCTACGATGTTGGAGATCGGACGAACTCCGCAGGCGCGCAAGCGCTGGCGCATCCAGAGCGGAGAGGGGCCGATCTTGACGTTTTTGACGACTCTTGCGGTGTATCTCGGGCACAGCTCGGGATTTTCGATCGTTACGCTGACGAGGTCTGCGGCGCTGCCGCCGCTGCCCTTGACTACCGGCGTGTGGAGCTTCAGCTCAGTGCCGAAGGTAGCCGCCGCCTCACGGGCAAGGCCGATAACGGAAAGGCAGTCCGGACGGTTGGGGGTGATCTCGAATTCGACAACGGTGTCGTCTGCGTTCATAAGCGGGCGTATGTCGCTGCCGAGGGCAACCGGCTCGGTGATGACCCAGATGCCGTCCTCAACGGCGTCGGGGAAATCGTGGGTATCAAGCCCGAGCTCTCCAAGGGAGCAAAGCATACCGTCGGACTCAACGCCGCGCAGAGTGCCGGAGTGAATCTCCTTGCCGCCGGGCAGCACGCTGCCGTCGAGCGCGACGGGGACGATATCGCCCTCCTTGAGGTTCTGCGCTCCGGTGACGATCTGGAGAAGCTTATCGCCGACGTTCACCTGGCAGATCCAGAGATGATCGGAATCGGGGTGACGTCTGAGGGCGTCAACTCTGCCGACCACTACATTTTTAATTGTATCGTATGCGGAGGAATAGGTTTCGACCTTGGAGCCGGAGAGCGTCATTTTTTCGCAGAACTCGCGGTTCTCGACGGAAGAAACATCGGTAAATTCAGTCAGCCATTTGCGTGAAAGTTCCATTTCTGAGCCCTCCTTCCTTAAAACTGCTCCAGGAATCTGACGTCGTTCTCAAAGATAAGGCGCAGATCGGAGATATTGAAGCGGCGCATAGCAAGGCGCTCAAGGCCGAAGCCGAACGCCCAGCCGGAGTATTTATCCGGGTCGATGCCGCTCATTTTGAGCACCTTCGGGTGTACCATGCCTGCGCCGAGAAGCTCGATCCAGCCCTCGCCCTTGCAGACGCGGCAGCCCTTGCCGCCGCACTCGTGGCACTGAACGTCGACCTCGCAGCTCGGCTCGGTGAACGGGAAGTGGTGCGGGCGGAAGCGGGTGACTGTGCCCTTGCCGAAGATCTTTTCGGCGACGGTGTGCAGCGTGCCCTTGAGGTCGGCCATCGTGATGCCCTCGTCGATGACAAGACCCTCGATCTGGTGGAACATTGGGGAATGGGTCGCGTCGACCTCATCCTTGCGGTAAACTCTGCCCGGCGCTACGATACGGATCGGCAGCTCTCTCGTTTCCATCGCGTGAACCTGCATCGCGCTCGTCTGCGTGCGCAGAAGGAGCGAGGAATCCTCAGTAAAGTAGAAGGTGTCGCCCCAGTCGCGGCTCGGGTGACCCTCATCGGTGTTGAGGCGGTCGAAGTTGTAGACGCTCTCCTCGATCTCGGGGCCTTCAAGCACCTCAAAGCCCATTCCGACGAAGATTTCCTTCATCTCGTCGAGGGCGATGTTCATCGGATGGCGGTGTCCAAGCTCGATCTTTTCGCCGGGGATGGTGACGTCGACTGTCTCGGCCTCGAGCTTTGCTTCGAGCGCCATAGCGTCAAGGTGCTCCTTCGCCTCTGCGAGGCTCTCCTCGATCGCGGCGCGCACCTCGTTCGCCATCTGACCCATCTGCGGGCGCTCCTCAGCGCTGAGCTTGCCCATCTGCTTGAGAATGGCTGTGAGCTCGCCCTTCTTGCCGAGGTACTTGACCCTCAGCTCCTCCAGCTCGGTCTGACCCGTTACGCCGGAGAGTGCGTTCATAGCCTCTTCCTTGATTTTTTTAAGCATTTCCTTCATTGGTATCATCTCCGTGACTTATTTTCACAGTAACTTTTATTATATGGTATTTTGAGGAAGAAAGCAAGAAAAAGATTGAGGTTTATGTTCATTCTCTCTCTTTTTCGTGAAAAAGAGAGAGAACAGAACCAAGAGAGAGATAAAAGCTCTTGTCGCTGACCGTCAGATTTGGTGCCTAATAATGCGCGGTGTCCTTAGTCTGATTGGCGAAGCGTCTTATTCGCTTGGCCGCTTACTGCGTACATTGTCTTACTGCCTGCTCCTACATACCTCACCGCGCTATGCAGCAGCAGCCTGAGGCCCCCGCAAAATCTCCCATTCTTGCGTTTTATCCTTCTTTGTGCTATACTCAGCCCAAAAGGAGGCGCGACTATGCTCACTGTCATCGAAAAGCCCGCTCTCCCCTCCCGCCGGCGCGACGCGCACAAGGGCGACTTTGGAAGGGTGCTCATAATATCCGGCTCAGTCGGCTACACGGGCGCGCCGAGCTTTGCCTCACACGCTGCGGTCAGAAGCGGCGCCGGACTGGTTTTCCTCGGAGTTCCGCAGGATATTTACGCAATAGAGGCAGTTAAAAACGACGAGGCGATGGTTTTTCCCCTCCCATGCGAGAGCGGCAGGCTCTCAGACGGCGCCATCAGCGAAATTCTCGCGCGCCTCTCTAAATGCGACTGCTGTCTCATCGGTCCCGGGCTCGGGCTCGGCGATACCATATATAATATAGTATATTCCGTGATCGAGGCTTGCCGTGTTCCGCTCATCATCGACGCCGACGGCATAACCGCCGTATCGAAGCGCATAGAATTACTCAGCGGGGCAAAATGCCCCATCGCGCTCACGCCCCACGAGGGCGAATTTCTCCGCCTCGGCGGCGACCTTTCCAAAGGTCGTGAGCACTCCGCGCGCGACTTTGCCGAAAAGTATGGCGTCACGCTTGTCCTGAAGGGTCAGGGCACCATAGTCGCCTTTCCGGGCGGCGAGGCATTCATAAACCCCACCGGCAATCCCGGCATGGCAAAGGGCGGCTCGGGCGACGTGCTCGCCGGAATGACGGCGGGTCTTATCCCGCAGCTCGGCTTTGCGGAGGGCGTCAAGGCGGCGGTGTACTATCACGGTCTTGCCGGCGACAGAGCCGCGGAGAAATACGGCGAGTATGCGATGACCCCGTCCGACACCATCGCGTGTCTCGGCGAAGTTTTAAGGTGATTTTTTGAAAAAAACGCGCGTAATACTCCCGATTTTTGCAATATTTGTACTTTTTTCCGGCTGCAGCGCCGGAAAAGACCCCTTCGCGCTTGCAAATGACGTTAAAACCCACTATAATGAAATGTCAGAGCCGTCGCTCACTGCGCGCGTTACTGCGGACTATGGCGACAGACTCTCTGAATTCACCCTCGCGCTCGAGGGCAGCGAGATCACGATCCTCGCGCCCGACGAGGTGAGCGGTATAAAAGCCCGGATCGCTGACGGCGGAGTGAGCCTTGTCTACTCCGGCGCGGAGGTTTTCTCCGGCGCAGTAACGGCAAACGGGCTGAGTCCCGTCGCGGCTCTTCCCTTTATGCTCGAGTGCTTCCGCGCAGGAACCGTTACCTCTGCGTGGCTCGACGGCGATAAGCTCACAGTGGACTATTACATTTCCGATACTATTTCGCTCCGCGCGGAGTTTGAGGCGGATACTCTCTCCCCCATCGCGGCGCTTCTCACCGAGGAGGGCTCGAAAGCGCTCAGCGCGGAATTTATAAATTAGGAGCGACCCAAATGGATCTGCAAAAGAGAACCTGGGCTGAGATCAGCCTCGGCAATATTGAGCACAACTACCGCGTTATCCGCGGCCACATACCCGAGGGCACGAGGTTTCTCGGCGTTGTCAAGGCGGACGCCTACGGTCACGGCGCGGTAGAGGTTTCGCGCCTGCTTGAGAGGCTCGGAGCGGACTATCTCGCGGTGAGCTGTCTTGATGAGGCGCTGGAGCTCAGGGACGCCGGCATAAAAATGCCGATCCTCATACTCGGCCACACTCCCCCGCGCTATGTGCCGATACTTATTGAAAACGGCATAACCCAGACCGTTACCTGCGAGGCGAAGGCGATAGAATTCTCCGAGGAGGCGGTCAAGTGCGGCGGCACGCTCAGAGTACACATCGCGCTCGACACCGGAATGAGCCGCCTCGGCTTCCTCTGCGACCGCCACCACTTCGCGGACGGCGTGAAAAATGTGGTTAGCGCCGTAAAGATGCCGAATCTCGACGCCGAGGGCGTTTTCACCCACTTCGCGGTCTCGGACGAGCCGGGCGAGGATAACGAGCGCTATACGCGCGCGCAGTTTGAGCTTTTTACCCGCGTTATCGAGGCTTCCGAGAGCGCCGGCGGCTTCAGGTTCCGCATAAAGCACTGCGCCAACTCCGGTGCGGTATTGAACTACCCCGAATTTGCGCTTGATATGGTGCGCCCCGGCATTCTTCTTTACGGCTACGGCGGCGAGGGAAAGCTCGATCTCAGGCCGTGCATGGATCTTATGACCACGGTCAGCACTATTAAGCACTACGATGAGGGCGTTTCCGTATCCTACGGCGGCATTTACAAAACCACACGTCACACCCGCATGGGCGTTCTGCCCATCGGCTACGCTGACGGACTTCTCAGAACACTGAGCGGAAGGTTCTCGGTAATGACCCCTGCGGGCGCGGCTCCGCAGGTCGGCAGGATCTGCATGGATATGTGCATGGTCGACCTCACTGAGCTGCCGGAGGTCAATCTCGACTCCCTTGTTGAGATCTTCGGCTCTCGCAATCCCCTGCAGCCGATCGCCGACGCCGCCGGAACGATAACCTATGAGCTTATGTGCTCGGTATCGAAGCGAGTGCCCCGCGTATATAAGTAAACGAAAGCCTCTGTGAGCATATAATGGACTGAGCAGGATCGCGGATGTATAATTCCAGCCCGAGTGAGGCAGAATTACATCAGTCGGTTACATACGACAAATACGATTCTGCCGGAGAGTGAATAAAAGTGCTTACAGGCGTTAAACGCGGAGATATTTATTATGCCGACCTCAGCCCCGTGGTTGGAAGCGAGCAGGGCGGCGTCCGGCCGGTGCTGATCGTTCAGAACGACACCGGCAACAAGCACAGCCCGACAGTCATAGCTGCCGCTATCACCTCAAAAACCGATAAGGCGCGGCTGCCGACCCACATCGAGCTGAGCGGCAATTCCTTCGGACTCACCCGCGACTCCATCGTGCTCTTAGAGCAGGTGCGCACCATCGACAAGCGCCGCCTCAAGGAGAAGATGGGCAGAGTCGACGAGGACGTGATGACTAAAATTGACAACGCCATCGCGGTTTCCTTAGGTCTGAGCTGAACAGGCGGGCACGCCCCGCCTTACATAGAGGAGAATACCAATGAAAAAAACCACGAAGATACTCATCGGCGCCGCGCTTATCGCGGTCATCGCCCTCACCGCCGGCATAACCGGTATGGCGGTTGCGGACACAATTTACGGAAGCCGCTCCGACCCGCTCGTCACAAAGAGCTACATCGACTCTGTGCTGACTCCCGCCATTATGGATGAGGTTGACCGCATCGCGGGCGAGAAGGCGGAGGCGCTCCTCCGCGACGTTGACTCGAAGATAGCCGCGCAGAACGAGGGTGCTGAGACTGTCGGCGAGGCAGCGGTCTGGGAGAAGGTCACGCTCAGCAAAAACCAGACCCTCACCTGCCAGTACGGCACCGAGATAATTCTAAGGCTGGGCGGCGCGCAGTCATACGGCCCCGACGCTCCGCGGCTCATTGACGAGACCGACGGAACGCAGGTCACGAACACCGGCGAGGCTATAGTAAAAAACCACCTATACTTTGTTTCGATAGTCAATAACGGCATCACGGCAACAAGCGACAATACGGTGCTCTTCATAAAGGGCAGCTACACCGTTGCATAAAATCGCGCCCCTCTGCATAGACTTGCAGAGGGGTCTTTCTTATGCCGAAATTTGAGGTCTTTTATCCGGGCGAGCAGGTGAAAAAAGAGCCGTCCAAGCCGTCTGAGCCGCAAAAAGTGCAGAAAAAAACAGTGCGCGTCGCGGTATGGCAGGGAGGCAGACTTGTAGAGTGCAAAAAACGCGAAAGAAAATCCACATTGTAATCTTTTGTCACTTTACAGCACGAAAAATTGTGCTAAAATAGGCTTAACAATACATAAGAAAGGAGCTGGGAAAATGGAAAATCAGTTCACCCGCAAATTCGACATTATAGATAAGAAGATAGGTACCCGAGAAATCCTGGCTTCTGTTTACGATTCCCTCAAGCTCAAGGGATATAACCCCGTAAATCAGATAGTAGGCTACATTCTCTCCGAGGACCCGACCTACATCACAAACTACAATAACGCCCGCGCGCTTATCTGCCGCATCGACCGCGATGAGTTGCTGGCAGAGCTCGTTCTGAGCTACCTCGAGAAGTAAAAAATTATTCCCTGAACGAATCTGAAGTGAACCCCAAAAGTTAGACAAAATTTTCAATTAAGCGACCTGAAGGGTCTGGTATCTGTGCTGAGCAGGTGTCAGGCCCTTTAGTTTTAGCTTGATCCTGCGATTATTGTAGTAGTCGAGGTAGTCAACGAGCTCA
>JAFVCD010000040.1 GCA_017479425.1 Oscillospiraceae bacterium
GCTCCCATGACGCCACAAGATGATGATCGCTTACATTGAACTGCCGAGCCGCCTCATGGTAACTCAGCCTTGCACTCATCATCGTCTCGACAACTTTTTGCTTGAATTCACCAGTGTATCTCTTGTTCGGTATTCCTTTTGGCATAAAACAACGCCCCACTTGTTAGTAGTATACCATACTTGTCTAACAAATGGGGTGCTGTTCACAGAACCGGGGATTTTTATATAAAGTTTTCTCTCAGATCCTCAAGCGAGGCGTAGATTTTCGGCTCCGAAGTCTCGGGCGCGGGCAAAGCTATCCCGTCCGCCTCCAGCTCGAGCTTCCAGACCGGCTTGTCGGAGTAAAGATGCCCGCCTTCGATGTGACGAAGCTCGTGCTCGATAGTCTTATGCCACTCCTCGGCGGAGTCGCGGGAGTTGAGATAAATCGAGTAGGTCCCGTCGTCATTCAGGCGCACCGAGCCGTGTATGGTCAGCGGCAGCGGGAGATAATAGACAAAATACTGCGCCGTCATTTCCTGCTGCGGTTAACGAGCGAGTCAATGAGGTTCGAGGCGATCTCGATATCCTCCTTTGTCGCGTTTCTGGAGGCGCGGAAGAGCGTGCGCATCTCGCTTCTCGACGCCATTAGCTGCAAAAATTCCTGCATTTCGCTGTCAATGTGCAGCTCCTCAGTCTCTGCGCCGAGCAGATAATCCACGGTAACGCCGAAGAAGCGCGCAAGCCTGTCAAGCGTCTCCGCCTTCGGCAGGGTGCCGTTTTTCCACACCGTAACAGAGCCGTTGGATATGCCGAGCAGGTCCGTTGTCGAGCGGCTGTGCGGCTTCATGCCGCGCTCAGAACACAGCTCGCAATATCTGTCGTAGAAGGTCATATTTTCGCCCTCCTCAAAAAAGTCTTAGAAAAATAAGATATATACCTTGACTTATATATCATAAACATGATATAATCTCAGACAGTTGGTATTATCGTTACCAAAATCTTATCACATTATTCAATTTTTGTCAATAAAGGGGAGGGCAAAATGAAGAAATTTCTTAAAAAACGTCGAAAAAACCACGAATACCGTGAATGCCCGCACTCACCAAGCTGCTTCAGATGCCCAAAACCCGACTGTGTGGAGGACGGAAAGTTCGGATATAACGAGATTCTGTCCGATGAGTTTTACGATTATTTTTTAAGTTGATTTAATAGTCGAGGTCTGCTACAATATACATATATATTATTTAAGGAGTACAGATATGCAGACTATACGCAAAATATCCGAGTCGATCATCTACGTCGGCGGCGATGATCGCCGCACGGCGCTTTTTGAGGGAGTTTATCCCATTCCGAACGGCGTTACATACAATTCCTATCTTATTCTCGATGAGAAAACCTGCCTTATGGACACCGTGGACAAGTCCATCGTCGAAGGCTGGCTTGAAAACCTTGAATACGCGCTCGGCGGCAGAGCGCTCGACTACGTCGTCGTTCACCACATGGAGCCCGACCACAGCTACTCGCTCATGCGCCTGCTTGAAAAGTACCCCAACGCTCAGATCGTCACCAACAAAAAGGTGCTCGATATGATCGTCCAGTTCTTCAATGTCGATGTTTCCGTAAGGGCTGTTGTCGTCGCGGAGGGCAGCTCGCTCTCGCTCGGCAAGCACGAGCTTACATTTACCATGGCGCCTATGGTACACTGGCCCGAGGTAATGATGAGCTATGAAAAGGCCGAAAAGGTGATGTTCACAGCCGATGCATTCGGCACCTTCGGAGCTCTCGGCGGCGCAATCTTTGCCGACGAGGTCGATTTTGAGCGCGATTACCTCGACGAGGCGAGAAGATATTACGCAAACATCGTCGGAAAATACGGCGTTCAGGTCAAGGCTGTCCTTGCGAAGGCGGCGAAGCTCGATATCGCGGCCATCTGCCCGCTTCACGGCCCGGTGTGGAGAGAAAATCTCGGGCTTATCCTCGATAAGTACACAAAGTGGGCGGCTTACGAGCCCGAGGAAAAGGGCGTCTGCATAGTTTACGGCTCGATCTACGGCCACACCGAGAATATGGCGATGGCGCTTGCGGTCAAGCTCCGCGAGAGAGGCGTAAAGACGAGAGTTATCGATTCCTCGGTTTCTCACGTCAGCGAGATCGTCGCCGCGGCGTTCAGATATGACCGCCTTGTTTTCGCCTCCGCGAGCTATAACGGCGGCGCGTTCGTTAAGATGGAGGACGCGCTTCACGATCTCATGGCGCACGCATTCCAGAACCGCCGCGTTGCGATCATGCAGAACGGCTCATGGGCGCCCAGTGCCGCGAACACCCTCAAAAAGATCCTCGAGGGCGCGAAGAATGTGGAGCTTATCGAGAGCGTTGTGACCGCGAAGAGCGCGCTGAAGCCGGAGCAGGAGTCTGAGCTCGACGCGCTCGCCGACGAGCTTGCGAAGTAAATAATTGACAAATAATCCGCCTCGGTGAGAGGCGGATTATTTCAATGCGTCGACAAAGTCTCCGCATCGAACATATTTTGCGCTCTCTGAGCGCAAAATATGACGCCTGCGGGCCTGTTTGCGACGTGAAGGGGCCTCTCGGCCGGCCCCTTCACAGAACCCCGCCTCCTTTATCCGACGCTTTTCCTTTTTGTCTACAGTCTTAAATAATCCGCCTCGGTGAGAGGCGGATTATTTTACCCTCTGATCATTCGCTTTATCGCTTCAACGGCGCATTTAATGGCGCCGGTGGTGTCGTGGCACTCCGGGTCGTTTATGCCGAGATTTTTGCGCTCCTGATTCCAGACGACCTGGAAAACGCTCCCGCACCGCACGCCTCTTGCGGCGGCAACGCAGAAGAGAGCTGCACTTTCCATTTCGCTGCACATCACGCCGAGCCGCTTCCAGCTCTCCCACTTATTGAGAAGCTCGTAGAAAACCGGACTTTTTTCCGGCGCGTGCTGACCGTAAAAGCTGTCCTTGCACTGTGCAACGCCGGTGTGATAGGTGAGCCCGAGGCTTTTCGCCGCCTCGACAAGCTCCTGCGTTACGCCGAAATCCGGCACTGCGGGGTACTCAATCGGCGCGTACTCGCGGCTTGTTCCCTCCATTCTGACAGCGCCGGTGGCGATAACGATATCGCCGGCGACGACCTTCGTGTTTATGCCGCCGCAGGTGCCGACGCGCAGAAACGTATCTGCTCCCACGTTGCACAGCTCCTCCATCGCAATAGAAGCCGAAGCTCCGCCGATTCCGGTGGAGCATACGCTGACCTTCTCGCCGAGAAGGGTGCCGGTGTAGGTGACGTATTCGCGGTTTTGCATTATAAACTTGGCGTCGTCGAAATACTGCGCTATCTTTTCACATCTTCCGGGGTCGCCGGGGAGAATGACATAGCGCCCGACGTCGCCGGGATTAAGCTTAATGTGGTACTGTTCGCTCATTTTACTGCCCCCTTTTTTCTTATTGTAGCACTTTCAAAAGTGTGTTACAATAGGGAAAATATCATGAAAAGGAGGCAAGGTCGAATGAAAAAGCTGGTCTGCGGACTTGTAGCCCATGTGGACGCCGGCAAAACCACGCTCAGCGAGGCGCTTCTGTACGCCTCCGGCGCGATACGCAGGCTCGGCAGAGTAGACCACGGCGACGCCTACCTTGACAATAACGCGATGGAGCGCGAGCGCGGCATTACGATCTTCTCCAAGATGGCGCGGCTCAGCTTCGGAGAAACGGAGCTTACGCTCCTTGATACGCCCGGTCACGCCGATTTTTCGGGCGAGACCGAACGTGTTTTTTCCGTGCTCGATATGGCGGTTCTTGTTCTGAGCGGTACAGACGGCGTGCAGGGCCACACGCGCACGATATGGGAGCTTCTTAAAAAATACCGCGTTCCGGTTTTCGTTTTCGTAAATAAGACCGACCTTGCAGGTTTCGACCGCAGTATGGTGATGACCTCTCTGCGCTCGCTTGACGATGGCTTCGTCGCCCTCAATGGGGGCTGGGCTGAGGCTGTCGCTGAAAAAAGCGAAGGAGCGCTGGAGGAGTATCTCGCCACCGGCGCGGTTTCGGACTATAATCTGCGCCTCGCAATAGAAAACCGCGAGGTTTTCCCGGTGCTCTTCGGCTCAGCACTCAAAAGCGAGGGAGTTCAGGAGCTTCTCACAGCAATCGACCGCTGTGCGCCGACCCCGTCGCGCTCGTCGAACCTCGGCGCAAGGGTTTTTAAGATCATGCGCGACAAGATGGGCGCGCGGATGACGTTCATGAAGCTCACGGGCGGCGAGATACGGGTCAAGGACATCCTCGGCGGCGAGAAAATCGACCAGATACGCCTCTATTCCGGCGAAAAGTACACGCTGGCAGATTCCGCCGAGGCGGGCGACGTCGTCGCCGTGACGGGGCTTAGCTCGAGCTTCATCGGCGAGGGCTTCGGCGTTGAGGATAACGCTGAGGAGCCATATTTAGAGCCGGTCATGAGCTTCGACGCGATACTGCCAGAGGGCGTGAGCGCCTCGACTGCGCTGCCGAAATTCCGCATACTTGAGGAGGAGGATCCGCTTCTGCGTGTGAGCTATTCCGAGGAAACCGGCCGCATAAGTCTAAGGCTCATGGGAAAGGTGCAGACAGAGGTCATAGCGCGCTCACTGCGCGACCGTTTCGGGCTCGACGTCGGGTTCGGCGAGGGCGGCATAATCTACCGTGAAACCGTAAAAAACACCGTCGAGGGCGTTGGACATTACGAGCCGCTGAGGCACTACGCCGAGGCGCATATCATAATATCACCGCTTCCGCGCGGGAGCGGAATTGAAATCGGTTCCATCGTGCCGGAAGACGAGCTTGACCGCAGCTGGCAGAGGCTCATTCTCACACATTTAGCGGAAAAGCAGCATCTCGGCGTGCTGACCGGCTCACCCATAACCGATGTGCGGCTGACCCTCGCCGCAGGCAGGGCGCACTTAAAGCACACAGAGGGCGGAGACTTCCGCGAGGCGACCTATCGCGCGGTGCGCGAGGGACTTATGGAGGCGGAGAGCGTACTTCTCGAGCCGTGGTACGACTTTACGCTCACTCTGCCGGTGCAGAATATGGGCAGGGCGATGACCGACCTCGATATGTTCGGCGGTGAGTACAGCGCGCCGGAGAATGCGGGCGATAACTGCGTACTGACCGGCTCGGCGCCGGTATCGGCGCTCTCGGGCTACGCCGCGGCGGTGACCGAGTACACGCGCGGGCTTGGCAGACTGTCCCTCGCCTACGGCGGCTACCGCGAGTGCAAAAGCGCCGAAAAAGTTATAGAGGCAATCGGCTACGACCCTGAACGCGATATGGCGAATCCTGCTGGCAGCGTTTTCTGCGCGCACGGAGCGGGATACCTCGTGCCGTGGAATGAGGTCAAGGCGCATATGCACCTTGAGAGCGCGCTGAGGGAGGAGAGGGAGCCGGAAAAAGCGCCGGAAATCCGCAAATCATTTGCTCCCGCGGGCGATAAAGAGCTGATGAGCATCTTTGAGCGCACCTACGGCGAAGTGCGTCGCCGGGATTTTGTGCCGAAGGAGGAGCGGAGGAAGTACGAACCGAGGACAAGCCTTGACGATAGAAGGGTCGAGATAAAGACCCGCTTTACCGGCGCTGAATACCTGCTCGTGGACGGCTACAACGTCATTTTTGCGTGGGAGGAGCTTAAAAAGGTCAGCGCGGAATCACTTGACGCGGCGCGCAAAATGCTTATGGACACGCTTGCAAACTTCCGCGGAGTTAAGAAGAACGAAATTATCCTCGTTTTCGACGCATACAAGGTAAAGGACGGCGTTGAAAAGGTTGAGACCTACAACGGCATTTCCGTGGTCTACACAAAAGAGGCGGAGACCGCCGACACCTACATCGAGCGCACGGCGCACAAGCTGTCGAAGACGCACAAGGTCTACGTTGCCACCTCCGACGGCCCGGAGCAGATGATAATCCTCGGCTCCGGCGCTCTGAGAATCACGGCGCTTGAGCTGAAGGGCGAAATAGAACTTGCAAAGAACGATATTGCGGACTTTATCCGCCGCAATAACCTCGCTAATCGCACGCGCCCGATGGAGGATGCGTTCAGAAATGCTCAACCGAAGGATGAGTAAAACTAAAGAGCCGGTCGCTGGAGATCGGCTCTTTTTCGGCTTATGATAGTCACGAAAGGAGATGAGGCGCATGGAAAACATGGGCAGAAAGATAAAGGAGCTGAGGCTCCGCCACAATCTCACGCAGGAGGCGCTGGCTGAATCTGTGGGCGTAACGGCGCAGGCGGTCAGCAAATGGGAGACGGGAGCGGGATTTCCGGATATAACGGCGCTTCCGGTGCTCTCCGAGACGCTCGGCGTAACGCTCGACGAGCTGTTTGACCTCACGGAGGAGCGCCACCTCAGCCGCATTGAAACGATGCTCGACGAGGGCGCGGATATTTCGGACGAGAACTACGCTTACGCAAGACGGGTGCTGACAGATGGGCTCAGTAAGCCCGAGACCCGCGGTCGATGCCTCACGATGCTGTGCGACCTGCTGATTGCTCGGGGAGATAAATATTACGCCGAGGCGGAGAGGTACGCAAAAGAGGCGCTGGAGCTTGAGCCGGAGAAAAAGGACAATCACTCCTGCTACAATATGGCGGCAAAGGGCCACGTCTGGGACTGGTGCGCGTCAAATCACGCGGAGTATATAGATTTCTATAAAGCATTCATCGAGAAAAATCCGAACTACGCACCGGGGTATCTCTGGCTGCTCGACAAGTTCATCGTAGACGGCAGACTTACGGAGGCGAGGGAGTATCTGGAGCGCATGAAGTGCGTGCGCGACAGCTACCATGTCGAGCTGTACGCCGGCTGGATAGAGGAGAAGGCGGGCAACCGCGAAAAGGCGGACGAGCTTTGGGATAAAATGGCTGAAAAGTACCCGGATATATGGTTTGTTTACTCCGCACGTGGAGATAACTATGCAAAGCGCGCCGAGTGGGATAAGGCGATAGCCGAGTATAAGCGTGCCTTTGAGCTTCAGACCGAAAAGCCGCGATACACCGACAATCTTCTCAGCATTGCGCAGATATCCGAGATAAAGGGAGACAAGGCGGCGGCAATCGAGGCGTATAAGGCGACTCTCGAGCTTCTGGCTGATGACTGGAGCCTCACCGAGGGCTATGAGGTTCGGAGAATAAAAGAGAAAATAAAGGCACTTAGCTGACTCCACGCAGCGTGGGTAGCTTTTTATCAGATGGCGTGTTATTCTCAGACAAAAGGAGCTGATTATATGAATAACTACGTCACGGGCGCGGCAATTCGCAGACTGCGCGAGGAGAAGGGACTGACGCAGGAGGAGCTCGCAAACCGCCTCTCCGTCAGCGGCAAGGCCGTATCAAAGTGGGAGACGGGTCAGGGCTTTCCGGACGTGAGCCTTCTCGAGCCGATTGCTGGCGCGCTCGGAATATCGGTCATCGAGCTACTCTCCGGCGAGGATATCCGAAACCGAAACCGCGCGTTCAATATGGCAAAATGCCGGTTTTACGTCTGCCCGGTGTGCGGAAACGTGATAACTTCCGCAGGCGAGACACTCATATCCTGCTGCGGCGTGACTCTTCCGCCGCTCGAGCCGGAGGCGCCGGAAGGTGAGCACCGCATCTCTATTGAGGTCGTCGAGGACGAATACTACGTCACGCTTGCTCACCCTATGGAGCGGGAGCACTACGTTTCGTTCCTTGCGGCGGTGACGGATAACGGCGTCGGCATAGTGAAGCTTTACCCTGAGGGCGGGTGCGAGGCACGGTTCAAAACGAGCCGCGTTCAGAGGCTCTTTGCATACTGCAACCGCCACGGTCTGTTTAGTATCGAGATATAAAAAACCCCGGACGTGTGAAGTGAACCCCAAAAGTTAGACAAAATTTTCAATTAAGCGACCTGAAGGGTCTGGTATCTGTGCTGAGCAGGTGTCAGGCCCTTTAGTTTTAGCTTGATCCTGCGATTATTGTAGTAGTCGAGGTAGTCAACGAGCTCA
>JAFVCD010000041.1 GCA_017479425.1 Oscillospiraceae bacterium
GTTGAGCTCGGGGATGACCTTGCCGACAGCCTTTGCAGCGCCGTTGGTGGAGGGGATGATGTTGCCGGCAGCAGCACGGCCTCCGCGCCAATCCTTAGCGGAAGGACCGTCAACGGTCTTCTGGGTGGCGGTGGTGGAGTGAACGGTGGTCATAAGGCCTTCCTTGATGCCGAAGTTGTCGTTGAGGACCTTGGCAATAGGAGCAAGGCAGTTGGTGGTGCAGGAAGCGTTGGATACGAAGTTCATGTCCTTGGTGTACTTGTCAAGGTTGACGCCGCAGACGAACATCGGGGTGTCGTCCTTAGCAGGAGCGGACATAACGACCTTCTTTGCGCCTGCATCGAGGTGTCCCTGTGCCTTCTCCTTGGTAAGGAAGAGACCGGTGGACTCGACAATGTACTCAGCGCCGAGCTTGCCCCAGGGGATGTTGACCTTGTCCTTCTCGCAGAAGGTAGCAACCTCGTGGCCGTTTACGATGATGGAGTGATCGGTGTAATCGACGGTGCCGTCGAACTTGCCCTGCATGGTGTCATACTTGAGCATGTATGCCATGTAGTCAGGGGTGATAAGGTCGTTGATGCCTACGACCTCAACGTTGGGGTGGTTAAGGCTGGCACGGAAGACAAGACGACCGATGCGGCCAAAACCGTTGATACCAATTTTGATGTTTGCCATGATATAAACCCTCCAATTAAAATAATTGTTCTTAAAATGGTTTTTAACCTTAGTTATTATAAACTCTATTTTCAAAAAAGAAAAGAGTTTTTTGAGATTATTTACTAATTTGTCACAGATTTCACAAATTAAGCTAAAATAATGAATATTTTTAGTGACTTTTTAATATTCAAAGCCGCGTGCCGGGTCACTGAATTCCCTGAGGCGGGTTTCATAGACCGCGAACGCCTCCTTTTCAAAGGCGAGGGCCGGATTTTCAACTCCCATCTCACCTAAAAGCCACTTTGCAAAGGGCGGATTGAGAATAACGAGCGGCCCTAAGAGATAAGTCAGGAGCATTCCTCCCCTTCTCAGTCCCTCAGCGCTCGTTTCCTTATTGAGAGCGGCGCCGCGAATGGTTTTGAATAGTCCTTCGCCTGTCTCACCGTAGGAAAACGAGAACTGACTCTTGAAGCCGACTATCTTCATATCCTCAAATTCTCCGAGATAGAGAGAATTGAAGCGGTGCATCATATCGCGCTTGGCGTGGGTGCGGAAAGCTCCAAGCATCGGGAGCTTTTCGCCGCTGTCGGTTTCGATATACTCTCCGAACAGCTCGACGGCGTTTCCCGTCACAAGCACAAGCCCGCCGTTGTCAGCGCGCTTAAGAAGCTCCGGAAGCCACGGCTTCAGCGCGTCGCGCGCTATGAGCTGACCGCGCTCAGTTGTGCCTCCGAGGCAGACGAGGGCAACGTCATTGTCGATAAAATGCGGCTTTTCCGAAAGAGAGGTGCGTATAAGCTCAGCTCCGCAGGAGCGCGCGAGATACTCGGCGTTAGCGAGATCGCCGAAGAGGTTGCAGAGCTCCGGATAGAGAATTTCGATCTTCATTTCGCCGCCTCCTCGCAGATTGCCTTTATCTTCGCCTTTACGCGCATAGCAAGCGGTACGGTGTCGGTACCGTAGAACAGATAGATGTCAGTTCCCGGCTTGTGCCAGAGCTTCTCGGTCGCGGTAAGCTCGTCCTTCTCGCAGTCGATCTTCCCCTCCGGCACTCCCGCAAGCAGAAGTCTGAGGCGGTAGTCGAGCGCGCGCGGTCCGGTGCATATAATGTGAGAGATATTCTCGCGGTTCAGAAGCTCAAAGTCGCAGTCATAGAGCCAGCAGGTGTTTTCGCTCCAGCCTCGCTCGTCGTTCAGATTGTTCATCATGAGCAGCAGCTCCTTTTCGCCCTCTCTCGACTGAACGTAGTCGAAGGCGCGAGAACAGGCAAGCGCGTTTCTGTCCTTCGCCATCTGCATAATGATGCGGTTCTTGCCGGCGGTTTCCTCATTGTAGCGGCTCTTGACGATCTCGAGCTTTTCAACGCGCTTTTCGATCTCCTCGTGCTCAAAGCCGAGCTCACGCAGGACGGCAACAAGCGTAACTACGTTGTAGATGTTGAACACGCTGTCAGAGAGTAGCCTGTACGTTCCCTCTCCCCTTGCGTCCTTCACCTTTATGCGCATATTCTTAACGTCGACTTCAGTTCCGGCGTAATCGTAATCGGGACTTTTGAATCCGCACTTCGGGCAGTATGCCTTGCCGATGTGGTGGTAGCGGAGGTAATCGTATTTGAGCTCAGTCGAGCACTCCGGGCAGATACGGATATCGCGGATGAGGTTATGACACTCCGTAACGTCTGTGTCCATGCGTTCGATACCGTAATAAGCGCGGGGATTCTGCGGCGCAACGCCGACGGAAATGAGATCGTCAGCGTTCAGGACAAGCTTAGTCTTGGATGGAAAGCTCTCAGAGAGAATACCCGCGATGAACTCCGGATGCGCGTTTCGCATGATGGAGTCGCGGAAGAGATTGGTTATTACTGTGTAATCAGGCTGAACAAAGGGATATATCTTCTTTGACGAGCGCTCGTCAACCTCGAGAACGGCGGTTTCATACCTCTCGCGGTTGAAAATCGATACGCCGTTTATTAGGCTCGTAGCAATTCCGGAGTTGATATTCGACCCGGCGCGGTTATTGAGAATGCGAGTACCGTCCATCTCGAGCGCGTCGCAGATGAGGTTATTGACTGTGGTCTTGCCGTTCGTGCCGGTGACGGTAATGATGCGCTTCGGTTTTGCGATATATCTGAGAAAGTCCGGGCAGATTTTAAGCGCAAGCTCACCCGGGAAATTCGTTCCGTTGTGCTTTGTAATTTTCAGCACCGGCTGAGAAAACTTCGCCAGCCACAGCGCTATGAAAAATCTCAGCTTACTCATTACTGCCTCCGTTTTTGATCGCAACGAAGCGGTTTATCGGCACGCCCTCGGCGTGGAATTTCATCTCGTAGTCGGTCATTACGCCCGTCTCGCCGTTTGCGTGGAGGTCGGTCGTGACCTCGTATAGTCCCCAGCCGTTCTGTGAGAAGCTCTCAACGCTCCAGAGCCACAGCGGGCGGTTGTCGGATTTGAACCACAGCTCGTGACCGGGCTTCAGCACAACCTCGTAGAGCCTGAGAAATCCCGGCGCGGTCAGGCGGCGCTTTGCCTGGCGCGATTTCTTCCACGGGTCGGGGAAATTTATATAGATGCGGTCGATCTCGTTCTCCTCGAAGATATTGAGGAGGTTTGCCGCGTCAAAGTCGATAAAACGTACGTTCGTGAGCCCCTCCGCCTTGCATCGCTCCATAGCGACTACCATCGCGTCCGGCACGCGCTCTACGGCAATAAAGAACACCTCCGGGTTTTCCTTCGCCATTCCTGCGGTAAAGCGGCCCTTGCCGCAGCCGAGCTCAAGGTGCAGCTCCTTATAGCCGGGGAAAGCCTCGCGCCAGCGGCCCTTCAACTCCTGCGGCTCCTTAACCAAAAGCTCCTCGCACGCCGCCATTCTCGGCACGAGGTTTGGCTTTTTTCTCATTCGCATATTATTGTACCTTCTCCTTATGGATTTCAAACAGTTATTTTACCACTAAATACACCACAGGTCAAAATAATTCTTGAAATCCGATAAAAAATATTGTATAATGCAGTTTGTTATCCGGGTGTAGCGCAGTTGGTAGCGCGCGTGCTTTGGGAGCACGATGCCGCAGGTTCGAATCCTGTCACTCGGACCATAAATAGCGAGGCTCTGTCAAATCGACAGAGCCTCGCTTGCTACCATTATAAGCTTATTTCAGATGCTCTATAAGAGTCATCTGGAAGCCTGACGGCGATGCCAAAGTTGCCGCTCTTGCGGATTTAGTAGTGGCAGAGCTGTCCTCTCCAGCGAGGTTGACAAATCCGCGCTCCTTGAGAGCGGGTTGAAACCTGTGATTTTCATTTTGACTTTCCTCTCTAAATAAATTTTTGAATATCTGCAACGGCTCCATGCCGGATAATCCTTTATTGACACCTTTTTAGCATACCGGTGCATATATGCCAACGATAATCACCCGATACGCAAAAACAGCTAATATGCTTATGCAGCCGTTTGACAAAACGACGCTTACACTGTTATAATTCCCTTTAGTTATGGGTAGTATTCTCATAACTGCTCCCCTATCTGCCGCTGAAAAGGGCAGAAATTTTTTAGCTCTGTTCTGAAAGTTGAGAAAAGAAAAATGAACAGCAAAAAGCTAATCATCATCTCTCTATCGCTGATATTGATCATCGCCGCGCTCGCCGGCTGCAACAAGCCTGCAGCAGACGAAAAGCCCGTCGACGAGGATAAGCCCGTTGAAGCTACAACGTCTCCGGATACCGTCGAGCCCGAGGCCGAGACCGGCATGAAGGACGGCGAGCGTTATGAAGCGACAATTCTGCTCGAGGGCTCTGAGGAAAAGGTCGGCTATGAGCACGCAATCAGCAAAAACGTCGGCTTTGAGATTGATTATGAGTACGATTCTCTCGCCCGCGAGAGCGAAAGCGACCACGAGCGCTTCATATCCGTCTTTGAAACCGACGACGACGCGTGGAACTACCTCGACGTAACTTCAAGCACCGAGAGCGCCGACTCCGTTGCCGAGGCGCTCACAGCCTCCCTCTCAAACGATTTTGATTCTGTTGAGAAGCACCCCATTACTCTCGACAAGAGCGGTGAATGCGTTTACATCACCGCTTACGGCGCAAAGGACGGCTCCGGCAGAATGCAGACGGTCTACGTCGTTCCCGCGACCGACGGCTGCCGTGTCGCCGAGGCGCACTACACCATAGAGAGCGCCGAGGGCTTTGGCGCTCGCTTCGGTAATATGATGAACACCTTCTCCCCCATCGCAGAATAAACCAGCAGATTGAAAAGGCGTTGAAAAAAGCTCCAAACGTAAAGTGAGAAGTCGTAAAAAGCGGCTTCTCACTTTTTACATAATAGAAATGACCGTCCACTTATGATATACCCCTCTATTGGAGACGGTGAAACGCAAAACAGTCACTGTAGAGGGCGCATAAAAGATCGCCGCATTCGTGATCATAATTAAGCCAGAAGTGATGATCGGATAACCGAAAAGCGCTGTTAGCTGCGTCTATTGTTTCTGCGATAATCGTTTTCAGTGGGTTTTTCAGCAAAAGGGATGCATTGTGGCTTATAATCGTAGCTATTTAGTTAGGTGTACCGGGGCTGATTTTTTTCGCATGCCTAGTAGAAAAAGCGTTGAATAAAAGCGGTGGGGATCTGTAAAGAGCCCCCTTCACGTCGCAAGCAGGCCCGCAGGCGTCATATTTGCGGCTTGTGTATGCAAATTTGTTCGATGCGGAGACTTTTTCGGCGCAAAGAAAGGATTATGTGCATTGCACATAATCCCATTGACACTTTCTTTGCACAGAGTATAATATAGCTGAGAAGGCATAAGGTTGAAACATTATGACAATATTTCCGATCAGACGGATTTTCTCAAACATTAAAATAGAGTTTACCGGTCAATTCAAAAAAGACTATAAGCTTGCTATTAAGTCAGTCGGGAATAGAAGCAATGTTTTTTGGAGGAAAAGTATGTACTTTACTTATGAACAGCCGGAATTTGACCTTAACGATCTCGATGAGATCAGGCGCGTAATAGCGGAGGCCTATGAAAACGGCAGGGAGCACACTTCGACCGGAAAGGTCGCCGATTACATTCCGGAGCTAGCCAAGGCGAACGCGAGCGATTTCGGCATCTGCGTAAAGAATATGTCCGGTGAAAAGCTCTCCTTCGGAGAAACTGAGAAGCGCTTTTCGATACAGAGCATAAGCAAGGTGATAAATCTTGCGGCTTCGTTGAAATTTCTCGGCTTCCGCGAAACCTTTTCCCACGTCAAGATGGAGCCGTCGGGCGACGCGTTCAACTCTATTCTGAAGCTCGACCTTGCGAGTGACCTGCCTTTTAATCCCATGATAAACGCCGGAGCGATCCAGGTAATGAGTATGCTCTCGAATTTCATGGACTACGACGATCTGCTCAGCTTTTCCAGAGCCTTCTGCATGGACGATAAAATAATGCTCAACGAGGAGGTCTATTGCTCAGAGCGTGATACCGGCGACAGAAACCGCGCCATCGCGTATCTTCTAAAGAGCAAGGGCGTTTTGCAGGGCGACCCCGACAAGACCCTCGACCTCTATTTCAAAATGTGCTCGCTGAACGTGAACGCTGAATCGCTCGCGAATATGGGTCTGCTCATCGCAAACGGCGGAACTAACCCCTTTACCGGCAAGCACATAATCCACCCGGGGTACATCCGTACCATCAGAAGCCTGATGTACACCTGCGGACTATACGATGAATCCGGAGAATACGGCGTGCTCGTCGGTATACCTTCAAAGAGCGGCGTCGGCGGCGGCATCGTGGCAAGCGTAAAGGAGCGCTGGGGCATCGGCACCTATGGCCCGGCGCTGAACGAAAAAGGAAACAGTGCGGGAGGCATCGCCGCCTTGCAGCATATGTCGCATCTTCTGCGGCTCAATGCCTTCTGCTGAATAAACCCCGGGGAGGAAAAGAAATGTTCGACATTCAGGATTACATGACACGCGGCGTGGAGCGCGTTGTCGCAGACGCGCTGAAGGCTACTCTGACAAACCCGCGCGAGAGCGCATTCATGCTCACCTTCGCCGCCTCATCAGCCGCCGCTTCGAGAAAGCGCAGGATAGCTGAGGACAGAGGCGAGCACATACCGCCATTTCTTATTGCGAGCATAACGAGCCGGTGCAATCTCCACTGTGCGGGCTGCTACTCTCGCTGCAACAACGCGACAGTCGACTCAGAGCCTGTAAGCCAGCTCACAAGTGAGGAGTGGTTTCGCATTTTCGACGAGGCGGATGAGCTTGGAATAAGCTTCATTCTTCTCGCTGGCGGCGAGCCGATGATACGCCGTGATATAATCGAGGCAGCCGGCAAAAAATCCGGTATTCTCTTCCCCATATTCACTAACGGCACATATATGGATGCGCGCTACTTAGACCTATTCGATAAGCATCGTAATCTACTGCCCATAATGAGCATTGAGGGCGACAGAGAAAAGACCGATTCTCGCCGCGGCGCCGGAATATACGACAAGCTCATTGAGAATATGGATAAGCTCCACTCCCGCGGTCTCATTTTCGGCGCCTCTGTAACTGTCACGACGGAAAATTACAGAGAGGTTACGTCTCCTGAGTTTCTGAAGGAGCTCTCCGGCCGTGGCTGCAAGGCGGTCATCTACGTCGAGTTCGTACCGGTTACTGATGAGAGTCAGGAGCTCGCGCCGGGCGACAGTGAGCGCGAATACCTCGCCCGTGAGATAGAGCGCCTGCGCGAGGAGGCGCCCGAAATGGTGTACATATCCTTCCCCGGCGATGAAAAAAGCTCCGGCGGCTGCGTTGCGGCGGGTCGAGGCTTCTTCCACATAAACTCCCACGGCGGCGCTGAGCCCTGCCCCTTCTCGCCCTACTCCGACGTGAACGTGCGGAATACCTCTCTGCGCGAGGCTATGCACTCACCGCTCTTCACTGCCCTGCGCGACGGCAGCATTCTCCTCGATGACCACGCCGGCGGCTGTGTCCTCTATGAAAAGCGCAGCGAGGTTGAGGCAATTCTATCAAAAAATAAATGATAATAATCCACGTCGATATGGACGCCTTTTTCGCCGCCGTCGAGATACGCGACGATCCATCTCTGCGCGGCAAGCCGCTCATAATCGGCTCGCTGCCCAATGAGTGCGGGGTCGTGGCAACCTGCAGCTACGAGGCGCGGAAATACGGCGTTCACTCCGCGATGAACATCAAGGACGCATACCGTCTTTGCCCGAACGGGATCTATATGCACCCGCACATGGACAAGTACAAGGCG
Organism: Oscillospiraceae bacterium; assembly: GCA_017479425.1. Classification (GTDB taxonomy): domain Bacteria; phylum Bacillota; class Clostridia; order Oscillospirales; family Oscillospiraceae; genus RUG626. The sequence goes on from JAFVCD010000041.1 coordinate 7,907, forward strand.
GTATCCGACGCTCTGCACGTCATCTGGAACTCCTACGCCACAGCGCTTGAGTCCGTCGCCTACGACGAGGCGTACCTTGACGTAACGGAACGCGCCAAAAACTTTGACGGCGCGCGTGAGATAGCGTACGAGATAAAGCGCCGCACCCGCGAGGAACTGGGACTCAGCTGCTCTGTCGGGGTCGCCTACTCCAAGAGCGCCGCAAAGACCGCGAGCGAGGAAAAGAAGCCGAACGGCTACTTTGAAATTCTCACTCCCGAAGCTTTTGTGTCGCTTATGCGGGATCGTGACGTGCGTGCACTCTACACCGTCGGAGAAAAGACCGCCGAAAAGCTACACCGAAGCGGCATACGCACCGTCCGCGACATTCAGGAAAGGCGCGAGGAGGTCGTTATGCTCCTCGGAAAGCAGGGTCAGTGGCTCGCCTCTCTCGCCTTCGGCATAGACGACCGACCCGTAACTCCGTATCGCCCCGAGGATGCGAAGAGCATCGGGCGCGAGGTGACATTTCAGAAGGACGTAGATAATTACAGCCTTCTTAAGGACATTCTTCTCCTTCTTTCCCTCAGCGTCGACAGACGCGCAAAGCGCGTAGGACTGCACGGCAGGGGCGTTTCTCTCAAAATCACCTACGCCGATATGAAGTCGATAACCCGCTCTCAGCTCGTATTCTCGACCGACTCTCCGCTTGAGGTTTACCGCACCGCCGCAAGGCTTCTCGACAATGTCGAGCACCGCCCCGCGCGGCTTATCGGCGTTTCGATCTACAACCTCTCAGCCGAGCGCGAGCCGCAGATAAGCATTGACGAGCTCATTGAGGAGAAAACGCATCGGAGTGAAAACGAGCTCTCGGCGCTTCTCAGTTCGCTCGGAGCGCGCTACGGACTCGACTTTGCAGGCAATCTCGACAAGCTTTTCAAGGCGGACACACTGCACAAAACAATCGAATATATGCGAAGGCACAGTTAAAGGGCGACTCATATGATGAGCCGCCCTTGTATTATACTAACCCCTGATTAAAAGCTTTAACCGAGCGCGCAGAATTTTTCGCGTCATACAAGGCGTCCGGTGAAGACAATACTTTGTGTATTATCAAGCCGGATAACGAAGTATGACGCGAAAAGGGCAAGCGCGAATTGAAGATTTTGATTAGGGGTTAGTATTATATTGTTCTTTCAATGTAATCTGCTCCGCGCAGGATATATTTCGTATCCGCGTTCTTCTCATCTATTGCGCGAAGTATGCCGGAAAGATGCCAGCCGGGGCTTTCAAGCGCGCCGCCTCTGAATACCACCGCGAGCTTCGTCACCTCAGTGTCGCCGCGCTGAGTTAGCCTTTCGGCAAGGTCAACGTCGGCTCTCCAGCGTGAAATAAGGCTCTCTCCCCTCGTTTCAGCGTAATTATTTCCGTTTTTCGTAATAAGCGCAATGGCAAACATCGCCTCAGGACGCTCCTCAAGGAGCTTATTTGCGCTCTCGATCAATTTATCGTATATCTGCACGCTCATGCGCTCCCTTCCACAATGTATAACAAAGCCACGCAAGCATAGCCGTCAGGACCGCAGTAGCGACTTCAGCCCATATAATGCCGAAGAAATTGTTTATCAGAACTACCGCACCGTCAAAGACAGCGTGGAGCGCGATAGCGAGGAAAAGGAACGCGGGCTTTTTCTTCTTCGCGCCGAAGAATACTACCACGCTGAGGGAGATGTGGACCGCGATCGCAAACAGCCGTTCGACTACCGCAATGAGAGCGTCGGAAAAACCGATCGACATATACATATCAATCGCCTCCCTGTACTCCTCGCCCGTCACGGTTGACGCAATAAATATGTTCAGAACAACGCTTGCGAGAACCATAAACGCTTCCATGCCGCCGTGACCCGCGCCGTATGATAGCGCCGTTCTGTCATTTTCGAGGTCTTTTTTAAGAAGCGTACTGAACGCGATAAACCGCCCGACCTCCTCGAAAACGCCAGCCATAAGACCGCCGTAGACGGCGTAAAACCATATGTTTTCAAACGCCTTCGGGAAAAACGTACTCACCGCCGCGTTTATCGCGCTCTCTAAAACGAGGGCGAACACAAAGAACGTGCCGCAGCCGACAAAGTACGATTTCGGGCGCGCCTTCATTATAAAGTACGCCGCCGCAGGTATAATGAGCGCCGAAGCAAGATATATTACGATAACCGCGATATTCATTTCGTTTTTACCTCGATTCTGCCGTTTTTAATCTCGTAATTGCGAACTCTCTCGCGGATGAGGCGGTTTATTTCGCAGTTTGCACTTCTCGCCTCGCTGTCCGCGACGTAGTGCAGCTTTTTCAGAAGCTCCTCATCGATACGGACGGAAAAGTTTTTCATTTCTTTCTCCTGTTTACCGCGTCAGTCAGTATATACTCGATCTGCCCGTTGATACTGCGGAAATCCTCGTCCGCCCACTTCGCTATATCCGCCCAAAGGCTTGGAGATAGCCGCAGAACTATCTGCTTGCGCGCGCTCTCCTTATCCTTGAGCGCCTTTTCTCTTGTGCGAACCTCCTCCTCGAGCGCCTTTATTCTCTCTAAACGCTCGCGGAGTGCCTCTTCTCTGTCCATTTTAATAGATGCTGCCGGAGTTGACTACCGGCTGAGCGTCCTTGTTGCCGCAGAGTACAACGAGAAGATTCGATACCATCTGCGCCTTTCTCTCCTCGTCAAGAGCAACGATCTCGTCCTCGGAGAGCTTGTCGATTGCCATCTTGACCATGCCGACGGCGCCGTCGACTATCATCTGACGGGCGGCGATTATCGCGCTTGCCTGCTGGCGCTGAAGCATTACGGAAGCTATTTCCGGAGCGTAGGCGAGGTATGTAATGCGAGCCTCGATTATCTCAAGTCCGGCCTCTTTCACCTTCTCCTGAATTTCATCCCTTATGCGCTGAGCGACGACCTCGCTTGAGCCGCGGAGCGAGCCCTCGTCTGCAATTCCGTCGCCGGTGGTGTCGACGTTGGGCGCGACGTCATAGGGATATACGCGCACGATGTTTCTGAGCGCGGAGTCGCACTGGAGCGAGAGATACTCCTTGTAGTTATCGACGTTGAACACCGCCTTTGCAGTATCCACTACGCGCCACATTACGGCGATGCCGATCTCGATAGGATTGCCGAGGCAGTCGTTGATCTTCTGGCGGTTGTTGTTGAGGGTCATAATTTTGAGGGAAATTTTGTTGTTTACGCTCTGAACCTCGACATTTGCGCCCGAGGCGTTCAGAACGATGCCTGCGCCCTTGCCGCCGTCCACGTCGCCGGACTGATTGAGCTTCGTCTTTGCCGCGGGGTTAATGGAGGAGCAGAACGGGTTTACAAAGTAGAAGCCCTCGCCCTTTAGCGTTCCGATGTACTTGCCGAAGAGCGTCAGCACCAGCGCCTCCTGCGGCTTCAGAACCTTGAGTCCGCCGTAGACTATGCTGAGCGCGACGCAGGCGACGATGCCGACTATGAGCAGTATAACGCCAAGCACGAGTTTTGAGCGGATGCCCATGTCATCGCCGATACCGATGTTGATTCCGCCGAGGATAATAAGCGCGACGGAAGCGAGCTGCGCGATGATCGTGATAAGAAGAACAGCCATGCCGTTTTTCTTGCCGGAGATGATTTTCTCTGTCATTTGATTTACCTCCTGATATCTTTTTGATATCATCATGTTAGCACCTCCGGCACGTATTGTCAAGAAAAATCGGAGGGATTTTTCCCCTCCGGTTCAATGCGTCGACAAAGTCTCCGCATCGAACATATTTTGCACTCTCAGAGTGCAAAATATGACGCCTGCGGGCGGATTATGCGACGTGAAGGGGCCTCTTGGCCGGCCCCTTCACAGAACCCCGCCACCTTTATCCAACTCTGTTCTTCTTTGTCTACAGTCTGAATCGGAGGGTTTTTCTCCCTCCGATTCAATACTATATTAAAGTTAAAGCGCAGAGGCTCACCGCGGAGTAAATTGCCCACCAACGGGTCGTTCTCTTGTCTGCAATCACGCTCACAAGCGCGGCTATACATCCGGCAAACAAAACGCTCACAAGCCACGCGGACTGCAGTCTCAGCGGCGTGAAGCCGAAGCAGTCGATATACAGCCAGAGCTTCGAGGCGGCGATGATTGCGAATACCATGCTCTCGACAATAAGCAATATAGAGGCAATTCTCAGAGATAAGTTCTTCCTCGCATTTCCTGCCGAGGTTCTTAGCACAAGCCACAGCAGTGTGAAGTTTATCGCCATCACCTTGCATAGCTCGAAAAACCCCTGCCGCGCGTATTCGGAGACGATAAAGCCCTCGGGCAGAGTGCGCGTAAACGCGCCGAAGAGGTATTTCGACTGGAGTGCGAAGAAAAACGCGTAGACGGCGCAGAAGACTATCGCAATAACAAGCCACGCCGCAGCCGGAACCTTGCCGAGGCGCGCGAGAAAGCCGTCGAGGGCGTTGCGCTTCCGGTCAATTTCATCGCGCTTCTCCCTCGCCATACCGCACATAACGCCGAAAAGATATGCGCCGCAGGGTATGCTGAAGAATACTCTGTACACCGTCAGCTCGTCGACGTCGAAGGAAAACCACTGCGAAAAACTCTCGACGATACTGCCGAACTCATCGTCCGCCAGCGAGAGCATATTGACCGCACCGGCAAGCAGAATGCCGCCGAGCGCGACCGCCGCAAGCACCCAGAGGAGCTTTTCCCAGTCCTTTTTTTCTCTGCCGAGGCTCGAAATACCGTACCATATCGTGCGGATGCGCAGGAAGTAATGCTTGAATGGGTAGACCACCGCGCCGAAAAGTGCGTCCGCCGGCAGGAATCTCCCTGTCTTGCCCTCAAAAAGCGCGTCTGAGCGGCTTAACGCGTACCATATCGCCTCGCCGTGGAAGATAAAGAGCGGCAGAAATTCGTCCTCAAAGGCGTTATGTCTGTGAAAAACGCTTCCAGCCCAAAGCATAAGAAAGCACGCGAGCCAGATATAATCCTCCCATTTGCGCTTTTTCCCCCAGTTTGCAATCTCAACGCAACCGAGAAATCCAAGTGGAAATGCTATTTTTTCAAAAAGATTGCAGCCGAACGCGAACTCAATCCATATATACGCGAGAACGTAGGACAGACACGCCGCGACGATTTCGAGCGGTTTTGCGGTAAATTTGGGCGCAGTAATCACACCGGCGGGATTTTCGCCCTCCGGCAATTTCAATTCTTCCATATTCATTACTCCCTGTATTCGAGTATATCGCCCGGCTGGCAGTCAAGCTCTCTGCACAGTGCCATCAAGGTTGAAAATCTGATGGCCTTCGCCTTTCCGGTCTTGAGAATTGAGAGATTCGCCGGAGTTATTCCGATGCGCTCGCTGAGCTCGGTGGACGATATCTTGCGCTTTGCCATCATAACGTCGAGGTTGACTATAATCTCCATCGCGCCGCCTCATATCGTCAGATCCAGCTCTGAGCGCATTTCAACCGCCTGCTGGAACACATTTTTAACAACACGCATCATAATCGCAACAAAGCCGCTGGCGGCAAAAAGAACGAGAAACGGAAAATAGAAAATTCCGCACACGAAGCAGATAACCGCCGCGCCGACCATGCACCAGCTTATGTGAAAGCAGTGCATATAGTTTTCCTTTGTGAAGATTATTCCCTGCTTGATATTCGCCATAAACTTCCAAAGGCGCCACAGAACTATCCACGCGAATACGCTTATCCCGTAGCCCGAGACCATAAGAAGCGCGAAATGCACCATCCTCGTCTCCTCCGTCCAGCGCGCGACCCAATACATACCGATATCGAGCGCAAGAAGGCAAATTGCAAATACTATCAGACACGCCTGAGTAAGAATTATGCTCTTATCCTTATTCCAATTCATGCCTCTCTCCCCTTTCACGGCGCTATGATAGCACAGGTGGAATTGATTGTCAAGAATTATTTATCGTTTTTCAATAAGTTTTTGCCGATAAAGAAGAGCCGTTATTGGTAACCGCTCAATAGTAAATCGTTGCAAGCGCAAATGGGCGGGTGTGGAAGCCCGCCCCTGCAAAAAATCATACGCATAGCCGTAGGGGCGGTGAGCGTGCCCGCCCTATGTTGTCTAAATTCTTTTTGCCGTTTATTCAGCTCTCTTCTCCTTTGATTTTCTGATTGCAGCTCCCGCAAGGTTTCCTATTAGCGCCAAAGCCGCCGGGATCGCCGCACCCCAGCCAAAGCCGAGATTGAGTCGAAGGGCAAATATCGTAATTCCTAAGCCAACGATAACTGCGATTTCGGCTATTACAATAAAAGCCGGCGTAAATCCATTATGCTTTCCAAGAACAACACCATTCCAGAAAACGCCCGCAGGAATGATTATGGCCGTTATTATCGACCCGACCCAGCCGGTGCGGTCAAGCGCATAGCCCGCATAGCTCACGATGAATGAGGTGAGCAGCACAAGCACCGCGTAAGGCAGCGCTTCGACTATTCCGAGCGGCGAGCGTTTTGGCTTAATGCCGAGCTTTTCGCGTATATCGCTTATCTCGCCGAGCCAGGCTATCCACCGTGCAAGCCAGATCGTCAGATAGAACACTGCGAGCATTCCGATGAAGAAAAGGAGCGTATCCCATCTGCCGCGGTTCCAGCCGTTCACAAGGCATATCGCGCTGAACGCGAGTGCCGTCAGCGCGTAGTGGATAACAGAGCGGACGACAAGCTCTTTTCCCGTGTCAGCAAATGGCAAGGTGGCTATTCCGGCAAGTGCGCCGATAACAAAACATAATATGTAGGATATAATGAGAGCCGGCGTTCCGCCCTCACCCGCATCTATGATAATGCTGTTAAACATCTCTCCGAAGCGAGGCAGAATCAGCAGTCCAAGCGCGCCGCCGATGCCTCCGCGTATGATATGTTGTCTGAGCGAATATTTTTCCTCTGTCATACTCCCACCGCCTCCTTAAGCTTTTTTATGTATCTGCGCGAGGAGAAAACGAGCCGCCCGCCGGTAAGCGTTAGGCGCACCGTTCCGGTAAATGAGAGGTCGATTGCCGTTATGCGCCGGATGTTCACGATCTCAGAATTAGAGATGCGCACAAAATCGCTTTTAGGAAGCCGCTCTTCAAGCTCGTAAATGCGCTCGCGTACGGAGTAAACGCCCTTTTCAGTTTCGAGCGAAACGCCCTTGCCGTCGGTGTAAAAGCGCAGAATATCGGCAAGCGGTATTATCTCCACCTCGCCGCCGTGCCAGCCGCGGATCGGCTCGTCTGACGTGAGCGAGGCGATGAGCTTCGATATCTCCGGCGTAAGCTCGGGCGCGCGGACGGTGATCTCCGGTTCGGTGAGCTCCGGGCTCTTTATAAACTCGACCTTCATTTTCTCCCTCCCCTCAGTTCTATTATACAATAAAGCTCAGAGCTGTAAATAATATCTGGACAGGCGGTAAAATAGCGCCGACAGACGGCAAAAAAGGCGGGCAAAACGCCCGCCCTTATGTTAGTCGCATACCTTCTGAGTCCAGCCGCGCTTGTCGGGCCTTGTGCCCCACTGTATGCCGGTGAGCTCATCATAGAGCTTCTGCGTGAGCTGACCTATGCCGCCCCCGCCGATTTTGAGGCTCTCGCCCTCGAATTCGATCTGACCGACGGGCGACACCACTGCCGCTGTGCCGGTGCCCCACATCTCCTGCATTCTGCCGTTCTTCGCGGTCTCGATGACCTCGTCAACGCTTATAAGGCGCTCCTCGACCTCATAGCCCCAGTCGCGGCACACTTCGAGAATGCTCTTGCGGGTAATGCCCGGAAGCACGCTTCCCTGGAGCATCGGGGTGACGACCTTGCCGTCGATTTTGAACATAATGTTCATCGAGCCGACCTCTTCGATGTACTTGCGGTGAACTCCGTCAAGCCACAGAACCTGACTGTAACCGCGCTCCGCAGCTCTCTCGCTGGCGCGGATGGAGCCGGCGTAGTTGCCGCCGCACTTTGTGAAGCCCGTGCCGCCGCGAACCGCGCGCACGTCCTCATCCTCGATGGCGATTTTTACGGGGTTCAGACCCTCGGGGTAGTAGTTTCCGCTCGGCGAGAGGATTATGCAGAATATATAGGTCTTCGACGCGTGAACACCGACGGCGTAATCGGTCGCAATGATGAACGGACGGATATACAGGCTCGCCGCCTCCTGAGTCGGCACCCAGTCGCGCTCGAGCTCAACGAGCTGCTTTAACGCCTCAACGCAGAAATCTACGTCGACCTCCGGGATGCACATTCTTTTGGCTGAGTTATTCATGCGCTTGAAATTCTCCTCCGGTCTGAAAAGCCAGATGGAGCCGTCGGCGCGGCGATAAGCCTTGAGGCCCTCGAAAATCTCCTGCGCATAGTGGAAAACCATGCAGCTCGGGTCGAGCGTAAAGGGGCCGTAGGGCACGATGCGCGGGTCAAACCAGCCTTTTCCCGCCTCGTAGTTCATCATGAACATGTGGTCTGTAAAATACTGACCGAAGGGCAGGGGATCGACAGTCGGCTTCGGCTTGCGGTTGGGGTTCAGCACTACTCTGACTTTATCCATAGGTAAAAATCTCCTTTACCGAAATATTCCGAAGATTATTTTACCACTTTAAATCGCCGATTACAAGCTATTCCTGCATATTTTCACAACAGAGCCTCTCGTTTTTTATGACGAAAAGCACTTGTCCGATTCATTTGCGTATGTTATAATCACAAAGCAGACCGATTTTTCAGCCGGTGATAATATTTCAGGAGGAACTGATATGAAAATAACTTCCTTTAATCCCCTTATCGTGACTAAGGACGCGGACGCCGCCGTCGCTCTCTTCGAGGCTCTCGGCTTCAAGCGCGCTCATTCCATCAGCGCCGTCGAAAACAACGGCACCGAAATCAAAAACGTCACTCTCAAGAACGCCGAGGGCTTTTCCGTAGACGTTTCCGAGGCTCCCGTTCCTCAGGATATTCCCCTTATTCGCATGAATGTCGATAACTTCGACGAGGCGCTCGCATTCCTCGCCGAGAGGGGCTTTAAGAACGTAAAGGGCACCGACGAAACGCTCGACACCAGTACCAACAGATCCGCTATGATGGTTTCGCCCTCCGGCTTCGCCTTTGATCTCTGCCAGCACATCAAGGACTGAAAAAATTAACAGTAAAATTCAGAGGACGTGCCGTAAATCGCACGCCCTCTGAGTGTTTTATACTAACCCCTGATCAAAATCTTCAATTCGCGCTAGCCCTTTTCGCGTCATACTTCGTTATCCGGCTTGATAATACACAAAGTATTGTCTGCACCGGACGCCTTGTATGACGCTAATAATTCTGCGCGCTCGGTTAAAGCTTTTAATCAGGGCTTAGTATTACAGGCTCATTTTTATGCGCTCGACGGCATTTTTCTCGAGCCGCGAGACCTGTGCCTGACTGATGCCGACAATTTTCGCCACCTCGGTCTGCGTTTTGCCGTCGAAAAAGCGGAGATTTAGTATTCGCTTTTCCCGCTCTCCGAGCTCCTTTACCGCGTCCGTAAGAGCGATCTCATTGAGCCACGCCTCGTCGGTCTGCCGCTCGTCGCGAATTGAATCAATGGCGCTCTTCTCCTCGCGGTCGTCGGAGAACACCGGCTCGTTGAGGCTCACCGGCTCCTGCGCGGCGTCGAGCGCGATGACAACGTCCTCGCGGCGCATACCGATGGCCTTTGCGATCTCCTCGATGGTCGGCTCGCGCCCCGTTTCGCTCGTCAGCTTTTCCCGCGCCTGCAGAACCTTGTACGCCGTATCTCTCAGCGAGCGCGAGACTCTTATCGGCGCGCTGTCGCGCAGGAACCGCCGCACCTCTCCGGATATCAGCGGTACGGCGTAGGTTGAGAACATCACGCCGAAGCCGAAATCGAAGTTCTCGATTGCCTTCATAAGTCCGATACATCCTACCTGAAAGAGATCGTCAGCGTCGTCGCGCCCGCTGAAGCGCTGGATCACCGATAAAACGAGCCGCAGGTTGCCCTCGACTATCTCCTCGCGCGCACGCTCGTCACCCGCGCGCACGCGCTTTAAGAGCGCCTCGTTTTCCTCCTGCGTGAGCCGCGGCAGACGCGAGGTGCTGACCCCGCAAATTTCCACTCTTGCCAAAACTTCATCACCGAGGTCATTATTGCCGCTTTCGCTGTTGATAATACCGCCCTTGACAATGGAAAAATGCGGCATTATAATTTATACATACCCTATTGAGGAGGAAAACCTATGATGAAAATCAACGATAATTTCCTGAAGCTTCCCGGCGGATACCTCTTTCCGGAGATTGGCCGCCGTGTAAGAGCATACACTGATCCGAAAATGCCGCTCATCCGCCTCGGAATCGGCGACGTTACTCAGCCTCTCGCGCCCGCGGTAGTCGAGGCGATGAAGAAGGCGAGCGCCGAGATGGGCACAAAGGAGGGCTTCCGCGGCTACTGCGAGGAGAAGAACGGCGCCTACGACTGGCTCCGCTTCGCCATCGCAAATGATTACAAGTCCCGCGGAGTTGACATCGCCGACGACGAGATCTTCGTCTCCGACGGCGCAAAATCCGACTGCGGCAACATCGGTGACATTTTCTCCGTTGACAATGTGGTCGCCGTCTGCGATCCGGTCTATCCCGTCTACGTCGACACGAACGCAATGGCGGGCAGAGCCGGAAACTATGTCGACGGCAAGTGGGATAACCTCGTCTATCTCCCCTGCACTGCTGAAAATGACTTTTTCCCCGCTCTCCCCGAGAGAGTTCCCGATATAATCTACATCTGTTCGCCGAACAATCCCACCGGCACCGCGGCGACGAGGGCTCAGCTCAAGGTTTGGGTCGATTATGCGAACGCCCACGGCTCCGTCATTCTCTACGACTCCGCCTACGAGGCATACATTCAGGAGCCCGACAAGCCTCACTCCATCTTTGAGGTCGAGGGCGCCAAAACCTGCGCCATCGAGTTCCGCAGCTTTTCAAAGACCGCCGGCTTCACCGGCAACCGCTGCGCCTACACCGTAATCCCGAAGGCGCTCGAGCGCGGGGGCGCGAGCCTCAACGCGCTCTGGAACCGCAGAATGGGCACAAAGTTCAACGGCGTTGCCTACGTCATTCAGCGCGCCGCCGAGGCGTGCTTTACCCCCGAGGGCAAGGCGCAGATACAGTCCACCATCGACTTCTACCACGAAAACGCCCGCATCATCTCCGACGGGCTCAAGGACGCCGGTCTCACCGTTTATGGCGGCGTGAACGCGCCGTATATCTGGTTCCGCACGCCTGAGGGCTACGGCAGCTGGGAGTTTTTCGACAAGCTCCTCTATGACGCCTGCGTTGTCACCACGCCGGGCGCGGGCTTCGGTCCCAGCGGCGAGGGATATATCCGCCTCACCGCCTTCGGCGGCCGCGACGCCACAGTAGAGGCAGTCGAGCGCATCAGAAAATTGCTGAAATAAGGATTTTTCCTCTTTACTTTTAGCAAATAAAGTGTTAAACTACGGATATATTTTTCAAGGAGACCGATTATGAAGAGTTTTGCCAATCGTGAATACGGATATTATTATTTCAGCTTTACCTTTTTTGGTAAGGTCAATCCGCGTTTGGCATAATTTGGGTATATCGGCATATTTTTGAGCCAGAAAACCCCATCGCCGAACGCGGTGGGGTTACTTTTTTGCGGAGGAAACGAATATGATAGTCATTCTTAAGAAAAATCCCGACCAGAACCAGCTCGACAATCTGAAGCGCTGGCTTCGCTCTAAGAACATCGACATCCACGAGTCCACCGGCGTCGAGAGCACGATTCTCGGGCTTGTCGGCGATACCACGACCATCGACATAAATCTTCTGAACGCGCTCGACATAGTTGAGGACGTTAAGCGCATTCAGGAGCCGTACAAGAAGTGCAACCGCAAGTTCCACCCCGAGGACACCGTTATCAAGGTCGGCAATACGCAGATTGGCGGAGGCAATCTCACGCTTATGGCGGGTCCCTGCGCCGTTGAGAGCGAGGAGCAGATCCTCTCGGCGGCAAGAGCCGTAAAGGCAGCTGGTGCGACGATGCTTCGCGGCGGCGCGTTCAAGCCCCGCACCTCGCCCTACTCCTTTCAGGGTCTGCGCGAGGAGGGCATCCGCCTTCTTGAGCTTGCGAAAAAGGAAACCGGCCTCCCCATTGTGACTGAAATCATGGACGCGAGCCAGCTCGACTGCTTCGAGAACGTCGACGTCATTCAGGTCGGTGCGAGAAATATGCAGAACTTTGAGCTTCTCAAGGTTCTCGGCAAGACGGACAAGCCCATACTTCTGAAGCGCGGACTTGCGAACTCCTATCAGGAGTTCCTTATGAGCGCGGAGTACATCATGGCGGGCGGCAACGAGAAGGTCATCCTCTGCGAGCGCGGCATCCGCACCTTTGAGACCTACACACGCAATACGCTCGACATCGCGCTTGTGCCCTCGATGAAGCAGCTCAGTCACCTGCCCATCATCATCGACCCGAGCCACGCCGCGGGCAAATACGCGCTCGTTCCCTCTCTCTCCTGCGCCGCTGTCGCCGCGGGCGCAGACGGACTTATAATCGAGGTTCACTGTGACCCCGAGCACGCGCTCTCCGACGGCCCGCAGAGCCTCAAGCCCGACGTATTCGGCCGCCTTGCGAAAAAGCTCTACGCCATCCATGACGTTATGGGCTCGATGGAGGAAGTGCTATGACTGTCGGCGTAGTGGGTCTCGGACTTATCGGCGGCTCCTTCGCCCTCGCCGCGGCAAAGAAAACTCAGCACCGCGTTCTCGGCTTCAACCGCAACAAGGACACGCTTGAGGAGGCGCTCCTCTGCGGCGCTATCGAGGCGGAGCTCAACGAATACAATCTCCCCGAGTGCAACGTAGTTATCGTCGCCCTGCCTCCGCAGGCGACTGTCGCGTGGGTCGATAATTACGGAAAATATCTCAAAAGCTCCTGCGTGCTCGTCGACGCCGTCGGCGTGAAGCGCGTTATCGTCGAAAAACTCAGCGCCGTCGCGGACAAGTACGGCTTTACCTACATCGGCGGGCATCCGATGGCAGGAAAGGAGGTCGCAGGCTTTCCGAACAGCGACGAAAATCTCTACCGCGGCGCCTCAATGATTCTCACCCCGCGTACCGGAACGGATATCGCCATTGTGGACGATTTAAGGATTTTCTTTCTCTCCCTCGGCTTCGGCAGAGTCACCATCGCCACCCCGGAGGAGCACGACAAGGTCATCGCCTACACCTCTCAGCTCGCACATATCGCCTCGAGCGCATATATAAAGAGCCCCTCCGCGCAGGTGCATTCCGGCTTCTCGGCCGGCTCGTTCCGCGACCTTACGAGGGTCGCAAGGCTCGATGAAAACCTCTGGACAGAGCTTTTCCGCGACAACAGGGACTATCTTACAAGCGAATTAAAGGAGCTCATCGCGCACCTGAACGAATATCTCGTCGCGCTTGAGAGCGAAAACTGGGACGAAATGCGCGCGCTCTTAAAGGACGGGCGCGAGAAAAAGGAGTCGAGCGGCAGAGCATGAAAACCGTCAGAGTAAACGTCCGCGAGGGCTACGATGTAAATATCGGAAGCGGCATTCTCCCCGAGTTCGGCGCGATGCTCGCCGAGGTGGCAAAGCCTCCGAAAAAGGTCTGCATCGTTTCCGATTCCAATGTTGCTCCATTGTACGGTGAAACGGTGCGAAAAAGCCTTGAAAGTGCGGGCTTTTCGCCCTTTACTATAGTCTTTCCCGCGGGCGAGCAGAGTAAAAACATGACAACTCTCGCCTCGATTTTAGAGGAGATGGCCGACGCTTCCCTCACCCGCTCCGACCTCGTCGTCGCCCTCGGCGGCGGCGTGACCGGCGATATGGCGGGGTTTGCGGCGTCAATATATCTGCGAGGGGTCAAATTTGCCCAAATACCGACTACGCTGCTTGCGGCGGTGGATTCCTCCGTCGGCGGCAAGACGGCAGTCGACCTTAATCACGGCAAGAACCTCGCCGGAGTGTTCGCGCAGCCCATTTTAGTCTGCTGCGATACCAACGCCTTTAAGACCCTCACGCCGGAGATTTTTGCAGACGGCGCCGCTGAGAGCATAAAGTACGGAATTCTCGACGACAAGCCGCTTTTTGAGGCTTTTTCCGGCGGAACCGTTCAGAATATAGAAGATATCGTCGCCTCCTGCGTTCAGCACAAGGCGGACTACGTCGAGCGCGACGAGTTTGACCGCGGCGATAGGAAGTTTCTCAATCTCGGCCACACGATGGCTCACGCCATCGAAAAGCTCTCCGGCTACACCTTCCCGCACGGTCACGCTGTCGCTGTCGGCACCGTGATGATTGCCCGCGCGGGAGAGAAAATGGGCGTCACCGAAAAGGGCACGACCGATGAGATAATAAGGATTTTCATGGAAAACAATCTACCCGTCGCCTCGCCCTATGACGCCGAGAGCCTTTTTACCGCCGCCTGCGGCGACAAGAAGCGCGAGGGCGGCACGATAACCGTCATAATGATAGAAAAAATCGGCAAATGCTTCCTCAAGACCGTTCCGGTCGAGGAGCTCCGCAACATCGCAATTTTGGGTAAAGAATAATGGATTACAAGGTCTATCCCGCGCACCTTCGCGGCTCGATCGCCGCGATACCGTCCAAGTCCGATGTTCACCGGCTGCTTATCTGCGCCGCGCTGTCGGACGCAGAGACGGAGATCTTCTGTCCCGCCGTCAGTGAGGATATTCTCGCAACGGTGCGGTGCTTAGCCTCGCTCGGTGCCGAAATTCAATATAAAAGCGGCGTTTTTTCGGTTTTGCCGATAAAAAAGGTACCGGAAAATCCCACGCTCGACTGCGGTGAGTCCGGCTCTACGCTGCGCTTTATGCTGCCCGTCGCGGCGGCGATAAGTGATAGTACGACTTTTGTCGGGCGCGGCAGACTTCCTGCGCGTCCTATAGGAGAGCTAAAATCCGCAATGGAATCGCACGGCGCGCGTTTTTCCGCCGAAAGGCTGCCCTTCACGGTTTCCGGCAGGATGTCCGGTGGATTATTCACGCTGCCCGGCAACGTCTCGAGCCAGTACATTACGGGACTTCTCCTTGCGCTTCCGCTGCTCGGCGGCGGCGAGGTGCGGCTCACAACGCCTCTTCAGAGCGCCTCCTACGTTGATATGACAAGGCGCGCGATGGCGAAATTCGGCGTGCGCGTCGATAATCTCGCGGCTTCCGGCGCCTATCGCTCGCCCGGGCGCGTGATTGCCGAGGGCGACTGGTCGAACGCGGCGTTTTTCATCATCGCCGGAGCTGAGGTCACGGGGCTTGACCCCGCCTCGCCGCAGGGTGACCGGGTGATTTACGATAATATGGCGAAGCTTGACCGCGGTGAGACTGTCGACCTCACCGACACGCCCGATATGCTCCCCGCGCTCGCAATCTACGCCGCGATGCACTGCGGCGGCGAGTTTTCCGGCATTGAGCGGCTTCGCATCAAGGAATCCGACCGCATTCTGACGGTCAAAAGCATGATAAACTCTCTCGGCGGCGCGGCGCGCGACCTCGGCGAGCGCTTTTCTGTCGAGTCTCAGCCGCTAACGGGCGGTATTTGCGAGTGCGCGAACGACCACCGCATAGCGATGGCGGCGGCAGTCGGCGCTTCCTTCGGCACTGAGCCGAGCGTAATCTGCGGCGGCGAGTGCGTAAACAAGTCCTATCCCGGCTTTTGGGATGATTTCAGGCTCCTGGGAGGTAGATTCGATGTCCTCTGAATTTGGAAAAGCGTTGAAGGTGCAGATTTTCGGCGAGAGCCACGGCAAGGCCATCGGCTGCGTTATCGACGGCATTCCCGCCGGCGAAGCGATAGATTCTGACGCGCTCTATGCCTTTATGGCGCGCCGCAGACCCGGCGGAAACTCTCTCGGAACAGCGCGAAACGAGGCTGACAGACCGGTTTTTCTCTCCGGCGTTCGCAACGGCGTGACCGACGGCTTCCCCATCTGCGCGATAATTGAAAATTCCGACACGAAAAGCGGCGATTACGCGGGCTTTCTCCGCACTCCCCGCCCATCTCACGCCGATTACACCGCGCTCCTGCGCTACGGAAAAAGTGTCGATATGCGCGGAAGCGGTCACTTTTCCGGCAGGCTCACAGCGCCGCTCTGCATCGCAGGCGGCATAGCAAAGGAGCTTCTCAGCCGGCGCGGGATATACGTCGGCGCGCACCTTAAAAGCGTGGGCTGTGCCGAGGACGTGAATTTCCCGCTTCACCCCACAAAGGAGCTGTTCGAGTCCGTCGCCGCAAAGCCTCTCGCAGTGATTGACGAGGGCGCCGCGGACGAGATGCGCGCCGAGATCGAAAGCGCGCGCGCCGAGGGCGATTCCGTCGGCGGGAGCATCGAGTGCGCTATAACCGGACTTCCCGGCGGGGTCGGAAGCCCGATGTTTGACGGCGTTGAAAGCCGCCTCGCCGCAGTTCTCTTCGGCGTTCCGGCGGTGAAGGGGGTCGAGTTCGGCGCTGGGTTCAACGCTTCGCGTATGCGCGGGAGCGAACACAACGACCCGTATATAATCTCTGGCGGCAGGGTCACAGCTGAAAAGAACGACGCCGGTGGCATAGTTGGCGGCATAACAAACGGAATGCCGATAGTTTTCCGCGCTGCGATAAAACCCACGCCCTCGATAGCAAAGGCGCAGCGGACAGTTGACCTCGAAGCTATGACCGATGCTGAAATAGAAATCAAAGGCCGCCACGATCCGTGCATAGCAGTTCGCGCGGTGCCTGTTATCGAGGCCGCGGCGGCTATTGCAATTTTAGATTTACTCCTGGAGGAAAAGAAATGGAACTGAACGAGCTTAGAAACGAGATAAACAAGGTCGATGAGGAGCTTTTAGAGGCGTTTCTCAAGCGCATGAGGCTCTGCTGGGACATCGGCGAGGTCAAGAAAACCGAGGGTCTGCCCGTTCTCAACCGCGCCCGCGAGCGCGAGATCCTCGACAAGGTGCAGAAGGCATCCGGTGACCTCGCGCCCTACTCGCACAGACTGTACACAACGCTCTTTGAGCTGAGCCGCGCTTATCAGTCGAGCGGACTTGACAAGGATACTAAGGTCAAGGCGCTCATTGAAAAGAGCCTCCAGAGCAGTGAAACGCTCTTTCCGCAGTCCGGCGCTATCGCCGTTCAGGGTGTCGAGGGCGCTTACTCTCAGATGGCGGCTGACCGCATCTTTCCGCGCGGGAGCCTCGTCTTCTTCAAAAACTTCGAGGGCGTGTTCGACGCCGTTGAGATGGGCTTCTGCGATTTCGGCGTGCTTCCGATCGAGAACAGCTCTAACGGCTCAGTACGCGCGGTGTACGATCTTCTGCAGACGAAAAAGGTATCCATCGTGCGCTCCACTCGCCTCTGCATAAGCCACGAGCTTCTCGCGAAGCCCGGCGCAAAGCTCTCCGACATCACCGAGATACACTCCCACGAGCAGGCGCTCGGTCAGTGCAGTGAGTTCCTTAAAAAGCTCGGCGACAAGGTGAAAATCGTTGCCGATCCGAACACCGCGATGGCGGCTCAGTTTGTCGCGGAGTCTCCGCGAAACGACATTGCGTGCATAAGCTCCTCCGACTGCGCGAAGCTCTACGGACTTAAGTCGCTCGATGTCAACATCCGCAACAGCGACAACAACTACACCCGTTTCATCGTCATCTCCCGAGAGCCGAAGGTCTATCCCGGCGCGAACAAGATAAGCCTCGTTCTCGCCCTCGACCACAAGCCCGGCGCGCTCTACGACGTGCTGAGCAAGTTCGCCGCGCTCGAGGTAAACCTCCTCAAGCTTGAGAGCTGTCCGATGGTGGGTCACGATTTTGAGTTCCTATTCTTCTTTGAGATTGAAGCCTCCGCCGCCGACCCGAAGATCATCGGAATGCTCTCAGACCTCGAAACGAGCTGTCCCTCCTTCACCTACCTCGGCGCGTATCAGGAGGTATAAATGTACGCTCTCATCGGCAGAAAGCTTGGGCACAGCTTCTCAAAGCCAATTCACAATGCGCTCGGAAACGCCGACTACTCGCTCCTCGAGCTTGAGCCGGAGGAATTGCACCGATTTATGCTCTCGCGCGAGTTTGACGGGCTGAACGTGACTATCCCCTACAAGCTCGACGTTATCCCCTACCTTGACGAGATCAGCGACGGTGCGCGCGATATAGGCTCTGTTAATACGATAGTCAACCGCGGCGGCAGGCTTTACGGCTACAACACGGATATCGACGGATTTATTTACACTGTCAAGAGCGCGGGGATCTCGATTCGCGGGAAAAAGGTGCTCGTTCTCGGCTCCGGCGGCACCTCGCGTACCGCCCGCGCCGCGGCAAAACAGCTCGGCGCTCGCGAAATTATTATGATCTCCCGCTCCGGCGAGAATAACTATGAAAACACCTCCCGCCACTTTGACGCCGACGTCATCGTGAACACCACTCCCGTCGGAATGTACCCGAACTGCCCCGGCGCGGCGCTCTCGCTTGACGGGTTTACACGGCTATCCGGCGTTGTGGACGTCGTCTACAACCCCGCCCGCACCGGTATTCTCCTCGAAGCCGAGACGCGCGGAATAAAGTGCGCCGGAGGGCTCAGGATGCTCGTCGGTCAGGCGAAGAGAACCGAGGAGCTCTTCTTTGACCGCGCGATAGCCGACTCGGAGATCGAGCGCATCGCATCGGAAATGCGCCGCGAGACGGAAAATATAGTCCTTATCGGTATGCCCGCCGTCGGCAAAAGCACGGTCGGGCGCTATCTTTCCGCGCTGAGCGGCCGTGAGGTGCTCGATACCGACAAGCGGATAGTTGAAAAAGCGGGTATGACCATACCCGAAATCTTTGAAAGGTACGGCGAAGCGCGCTTCCGCGAAATCGAAACTGAGGTGCTCGCAGAGGTCGGCCGCCTCTCCGGCAAGATAATCACCTGCGGCGGCGGTGTCGTCACGCAGGCGCGAAATTACCCGCTCCTGCACCAGAACGGAGTTATAATCGAGCTCATGCGCCCGGTGGACTCGCTCAGCATGAAGGGCCGCCCGCTCTCGAAGAGTGCGGACGCTCTGCGCGAGATGTTCAGAACGCGCCGCCCGATGTACGATTCCTTCCGCGACGCCGTTTTCTACAACATGGTGTCGAGCGAGGAAACCGCAAAAAAGATATGGAGGTATTTTAATGAAAATCCTCGTAATTAACGGCCCCAACCTCAATATGCTCGGCATCCGCGAGCCGGATATCTACGGAAGCGCGACCTACTCCGACCTCTGCTCTCTTATCTCAGATAACGCTGAACGACTCGGCGTTGAGGTGGAGTTTTTCCAATCTAACCACGAGGGAGCGCTCGTCGGCAAAATCCAGGAGTCGTATAAAAAGATAGACGGCATCGTGATAAACCCCGGCGCGTATACCCACACCTCCGTTGCCCTGCTTGACGCACTGAAAAGCGTCGGCATACCGACAGTCGAGGTGCATATCTCCGACCCGGATACGCGCGAGGAGTTCCGTAAAATCTCCTACATCCGTCACTACTGCCTCGCAACCGTCAAGGGCAAGGGTTTTCCCGGCTATATCGAGGCTATGGAAATTCTCATAAAGGCGGCTGAGTAACCCATGCAATCCTCCGCAAAAACGCGATACGTGCTCTCAGTCGTGCTCTTCGGCACGATCGGGCTGTGTCTGAGATTTGTAAAGCTTCCGAGCGAGATCGTAGTCATGTGCCGCGGGCTTATCGGCTCGGCATTCATTCTTATCTTTCGCCTCGTCACCGGCGCGAAGCCAGACGCCGCGGCCATACGCAAAAATCTCAGGTGGCTGCTGCTCAGCGGTGCGTGCCTCGGCTTTAACTGGATCTTCCTCTTCGCCGCGTATCTTACAACCACCGTCGCGGCGGCAAGCCTCGTAAACTACACCGCGCCAATAATGCTCGTCGCCGTCGCTCCGATTCTCTACAAGGAGCGCCTTGGCGGCAAAAAGCTTCTCTGCATACTTGCCGCGCTCATAGGCGTTGTGCTCATAAGCGGGCTTATCGGCGGAGAGAGCGTGCGGCTCGACGGCATTTTCTACGCTTTTCTCGCGGCTCTCGGCTTTGCCGCCCTCGTTGTGTTCAACAAAAAGCTCGACGGCATTACGCCCTACGACCGCGCGATAACCCAGCTTTTCATCTCCGCGCTCGTCGTTCTCCCTTACGTTCTGTGGCGCAATCTCGGCTCTTCGATCGAGCTTGACCCTCTGAGCGTCGGAATTACGATAATGCTCGGAGTTTTGCAAACCGGTGTCGCGTATATTCTCTACTTCGGCTCGATAACCGAAATTCCTGTCACCACCTTCGCCGTTCTCGGCTACCTTGAGCCGGCGATAAACGTTCTCGCCTCCGCGCTCGTGCTGGGTGAGCCGATGGGTCTTGCAGGCTGGCTCGGAGCCGCGCTTATAATCGGCGCCGCGGTAGTAAGTGAAATAATCTGAGGCAGTTCACATACTTGATTTCAAAAATGCTTGCTGTTAGAGGTGAAAAGTGCTATAATACTCACAAACCACTTGAGTATTATCCACGGTGCAACTATCGGAGTTATCACCCCTGATAACGAAATGATAACAGGAGCTTTTTAACTCAGGATAATACGGAGACATTAGATAATCAAAGCATCCAGAGCAATAAACGATAAGCAAAATGCGTTAAGTAAAGCGTAACCGTCAGCTATACCTCCGAGCCGAATGAGATGTTCTTCCGCGCTGCAGCAGTAAGCTACGCCCAGAACGCGGCAAAGGCGGTGATAATGGCACAGAGAGGCGCGTTTTATGACCCTATCGGTGTCAAAAATACTCTGCGGCACCTCGACAGTACAATGCTTTTTCCGTTTACCGAGAGCTACGGCAATACGATTCTCGTTATGAAAATCACCTCCGACGTTCCGGAGTATTATCAGAGGAACAATATTATCATGTCGAGCGAGGTTTTCAGCTACAAATTCACTGTTTCGATCGGCTGATTTGCTTTTTTGCCAATTTTTTGCATTGACAAACCGTTGGCAAGGCTTGAAGCAAGGAGCGCTTTACAGTATAGTGAATATGACAAGCTCACAGAAAAGAGGTTACGTATCATGTCAAGATTTTGCAATAAATGCGGCGCACCGCTCCGCGATGGCATACGCTTCTGTACAAAGTGCGGCGCACCGATCACCGAAGCGCCTCAACCTCAGCCTCAACCTCAGCCTCAACCTCAGCCGCAATATCAACCTCAGTCTCAGCCTCAGCCGCAATATCAGCCGCAGGCGGCGAAGAAGTCCGGCAAGGGCGCCGTGATCGGCATAGTCGCGGGACTTGTCGTTATAGCGCTCGGAGTAACGGGCTGGCTCGGCTTCCGCGAGGGCGGTTTTTTGCGCGGCGGCGATACCGCAGCGGAAGAGGTAAAGGAGTCTGATAGCCCGGTCAAGAAATCGGAAAGCTCCGTAAAGCAGCCGGATGAGCCCGTAAAACAGCCGGATGAGCCTGTAAAGCAGCCGGATGAGCCTGTAAAGCAGCCGGATGAGCCTGTAAAGCAGCCGGATGAGCCCGTAAAGCAGCCGGATGAGCCTGTAAAGCAGCCGGATGAGCCCGTAAAAACTGACGCCCCCGAGCCGGATGCTCCCGAGCCAGTCAGTGAAACATACATTTTCGATGACGTTTCCGAGTCCGATTGGTACTATGAAGCCGTACAGTGGGCAGCGGGAGAGAGCATAGTTTCCGGCACGACCTTCAATCCCACTGGTGACTGCACAAGAGCGCAGGCGCTGACCTTCCTCTGGCGGGCAAAGGGAAAGCCGGAGCCGAATCTCAAGGTCAGCCCGTTTATCGACGCATCTGATGGCGATTACTTCTATGCTCCGGTGCTCTGGGCTTTTGAAAACGGTCTTATTTCCCTCTCAGGCGACGGAAAGTTCCATCCCGACGACGCTGCGACCCGCGCACAGGCGGTGACCTTCCTCTATCGCGCCGAGGGCAGTCCGAAAACGCACGGCACCTCGCAGTTTTCCGACGTCAAGGACACCGATTGGTTCGCTCCGCAGGCTGTTTGGGCGCTCGAAAAAGGTCTTCTCTCCTCCGGCGGCGCCTTCTATCCCGACGGAAAAGCAAGCCGCGCGATTTACGTTACGCTCCTTTACAGGCTATATAAATAAATAAGGAAAAGCGCCATTCCCTACCGGCAATCGGCCGGCGCGGGAATGGCGCTTATTGCCTTTTTCTTGCATTCTCTTCTCTTTTATGGTATGATAAATTTGTATAATATCGTTCAGGAGGACAGAAATGTTCAAAACTGACTTGAAGCCCGATGAGCAGGGCCTTAATATAATAATCGTCGGCTGCGGCAAGGTCGGCTCGACCATCACAGAGCGCCTTTACGCTGAGGGTCACGACATAACTGTTATCGACAAAAACCCGGTTGCCATCGGTGCGCTCACTGACGCATATGACATTATGGGCATCGTAGGCAACGGCGCGAGCTACTCGACTCAGATGGAGGCGGGCGTTGAAAACGCCGACCTCATCATCGCCGTCACCGACTCCGACGAGCTGAATCTCCTCTGCTGTACCGTCGCTCAGCGGGTCACGAACTGCGACGCCATCGCGAGAGTGCGCAACCCGGACTATGCCGAGGAGATCGACTATCTGCGCGAAAAGCTGGGTCTTTCCATCATCATAAACCCCGAGCTCGAGGCGGCGAATGAAATCGCGCGCATACTCTACCTTCCGACGGCGCTCTCCGTCAGTCCCTTTGCTCGCGGAAGAGCGGAGATAATCCGCTTCAAGCTCCCCGCCGACAATATGCTCTGCGACAAGCGCCTCATGGACATGGGCGCGCTCGTTAAAAACATCCGCTTCTGTGCCATTGAGCGCGGCGATAACGTCTACACGCCGGACGGCCATTTTATTCTCAAGGCGGGCGACACTGTTTCGTTCATCTCGACCGCACGCTCCGCCGCGAATTTCTTTGAAAGGTGCGGCATGAAGACTCACAGAGTAAAGGACACTATCATAATCGGCGGCGGCAAGAGCGCGTATTACCTCGGCAAGCAGCTTATCGGCATGGGCATCGGTGTAAAGATCATCGAAAAGGACCGAGAGCGCTGTCTTGAGCTTGAGAGCCTACTGCCCGACGCGATAATCATAAACGGCGACGGCAGCGACGAGGAGCTTCTCAAGGAGGAGGGCATCCGAAGCTGTGAGAGCTTCGTGCCGCTCACGGGACTTGACGAGGAGAACATACTCCTCACGCTCTATGCGAGAGAGCAGTCCAACGCGAAGGTCATAACGAAGATAAACCGCATCACCTTCCGCAACGTCATAAGCTCCCTCGACCTCGGAAGCGTTGTCTACCCGAAGTATATCACCGCCGAGGCAATAATCGCCTATGTCCGCGCGAAGAAAAACTCCCTCGGAAGCAGTATCGAAACGCTCTATCACATGTTCGACAACCGCGTTGAGGCGATCGAGTTCAACGTCTCCGAGGATATCGAAAACCTCACGAACGTGCCGCTCAAGGATCTCAAAAGCAAGGACGAGCTTATCGTAGCCTATATAAACCGCGGCGGTCAGAGCATAATCCCCGGCGGCCTCGACTGCATCAAGAAGGGCGACAACGTAGTTATCGTGACAAAGCACACCGGCTTCCACGATATCAGCGATATTCTCGCATAAGGGTGCCGCAATGAACAGAAGAATGATATTTTACATCCTCGGCATTGTGCTTCTCATCGAAGCGGCGCTGATGGTGATACCGGTCGCTGCTGGGCTTATATACCATGAAAAGAGCGTTGTGTGGTTTCTCACCGCGATGGCGATCAGCCTTGTCTGCGGTGCGCTTCTGCGCCTGCTGAAGCCGAAGGACACGGTGTTTTATCTCAAAGAGGGCTGCGTTGCTACGGCGATGAGCTGGCTCTGTATGTCGCTCATCGGCGCCCTGCCATTCACGCTCTCGGGTCAGATACCGAGCTATGTTGACGCGCTCTTTGAAACCGTCTCCGGCTTTACGACCACCGGCGCGAGCATACTCGCGGATGTAGAGGCTCTCGACCACTGTATGCTCCTATGGCGCTCCTTCACTCACTGGATAGGCGGCATGGGCATTCTCGTATTTCTGCTTGCGATAATCTCTATGTCCGGCGGCAGCAATATGAACCTTATGCGCGCGGAGTCGCCCGGTCCGTCGGTCGGAAAGCTCGTTCCGAAGGTGCGGCACACCGCCTCCATACTCTATCGAATCTATATCGCGCTCACGGTGCTGATGTTCATTATTCTCGTCATCTTCCGTATGCCGGTATTTGACGCACTCTGCACCGCCTTCGGCACCGCCGGCACCGGTGGCTTCGGCATAAAGGCGGACAGCATGGCTTCCTACTCCCCCGCTCTCCAGTGGATAATAACGATTTTTATGATACTCTTCGGAGTGAACTTCAATTTCTACTACTTCCTCCTTTTCAAAAAGTGGCGCCAGGCGCTCAAAATGGAGGAGGTGCGCTGGTATTTCATCATCATCCTCTTTGCGGTCACGATGATAACCGGCAACATTCTCCGTCTCGGCGGCGGGGTCGCCAAATCCATACGCGACGCGGCGTTTCAGGTCGCATCTATTATCACTACAACAGGCTTTGCCACCGTCGATTTTGACCTCTGGCCGAATTTTTCCCGAACACTGCTCGTAGTAATAATGTTCATCGGCGCCTGCGCCGGCTCCACGGGCGGCGGCATCAAGGTCTCTCGCTTTATTGCGGTCATCAAGGCTGTCGGCAGTGAGCTCTATTTCTACGTCCATCCCAAGTCCGTCCGTCAGACCCGACTTGAGGGAAAGACCCTTGACTCGGACACTATGCGCTCAATTTCAAGTTATTTTATACTGTTTCTGCTCGTTTTCGTCGCCTCGGCGTGCCTTGTTTCGCTCGATAACTACGACCTTACGACGAATTTCACCGCAGTCGCCGCGACGCTCAATAATATCGGCCCCGGTCTCAATCTCGTCGGCCCGACGCAGAATTTCGCGCTCTTTTCCGATTTCTCAAAGTTCGTTCTTATGTTCGATATGCTCGCCGGAAGGCTTGAGCTTTATCCGATGATACTTCTGTTCTACCCCGCAGTGTGGAAAAATACGCTGACAAAACGCCAAAGGGGTGAATAACGACGAGCAAAGCTAAATCAAGGCTCACCGCCGCTCAAATCCTTCCTCTGAGCTTTCTTGCGATGATAGCGGTCGGAACCCTCCTCCTATGGGTGCCGTTCTCAACCGCACCCGGCGAGCGCACCGGATTTCTTACGGCGCTCTTTACCGCGACGACGAGCGTCTGCGTCACTGGGCTTGTCGTGGTCGAGACCGCGGCTCACTGGTCGCTTTTCGGCAAGATCGTGATACTCGTGCTCATTCAGCTCGGCGGCATCGGCATTATCTCTGTGTCGAGTGCGGCTATCTTCGCCCTGCGGCGCAGAATGAGCCTCAATGACAGAGTTCTCCTCATGCAGTCCTTCAATCTCTCGCGCCTTTCGGGTTTGACGCACTTTCTCAGGAGAGTTCTGCGCGGGGTTTTCTCGATTGAGCTCATCGGCGCGGTTCTCTACTCCATCGCCTTTATCCCGCGCTACGGCGCGCTGAAGGGCGTCTGGTACGCGGTTTTCACCTCGATCTCCGCCTTCTGCAACGCCGGAATCGACATTCTCGGCGCTGACAGCCTTATGAGCTTCTACTCCGATCCGCTGGTGCTGATCACTACGATGCTTCTCATCGTAACGGGCGGCCTCGGCTATGCCGTTTGGTTCGATATCTGTGAAAAGGTAAAGCTCGCTATTGAGAAAAAGCGCTCTCTCGGCTTTGCCATTCACCGCCTGAACGAGCACTCGAAGCTCGTCCTCGCGCTGAGCGTTATTCTTCTCTTCGGCGGCGCTGTTCTCGAGCTGATCTTTGAATTTTCAAATCCCGCGACACTCGGCGAAATGAGCTTCGGCAATAAAATTCTGAACGCGCTTTTCCAGTCGGTGACCTTCCGCACTGCCGGCTTTGCCGCTATCAGTCAGAAGGCGCTCACCGAGCCGAGCGTACTGTTAGGATGCGTTCTGATGTTTATCGGCGGCTCGCCGGTCGGAACTGCCGGCGGCGTAAAAACAGTCACGCTCTACATCGTTCTCAAGAACACAGTGAGCTACATTCTGAACCGTCACGACACCGTGATTTTCAACCGCAAGGTGCCCTCACGCCTCATCCGCGAGGCGACCGCCATCGCGCTTGTGAGCCTTATGATTGCCATCGTGTTCACCACTATGCTCATGCTTACAAACGGCACGACGCTGAACGACAGCGCCTATGAGGTCATTAGCGCCATCTGCACCGTCGGTCTTTCCCGCGACCTCACGCCGTCGCTCAATACCTTCGGGCGGCTTCTTATAATCGTTTCTATGTACCTCGGGCGTATCGGCCCCATCTCTCTCGCCCTCTTCTTCCGCACACGGAGCGAGGCTAAAAACGTCGTCCGCGACGCCGACGGAAAATTTATCGTAGGTTAAGGTGATACTATGAAAAAAAATTATGCTATTCTCGGCCTCGGCTCCTACGGCAAGTACCTGACCGAAAACTTGTACGCAGCAGGCGCTGACGTGCTCATCGCTGACTCTGACGAGGAGCTTGTGAGCCAGTTTGCCGACAAGTGCACCTACGCCGTCACCGCTGACCTCTCCGACCCAGAGGCGATAAAGGCGCTCGGCATCAAGAATATGGACGTCGTCATCATCTGCATGGGGCAGTCACTCGGCCCGAGCGTTATGTGTACGATGGTCGCAAAGGAGCTTGGAGTGCCGCTCGTCATTGCGAAAGCGACAAGTAAACAGATGGAGGCAATACTCTACAAGGTCGGCGCCGACAAGGTCATAAACATTGAGGAGGACGCGGCTTACCGCGCCGCAAGGCGATTCCTCAGCGAAAACTTCCTCGACTACTTCGATTTTGGCGACAACCTCGCCATCGTCGACCTCTACCCGAGGTCCGAGTGGGTCGGAAAGAATCTCAAGGAGCTCCATCTTCGTGAGAAGTACAACATAAACGTCATCGCCGTCAAGTCCGACAACGAGATGTCGAGCCATATCGACCCGATGCTGCCGCTCACAAGCGATTCGCGCCTTGTGGTGGTCGGCGATAAGAAGGATATTTCCAAGCTTTAAGGAGTTATGAAATGCAGAGTTTTTTTCAGAAAAACGCGGGCTTTATCTCGCTTTTCGTCGGTATCGCACTGATCGTCGTCAGCGTCATAATGGTCATCAACGCAGATGTCTACGGCGAGACCGCAGCGATTGTCACAGAGCGCTGGGATAACTTCGGCGACGACACCCCCGCCTACGGATACCGTCTCAGATACGAAGTCGACGGAAAGACCTACGAAACGACGACAAACACCTCGGAATGGATGGAGCTCGGTACGAAATACGGCCTCTACTACGATAAGAACAACCCCGAGATAACTATGGACGTTGACAGTGTTAACAACATTTTCCTCCCCGTAGGAGCGGGCATTCTCTTTAGTATGATCGGAGTTCTTTTTATTCTGAAGCGCTTCAGGCCCGAGCTTCTTCCGGGCTGGATAAAATTCGAGCAGTAAAAAAAGAAGATGATTTGCATTTTGTGTGCAGATCATCTTTTTTTCTATTCAGCCGTTCAAAAAGCGCAAAGCAAGACCATGCAGCGAATCGCCGCTCAGCGTCAGCGTATAGATATTTCCCGCCTGCGGGTGTTCAATCGACGCGCTTCCGCAAAAAGAATAGTCCTCACCGGCTTTTTCCGCGGCATACAAATCGAGCTTTATTGAGTCGATGCGCTCTGTCGGCAATTCATCGGTAAGAAAGATCAGTTCATACCCCGATGATATTCTCTCGCAGACCTTGCTGCCAAGCGTTTCGCCGTCGAAAGAATAGCTTGCCGCGATGCTGTAAAGATTCACTTCGCTCTGATTGACAATGCGGACGGTCAGAACGCTTTCCTTGTTTTCAGACGCCCCGCAGCCCATCAGCGCGGCAAGGATCACGACTGTCAGCAATATAGAGATCTCACGTTTCACGGGTCTTGTCCCCTCTCCTGCGCAAGTATATCTATACGGGCAAAAGCTGACTGACACCATTCAAACAGGACAGAAAAAGCCTGCTCAAAATCAAATCCGTCCGGCAGCTTCTCCAGCTCAAGCACCCTCCGGTCTTTCTCCGAAACAGCTCCTCTGAGCTCCTTTTTTGTGAGAATAAAGCAGCCGCTCTCCAGATAATGGAGATTCTGTATCAGAAAAAACGCGCCTTTGCAGGTGCTGCGGAACTTTGCGGCGTTTTTATCTCTGTCAGCATGAATATAGCGATGGCAGATCTCGTGATACAGATTACCCAGGCTCAGCTTGACGTAGTTTATTTCGTCCTCTCTCGCCGCAGGCGGAAGATGATCGGTCAATACGCCGTGCAGATCTTTCGTAGTATGGCGAAGCTGGCAGACTTCCAAAGGATTCCAGTGATTCATTTCCTCGCGTCCGCAGATAAATCCGCAGGATTTCTCATAGAAGCCCGTCTTTTTCAGGATCTCACGATACCTATCCATGTCCTCTACGGAAAACCGATCCAGAATCACCATAACGTCAATATCGCTGTTTTCGTCGGCTTCACCGCGAAGTTGGCTGCCTTGAAGCCCCACATACAGCAGCCTTTCACCGAAGACAGACCGACAGCCCGAAATAAGCTCATTCAGATAATTGTTCAGATCAAGCATATTCGCTTCACTCCATAGGAAATAGTGACCGTTCGTTCTCATATTATAGAGAACGAACGGTCACTTGTCAAGCGTTTTTCACTTTGCAAGCGAAGCCTCAGCGCCGCCGCGGACGCCGCCGAGTATCAGGTCGGTATGACCCGGCTCGAGGGCGCGCGGAAGTTCAAGCGAGGTCGTCATGTTGTAAACTGCGCCCTCCTTGGAGGACTTGTCAAGTCCGCAGAGCAGCTCCATCGTGTGAAGCCCAAGCTCCGCGGAGGCGCGGTGCGGGCGGTCACAGATCATCGACCACGCCATTTCAGCGGCGCCTACGCCGCGATGCTGACCGTAATCTGCGGGAGTCTCAGGTCCGTAAAGCGGCGCACCGGTGTAACCGTGGGTAAACGGAATTTTCATCTCAGGCGTGTTCTTGGGGATAAGGCGCACGCTGCCGCTAAAGGAATTCGGGTCGCCGGGCTTGAGAATGCCCTCGGTGCCGTAAATCACAAGCGCAGGCTGCTCCTCGTCGATACTCTCGCCGTCGAGGTGGAGAGTTCCGACGGCGCCGGAGGCGAATTGAAGCGCGCCGGTGTAGAGGTTGTTATCGGCGGTTTTCCACTTTTCACCCGCCTCTGAGGCGTAGTACAGCTCGCTTTCGTGCTCCATCGCCGGAACTGCAAAGCCGCTGACGCGCTTTATCCACAATACTAAATATTACAACGAAAACTGAGCTTTATGAGGCTTATGTTGCATAAAAAGCACAAGATCCCGCCTTCTTGACGAGATCTTGTGTTTTTTTATCGCTGTTTTTTACAGCGCCTTATTCTTATTCAATTTCAATGATTGCGGAGGTGATCGATTCCGGCCACAGAATTGCGTCCGCCTCCTCGCCGTACAGTCTGACGCACACCGGGGAGTTTTTCTCTCCTCTGTTCAGCATCACGAGCGCAAATTTGCCGTCCGGCCGCTTCCACGCAGTCGCGTCGATATCGTCGCTGTACTTCGTCGCGGCGATCCTTACCGATCCCGCCGGTATCGCCTTCGCGATGACCTCGACGTATTTTCCGAGGAGCGTTTCTGTGAGCTTGTGCGCCTTCGTATCGTACATAAACGGCGCAAGGCAGTAGTTTCCGACGTAGTTCGGGCCGCCGTTCTCATCGAGCAGAATGTTCCAGTCGCCGAATGCGACCATGCCGCAGTTGAGGTCGCCGATTATCTCGTGACTGAACTTCTCCGCAGAGCCGAAGGCGTCTGAGATGTCGAACTTGTAGTACTCAATACAGCTCTCCGAGATCATCAGCTTTTTCGTCGGGAACCTCTCGCGGCATAGGTCAAGCGCCTCGAAGTGATCGCCGGAGTACCAGTGGAACGCGATGCCAGAAACCATTTTATCCGTATCCTCATCGACAACGTCGCGCAGCCACTCATAAACCCGCTCCTTGTTGTGATCCCAGAGGTATATCTCAATATCAGCGAGTCCGCGCTTTACCATCTCGGGGTACATATAGTCTCTCAGAAATTCCTTCTGCTCCCCCGCCGTCCACACGCACGAATCCCAGGTCTGAACGGCGTGGGCTTCATTCTGGAGCGACAGACGCGTAACGCAGAAGCCCTGAGCCTTGTACCACGCGATATAATCGCAGAGATATGCGGCGTAGTCGCCATAGTGCTCGCGCTTCAAGGCGCCGCCGAACTGGCGGATGCCGTTAGTTTTCCATTTTGCCGGAGGCGACCACGGCGCCAGCATAATGCCGAGCCTCTCCCCATGCGCCTTCTCAGCGTCGCGGAG
The DNA here is from genome assembly GCA_017479425.1 of Oscillospiraceae bacterium. Lineage (GTDB taxonomy): Bacteria > Bacillota > Clostridia > Oscillospirales > Oscillospiraceae > RUG626. Next base: position 38,398 of record JAFVCD010000041.1, read on the forward strand.
CATGGGAATTATATATTTTTCGACACGCGCAAAGCCCTCGTACTGACCGAGCGAGAAGTCGCAGCTGTCGATCGGTATCCGCACAAACTGATAATTCATTCCCTTCGAGCTGAAATACGACTGCATCAGCGCGTTTTTGTCACTCTCACTCATCTGCGAGTAGACGTAACCCGCCGCCTCGGTTATAGCGCCTCCAAAGCCCTCAAAGATCTGATATTCCGCCTCTGGGTAGAGGTTTATTACGCGGTTTTCACTCTCTCCCGCGCGAAAAAGTACGCTCTGGCTGAATTTTTCGTCCCACGCGCCGGAGCCGTAAAGTGTATTCAAGTGCATTTCCATTTTCAGTTCTCCATCATTTCCTTAGTGATCCAGCCGTTTTTGATGCTGCGGCATAGATCCCAGCTCTCCTTCCACGGAAGGTCAGTCGGCACGTCGCGGTCGCGCAAAAGCTGATAGTTCCAGTAGAACCACCCCGCCGTCTCCTTCCACGCGTCGAGCTGAATGCGCGCGATCTCGTTGTAGCGCCTGCGGCACTCCTCCTTATCGGACTGCACGTTGTTCGCGTACTTGTTGCAGATGCACCACTCGCCGACGATGACCGGAATATCCCTCTGCGCCCTGCGAATCTGACTCATAACGCCCGCAAGGTAGATTTTATACGCCCACGGCTTTGCAAACGGCACGAAATTTTCCATAGCAAATATATACGGATGCGTGTCGAGCGCGACGTTTTTAAAGCCCCTCTCGCGGAAAAAATTCTTCCAGCTTGTGCAGCGGAAGCCGTCGTGAAAAACGATTACCTTCTCCTCCGGCAGAATCGCGCGCAGGGCAATATAGGCGTTCGTGTAGAACTCTCTGAGGAACGTCAGAGGAACGTAGCCGGAGCCCTTCGCCTCCTCCTTGTTGACCGCTTTTCCGGTCGACGGCGCGGTGACGTACACTATCCAGCTTATCGGCTCGTTCAGTACCTCGATTCCGTAGAGCCCTTTACGCTCTCCGTAGCGCTTTGCGAGGCGCTCGAGGACTGTGAGCGCGAACTCCACCTCGTCCGGGTGCTTATACCAGTGGCACACTCCGGTAAGTCCGCCGTTATCGTAGCCGTTCTGACTGTACGGCACCGTGTGCAGGTCGAGAAGTATCTTCAAATCATACTTCTCCGCCCAGTCGAACGCCTTGTCTATCCACTCCGTCGCGTCAACGAAGGGCGGGCGGTCGCCGAAGGTGAAATAAGGCACCGGCAGGCGCACCATATTGAGTCCCTGCGAAGCGATAAACGCGAAGTCCTCCTCAGTGACATAGGTATCGCGGTGCTCCTTTATGAGCGCGGCAAACTCGTCCGGCTGCATTTTGCGGCCGAGCCACGTCTCGTCCTCGGTTTCAGTGGAAGCAAAAAGGTCTGGCTTCATCCATTTTTCAAGGACGAGCCAGTTGCCTAGATTCGTTCCGTGAATTTTTCCCATTTTCTGCTCCTTTTGAAAAGGGCGCGGTTTATCGCCGCGCCCTTATTCTATCCTTAAAGCTTCGATAGGTCAAGTGTGAAATCGCCGGTCAGCTGCTCTGAAACGCCTGAGACGTAATGGAGCTTGCCGTCAGCGGTTGTCATTTCAAGCCCTGTGGAGTTCACAACAGTGAGGGTCGCGCCGTCGAAGGCGTAGGTACCCGCGTCCTGAACTCCATAAGAAGCAAATTCGAACATATACGTTCCGTCGCCGTTGAAGGTTATGGTAGTCGCGCCGTCGTCAGAGGGTACGATGTACGGCTCCGCAGAAGCGCCGCCGGAGGCGGGCATCTCAAATGTGAAGTCGCCCGTGAGCTGGTCGGAAACGCCGGAGATATAGTGCAGCTTGCCGTCCTCGAGAGGCATTTCAAGTCCGTTTGCGTTGACGAATACCGTCTTACCATCAACAGTTGACCAAGTGCCGGGGTCCTCGATGCCATAGCTTTCAAAGGCAAATACATACGTACCGTCGGGGTTTACTGTCAGCTTTGTGCCGCCATCGTCGGAATCGACTGTGAACGCGTCGAAGCCGCTTGCTTCTGCGGCGCCGGCAGCGGGCATTTCAAAGGTGAAGTCACCTGTAAGCTGTTCAGATACGCCGGAAACGTAATGAAGATGTCCATTTTCAAGCGGCATTTCAAGTCCGTTTGCGTTGACGAATACTGTCTTACCATCCACAGTAGACCAAGTGCCGGGATCTTCAATGCCATAGCTTTCAAAAGCAAATACATACGTACCGTCGGGATTGACTGTCAGCTTTGTGCCGCCATCGTCAGAATCGACTGTGAACGCGTCGAAGCCGCTTGCTTCTGCGGCGCCGGCAGCTGGCATTTCAAACGTGAAGTCGCCCGTAAGCTGTTCAGATACGCCGGAAACGTAATGAAGATGTCCATTTTCAAGCGGCATTTCAAGTCCGTTTGCGTTGACAAATACTGTCTTACCATCCACAGTAGACCAAGTGCCGGGATCTTCAATGCCATAGCTTTCAAAGGCAAATACATACGTACCGTCGGGGTTTACTGTCAGCTTCGTGCCGCCATCGTCAGAGTCGACTGTGAACGCGTCGAAGCCTCCCTCAGAAACCTGAGCGAAGTCAAACGCCGCGGCGGGGATCGTATAATCGCCCGCAAGCTGCTCGGAAACTGCGGTGACATAGTGGAGTGCCATCGGGTCGCCCTCTGCGGTGAAGCTGTCGCCGTTCGGGTTAGTCACTGTGAGCACGCCGCCCTCGTAGACGTATGTGCCCTCTTCGTGAACGGAATAGGCGTCAAAGTCGAATGCAAAGGTTCCGTCCGGATTGAAGGTTATCGCCGTGCCGCCGTCATCGGAGGCGATGGTCACGCTCTCAGCAGCTGGCGTTGCCGGTGTATCCTCAGAAGGCTGCTCTTCGGCAGGTTCCTCTTCAACAACAGGCGCATAATCAACTATCTCGGTGCCGGAGAGTGTCCAAACAGTTTCCGGTATGCAGTTGAGGAGCTCAGGCTTCTCTGCCGAATCATAGCTTCCGTTTTCAGAAATACCGTAGTCGCCGAGCTTCATCATCTGCTTCATCTGGTCTGAATAGGTGTCAGTTTCAAGCTCAAGCGTCGCATGGGTCGCAGGCTCTGTTGTTACAGTGCCGTCGCCGTTATCGGTGTAGCTTCCCTCTCCGGTAACTCGGTAGACAAGCGCAAGTCCGCTTGGATCTCCTATCTCAGCTCTCTTGCCGGAATCGATAACGTATGCGTCGGAAATGAGCTTATAACTTCCCGCTCCGTCAAGACTGAGCGTAATATCGACATAGAAGCGGTTATCTGCGTTCATAAGTCCCTTCATGCCTGCGGTAAGGAACTGAGTGTCACCCATTTCAGCGTTGCCGTAGTCTTTATTAAGCGTAACCTTGAACTCACCCTTAAGCGCGCTTCTTCCGTAAGAGAGAATCTTGCCGTCAGCAATAGTCCACACAGTTTCGGGAACAAGATCAAGCACCTCGGGATAGTCATTGGAATCGTAGGTACCGTCCTCCTCGTGGTCGCCGACCTTCATCTTGGCGGGCGATTTCATCTGAGTTGAATAGGTATCTGTCGCCATCTCGGAGACTGCGTGAGTTGCCGGAGAGGTCGTAACAGTTCCGTCGCCATTATCCACATATGTACCCTCAGCAGTTGTGGTGAGGATAAGACCGAGACCCGTATCATCGCCGATCTCGGCGCGCTTGCCGCCCTCAACGCAGTAGGAGTCGGCAAAGAGTTTATAATTTCCTGCGCCGTCAAGGGTTAGCGTGAGGTCGAGGAACAGGCGGCTGTCTGCATTAAGAAGTCCCTTAACAGTCGCCGGAATGAACTCATAATCACGCACGGAATCAACGTTGCCGTTGTTGCCGTTAAAGCTTACGGTGTAAGTGCCGCTCGCCATCTCGCCGGTTGAGACTCCGCCGGGGCCTACGCTCGTGCCGCTGGTAAGATTAACACCGACGAGGCCGAGAGTGGCAACAATCGCCGCAACGGCGACAACGCCGCCCGCAATCGAGAAGCCGAGAGTTTTCGCTCTGGGAGCAGGCTGTGTGATATCCTTATGGAAAAGCCCGATAATGAGATAAATAATCGAAACAAGAAGGCTTACTGCGCCGACGAGCGACATATATATAGCTTGCTCGCCGCCGTGACCGGAGTCGTAATCGGTGATGATGCAGTTGCCGATGCCCTCTACCCTGTCGCCGACGATGAGCATACTCGCCGCGGCAAGAAGTCCTATCGCGGCAAAGGGCATAAGCTTTGCCCAGATTTTATCGGGGTACTTATTAATAACTGCGGCAGAGGCGGCTATTGCAATGATTGCTAATACTATAAACACCGTGATGAGTATGGAGTTCATGCCGCCGAAGGTGTAGTAATTCGTTGTGAAGCCCAAAAGGAACAGTACGAGGCCGAGGAGTGCGAACGCTCCGGCGATAATGGCAATCGTCAGGTGCAGACCAAAGCCCTTTTTCTCAGTTTTAGCCATTTTTACTGCCTCCTTTCCTTACGGTCAAATACAATTGTCAGTGCTGTGAATGCGATAAAGCCAAGCGCGCTCAAGCCAACGATGACCTCGAACATTATTACCCACCAGACCTGCCCGCCGGATGCGGCGGAGGCGGCGTCGATGCCGTTCATCGTGGCGGCGTTGACGTAGGCGTACAGTTTTCTGTGATAGCTCTCTCTGAGCTTCGACTGGAGAACGATGTCCTTTTCCACTTCAGCCTGTGTTAAGTTCCAGACGGTTGCGTTATTGGAGCCGCCGAGCATCTGATCGTTGCCCGCCATCGCGGTCTCACGCGGCAGGAAGTAGGCGGTACTCTTTACGGAGTCCGTCATCATAAAGCCGTTCCAGCCCCATTCGCCGCGGAGAATACCGAGCATAAGTCCCTCATCAGCGCCAACGTGAGTGCAGCCGATACGGTTAAAGGCGCTCATAAGACCTTTTATGTCGCCGTCGCGGATACCGATTTCAAAGCCACGCAGCTCATTTTCACGCGCCGCCTGCTCATTTAGGAACACCGCAAGACCGTCGCGGTTAGTCTCCTGATCGTTAAATGCAAAGTGCTTGACGTTAGTAACCACGCCGTAGTTATTTAACGCGTTGTGGACATAGGCTCCGGTGTTGCCGGTGAGAACAGCGTCCTCAGAGTAATATGCGATATTTCTGAGGTTATAGGGAGTTCTGTGGATGTTCATGCCGGGGCCAAACCAAGTGTCGTAGCCCGTCCAGAGGCAGTCGTTGCCGACAAGTCTTCCGAATTCGCGCTGGAGAAGCGGTGAGAACGAGGCGGCGACAACGGGTCCGCCGGGATAAACGTCCGTCATGTGCTTGTAGGCGGGATCGTCCTGACTTACCTCATAGATAGTGCCCTTCGTGCGCTGACCGATGTAGCCTATGATTCCAAGAGGTGAATCTGCGCGGCTCTCGATAGGCATTGCGATCTCCTCGATCTCCTCGAAATACGCAATGTACTGATTTATGTAATCCTGAAGGGAAACCTCGTCGAGAACGGTGTCATATAGAGGATCGTCATACGCAAGACCCCTGAGGGCAATGGCGTTCACACCGCTGTCCTTGCCGTAGTTGAAGCTTTCGGGGCCGGTGTAGGCGGCTTTCGCCTTTTCGAGGTCATATGTGTTGTTGCGAAGAAGAGTGATCATTTCAGCCGTTGCTGTGAGGCTGTCAACGCTCTTCGGGAAGGTGCCGAACCAGTCGCTTCTCGAGAGATAGGTCACGATGAAGCCGAGATTATTGAGGTCAGCGCCGGAAAGCTCGTTCTGAATCGTAACGCCGTTTGCGCTCTCCTTGTAGATATCGGAATCGTTCGTCGCCTTGTACGCCGTGCCGTCAAGAACGCTTTTTACCGCCTCGTGAGCATTGCCCGTGGCAAAGTAATAGTCGCCCTTTTCGAGGATCCATGCGCCCGTAACGCCGTCGTGTGAACGGGTGCGGTCATAGGAATAAAAATCCTCAGCGTTGAATGAAACGACAACGTCCTCACTCTCGCCCGGGTTAAGGAGTACAACGTCGGCAAAGGTCTCTTCCTTCGCCTCGCCGGTTTTGGCATAGCCTATGAGCTGTACGGCGCTCTTTTCAACGCCGTTCTGCTTATCGTAATCGGTGTACGGTGCGGATACGTAGAGCTGAACCGCGTGCTTTGCGGCCTTATCGCCGGTGTTCGTGACCTTCACGGTTACGGTTGAGGTGCCGAGCCAGTCGATGTTAACGCTCGTTATCTCCTCAGTAAAGGTGCTGCCCTCAAGGCCGAAGCCGAAGGGGAAGCTGACCTCGCTGTCGTAATTCCAGCTCGTTCCGGTGGTGGACTGACCAGCGGCAGCCTTATTGGCGTTGCCCTGACCCTTTTCAGCGTCGAAATAACGGGTTTCGTAGTATTTATAGCCGTTGTAGATACCCTCGAGCTCGACGAGATACCAGCTTGAGCGAAGGCCGTTGTTGTTGGTTGTCTCGATTTCCTCATAGTTATCGAAGGTATAAATGCCGAGGTTCTGCGCGGCGGGGCTGAGCGCGGAGTTTACAGCCCAGGTGTCGGGCAGATGGCCGGATGGCAGCGTTGTGCCCTTCAGAAGGTCGGCTATTCCGTAAGTGCCGTAAGCGCCGGGGTTGCCGATCCAGAGCATCGCGTCAACGCCGGCGTCACGCTTGAGCTCCTCAACCTCCATCGAGGTGCCGGAGTTGAGAAGTACGACTACCTTGCCGAAGCCCTGCGCCTCGACCCAGTTTACAAGGTCGCGCTCCTCATTTGAAAGAGAGAAGATATTTCCGGTGGGGCTCTGAGTAAACTCCTCCGGCTTTGCGATTCCGTTTGCTCCGGGGTAGAAGCAGGCGCTCTCACCCGCATCGCGTCCGAGAACTATGATCGCAGCGTCCTTATAGTCGCCTATTTTGGCGGCGTCGAGAAGGCTCGCCGGAACCTCGTTTATCTCCGAGCCCTGCTCCTCATAGTCGAAAACAACATTGCCGCCGGATGACCTGGAGGGAGCATAATCCGCCTCCATGTCCTTATAGAACTGCGTCATTTCCGGGTTTACGGCAAAGCCGCGGTCGGTGAGAGCCTCGCCGAGAGTTACGACATTTCCGGCGTCGATGAGCTCACCCATTGAGCCTCCGAACTGCATCTTCGCGCCGCTGCGCATTCCGAAGAGCGTTACGCGCGTACCGCTGATCGCGGGTTCGCCCTTGAGAGCAACGCTTCCCTCGGCCGCGAGACGGGTCGAGTAGGCGATCTCGGCCGCGATGAGCTCAGAGCCCGAGGCAAAGTCGGACTTGAAGTAGTAGTCATCTGGGTTGAGACTCCTCGTAATCGTCGCGGTCTCAGTGCCGAGCAGCTCGTTTACCTTGCCCGCCCATGCGTTCGCAACGCCGAATACGACGCTGAACATCACAAGCAGAGCGAGGAAGATACCGGCAAAGCCGCGAAATACGTGACTTCTTTTCATTTTTCTCCTCCTTAAATGCTGCCATATATTTTTTCGCTGAATTTCTCCAGCAGTTGTGCCATCTTTTCGGGCTCTATCGGCTCTTGGGCGTGCAGCCATTCGGTTATTGTGCCGGTGCAGCCCGCGAATATGTAGTCAAAGGCAATTTCAAGCTCCGTCTCGCTTCTGTCCGGGTATCTCGCCTCAAGGTGTGACCTCATTACATGGAACGATCTGATTTTCACGCCTCTCAGAAACTCAGGGTCGCCGTTGCGCCCCATCACAGCGGCGTACTCCTCCCTGCGCTCGAGTATTTTTCTGAGCTTCTCAGCAAGCAAAGCCTCGCCCCCGGAAAAATCGAGCATTCCCCCGCCCGAAAGCTCCTCCTGCAGCTCTCTAAGCACATCCATCGGCGCGGAATAGTGGAGATAGAACGTGCCGCGGTTTAATCCCGCCGCCTCGCACAGCTCCTTTATCGTAATAAATCCGATGGCTTTTCTCCCGAGAAGCTCCGTCATCGCGGCAAACAGCCTGCTTTTGGTGAATTGAATTCTTGTGTCTAAAACAGCCATATATGTCCTCTAATTAACATTGTGTTGATTATATTTTATAGCGTTTGACATTATGATACTATCAGCACTGCAAAAAAGCAAGGATTTTTTGTGAATTTGCACAAATTTGTTTGACTTTTTCAATTTGCACTGCTAAACTAAGCAAGTAATTACATAGCTTTGGAGGTAATCTCGATGAAGCTCGCTCTTTTTGACTCGCCCGCGCTCGGCTCTCGCATAAAAAACGAAAAGGTAACGCTGTTTCCCGAGGGAGCGCTCGGTTATCTCGTCGGCCCTACGCTTGCGATGCTTACAAACTCGATTATGGCAAACTACTTCAACGCCTATATGTCGAACGTGCTGAACATAAACAAGTGGGCAGGGTGGTTTTTCACCTCGATACCGGTCGTGAGCGTATTTTTCGTCATTCTCGGAAATATCCTCGTCGGGCGGCTTATGGACAGCATCAAGACGAAAGCCGGCAAGGCCCGTCCGCTGATACTTCTCAGCATACCTGTAAATATAATTGCGCTCGTCATACTCTTCATTCTCTCGCCCTATGTCAACGAAACAATGCAGGATAAACAACTCATAAGCCTCATTCTCATCTCTATCGGCTACATACTTCTCTTTGCCGTGGCGTATCCGATGTATTCAACACCCCACGCCGCCATCGTTTCGCTCTCGACACGTGACAGCAAGGACAGAAGCCTGCTTGCTACGATATCCAACGCAACGGCGCTCGCCGCAATGGGCGTTGTCAGCATGGTGCTTCCCTTCTTCCTGCGCCTTTTGTTCGTCTACGATATGTCCGGCGCAGGAACTCCGGTCTACAACGACGCCGGTGCGATAGAGTACTATGTCGATTCCTCCGGAGCCGCAATTTACGACGGGCTTGCAAGCTATAATCATTGGAAAATCTTCGTCATCGCCCTTATTTTCATAACCGCAATCGGCGCAGTTACCGAATATTTCTTCACCCGTGAAAGAGTCACCGAGGAGGGCATGGGCGGCGAAAAGCCGAAGGATGCGCTTCCGGTGCGTAAGCAGGCAAAAATCTGCTTTAGTGACAAATATTGGATAATCATCATGCTTTTCCTCCTCTGCTATCAGCTCGGTGGAATGCTCAAAAACGCCTCTCAGCTCTACTTCTGCCAGGCGATGTTCACAGACGCTCAGGGAAACTACACCACAGCAAACGGCGGCGCAATTCAGGGTACGCTCTCGATAATCGGCGCTGTGCCGACGGCGCTCGGAATGCTTGTGGCAGTACCTCTCGCAAACAAAATCGGGAAGGCCCGTGCGATACTTTTCGGCTCTGTTCTTGCAGTCGCCGGCGGCGTGCTGGGAATGCTCTTCCCGGATAACCTCACTATCGTGATTGCTTCGTTTGTAATTAAGGCTCTCGGCTCAACTCCTGCTATGTATCTTCTCCTTGCGCTCCTTGCAGATGTGCTTGACCACCAGGAGGCGGTCTACGGCGCGCGCACCGACGGCTTTTCAATGACCATTTACGGCGCAATTTTCTCCGGCTGTACCGGGATTGCAACAGGACTTATGAACGGCGTGCTCGCCGCAGTCGGCTACTCCTCCTCAAACATCTCCTCCGACGCTATCAGAGCCGCAATGCCGTTGATATTCATCGGCGGCGAGACCATCGGCTATGTTGCGATTTTTGCGATGTTCCTCTTTATGAGCGTTGAAAAGTTCGGCCCCGCCGACCGTTACGCTATCGCACTCCAGAACGGCACAGAGCTGCCTGACCGACCGGATGATAAGCTTCTCGGCGAGTTCAACACTCTCCGCAAAAAAGCCGGCAATAAAGAAATCCGATAAAAAAAAGACTGTCAGGAAACTTTTTCCTGACAGTTTTTCATTGTCGATTTATTTTAATTGTGAGAACACCTTGCCGATCTTATCTGCGATAACAAGGTCAGCCTCATTGTCTAGACCGGTGGGGGACATATTTATTACTACAAGGTGCTTGCCTCTGAAATAACGCACAAGTCCGGCGGCCGGATAAACGACAAGGCTCGTCCCGCCGACGATAAGCATATCGGCATTCATAATCGCGTTTACTGATTCTGTAAGAACCCGTTCGTCAAGTCCCTCCTCATAAAGCACGATATCAGGGCGGATCAGTCCGCCGCAGGAACAGCGTGTAACGCCCTCTGTACGAATTATTTGGTCTGCAGAGTATTCTTTACCACATTTCGAGCAATAATTGCGCAGGAGCGTTCCATGGAGCTCGTAGACGGCTTTGCTCCCCGCCTTTTGATGTAAGCCGTCAATATTCTGAGTTATTACCGCCTTAAGCTTGCCTTGCTGTTCGAGCTTTGCAAGGTATCTGTGTGCTGCGTTCGGCTCTGCGTCTCCGACAACGAGCTTATCGCGATAGAAGCGATAGAATACCTCAGGATTGCGCTCAAAAAAACTGTGCGAGATTATAGTTTCCGGCGGGTAGTCGTATTTCTGATTATAAAGTCCGTCGACTGAGCGAAAGTCTGGTATTCCGCTCTCAGTCGATACTCCGGCTCCGCCGAAAAATACGATATTGCCGCTCTCGTCGATCCATTTCTGAAGAAGATCTATTTTATCCACGCTTATCACCTCATAGAAAAGAATACCGCGGATAAAAGAAAAAAGCAAGCGAAAATCGCTTGCTTTTTCTTTGTGTTGGCGTCTACCTATCTTTCCGGGCCGTTGCCAGCCAAGTATTGTCGGCGCCAGTGAGCTTAACTACTGTGTTCGGAATGGGAACAGGTGGACCCTCACCGCAATCAACACCAACTATTGGTACACCTTCAGGGACTCGAACCCTGGACACCCTGATTAAGAGTCAGGTGCTCTACCAACTGAGCTAAAGGTGCATTTTAGGGTTGCAGTTCTGATTTGGTGACCCGAGGGAGAGTCGAACTCCCGATTGGGGCGTGAGAGGCCCCCGTCTTGACCACTTGACCATCGGGCCAAATATCAGAACTGCTTATTTACACCCTAAGAACCGAACAAAATGAAGATCAAAGATTTCAGCAAAGTATTCAGAGCTTGCTAATTCGTTAGGTCAAGCCCTCGGGTTATTAGTATCGGTCAGCTGA
>JAFVCD010000042.1 GCA_017479425.1 Oscillospiraceae bacterium
CAATGGTAAGGTGAGGTTCATTACGGCGGGCTTTACAGAGTCGTCTATGTATGAGCAGTTCGGTCTAATCGTAGGTGGTATGACCGCAACCGTCTATCCCAAGGAAGGGCTGACTCAGGGCACATATACGGCGACTGTCAGAATAGGGGACTTGTACGATCGCTTTGATACGATTGAAGTGCCAGTGACCTTCACTGTATATGCCGCGACCAGCTCCTCCGCAGCCACAACCGTTACTGTTCCCGTATCCGGCGAGGATGAGACCGTCAACGTGACTGTTTCCGTCAGCGGCGACACCGCTACCATTACCGGTGCTGACGTTGACAAGGTGCTGAATGCTGAAGAAGTCGGAACTGTTACCGTTGACGTCAGCACGCTGAAGAATGGCGTTACCGAGGTCGTGATCCCCGGCGCTATGGTAGAGAAGATTGCAGATGCAGTTGCTGATGAGAGCAGCACTGCAGACGGACTTGAAATCAAGCTTCCCACCGGCACAGTTACCTTCGATGCGGAGGCTGTCGCGGCCATCTCCGAGCAGGCAGACGGAAAGGATCTTCACCTGAATCTGGAGGACATCGGGGAGAACAAGCTTAGCGCTGCCCAAAAGGACACCGTAAAGGATATGGACGTTCAGGGAGTTCTGGACGCCTACATGACCTCAAACGGCAAGCGAATCAGCGACTTCAAGGGCGGCAAAGCGACCGTCACCGTCAGCTATGAGCTGAAGGACGGTCAGGTTGGACGCGGAATTGTCGTTTGGTACGTTGCGGATAACGGCGAAAAGACAGAGGTTCCTGCTGCCTACAGCAATAAGGAAATCAGCTTTACAGTTGAGCACTTCTCAAATTACGTTATTGCATACGACGCTGAGCGTGCAGCCTCCTGCCCGAAGGACGATACCTGCCCGATCAGCGAGTTCACCGACGCTGATGCAAACGCTTGGTATCACGACGGAGTACATTTCGTTCTTGAGAACAAGCTCATGAGCGGCTACGGCAACGGCAAGTTTAGCCCCGCCGACTACACAAGCCGCGCGATGGTGGCGCAGATACTCTGGAACCTTGAGGGCAAGCCCGCTTCGACATATGAGATGAACTACTCCGATGTTGCAAGCGGCGCGTGGTACGCGGATGCTATCCGCTGGGCAACCGAGAAGGGCATTGTTACCGGCTACGGCGACGGCAAATTCGGCCCCGACGATAACATCACCCGCGAGCAGCTTGCGGCGATCATCTACCGCTATGCACAGAGCAAGGGTCAGGGCTTTACCGGAGCGTGGATGTTCAACCTTGACTATGAGGATGCTTCAAGCGTATCCGACTGGGCGAGCGAGGCAATGCACTGGATGGTAATGAAGGGCATTATCAAGGGTCAGACCGATAAGACTCTTGCACCGAAGAGCAACGCATCACGTGCTGAGATCGCTACGATGATCATGCGCTATGCAACTCTTGAAAAGTAAAAGCTAACAAAATTCAAGCCATCTTTCCGAATATGGGAGGATGGCTTGAATCATATCTCAAACCCGCTTGTTACTATCCCGAACAATTAGTTCCGAAATATTATGGGGCAGGGACTTTTTGACATATATGGCGTCACAACAGTTAAATGGTTATCTTAACGGCTGTAGCACCAGACGGAAATCTTGCCTTAGGCGAGGAAACTCTTACTAGGAATCTTAAGCATATTTGTATCTTCATATTATTGACATAAATCTTAATCGTGGTATAATAATCGCAAAGGCGATTATTATATTTGATCCAAGTTCTTTTTCTCGCCGCTAAAGCGGCAACCGAAAAAGATGACAAATTATACCGTATCCGCTGTGCAGATATGGTATAATAATCGCAAAGCAATTATTATATTTGACTTAAGTCCTTTTTCTCGCCGCTAAAGCGGCAACCGAAAAGGATGACAAATTATACCATATCTGCGGAGCAGATATGGTATAATAATCGCAAAGGCGATTATTATATTTGACTTAAGTTCTTTTTCTCGCCGCTAAAGCGGCAACCGAAAAAGATAACAAATTATACCATATCTGCGGAGCAGATATGGTATAATTTATTGGTTTTTGATCGAGGCCCGAACAACTGTTTTTTTATCGCATTGATTAAGACGGGCAGGCGCTCGTCTTAATCAGTGCGTTTTTTATATGTATAAAAGCTGCGAAAGCAGTGTGGAAGGAGAACTATCAATGAAGAACAACCTATGGACAAAAGCACTCAGCGCGCTTCTGGCAATCGTAATGGTGGTCGGTATGGTTCCGGCAACAACCATTTCGGCGTTTGCAGATGACGTGTCCGAGACACTCGTAACCTCGCTTGCCGAGCTCTACGACGGCGATGAGGCGAAGGCGAGAGAGGAGCTAAAAGCCCTCTATGACGCCGGACTCATCGAATCTGACGGCAGCATGGTGTCGCTTGACATCCGCGAGGACGGCGAAAGCGTAAACCTCGAAGATATAGCGAAGCGCATAGCTGACGGCGAAGAGGTCGGCGAGCTGACCGTAAACGGCAACGCCGCCGCGCCGGAGAAGCTCACTCAGCTCCAGCAGGTGAACGCTATGCTCGAGGTGCTTCGCCTTATCGACAAGGACATTGAGATCACCGACGAGCACGTAGCAAATCTGGAATCGCTTATTGCGGGTATCGCTGACGGCAGCATCGACCTCTCCGGCGTTATTTCGCGCGGCGAGGCACAGCTGAGCGCGCCCAAGAGAACTATGCGCCTTCTCGGCGCCGGAAATTCCGATCAGCTGCCCGAAAATACCGGCTCCGGCGAGGTGGAAGCCACTGACGGTAAGTACACCGCGCCGTATATTTCCGGAAGCAGTTATGAGGAAAGCCACGAATTTTCCTTAAATGACCCGACTAACACGACCTGGTATACCAATGCCTCCGGAGCGGATGGCGGAGCGGCTGCCACGGGTGGCGTAGTGACGCTTTCAGCATCGGGCTTTGATCTCGAGTATGATGAAGAAGAGTACAATACTATTACTTTCACGGCGTCATTGAACCAGGCGCAGCCGGTTCCCGTAAGCTTCGACTGGACGGCGGTATCAGAAGTCGTTGCTCTGTCCGGCGAGACCGGCGGAACTATCACCTGGGAGGCAAATGATACGGAGGATAAGACCTTTACACTTGCCCTCGGAGATAAGAGCGATTATTGGGACGGTTATCTGTGCGTTGTCGTCAACGCCGGCAACATCAAAAACGCAACGTTTGAAGGCGGCAAAACCGCATGGAGTCAAACAGTGCCGGTTTATGCTTATAACCAAGAAGAAATAACCTATCGAACGATCGATCTTCCGACAAATAACTTCCAGAAGTACGAATACAAGTACACAGATTTTTTTGATGGAACTCAGTGTACAAACAGATGGTATTTTACCGAAATTGAGGACGTATCCCCTCTGACTGATGATTTCAAATTGACCTATGCATTCAGCAAAGGCGCACACGCAAAGATATTTCTGATAAGTCCGGATAATGCCATTGATAAGCCCGAAACTGAAGAGTCTTTTACAGAACCCTATGCAAGTTATGATTCCGATGGTTATTCCTTCACAAACAGCGACCTTTATTTTTCGGGAACAGAGACAGATGAAGTGAGCGAAATCGCAAAAAACGGTAAGGTATGGCTCTACTTCCTTGTTCAGGAATCGGAGTCTCAATCGCTGACCGAATTAAGCGTTTCGGCTAAGTACATCCCTTTGCACGATGAGGTTGTTGATGTTTCTGTCCCTGCAGGAACCTATTACAGCGGACAAACGATTCCGATCACCTTGACAATGAAGGAAGGCTCGCAAGCCTTTGGAGACACAAAGCTCACCGTAAACGGGGTTGAATGCCTGATACCGTATTCTAATATAAATGGAAAAAAGATTACATTTATTTATACCGTAAGGGAAACGGATGTTGGCTATATCAACGTAACATCTGTTACCGACATGTATGTTCTGGAAGACTGGTTCTGGGATCCTGAACTTGAACGCAGCGGTCGTAAGGTCGAGCTCGATAATGAATTCCCGGCTGCGAGGTTTGGAAAAAACGAGGGCGTTATCATCGTCGCTGATGTCAAAGGCGCAAGCCTCGACTGGGAGAATGTGAAATACGGTATTGATGACGCTGACGCCGGCGATCAGACTGTGACGGCTGTTATCCCGTTCAGGGACGGCGCCGACAAGACCTGGGTCGCCAGTGAAAATATGACTATCACTTCTCCGATCCCCATGTCTGTCCCCGGCTATGAGAACGCCAAGGCGGCAGCTTATCTCAAGAGCGCTTATTTCTCCACGGACGGCGGCGCGACTCGCTACCCCGTTTACGTCATTGATGATGAAACCGTCGATGGCGAAGTCGACGCACTGGCTGTGCGATTTGCCCCGGGCATGAATGCCACTGCATACCTGCGCAAGGATACTGTGAGCCTCTTCTTTGATACCGAGATCGGCACAACAGTGAAGTATCTGGGCGAGTGGGCGGATAAGAAGGAGGACGCAAAGGGCTTTGCCTACTTCACCGCTACTGACGCTGCTGCGCCGGTGTCGGAGGGAAAGAGCCTCAGCTACTATGTCAAGGGCGGCGTTTCGTTTGACAAGGATGCGGCTGTAGACAGACCGGACTATGATGAAGCCAATAAATTGAACGGCTTCTATAAATCCGGAGCAGAATACGTCGCTGTTCAGGGCGAGGATTATTCAAAGCAGCACGATGTGGAGCTTTGGATAAACGAGGCATTTTACAGAGCCATTTCCAAGGGCGTCCGGGTTGAGGATCCGAATACGTTCGTGCTGAACTATCAGTGGAGCGAGCGCAGGAATTTTACCTTTACAGACCCAAAATATTTCACATGGAACTCCGATAACGAGCAGATCGCAACGGTAGTCAAGGATGAGCAGACCGGCGCGGGACGGATTGCTCTGACCGGCGGCTCAGGAGCGGTTACCATCACACTTACCGTCGGAAACGGCTCTGAGAGCAAAAAATATGATCTTTCCTTTACGTTCAATGTCCTTGAGGGAAAGACTCCGTTTCTCAATATTCCTGAGTTCTCGCGCAATCGCGTAACTCTGACGGAAACAGCCACCGACGTGCTGTTCTCATCCAACGTGACGCAGTGCAACGCCGCTGTCAATAAGGGCACCACCTTTACCGCGAAGCTCTATAAGGTTGACGCCGTGGGCGATGAGCCCGCCGGCGAGCCGAGCTGGACGGGCAGCTTTGAGAGTACCGCAGCCAATACGCTGACACACATCACCGTTCCCGCCGATAAGCTCACAGTCACGGGTACCTATGCCGTGGTCGTCAGCACAAGGTATGAAGGCGGCGTAACTGAAAATGTGAATACAGCACCGGAGAAATTATCTGCCGCTGCCTATCTCACCGTAAAGCAGGCGCCCGTCAAGGTCACGCTCAAAACGCTTGACAGCTATTCAGCAGACTATAAATCGCTTCCGAGGATTGAGTACACCGTTACTCCTTCGACCGCAAAGGCACTTGTGGAATATACCATCCAGAAGTCCGGCGAGACTGTGGGCGAGAGAAAGACTGCCACGGACGGCGTTATTCCTTTCGCGGCGGAGAAGCCTGAGGGTCTAAAGGAAGCATATACTATCACTGTCTATGCCAAAGCCGCTGACGCGGCGGATGAAGAGGCGTGGAGTGTGGATTCTATGCTCATCCGCGTTTACAATACGGATATGCTTGAGCTTATCGTCAAGAACGTAATCAAAGGCGAGATCGGCGGCACCACCGGCGGCACCGGCGAGAACGCGAACGGCACCACCGTAAATATGGATAACCACGGTAAGCTGGCGGGCTACGGCATCACCGATGAGAGCATCAAGCTCACCGTGGATGATCTGAACGCGCTTCGCGCCGATATGAGCCTCCAGAAGATCATCTCCGCGAACTACGGCACCGGAGTCTGGGGACTGCTGTCGGATAAGATGCAGTGGACCTCCTCTGACGGCGACCTTGTTTCCATCAACTACAAGCAGGGCGGAGTCTACTCGGATATTCGCAATTTCAGCTACACGTCCTACGGCCCTGCGACCGACTTCCTGCTTGTGGGCAAGGGAGATACGGAAGGCGACGGAGTTACCATCACCGCAACGCACGCCGCTACTGGCAAGACCGCGAGCGTTAATGTTAAAGCCGATACGCTCAAGGATCAGCTCTACGTATTCCAGTTCAATCCAAAGACAGAGACCACCGTCACATACACTAACGGTGCGGGTAAGCAACAGACGCTCACGAGCGATGAGAACGGTGTACTCGCCGTCTATGAGCCGGAGGGTATCGCAAGCTCGGTTATGGCAATGTCCACGGGCGAAAAGGATGGCGCGTCGGTGACTTATGTCGGCACTATATTCCATAATGATCTTCAAAGCGGCGAGCGCGACGTTGCCTCACTCCAGCTCTATCCCTGCAATAACCTCCGCCTGCGCTCCGTTTCCAATGTGACCTTAACCTTCCGCAAGCCGGACGGCAGTGCGTATGAAGGGGAAGTCAAGCTTCGTGCGGGTGTATATAAGAATGGCGAATATTGCCCCAATGCCAAGTCTTTCTTTGCCGATAACATAGAAAATAAGTTCGGCGAAAAGGACGATATTACCGCTAACCTGACAGACGGCAAGCTGACGCTGGGCTTCAATCCGACGGAGTTCAGGAATAAAGACAAGGATTCCGGCGCTGACTCTTCAGATAAAATTGTTTATGCTTTTGAATACCGTGCTGCCGGTTATCAGACCGGATACGCTCTCGTCAATGTATCTACCGATATGGACGGAGAGCAGAATCCTACGGATTCCGTGATCCGGCTCGCCGAACTGAGAGGCAGTGAAAACGTACCGCAGATAATCCGTCAGACCATACGGCAATTTACCGGCGGCAAGCCGTTACCTTATACGAGAGACGTCACTGACTACACTGAAAACATCGGCCTTTCCAAGAGGATAGATAAGGTAATTCTGACCACAGATTTCACGCTGCCGGAGAGCTTGCTGACCGAGGATGAACACGGAAACGTTTCTCTTTCGGGTGAATTTGAGCTCTATACGACCGGGGGACGCAAGCTTACCGGGCAGACGGACTACCGCAACAGCAAGGAGGATAAGATTACAAACCTTTCTACGCTGGAGCAAACTAACCTCTTTGTTTTCCCGTTCTCTACAACACACATCGGCCGCCACGTTTATACACTGACCGATGATAATCTCAAAGCTGATGGAATCAGTGACAAGGGCGGCAATTCAGTCGCCTCCAGTCGCATCAAGGCTATGTTCGTGCGCGACGGCATGACCTTAACAAGTGTAACGATGCCCTTTGGCATTTCCAATCTGTCGAATCAGGATCCGAATGATGGAGCGAGTGCAGCTGCTTCCAGTATCAACAGTACGCTGAAAAGCAAGATGAGCATCGGTGAAGTATTTAAAAGCATCAATGTCAACAGCATGCTTAAAAAGGGCTTTACCTTCCTCAGCGGTCTGTCTGCCAGCGGCGGAGATATGCCCTTGAGCTTACTTATTTTGCCTACTGAGGATCCCGGCGTTTTCCGCTTGGCTGCGTTTGTCGGCAAAAACCAGGAAAAGAACAAGGGGAATCAGGACGGCGTTAAGATCGAATACGATGAAGATACGATGTACGAGGATTTGAACAGCCTTATGGATGACGATGACGATGATGGCGGCGAGGGCAGCTACGACGTCAGCTTCTCCGGAACGCTTGTCCTTGAGGCGGGCTACGACTTCAATAAGAAGGAGTGGGCGATCGACTTCCGCGGCGGAAAAGTAGGCTTAGCCTTCAACGCTAAATACGAGTGGTCGCAGAACTTCATGTGCGGCCCGGTACCCGCGAACATCTCGTTTGGGGCCGGCGCAAATGCCGTAGTTGAGGTTTCCTTTGCAAGCAAATCGTCTGTCAAGCTCATGCTTGTTGACGCAACGATCGGCGTGTATATTGAGGCGTTTGCCGGGCTTGGCTTTGATGCGACTATCGCCAAGCTGAAGCTTGGAATTTACGGAAGAATAGGCGCGAACGTCAACTTCCTGCTCCTCTCAGACTTTAAGAAGAACCCCTCTACCGGAACAAAGCTGGATATTAACGGTGAGATCGGAATCAGACTTGAGGTCAAGGTGCTGTTTGTAAAATACAAAAAGACCTTCGCCTCCACCGGCTTCAACTGGTCGAAGAAGTGGAACAAATACGATAATATCCAGGAGAGATGGGCTAAGGACGGAGATGCCGAGCTGTTCGGCTTTACACAGAGCGGCAGAGCCTATTCAATGCGCCTGCTATCTAACGGCAAAGCGCTCGTAACGATCGAAGGCGGCGGCGAGATCGAAAACCGCGACTATCTTGAGCTTGCAGATCGCACGTGGAACGATGGTGTTCCCTCCGGCAGACGTCTGCTGAAGGCGGCGGCGCCGATTACAAACGCACTTACGAACGTACAGACAAACGCGTATCCCTACTCGAACCCCGTTCTTGTTGATGACGGCAGTATGTTCCTTTACATTTCGGATAACGATAATACTGACGAGGTGCAGAGCGTTGTCAGCTACTCCAGATGGAACGGAAAAGGCTACGACAAGCCGAAGGCGCTCTATGATACAGAGAACGCCGTACTCGCAGACAGCGATGTTGTCGCCAGCGGCACAAGCGGCGAGAACAGCAAGATCTTTGCCGCGTGGGTCAAGCAGCAGGAGTCTCCGGACAAGGAGATGAATGACAAGGCTACCAATGATGATCTCGGCATTATGATGAACGCCACGGAAATCTACGCCGGAACCTATAACGGCACGGCATGGACGATCGAGCGCCTGACGACCAACAACATGGCGGATATGTCGCCGACAGTGGCAAGCTCCGGCAATAAGGCCATCGTAGCATGGCGCAGCCTCGCCGCAACAGAAATGCCCGCAGAGAACAGCGAGCAGGACTTCACCATGATGTTCAACGCGGAGAACAACGTCAATTACAGCATCTGGAACGGTTCTGAGTGGACGGATGCGAAGGTAGCCTACAACGGCGCCGCGGGTACTGTAAACGCCATCGACTCCGCTATGCTCTCCGACGGTACTGCGATCCTCGTTTACACAGTCCGCACCGGCGAGGAGATCACCGGCACCGAGACCTTCTACACTGTAATAGACGCAAACGGAGACGTTCTCACCACCGGGCGCCTGACAAACGATAACTATACCGATACGAACGCTCAGGTCACGGCGGTCGGAAACCGGTTCGTCATCGGCTGGTATTCTGAGCACGACACCGGTGAGAAGGTCACTGATCCTGAAACCGGAAAAGAAAGCGACGTTGTCGCTCATGACATTCGCCTTGCGCGCATCAGCGCTGACGGCAGCGTAGACGCAGGCTTCCCGGAGAGCATCGGCGGCGGCTCAGCTTCTGCTATTACATCGGATTTCCGCTTCTCAGCTCCCGCAAACAACGGAGAACTCAAGAATGTATCCATTGTCTGGTCGCAGACAAAGGGTGATGACGCCGGAGAGTACGAGATAAATGCAATGCGTTTCTATGAAGTCGGTGGAGCGGTGGGAATGACCGCGCCGATAAATATTGCGGAAACAGATAAGAACTTCACGGTGGATCATTTCGATACCTACACAGATGAAGAGGGCGGCGTCTATGCCCTTGTACTTGGAAGCGATTACAGCTCCGTAGAGGGAATAAGCGCTTACGACTCTATTGATCTCACGAATCTCCCCGTTGTAGCGACAAATGACGCGGGAGAGAATACTGAGCATCTCAATATCCTCCTTCAGGAGCCGACCACTGACATCAAGCTCGGAGCGGGCAGATTCAAGGAGACCGCTATTGAGGTAAAAGCTGAAACCAATCTCTATGAGCTCGTACCCGGACTTGATCTGCCGGTACAGTTCACCGTAAAGAACACCGGCGCGAGCACAATTAATAAATTGACCGTTCAGCTTGGAGGCGACATCAAGTCCGTTGATGGTGTTTCGCTCCTGCCCAACGAGAGCGCGATCGTTACGCTCGTTTATCCCGTTCCCGAGGATAAGGTGGAGGACGTCGATTATACCGTCACGGCGGACGGAACCGCAGAGAACGGCACGCTTGTTCTCAACCGCCCCGACGTTGGAATCTCCGGTATGAAGCTTCTGAGCGAGCAGGACGGAAAGCGCACTGTGCAGGTAACGCTTGTTAACGCATCCGGAATACCGCTCAAGGGAAGCGGAAAGAGCGTCAAGCTCGGACTCTATACGAGTGATGACCACGAGGAAGAGAATCGCGTCGGCGAGATCATCACGATCTCCGGCTCAAAAGCTCTCGCAGACATCGACGACGGCTTCTACGGCGCAGCGCAGACCATTAACGTTGAGGACCTTATAGACGGCGCTGAGGAGATCCCCGACGAGGGCGTCCGGCTCTATGCTTATGCCTGGGTAGAGGATTGCGACGAGCTTTACACCAACAACAACGGCGGGATTCTTGCGTTCAAGGGACTTCTTACAAAGAACGACGGCGAGGTCATTACCGTTGACACCAGTATCGAGGCAAGGACAGAGAACGAGTCCGGCGTTTACGTTGTCAATGTTGATGCTCAGAATAACTCTCTGCAGGAGCAGAAGCTCGGCAAGCCGGTAGCGATCCTTGTGGATAGCGAGGGAGAGGAGCTTGCGCAGATGGATATGCTTTCCGATCCTCTGACGCTTGGCAAAGAGGCGAGAAGCAGCCTGACCGCGAAGTTTACTGCACAGCAGCTGGGCGGCAAAACGCCTCAGAGTGCAGTCGTTGACTACCGATATAAGGTTACCTTCAACACAAACGGCGGCGCCGGCACGTTTGAAGATGACTATACCGATACGAATGGTCATCTGACTATCCCGACAACAGAGCCGACGCCTCCGACGGCGGAACCGGAGCTGTTCTTTGCCGGCTGGTACACAGCGGCTCAGGGCGGCGAAAAGATTACGGATGACTATACGTTCGCGGAGAACGCGACGGTATATGCTCATTACGTAACCCACCAGCACAGCTGGGTCAACTTCACTGTAGATCCCGAGAATGCCGCGACTATCAGCGCAACCTGTGGCAATACTATCGGACATATTGGCGAGCCCGGCGCGACGATGACGATCAACGCTCCGACGCTCGCAGTCTACGGCGGAACCGGAAGTGCTGAGGCGACAGTCACGAATAACATCGAAGATGTGACCGTGCCGACAATCGTTTACAAGCAGGGCGAGACAGTCCTCAATGCCGCACCGACAGACGCGGGAACCTATACGGCAAGCATCACGCTCGAAGGCGTGGATATCGGCAACGGACAGACCGGCAGCGTCACCGCAAGCGTAACCTACACCATCGAGAAGGTCGAGATAAAGGGCATACTTGTAGAGCTCAGCGATTACAGCTATGACGCTGACACAGCACCCGCACCCGCGCTTAGTAACGAAGCTGACGGCAATCTGACGTTGGTATACAGTGATACCACCAAGAGCGTGAAGTATTACTACAAGGCGACCTCGTTCCTCAGAACAGAGCTTGAAAACCTTGACGCGCTTGCGGAGACTGACGGCGTTTACACCGAGCTTACCGCTACTACCTTCGAGCCGGGTACGCACTACGTCCTCGCGGTGATCTCAGGAAACAACTATTCAAATGTTTACACCACCCAGAGCGCGTTCAGGGTCACGAAGAACGAGGCTGCGGTACGTACAGCGCCGCAGGCTCCTGCTGTCGAGGGCGACACCGTAACGGTAGCAGAGGAAGACAGAGAAAAGGAGCTTGAGTATTCGCTCGACAACGGCAAGACCTGGCTTCCCGTTACGCTCGACGAGAACGGACAGTTCAAGGCAGAGTCCGCAAACCCGATCGAGGCGAACGTACAGCTGCGCGAGAAGGCTGACGAGAACTACGGAAAGACCTCTGAGGCCGCAAAGGCAGAGGAAAAAGTAACGATCACTACCATCACCGTGACCTATGACGCAAACGGCGGCGTAAGCGCACCGGAAGCTGTCAAGGCTGAGGGCGGCAAGACCGTTACAGTTTCCGGCAAGGTGAATATGACCCGCAAGGGCTACACCTTCGCAGGCTGGAACACCGAAGCGGACGGCACCGGCACCGCATACAAGGCGGGAGATAAGCTCAGTACCGGACTTACCCTCTATGCTCAGTGGACGGCGAATGCTTATAAGGTCAGCTTCAACGCCAACGGAGGCAAGGGCTCTATGGAGGAGATGAGCTTCACCTACGACGAGGCTCAGGCTCTTACGAAGAACGCCTTTGAGAGAACGGATTACAACTTCATCGGCTGGTCTAAGTCCGCAAACGGAAGCGTAGAGTATCAGGATGAGAAGAGCGTTAAGAATCTCACCGAAAACGGCACTGTAACACTCTATGCTGTCTGGGCAAAGGAGCTCTACGATATAACCGGCTCTGTCAGCACAGAGAACAGCGGCGAGATCAAGGTCAAGCTCGTTCAGGGCAAGAACACCTTCGGCGAGGCAATCGCAGACAATAATAAGCAGTTCAAGCTGTCGAGCGTACCTGCGGGAACCTACAACCTCGTCATTACTCAGGGCGACGCTGTTAAGAACATGACAGTGACCGTCGCTGACGGGAACGTCGCGCTTGACCTGATCGAGATGCCGAACGGCAACACGAGCGCAGTCTTAGCAGTCAGCGATGAAGCTCCTGCAATCGTAGTCAAGGGAATCGACGAGATCGCAGCCGCAGAGGAGATCGACGGCCGCAAGGTAAAGGTCGAGGTTTCTATCGAAGCACAGAATGAGGCCGAGGCAGGTGAAGCAGGCGAGACGATAATGAAGGAGAGCCGCGCGCAGAACGTTGAGTTCATCAATCTTGCAGCAAACAAGACGATCTACAATAACGGCACTCCCGAGGCAAACGAAACGATGGATAAAGCGAGCGGAATCATTGAGCTTGCTATCCCGTATGACTTCAGCGGAAAGACCGGAATCAAGCTCTATCGCTGCACCGACGGCAAGGCAGAACAGCTGACTGAGACTAAGGATGAGATTTCTGACGGCACCTACAAGCTCGATCAGAAGGCAGGAGTCATCTACGTCTACACAAGCAGCTTCTCCACCTATGCGATAACCTATAATAACTACAGCAGTTTTGTATCCGATTACGAAACAATAATCAATGATACAGAGCACGGCACCTTAACCGTTGAGCCGAAGAGAGCTCAGTCAGGTAAGAAGGTAGTTATTACCGTAACACCGGACGAGGGCTATAAGCTTGAAAAGCTCGAGGTAAAGGGTCTGTTCGGCACCGAAATTGAGCTCACAGAGAACGAGGTCGGCGCCTTCAGCTTCACCATGCCGAATGCAAACGTCACTGTAAGCGCAAAGTTTGCAAAGGTCAAGTTTGTTGACGTTTCGGAGAACAGCTACTACGCAAAGGCTGTCGATTGGGCAGTTGAGAAGGGCATCACGAACGGCGTTGACAAAACGCACTTCGCGCCGGACGCGACCTGCACGAGAGCGCAGGCGGTGACCTTCCTCTGGAGAGCACTTGGATGCCCGGAGCCTACGGCAGCGAAGTCCGAGTTCACCGACGTTGCGGAAGGAGCGTTCTATTTTAAGGCACTCCTTTGGGCGGCCGAGAACGGCGTAACGAACGGCTACGGCGACGGAAAGTTCGGAGTGAACGATACCGTCAACCGCGCACAGATGGTAACCTTTATGGAGCGCGCGATGAAGGGCAAGGCAAAGACTGCTGAGAGCTTCACTGACGTACCCGAGGGTGCCTACTACGCCGACGCGGCAGCGTGGGCGAAGGAGAACGGAATTTCCGAAGGCATCGGCGAAGGTAAGTTCGGCGGCGAAACTGACTGCCTCCGCGCTCAGATCGTGACTATGCTTTACAGATATTTCGTGAAGTAAGTTAACACAAATCAAGCCTCTCTTCCAAATTCGGAAGAGAGGCTTGAATACTTTATGCGTAAATAAGTTCTGAAAAGATTACTTCTTCGAGGTGCGCGTTGAGTTTACCGGTGAGAAACAGACCGGTGCAAATCGGATTCTTATATTTTCGCAGATATTCCCTTCTGCGGTAGCCCCAGATGTCGATTTTAGGACTCTCCGGAGCTATGAGATCAGGAATGAGATAATCACCCTCGCAGTGGTAAGTTATTTCAGACATTATTACACCTCCGATTTTGTGGCAATTCTCGTGGTGCAGATTGATAATTTTAGCTTGTTTTTTCCCTTACGTGGTTAATTTTGTGCAACATGACTTAGCATAGAATAGACTAAAAAGTTCCAAAAACCAAACATAATAGGTAGAATTGGGGATAAATAGCACGGGATAATCTGAAAGAGCCGAAAACCGGTTTTGATGCTTTAAATTTTCATCTGGTGCGTTTAATTCCTATCGTTTTGAACCGTTCCGGCATCAAAAAAGCCGGGGCGCAGCAGTGGGATTTTGCGAGGATCCCACTGCTGCGTTTTTCCTTTTCTTTGTCTTATGCGCGGAAGATTTTTTGCTCATTGATTCTCGATTCTCCACTCGCTGTGCCAGCGGATCACGGGCTTTTCGCCATCCCACTCGATCGGCAGCCAAACGTATCGCGCAATAGAGGTGTTTTCGCCGTGCTTCTGCTCCTTTCCGGGCAGGGGCGCGGCTTTTTTTGGCGTGAGATCGGGCTTATAATCCTTAAAAACACGCTCCATGCCGCTTGTCACCGCTTTGCCGATTAGCTTCGTGTAAAACTGCGGCATCCAGCGGTCGGCGCAGGCGATATACTTATCAGTTCCCGGAAGCTGAATGACGCTCGTTATCTGACTTGAAAACGACGTGCCGCTTCTGTCGCCGATAAACGGATCGCCGAGGTCTCGGTATTCGCCGTGGACGTCGTCGAAAACGCAGACCTTTGATGGATTTGGATAGTAGCCCGAGGTGCCGGAGGTGATGAGATAGCGCTTGCCGTCACGCTCAAAATAGGTGGGCGCCTCACGGGTATAGGGCGGCGTGAGGCCGTCATAGTGGACGCTGTACTCGCCGGTAACGGCGGTGTAGTCGTCCGTAAGGGTGGCGCAGATAAGCTGAAAATGCGGGCGCTCAAACCAGATATACGCTCTCCCGTCAGGGTCTGCGTGCAGGCAGAAGTCGCCGGAGTCCATATCGAGCGGCTTGTATATGCGATTTACGAAGCGGTAGGGTCCCTCGAATCTGTCAGCCTCGAGAACGCTCATGAACTGGCTCTCTCCCTCGCCCATGATCTTGAGCCACGCAACGTATTTTTTCGTCTTGGCGCAGTAAATAATGTGCGGTCTGTCAACGCAGTAGGTCGGGTGCAACGGACTTGTGAGATCGTTCGGCTCCGGCGGAATGAGAAGTCCGCAGTCAGTCCAGTTATACAGGTCGGGTGAGGTGTAATAGCGCACGCCCCAGTGCCAGATCGTCCCCCTGCCGTCGGTCTTCTCCTTGTTCTCGCCGTACCAGTACCAGAGCTTTTCGGCTTCGTTCCGAAATACAGAAAAGCCGTGCGCCTGAATTGGCTTTCCGGCTGTGTCGAGCCAGAGCTTTTCGGGCTTTATTGAGCTATATTTCATATTCATATTCCCCCGATTTTACAGTTTCAGTCCTGCCGCCGACGGATATTTCAGCCGTGCAGTTTGCCGGCACGCGAATGCGGTATTTTGTGCCGCGCTCACGCTTTTCCCATGAGCTTTCAATAAGCCCGTACGGGCTGAGCCATTTTGCTTCGGCATGGGTCAGTGTTCCGCCGGGGCGTGGCGAGATAACAAAGCGCCGCTCTCCTGCTATTCTGATGCCGCAGACCGTGTCATAGAGGAAGGAACATACGGCGCCGGGAGAGTAGTGATTCATCGAGCTGCGGCGTGGGTGACCGGCCTCATCGAACATAACGTAGTTTTCCCATACCGTCGTCGCGCCGCCCTCGACCATCGCAAGCCAGCCTGGCGCTTTCGTGCTTTCAAGCATTTTGTACGCCGTTTCGAGGTAGCCGTGTTTTGTAAGAACTCCGAGAACGTAGGGCGTTGAAAGAAAGCCCGTACCGACAGTATATACTCGCCTCTCGGCGTCGGCATTGAGGTCGGCGGCGACGGATTTTGCGGTTTCCTCGTCCAGAAGTCCCAATGCGAGCGCACGCACCATCGGCGCCTGCCTCGGTGCGGCGATGTGTCCGTCCTTAACAAAAAATTCGTTGTACGCCGCCCTTGCGCCCTCTGAAAACTCACGGCACGCTCCTGCCTCTTCGCCCATGCCTGCGTAGTCGAGCATCTCAGAGAGAAGATGCATTGAATAATGCGTGTAGGCGCTTGTAAGCTCCGGCTTCGGCTGCCGCATTTCGGAAAAGCTGTCGGCGTCCGGCTCAAGCCATTCGCCCCAGTGCTGACCGGACTCGATGACGTACTTTTCAAGGGGCGACTTCGGAACGTAATAAGGGCCGAACATTTTGCTTGCCGGCGGGAAAACCGAAAGGCGCTTCATCGTCTTATTACCTGCCGCCTTTATGACGTAAGCCATCCAACCGAGCATAAGGTCGAGATTTTCCGTTATAAAGCTGTCGTCGCCGTAGATTTTCCAGAGCGTGTAGGGAATAATTACCGCCGCGTCCGCCCAGCCTACGGCGCCGCTCAGCGGCTCTCTGTCCTGATAGGGATGCGCCGAGGGCGATACGTTGGCTACCCTTCCGTCCCTGCGCTGGCAGTCACGCAGATCTCTGAGCCATTTGCGGAAGAACGCCGCCGTGTCGCACATATAGGTCGCCGTCGGCAGAAAGACCTGCGCATCGCCGTCCCAGCCGCTCTTTTCACGCTGAGGACAGTCGGTCGGTATGTCAACAAAGTTGGATTTAAGGCTCCAGAGAGTGTTTTCGTGGAACTTGTTTATTTTCCCGTTTGAGCATTTAAAGGAGCCGGTAAACTCAAGGTCGGAGTAGACCGCCACAGCCTCAAAGTCGCCGGGGTCTATCTCGCCGTCATAATGAACGAGGGCGTAGCGGAAGCCGGAATAGAAGCCCTCCGGCTGAAAATCTCGCTCCTGCCCGTCGGAAATGTAGACGATCTCCTGCTTCGTCTCCGGCGAGCCGTCCTGCAGGAGCGTTTCACGGGAAAATTCGCCGTTATCGAGGGTTTCGCCGAGCTGAAGCCGCAGCGTTTGTCCGCTCTCACACCTTGCACGGAAGCGCACGTAGCCTGCAAGATTCTGCCCGAAGTCCAGAACTCTCGCTCCGCTCGGTGTAATTATGAGCTTTGCCGGGAAACGCTCATGCTCGGATATCGGCGCTATGGGCGAAGCGGTCGGCACAACGCCGTGAGCTGTTATTTTTGCGCTTTCGGAATAGGTGGGAGCAAGACGAGCGTCATAAACCTCGCCGTCCTTGAGGTCGGCGTAGCGGATCTGCCCGTCTGACGAGCAATGGAAGCGCTCATCGGAGACGAGCGCCGCTCGGGTGCCGTCCTCATAGGTTATTTCAAGGCGGCAGAGAAACTTTCGCATATTTCCGAAGCGGTTATGCTGATTGAGAAAGCCGAGCTTGCCCATATACCAGCCGTCGGTCAGCGTGAAATCGAGGGTGTTCTCCTCGCGGATAAGCTTCGTCACATCGTAGGTTTGGTAATAAAGGCGCTTCGGGTATTCCGTGGTGCCGGGGGTCAGCACTCCGGGCAGGCGCGCGCCGTTTATGTACGCGGTGTATGCGCCGCAGGCCGTGGCGTAGAGCCTCGCCGAGGCGACCTTTTTCTCCGCGCGGAACTCTCTGCGGAAGTAATCCGCCGGAATGCGCTCTTTAGAGGCTTTTTTGCCGGTGGTTATCCACTTTGCTCCCCACTTCTCTGCGGAAAGCCCCATTTCAAAGCTCGATTCGCTCCACTCGCCGGGATTATCGCTCTCATCCCACAGCCTTATGCGCCACTTCACTATCTCGCGGTCAGCCGGCGCAAGAGGGTAGATGGCGTGCATATCTGATGAGGCGACCTTGCCGCTTGACCATTTGTCGGTGACTATTTCATAGGCGGTCTGGGTAACGCCGCCCTCGCAGTTCCAGGTAAAGCGTATGGACTTATCGTCGATTCCCATGGGCGCGAAGCGGCCGCCCACCTTTAATCTCACCGCTATCATTTGTCAATGCACCTCAATTCAAATTCCTTTAGCTCCGCTTCACCCCTGCCGCGATAGGTCAGGATAAGCGGATATACGCCCTCTTTGAGAGTAAATTCAGATACCGATTTTGTCCATCCGGGGTATGCTTTTACAGGAAGCGTTATTCCGAGATTTGTTTCAAAAGCTCCGTCGCCGCCTCTTGTTGTGAGGGCAAGACGGCACCTTCCTCCGAGGGAGAAGTATTTATAGATTATCTGCGTGCCGTCAGTAATGCCGGTAATGTATCGCTCATCGCCGGAGCTTGTGAAGCACGGTTCGCGCAGCTTTTTATTTGAGTTTGAGCCGTGGGTCATGCGCCCGTTTGTAAGTCCGCAGCAGATTCCGGCGGGGTAAGCGCCGCCCTTCAGCGGCTCGCCGTTCAGTCCGCAGCTTGTTATCTCCACCTGCGGGATAGACCCGTCCGGCAAGATTTCAATTCTTTCGGCGCAGCCCTGACGGGAGTAGTCGGAGTTGTGGGTGAGGCGGTGGTGGAAAACATAGTAATCATCGCCGATTTTCTCGATGGAGCCGTGGTTTGTGCCGGTGTGATTCACTCTGTCCTTCGGCGCGCGGCCCTTGTAGCCGATATCGCCGTTTGAAATTATAGTGCCGCCATAGACAAAGCCGCCGTCGGGCATGAGAGAAGCGGCATAGCACAGCTCGTGGTTGTTTGCGCTGGAGTAAATGAAATAGTACCGCTCTCCGATTTTCCGAATCGAGCTGCCCTCAAAGAAGGCGTGATTTTTGTATTCCTCGCCGGAAATGGTGTTGTCGATGCGCTTCGGTGCGCTCGTAACCGTCAGCATATCCTCCGCAAGGGTGACGTGGTATGAGCCGAGCACGCCGAGGCTTACCTCCTCCGGCGTTCTGTCGAGACCCTTTGCAAGCAGGCGGTTTTTGAGCCACCTCGGGCGAATATGCTCCATCCACGGCATCGTAGTGCCGTAGTAGAGCCTCACCGTGCCGCCGTCGTTTATCACCGCCGGGTCGAAGCAGGCATAGCGCATAAGCGGCGTGCCGTCGGGATTTCTGACATAGCCGTAATACTCATATTTCCCGTCCGGCGTATCGCAGACGGCGACGGATATGGGGTTGGAGTAGCCGCCCTGACCCTTGCAGCCGGAGAGGCAGTAATAGAGATAATACCGATCGTCCGAGCCGCACACGCAGTCCGGCGCGTACATATATTTCATCTTCTCGCTGTAAAGCGGGTCCTGCGAGGCGCGGTAGTTTATGCCCTTACTCGACCAGTCGGACAAATCGTCCGCCGGAGCCGACCAGA
The DNA here is from genome assembly GCA_017479425.1 of Oscillospiraceae bacterium. GTDB lineage: Bacteria > Bacillota > Clostridia > Oscillospirales > Oscillospiraceae > RUG626. Next base: position 19,411 of record JAFVCD010000042.1, read on the forward strand.
ACTCATAGTCCAGAGCGCAGAAGGTGTCGCCGTTTTCCTTATCGTGGCTTCCGAAGACGTAAACTCTGTCGCCGAAAACGTGGGGCTCGCCGTCCGGAATGTAAACGGATAGCGGAAGATATGGGTTAAAAGCCTCTTTTTTCACAGATTTTCACCGTTTGTCCTTATGATTTCCGCATAGTGTCTGGCGCTGTCCTTAAGCGTGCGCTTCTGGGTATTGTAGTCGATGTGGATAAGTCCGAAGCGCGGGCCGTAGCCCTCACACCACTCGAAGTTATCCATAATCGACCAGTGCTGATAGCCGAGAACGGGTATCCCCTCGTCGGCGGCACGCTTCATGCTGCCGATGAACTCATCGAGAAATTCAACTCTCTCGGGGTCATGGCACTCGCCGTTCTGAACGGTATCATTCGCCGCCATGCCGTTTTCCGTCACCATAACGGGCAGGTGGTAGCGCTCCCAATACTGCCGGATAGTCCAATAGAGGCACCTGCCGTCAACGACCCAGCCGAGGCTGGTTTTTTTGCGGCTGTCCGGGTCATATTTTTCCTTGTTTATCATGCTGTTTGAGGGCTGATAGACGTTCACGCCCACAAAGTCGAGAGGTGCGGAGATGATTTTCAAATCCTCGGCGCTGAGACAGCGCTTCATCATATTTGAAGCTTTTCCGAGACCGATGGGGTCCATGTAAAGGCTGTTCGAGCCCTCGCCCACCTGATGCTCAAAGGAGAATTTCGCCGCCTCAGAAAGTCCCTCCGGCGTTTCGGAGTCCGGGATATAGCAGGTCGAAGCCATGGCGATGCCGATTTTCGGCGCCGTCTTCGCCCTCTGGCGTATCATTCTGACGCATTTGCCGTGGGCAAGGAGGAAATTGCGGATATGGTGGCTTCTGAAGGTAAAAACATTGTGCTTAAAGGGCGCGTGCGTTCCCATGACGTAACCCATCATTATAAAGCACTGCGGCTCATTGAAGGTCATCCAATAGCTCACACTGTCCGACAGCGCGTCAACGACCGCCTCGGCGTACTGCAAATACCAATCGACGATGCGATTGTTCTTCCAGCCGCCCTCGTCCTGCACCCACTGGGGCAGATCCCAGTGATAGAGGGTGCAGAGCGGCTCAATGTTTGCGCTTCTCAGCTCGCTTACGAGATTTTTATAAAATTCAAGCCCCTTGGGGTTTATTTTGCCCTTTTCGGGCATAACACGGCACATGGAGACAGAAAAGCGGTAGCTTTTAAGTCCGAGCTCACGCATCAGCGCCACGTCCTCTTTATATCTGTGGTAGTGGTCGCAGGAGGTGTGGCAGGTGTCTCCGTTTTTGATCTTGTCGCCGGCGTTGTCCCATATACTCGGGCACTTTCCGTCCTCGTTCCACGCACCCTCAATCTGAGCCGAGGCGCTGGCCGCGCCCCAGAGAAAATCCTTGCTGAATGACATTATCCATTCCTCACTTTCTCAAAGAAATTATACACCATTTGTGCGCCTGTCCGCTTTCCCTTTGGGGAAAAGCCGTGATCCTCGCCGGGAAGTATTTCAAGCCGGGCGTTCTCGTAGGCGTCACACGCCCGACGGCCATAGGAAACGTCAACCGTTCTGTCCGCATCGCCGTGGACTATAAGGACGGGGTTTTTGAATTTCCCTGCCTCAGCGTAGGCGTCGTAGCCGAATAGTCCCTCGTAGTATTTTTTGCTTATGGATACGCCCATGCTGTTCATAGTATCCGGAAGCTCGTCATAAGAGCGGTACTTTTTGAGTATATCGTCCTCAAGGCAGAAGGCAGGGTAAAAGAGCGCCAGCGCATGAACATCCTCCGTATGCCATGCTGCGGTTATGGCGGTCACGAAGCCGCCCTGGCTCTCGCCCCATAGGAGAAGATTGTCCGCATCGCAGAAGGGCTGAGCCTTTATATATTCGATAACGCCGTGGAGCTGCTCACGCTCAAAAAATACGTTCATTTCCGTAGTCTTGCCGCCGCTTTTGCCGAAGGTACTGCCTCCGTAGAAGTCGAAGCAATATACGGCATAGCCGGAAAGAGCGAGCATCATGCCGACTCCTTCGCGAAAGTAGCGATAGCTGCCGTTGAAGCCGTGGCTGCACACTACGGTCGGGTGCTTCTCTTTTCCGTCCATCGGCAGCAGAAGCTCGCCATAGAGAGTGTGGCCTGCGGAATAGATAGGGAGCTTTCTCACCTCGACCCTGTTGCCGTTATCACAGAGCGGCTTCGGATCCGGAAACATACGCTTTTTGAGAATAAGAAGACTTGCAGCCGCTATACCCATAAGTCCTGCGGCGCCGAGGACGATTGTTGTCAAGACTTTCATATTGCCTCCTGATAATGAAAACGGGCGGCGGCAATGCCGCCCGTAACAGACTGTAGACAAAAAAGGAAAAAGCGTTGGATAAAGGAGGCGGGGATCTGTGAAGGGGCCGGCCGAGAGGCCCCTTCACGTCGCATCACCCGCCCGCAGGCGTCATATTTTGCGCTCAGATAGCGCAAAATATGTTCGATGCGGAGACTTTGTCTAAGCATTTAAACGGGCGGCGGCAATGCCGCCGCCCGTAAGACGAACCTTATTTCTTAGCTTTCCCGGCCTTTTTCGCCATTTTGTCGAGGTATTTCTGATTCTCGGTATTGAAGTCGAGACCCTTTTTCGCACATTTTTCCTTGAGGTCAGCTATGCGAGCCTCTTCCATCTCAGCTTGCGCCTTCTCGATCTCGATTCTGTCCTGCTCCTCAGGTGAGATATACACCTCGCCTCTGTCCTCGGCTGCCTTCTTGGCTCTTGCGCGAAGCTCGGTGTGGATCTCGGGCATCTTCTTATCTATATCAAAGAAAATGCAGACAATAAGGATTATTACCGCAAAAATTGCATAAGCACCGTAGTAAATGAAGAGGATCCAGTTATTAACGGCGGTGTTCTGCGCAGCGGCACCTGCAACATAGCCGTTGAGAGAAAGTCCCGTCTCATAGACTGCGTTCAGCGGAGTCATAACAGCGGTGACTATGGTGGAGATTATACCGACTGCGAGAGTTCCCTCAGGGCGATAGCCGTACTTGTACTCGATGTTATCCGAAGCCTGCTGCATGAAAATCTGATTCATGTTGGTGATTGCAAAGATGCCGCAGGCGAAGACAAAGCCGCCGGCAACCGCAACGAGGAAGGAATAGGGGTTGATCATTGCAATGCCTATTCCTATGAGCGTGATTATAGAGGAGATAAGCATGATCTTGCGTCCGGAGATCTTTTTAGCAAGGATAGGAACTACAACTGCGCCTATAGCCATTGGCTGCATGGATGCAAGAAGATAGGTGAATTGGAAGCCGTTTTCCTCGTTTCCGCCGAGGATGTAGGTTATCATGTTGACTCGGGAATTGCCGCCCTGGAGATAATCATACATTGTGGAGCCGATGAGAACGAGAATTGCAAGCAGGAAGTATTTATCGGTGATGATATTCTTAAACTGCTGGATAAACGGAACGTTGATGGCGCCGTCGCCGTTCTCGTCGGTAAGCACCTTCTGGTTATCCTCGGTAACACGCTCACGAGTCCAGAAATACTCAACAAAGGAAAAGATAAGCGCTATCACGGCGCTGATCCCGATGGTTATGTACCAGCTTGTGCCGGTGAGGTCGTGCTGGAGAACGCTGGGATAAAGGAAGCCTATAATGCCAAGAGCGCCGATTGTGCCTGCAATCATAACGTTGACGGCAGAGCGGATAGTGGTTACGTTGTTTCTCTCAAGAACGTTGCGGCTGATGGTGGAAACAACGTTTGCGCGGAAGTTCCAAAGAGGTACGCCAACTGCGGTGAACAAAATGTTGAACACATAGAGCCACACAAGCTGCAGCGCACTGCCGGATGCAAAGGGCGTCCAGAACACGAAGAAGCCTGCTATCGCCATTATCCATGTGCCGATAAGAACGTAGGGGCGGAAGCGCCCTGCCTTACATACGGTTTTTTCGGTCATGTGGTTGAAGAAGAAGCCTGTTGCCATACCGATTATCGTTGTCACGATCGTCATAATCAGGTATGTGTAGGCGCTGCCGAATACCTCGTTTATACGAAGTATGTCCATATAGAACAGCTCTCGAAGTCCGAGGAAGGTTGAGTAGAAAAAGTACACAAGTCCGGGGCCTATCATATGACCCAGAACTCGCTCTTTTGTGGTTATGCGGTTCGTTTTGACGTGAGTCTGCCATTCGGGCCTGTCGAACATACTGCCCTTTAAGTAATCCCTTGCCATTTTGTCCTCTCCTTTACTTTTGGATGGGATAGACAAATCCCTGAGCTTATATTAGCCCATTTTTGGCAAAACGTATATATTTTGAAGTGACAAGAAATTATCTTAAAGTGACATTTTTGCGATATTTTGTCGGCGTACAGCCGTAATAAGAAGAAAAAGCGCGGATAAAGCTCGGCACTGAGGCATATCCGAGCCTCGCCGCCGCATTCTCGGTAGAAATGCCGGAAAGCACGAGCTTGCCCGCCTTTTCCATTTTGAAGCGCACAGTAAGCTCCGAAAGACCCTCGCCTGTACAGCTTTGAACAATGCGAATTATCTGGCGTTTTGAATATCCGTAACGATCTGCGAGGTTCTCTACTGTAACGCTCTCGCAGTTATCCTGAATGTATCTGAGCATATCGGTAAAGCCGGGCTTCCAGCTCAGCCCGTTGCGCTTTGCAAGCTTCGCCGTTTCCTCATAGCGCTGCAAAAGCAGGAGAAAAAAGGTGTTCATCATGCTCTCAGCCAGCTTTTCGGAGTAGGTAGAGCGGCTCTTATACTGGCTGTAAATCGCATAGAGCAGAAATTCCATATCCGTATCGCGCGAGGTGTCGAACATAATATAGTCCGTGCCGCCGCCGGGCTCGAGCGCCTGCCGGAAAAAGAGGCTCATTATGCTCTCGTCCGAGAGTGCCTGCAAAAATACCTCGGAAAAGGTCGTCGCACGCAGCATCACGTTGACGAGAACGGCGTCATCCATAGCGCAGCTTATCGCTTTTATTGTTCCGGGCGGAATAAGGATGAGGCTTCCGGGGCTAAGCTCGATGCTCTCGTCGCCGATGTAGACCCTGGGGACTCCGGAAAAGGAGTAGAACAGCTCGAAAACCTCACTGGAATTGGCGAATGCTGGCATATAGCGCAGGAAACGCCCGACGCTTATGGATTGCGAATCGGTGAAATAGTCCGCCTCGGAGGGGTTATTAAAGATTTTTTTGAGGTCGGTGGAGATGATTTTTCCGCGGCCGGAGGGGCTTTCACCGAGAAGCGTGTCAGCAACGCTCGATACGTTGCCGCCGTCCATAATGAACGGCACCTCGTCACGGCTCGCTGAGCCGGTGTATTCCGCCGCCATCCATCTGATGTACTCCGTTGCTTCGTCGGGCGTGACGATGTGGTTGAACATCTCCGGGCGGCGCAGGGAAAAGCTCTTTAGCTTTTCCTCCAGCGGAAGCATTGGGTAATTCCTAAGCTCCGCCGCCTTGTCCGCAAGAAGGGAAAACCGTGGAAACATAAATGTCACCTCATAATAATTCTGCTGAGATTTTATCATTTAAAGCGCAAGACCGCAAGAGGCATGCTCGATAACTGGTTTGTGAAAAAGCGGGAGCGGATCAGCTGCGATCCGCTCCCGAAGTGTTTTCTGTTTTCTTTACGGTTTTTAAGATTCCTTCGACTTTTTCCCTTTCAGTATCCACAGCGCGGCGAATAGCAGCGTAACTGCGCCGAAGCCTCCGGCGGCGACCTTCAGAGCGGTCTGCCATAGGGGTGTTACGGAGACTACCGTTGCGTCGCCGATGTTCATTGCGTTCGTGCGGGTAACGGAGTAGACGACGTTTTTAACGGCATTGTGTACGGCGCTCGCTATCGCCGGATCGTTCTCGCTGCCGTCAAGCGTACCCATACTTCCCTTGGAGCCGCACCAGATATCCTGACCCGCGAGAACTCCGAGGCGGCAGTCCATCCATTTAGCGTTAAGCGCCATATCGGTGACCGCGGCGCCCTCAAGCCCCCACTCATCGCGGAGTATGCCGGTCATAAGTCCTCTGTGACTGCCGGACCAGACTACGCCGATGCGGTTGAAGCTCGTCATTACGTTCATCGCGCCGCCGCGCACCGCGCCCTCGAACGCCTCTAAGTAAAGCTCGCGTATCGCCTGCTCCGGAGCCCAGACGGAGACGCCGTAGCGCCCCTCCTCCTGGTCGTTGAGCGCAAAGTGCTTAACGAAGGGGATAACACCCTTTGAGCGAATACCCTGCACCTCAGCGGCGCAGGCTTCGCCGGAGAGCCAGCCGTCCTCGGAGTAGTACTCGTTATGTCTGCCGAGATATTGACTGCGGTGGATATTCGCTCCCGGAGCGTAGATACCGGCGATGGCGGTGGCGTTCGTGCCCTGATTGCCGTGCATCATATCCTCGCCGATGCACTTTCCGACCTCGCTTATAAGCTCGCGGTTAAAGGTTGCCGCCATAACGTCCTCAGAGGTGAACGCCATGCCGCTTCCGCCGCCCATAAGGCTTTTCGTGAAGCCCGTCGGCCCGTCCATCTCCTGCGTTGCGGGGAGGTTTATTGCGGGAAGCGCCTTTGTATTGTAGGCGCCGTTGTAGATGAGGTCGAGCATATCGACGTAGCTTATCTGGCTGATAAGAGAATCCCACGAGGGGTCGGAATACTCCGTATCGACGAAATCTATTGCCTTCAAATCTCCGGCCTTGCCGCTTTCGGGAATGGCGGCGTTTGCCCAATACTCCGCCTTCATTTTCTCGGCTATGGCGGCTCTGCCGCTCTCCTCGTGGGTGAGTCCGTCCGCCCACATCTTATCGGTGACGCGGAGATACTGCGTCGTCGGGAAGGTGCCGGTCCAGTCGGAGCGGGTGAGATAGGTCACGGCCTGACCTTCCGCGCCGTCGTATTTATTGAGGTCCGCATTGTCGAAAAGGTTTGTTATTGCGTTTCCGGTATAGCTTGACCTCGCGTAGGTGGTAGTATCAAGCTCTGCGACCGTCCACTTTGCTGCGAGAGAAGCGTCGCCGGTGCCGTACATTCTTGAGGCGTCCGCACCCTTGGCAGCGAGAATGTTGTTTACGGCGTTGTGGGCGTCGGTGCCGACTGTGAAATAATAATCTCCGGCGTCGAGAATATAGGTCTTTGCGCCATTTGCATCGTAGCTCGTGAGGTCGTCCTTGCGAATGGAGATAGTGTACTTCTCAGTCGCTCCGGCGGCAATTTCCTTTTTGTCGAAGCCGCAAAGCTCGACGGAGGCTTTTTCTACTCCGTTAGCCTTGTCATAGTCGGTGTAGGGCGACTGGAAGTAGATCTGCACAGTGTGCTTTCCGTCGAGCAGAGAGGTGTTACTGACGGACACCGCCGCCTCGATGGTATCGCCCTTGTCTGTAATGGAAAAATCGGAGTACTCAAAGTCGGAATAGCTCATTCCTGCGCCGAAGGGGAAGGCGACGAGGGAGGAGTAATCGTAATCTCCGGCGTTGCCCGTACCGAGAACGTAGTCCTCATAGCGAGTTTCAAAATAGCGGTAGCCGACGTAAATGCCCTCCTGATAGACAACGTAGTTCATGTTGCACTTGTCGATGCCGGGAGCGGTGTTGTTCTGCGCAAAGGCGAGATCCAGCTCTGCGGCGTTCGTATATGGAAAGGCGTCGTAGTTCTGCATCGAGGGGGAAGCGTGATTATCCTTAAGGAAGGTGTCGACAATTCTGCCGGAGGGATTTACCTTGCCGGCGATAATATCCGCAACGGCGGGTATGCCGTTAAGCCCGAGATTGCCGACCCAGAGAACGGCGTCTATATCGAAATCATCGATAAAATCGAGCTGGAGAGTGGAGGATGAGTTGAGGATAACGATGATTTTTTTGAAGGTGCCGGCGTTCTTGAGCGCCTTGAGATTTGAGAGAAGGTCGGTCTCCTCTTTGCAAAGCCTCAGATAGTCGCCGCCGGTCATGTATTCCTCGAGCGCAGGAAGGGCGTTCGGCAGATCGGCGCCCTCGCCCGAGGAGCGGGAGAGAACGACTACGGCGGCGTCGCCGTAGGAGGTGAAGGTATTTTTAAGAGCGTCGGAATACTTTTCCCATGGCACCTCGTTTATTCGGTACTGCGCGGGATTTCCGCCGGAGAGATCGGCGTTTACGCGCTTATAGCCGCTGGTTTTGTAAAACTTCCACAGCTCTGTGTTTACCGATCCCTCGCCGAGCGCGCTTTCAAAGGCGGCATAGAAGCTCACAGCTTCGCCGGTCGCCATAAAGGCGGAGCCGGTGCCGGTCAGAACGGGATCTGCGGCGGATTGGGAGAAGAGGGAAACCCTGCTGCCCTCGCTGAGCGGCAGAGCGCCGTTTTTGTTGACGAGCAGCGCTGCGCCCTCCTCCTCGAGGCGGTAGCAGGTGTCCAAATCGTGGGCGACAAGCTCTTCCTCGCTTTCAAAGTCCGTCCAGAAGAAGATTTTGGAGTTTTCGCCGGGTATGATTTTCTGCGTTTCGGCGCCGAGCGCGGCGTTAATCATCGTCGAGTAGTAGCTCGTTATGGGTATTGCGATAACGAGAATGAGCGTAATGACGGCGGTGATTATTGTCGGTATTTTCCAAAAATTGCGCTTTTTCATTTGCCGTGCCTCCTCTGTTTATTCTGAGAGTAGCATAGCACGGCAAAGGGAAAAAACAAGAAATGCCGCACAGTCTTTGGCTGAAGCGGCATATTTTCGGGCTATTTATTCGGAAGAGTAATCGTCAGGAAAAACATATTATCGCTTTTTTCGGTATAAACCTCGCCTCCGCAGCTCTCGGCGATATAGCGCATACTTTTAAGTCCGTAGCCGTGGCGGCTTTTGTCGGACTTTGAGGTGCCGTTTTCGACGGCGACAGAAGGATCGAAGTAGTTTGAGACCTCTATTCTCGCACCGCCGTTTTCCTCTGAGATGCTTAAGGAAATCAGCCGCTCGTCCTTCGGGAGCGCAGTTACCGCCTCAATGGCGTTTTCAAGAGCATTATCGAGAAGCGAATATAGCTTTGAAGGCTCCATAAATCTTACCGCCGCACCGTTGCAAACGGAGGAAAGAGCGACGCCGTGCTTATCGCAGACGAGCTTTTTCTGGCACAGTACGGTGTCGACTATCTCGCTTCCGGTGCGGATGGCACCGTCATAAAGCTCCATAGCCTCGGAAATCGCACTGATTTCCTCCTGCGTAAGCCTGCCCTGCAAATCGTCAAGATGCCTTTTCAAATCGTGAAAGCGCATATTGACAAGCTCGATGGTATCACGCATTTCAGCGTAGCGCTTGCGCTCTGCACGCAGAAGCTCCTCGCCGGCTTCAAGCTCCGCTTCCGCCTTTTTCTGCGACAAAAGACCGCCGCGAATGGCGATGAGCATGAGATAAATCATCAGCATAAGCGCCCGGACGCAGATAAGCATATTGCCGTCAAAGGGCTGATTGACCCGTATATACGGCTGTACTATGCAGCGCAGCGTCAGAGTTGTTGCGGCAAGCCATATAACCGAAAAACCGCTGAGGGTCACGCCGGCTTTTTCGCCTTGCTCGAAAATGCCGGTGATAATGAGGAGCAGAGCGATATGTATTGCGGCGTAAATGAGCCAATCCGGAAGCATCGTATTGCCGCCGGGAAAGAAGCTGATAGTTTTAGTGTCGTCAATCCCGAAAAGGTTCAGCAGAAGCTGAAGGGTGTTTCCGGAAAAGTTTTTCGTCATAAGAACGCCGGAGAACCAGAGAAAATACTGCGACACGCTGCCTTTGTATAGAATGGGCATGGCGATTATCTGTATCGCGCTGAAAAGCAGTTCAACTAAAATACGCGCCTGCAGGGTATCGTGGGTGGCACGAAATGCCGCCAGAGGAACGCAAAGAGCCGCCTCAAGCAGCATAAGCAGAGGCAGCCTCCGGTAAAAGCCGCTTCTGCGAGGCTTTTTTCGGCAAATAACGAGCAAATAAACCGAAAACAGCGCTATATCCAGGAACAGCGTTATAAGCTGTATCATAAAGTCGGTACTCATTAACTGCCCTCCCGAATTTCGATCCATCGCTTCCGGACGTACCCGAGCCTCGGCTCGCTTATGCGAAGCTTCTCCTGCCCGACTGTTATGCAGCTGCCCTCAAGACTGTCTGCAAGGAGCAGATTGACTATATAGCAGCTGTTCGTTCTGCAAAAATACTCCGGCAGCTCTTCTTCACAGGAGGCGAGGGATAAGCGGCGGCATAAAGTGCCGCCTGAGGTGTGATAGAAGACCTCGTGTCCTGAGGCTTCGAGATATAATATCTCATCTGCTGAGAGGTTAATGACTTTTCCGCGCCCGGAAATGTGAATTTCCGTTCTGCTGTCCGTTACTCGCTTCAGGGTCCGGGTCAGCTTCAGCGCAAAGTCAGGATAAGAAACCGGCTTTACAATATAATTCAAAGCCCCGACCTCGTAGCCCTGAAGGGCGTAGGAGGCGAGAGAGGTGATAAAAACGATCTGTACACCTTCGTCGCGCTCGCGCAGTATGCGCGCGGCGTCCATACCGCTTAGACCCGGCATGCGTATATCCATAAGAACGAGGTCATATTCCTCGGCCGAGGACAGAAAATCTGCAGCATTTGAATAGAAAAACGGCCACAGAAGAATATTTTTCTCGCGGTTGAACCGGAAAATATAGTCCCGAAGCATATCCCTGTTTTCTCTCTCGTCCTCGACAACTGCACAGCGAACCATGATGCTTCACCTCCTCGTTTCAGCCAATATTTTATCACACCGATTTTTTCGGTTCAATAGGTTTTACACGCCGGGGTGTTTTTCGTTTTCTTTGAATTGCGGAAGTTTTTGCAAGAGATTATACTGCTTACGGCGTATATACAGCCCGAGAAAATAATGCGTTATCAGAAGACACTGTCCCGCATAATAAACGAGCTTTTTGATGTTCGCACAAGGAGTGATTACGATGACTTCTTCGTTATTTCAAAGGCGGAGGTAGAGGAGCAGGTAAAGAACGCAGAGGTTTTCCTCTCTGCGATCAAGAAATATCTGAGCGCTCTTGAATAGCTTCGAATGTCGGAAAGCATCAATAAAGCATCAAAAGGAGAACAGGGCAAAGTGGGAAAGGCGCGGAAACCTTGAGAAGCCTCGGTAATATACAATCCTGCGGCAATTTCAACAGCCGCTGTCGGTTTTTGCTATATCCGGGATCGAATTTATATCGCAATAATCCGGTGGATTATTGCATCTGGCGGTGCGCACACCGGCAGAAACTATAATCCGCGAAGCGGATGCATGCGATCCCTTCTGCCCCTGCCACACAAAAAGCCCCGAAATCAGATGATTTCGGGGCTTTTTGACATAAATTTCCGCCTGGTGCGGTTAATTCCTATCGTTTTGAACCGCTCCGGCATCAAAAAAGCCGGGGCGCAGCAGTGGGATCCTCGCAAAATCCCGCTGCTGCGTTTTCCTTTTCTTTGTATTATGCGTGGAAGTATTTGCTTTTTATCTTCCGAAGCCGCCCATCTGACCGCCGAAGGAACCCATATTGTCCATTCCTCCGGGCATGCCGCCCATCATGCCGCCCATCATATCGGGGCCGGCAACGCCGCTCTGATTATTGAGAACGAAATCGGGGGAGACGTAACAGCTGCCGTCGTAGTCGATGCCGGCTTCGCCGCCGCCGGACGAGCTGCGGATGCTCATAGTGCCGGAAATGAGATTTACGTTTCCGTTGGAGTCCACGCCGTCGCCGCCGGAGATGATCGTGACGCTGCCGCCCGTAACGTTCACGGAGTAGCCAAGCGTGCCATCGTAAGCTCCGTCTGCGTTCGCCGCGTTGATGGCGTCGTCAGTGGAATTGATTGTGATTTTGCCGCTCACAACGTTGACAACGGTTCCCTCAAGACCCTCGGTGCTCTGCTTGACTGTGACGGTGGGATTCGTGCCCTCAGCGCCGATGGTGAGAATGTGGTCTGCGTGGATAGCATCGTCAGAAGCGGAGACTGTGACAGCGCCGCTGAGGATAGCGAGGTCATAGTTTACGTTGATGCCGTCGTTTGCGGCGGTGACGTTGAGAGTAACGCCGTCAATGACGATGCTGGTATCGTCACCGCCCTTGATGCCGTTCTTGGCGTTGCCGACGATGTTCAGAGTGCCGGAGCCTGTGATATAGGCAGAGCCGTTTGCTTTGACTTTGAGCGCTGCGCCGTCGTAAGCGTCGGCAACGTCGGCGTCCGCGGACTCCTCATCGGCGGGGTCTTCGTTGTCGGTAAGAGTTACTGTGCCGGAAACGATCAGCTTGACCTCGCTCTCTTTGTTGAGAGATACCGCCGCGCCGGTGGATGAGGCGAGGTTAAGATCCTTCAGAACGAGAACAACGCCGGTCGTGCCCTTTTTGACTGTGATATTGCCGTCGGCGCAGGAGCCGGTAACGATGTAGGTACCGGACTCGGTTATTTTGACCTCGTTATTCTCATCGGTCATGGTGTAGGTGACTGCGTTTGCGTAATCCGCCTCGAGGTTCATGGCACTGTTAGATGTTACGCCTGCGACAACCTCACCTGCCTCGGATGCGGAGGACTGCACCGCGCTGTTCTGCTGACCCGGCATAGCGGGGAGCTGGGAGTTCTGGTTGAAGCTGCCGTTTTCACTCGGCATGGCGGGAAGCTGACTGTTCTGACCGAATCCGCCGTTATCGCTCGGCATAGCGGGGAGCTGGGAGTTCTGGTTGAAGCTGCCGTTTTCACTCGGCATAGCGGGGAGCTGGGAGTTCTGATTGAAGCCGCTGTTTGCACTCGGCATAGCGGGGAGCTGGGAGTTCTGATTGAAGCCGCCGTTTTCACTCGGCATAGCAGGAAGCTGGCTGTTCTGGTTGAAGCTGCCGTTGTCGCTTGGCATGGTGGGAAGCTGGGCGTTCTGATTGAAGCCGCCGTTTTCACCCGGCATTGCAGGAAGCTGGCTGTTCTGACCGAAGCCGCCGTTTTCACCCGGCATAGCGGGGAGCTGGGAGTTCTGATTTAAGCTGCCGTTTTCACCCGGCATAGCGGGGAGCTGGGAGTTCTGACCGAAGCCGCCGTTTTCACTCGGCATGGCGGGGAGCTGGCTGTTCTGACCGAAGCTGCCGTTTTCACTCGGCATAGCGGGGAGCTGGGAGTTCTGACCGAAGCTGCCGTTTTCACTTGGCATAGCGGGGAGCTGGGCGTTCTGATTGAAGCCGCCCGGCTGCATCTGCATCGCGCCGAAGTCCGTCGGCATACCGCCCGGCTGCTGACCCGCGAACTGCATTTGCATACCGCCCGGCTGCTGACAGTTAAGCTGCATCTCCTGCTGAGGAGCGCTGCCGAGAGCCTCCGGCTGCTTCTCATTATTTAACAGGCGTCCGAAGCCTGCCGCTCCGGCTGAAACCGCTCCGACTGCAAGTGCGAGGCAAACTCCAACTGCCGCCGCTGATTTAATAACTGTTTTTTTCATTTTATTTACCGCCTTTCGTTTGGGAAACTCTGAGCGTTTCCTTTGATTTTCGAGGAATTTTTTCCTTCTGCCAATTGATTCGCAGAGAGCGGCGGAAAAAATGGGGTCGCTTTAAAAACTTTTTTCGACCCCGAAATTTTTCTCGGTTTTACCGAATTTAATAATAGCAAATTAAGCCCCGTTTAAGGCAGCCGCATTATTCTTTATTAAAAACAAGGAAGGCGGTGACCATAATGGAGCTTACGCTCGACGCAAAATACTGTGAACTCGACTTTGAGGAGCTTGTCCGGGAGAATAAGAGATGGATTCTCGCTCTCGCGTCAAGAACCTGCGGAAGATTTATAACGGAGTCGGACGATGAGTGGTCGATAGCGCTTATGGCGTTCAATGAGGCGGTCGGGAGCTTCGACGGCGAAAAGGGCTCGCTTCGCTCCATCGCCTCGGTGGTCATTCGCCGCCGCCTCACGGATTACATGAGGAGCGAGGGACGGCACAGCGCGGAGCTGACTGTCCGACCCGCCGCCTTTGAGGGCGAGCTTGAGGAGGATGAATCGGGCGCGCTGGAACTCAGCGTTCGTCAAAGGGTCGCAGAATCGTCAATGGCTGACGACAGCAGTGCAAGAGCCCGTGAGGAGATTGCGGAGATGCAGGAGATTCTTTCGGAGTACGGCTTCTCGTTCTTCGACCTTGCGGAGGCTTCCCCAAAGGCGGAAAAGACGAAGCGCAGCTGCGGCACAGCTATAAGAACGCTCGTCGCAAGCGTTATACTGATGGCAGCGATGAGGCTCAGAAGGCTTCTTCCCGTTAAGGAGCTCAGCGAAAAAAGCGGCGTTGTCCGCAAGATCCTCGACCGCCACAGGAAATATATAATCGCCTCGGCGGAGATACTTGACGGAGATTTTCCGATACTTGCGTCGTACTTATCCTATATTAAAAAGGAGGAAAACGGATGAAAGCGATAGTGCTTGAAAAGCGCGGCGGCCTTGCCGCAGTCCTGCGTGAGGACGGCGTTTTCGATACCACAACGCTCTCGTGCGAGGTCGGAGATACGATAGAATTTGCAGTCCGTAAGCACAAAAGCCCCTGGCTTCGCTCTGCCGCGGCGGCGGTTATAGCGCTTGCGCTGCTCGGCGGCTCATACACCTATCTGAGTGTGGACGCCGCGGAGTACGTCTCCCTCGATGTGGGTGAAACGAGCGTTGAGGTATCCGTAAACCACCTCGGCAGAGTGATCGGAGTAAAGCCGATGAACGACAAGTCGGCGGATATGGCTCTGGAGCTTGAAAAAGATATACGGGGCAAAAAAACGGACGACGCCGTAAAAGACGCCGTCAAGCATATGAAGAAGGACGAGCCGTCTGAGCCGGTCATCGCCGGAGTAACCTCGGATAACGGCACGGCAGAGAAAATAGAGAGCGCCGTGCGTGAGGCGGTGGACGAAACCACCGAGGTCCATACCTTCGAAGTCAGCCGCGATGAGCGAAGCGAGGCGGAGAAGCTCGAAATGAGCGGCGGCAGGCTCGCCTATGACCGCTTTAACGAGGAAAACCCGCCGGAAAAGCCGGAGGAAGCAACAGCAGACATGACACCGGAGTCACAAGAGGAGCCGGACTTCAATGAGGAAGCGCCAATGGGTGAAAGACCGGAAATGCCGGAGGAGCCGGAGGAGCCAATGGGCGAAAGACCGGAAATGCCGGAAGTGCCAATGGGCGAAAGACCGGAAATACCGGAGCTGCCGAATGAATTTGGTGAAAGGCCGGAGATGCAGGAAAAGCCGGAGTTCGGTGAGCCGCCTATGGGCGAAAGACCCGAAATGCCGCCAATAGAAATGCCCGGCGAGCCTCCCTTCGGGGAGGCGCCCCCGGATAACATAAGATAACAGGAGGAAAGTAAAATGAAAATCGCAAGGAAAGCAATCAGCATTTTATCCGCAATCGCCCTCTGCGCCTCAATGGCGGCGGGCGCCTTTGCCGCGCCTCCGGGAGGAGGCAGCTCGAGCTCTGTTTCGTGGTCAGGCGCAAATACCATAACCTCGTCGACTACCGAGAGCGGCAAGACCTATACCTCGACCTCCGCCGATGAGAACGCGCTTCTTATAAATACTACTGGTACGGTCACGATCACAAACCCGACGGTCACTAAATCCGGCGGAACCTCCGCTTCGGATAATTACAGCTTCTATGGAATCAACTCCGGAGTTATGGTAAAGGGCGGCGGAACGGCGAATATTTCGGGCGGAACTATCACCACAACTGCCGCAGGAGCGAACGGCGTATTCTCCTACGGCGCAAACAGCGGCTCAACCAACGCAACGGGCGACGGTACGACGGTAAACATCTCAGACACTGTCATCACCACCACCGGAAACGGCTCCGGCGGCATAATGACGACCTACGGCGGCACTACGAATGCGTCAAATCTGACAATTACCACCTCCGGCGGCTCGTCTGCGCCCATAAGGACCGACCGGGGCGGCGGATGGGTAACGGTTGACGGCGGAACATACACATCGAACGGTCTCGGCTCGCCGGCGATCTATTCAACGGCAGACGTAAAGGTATCGAATGCAACGCTTGTTTCCAACAAGTCAGAGGGTGTCTGCATCGAAGGCACCGGCTCCATTGAGCTTACAGACTGCGATCTGACCGCCACGAACAACGCCTTGAACGGCAATGCGACCTTCTATGATACGATCATGATCTATCAGTCGATGTCCGGCGACGCCGACAGCGGCTCATCTCACTTCACCATGACCGGTGGAAAGCTGACAAGCAACAACGGTCACGTTTTCCACGTTACCAACACCAATGCGGTCATCACGCTGTCCGGCGTTGACATCGTGAACAACGATTCTGACAATGTGCTTCTCTCGGTCTGCGATGACGGCTGGAGCGGAGGAAGCAATATCGCCGCGCTGAACGCCGACGGTCAGACTCTCGAGGGAACTATCCTCGTGGGAAGCGATTCCACGCTCACAATGAGCCTTGCTGACGGCTCTGTTTATACCGGCGCAATCAGCGGCAGTATTACTAACGGCAAGGGAGCGAGCGTGTCAAGCTCCGTCGGAAAGGTCAGCGTAACGCTCGACAGCACTTCAAAATGGGTGCTCACCGCAGATACCTATATCTCCTCCTTCTCCGGCTCCGCGGCGAACGTGATCTCAAACGGCTATACTCTCTATGTAAACGGCACTGCGCTCTCCGGCACCACCGAGAGCGAAAGCACCGCGGAGGAAACGCCGTCGTCGTGGGCTGTCGAAGAGGTTTCAGCGGCAATCGAGCTTGGGCTCGTTCCTGAAAATCTCCAAAAGAACTACACGTCTGAGGTAAGCCGAGCGGATGTTGCAGAGCTGTTTATAAACCTCATTACCGAGGCAAGCGGCAAGAGCGTTTCCACGCTTCTCAGCGAAAACGGCGCAGAAATTGACCAAAGCGCATTCACAGACACGACGGATTACAACGTGTTCGCCGCAAACGCTCTCGGTCTTATAAACGGAATCGGAAACAGTAAATTCGGACCCGATTACAGTCTTACCCGCGCCCAGCTTGCGGCAATTCTTACGAGATGCGCAAAGCTTCTCGGCACCGACACCTCCGGCTATACGCATTCCTTCACCGACGTGAGCGACCATTGGGTGGATTCCGAGCTTGGCTGGGCGGCGACTGTAAACGTGTTCAAGGGAGTCGGCACCGGCGAGTTCAAGCCGGATGACGCGCTGACTGTCGAACAGGCGATAGCCGTAACCTACCGCGCGCTTCAGGTTCTGAAGGGCTGAGAAACAGAACACCGAAGCAGACGAGCGAGCGCTCGTCTGCTTCGGTGCGTTTTTATATATGATAAAGCCGAAAATAGCGGCGCGATAGGAGATAATTATGAAAAAAGTTACAAAAGCATTGAGCTGGCTCCTGAGCCTTGCGCCGGTGCTGTCGCTTATGCCGGGGATGAGACTGACGCCGCGCCCTCCTCCTCGAGGCGGCAGCAGGTGTCCCAATCGTGGGCGACAAGCTCTTCCTCGGTTTCAAAGTCCGTCCAGAAGAAGAATCTGGAGTTTTCACCGGGGACTGTCCTCTGCGTTTCGGCGCCGAGAGCGGCGTTAATCATCGTCGCATAGTAGCTCGTGACGGGTATGGCTATAACGAGAATGAGCGCAATGACGGCGGTGATTATTGTCGGTATTTTCCAAAAATTGCGTTTTTTCATAGCCTTGCCACCTATTTTTTCTGAGGATAGCATGGCGCCGAAGCCGCAAAAAGCAAGAAATGCCGCACAACCTTTGGCTGAAGCGGATAATTTTCGGGCTATTTATTCGGAAGAGTAATCGTCAGGAAAAACATATTTCCGGCGGTTTCTGTTTTGACCTCGCCTCCGCAGCTTTCTGCGATGTAGCGCATGCTTTTAAGTCCGTAGCCATGACGGCTTTTTTCGGCAAATAACGAGCAGATAAACCGAAAACAGCGCTATATCCAGGAACAGTGTTATAAGCTGTATCATAAGGTGTGTGCTCATTGTGCCCTGAGGCTTCGAGATATAATATCTCATCTGCTGAGAGGTTAATGACTTTTACACGCCGGGGAGTTTTTCTGCTTTCTCTGTCTTATCTCAGCTCTTCGCGCCACGCTGCCCCCGGCATCACACACTTCACGATTAAAAAATGCCATTCGCGCTGAAAACGTTTTTTTTCCTGCAATTATGCTATGCTCTCCTCGAAAAAGGCGGAGAATCCGCCAAAAAATATAGAGGAGGATAAAATGAAAAACAGGTTTCTTAACAAGGCGCCCGGCTTCCGGGTGCTGCTCTGCGCGATCGCGGCTTCGCTCGTGACCGCCGTGGCTTACGCGATCATCTATTCAAGCACGCGCTTTATGTCCTGGGCTGCCTTCGGCATACTCATCGGCGGCGCGGCGCTCGCACTCGCACTGGTGCTGTGCGGACTTGAGCGCTTTGCTCCGTCCGTTATGCTGGTAGCGAGCCTTATCGCGCTTATGTTCCACATTTATTACATCTATTTCTTTATCTCGTCCGTTGCGACGGGCATCCAGTTTTCGGGCTTCCCTCTGGACTTTTACGTTAACTTCGTACTTTACGGCATAACGCTCGTGCTTAGCATTGTCTGCGTGTTTATGCCTGTCGAAGAGAAATAAGGGGAGGGAATGGAAATGAAATTCAGCTTAGTGAGAAAAATTGCCACCGTCGTTTCGCTTATTCTTGCGGCGACGCTGTTTACCGGCACGCTCATTGCCAACGCCAATGCGAACAACATCTCAAACATCCTCGGCGCAAAGACCTTTGAGGTAGTGGACACCGGCGACGGCACGCAGGACACTGAATATTATAAATCCGACTACACCACCGTCGGAGAGCTTCGCGCCGCAGGTCACAGAACCGCGGAGGAGGTGCTCGAGGAGGGCATCGTTCTCCTGAAGAACGAGCAGGGCGCGCTTCCGCTCTCCAAGGGCGACAAGGTCAGCCTTGTCGGAGTGACGAGCTACGATCCGGTCTATGGCGGCACCGGCTCCGGCACGATCAGCGTAGCTGACGCAAAGGACTACGTTACCTCGCTCACAAATGCGGGTCTTACCGTGAACCCCGAGCTTACCGCTCTCTATACCTCCGAGGACTGGGCGCAGTACAAGCGCGGCACCGAGGGCTCCTTCGGCGGCACAGCGCTTATGATACACGAGGCGCCCTGGAGCGTTGTTGACGCGGCGGCGGGCAGCACTCTTGCACAGTACGGCGACGCGGCGATCTTCACCATCGGCAGAGTCGGCGGCGAGGGCTATGACCTCAAGCGCGGCAACTCCGACGGAATCGACAACGGCGACGGCCTCGGCCACGACTACCTCGGCCTGAACGAGAACGAAATAAGCGTTCTCGAGGGACTTAAGGCGAAGAAGGCGGCAGGCGAGATAAAAAAGATAATCGTTCTCATCAACTACGCCGGTATGTTCGAGGCTGAATTCCTCCGCGACGACGCGATCGACGCAGCTCTCTGGGTCGGCGCTCTCGGCGTCGGCGGAAACGCGGTCGGCAGGATCCTCACCGGCGAGGTCAGTCCCTCCGGACGCCTGCCCGACACCATGTGGACAGACAACGCAAAGAACCCCGTAAACGTAAACTACGGCGCGTTCATCTTTGACAACGCCACCGATTTCGACGTTCCGAACTACGTCGGCTCCGGAATGTACCCCGAGGTCACTCTTGCGACCTACGTCGTGTATCAGGAGGGTATGTACCTCGGCTACCGCTATACCGAGACAAGATATGAGGATACCGTCCTCGGCACGCCGAACGCCGGCAGCTTCGACTATGACGACGTCGTAGCCTATCCCTTTGCTTACGGCATGAGCTACGCTGACTTCTCCCTCTCCGAGGCGAAGGTTGCAAAGACCGGCGAGCGCGAATACACCGCCTCCGTCAAGGTAACGAACACCTCCGATAAGTTCAGCGGCAAGTGCTCCGTTCCCGTTTACGTTTCCAAGCCCTACACAGATTATGCAAGGCAGAACAAGATCCAGGTCCCGAGCGTTGAGCTTGTAAACTTCGGCAAGACCCGCGTTCTCGCGCCGGGAGAGAGCGAGACTCTTACCATCACCCTTGACGAGAAGTTCTTTGCCTCTTATGACGCTTACGGCGCCGAGGGCTACGTTCTTATGGACGGCGACTACTATGTTGTTGTAGGCGGCAACGCGCACGAGGCGGTAAACAGCCTTCTCGAAGCAAAGAAGCAGAACGGCGTAAAGCTCGACGAGAGCAAGCTGAACGGCAGCGGCGACGCGAGCCTCGTAACAAAGTTCACACTTTCCTTCAACAAGGATAAATATGCCTTCTCCGACGCCGTTTCCATGCTCGACGGCACCGAGAATATCCGCGTTACCAATCTCTTTGACTTTGCGGACATCAACCGTTACTCCGGACGCGGCGACAATGCTGTCGAGTATTACAGCCGCGACAACTGGGCGGCGGTTTCCATGGATATGACGAACGGCCACGCGACCCTCAAAATGACCGACCAGATGGCGAAGGAGATATTCGCGCAGGTTCCCGAGATGACCGGACAGTACAACAACTCCACCGGCGTACCGGCAAGATACCGCCAGCCCATTCCAAACGACGACGGACAGTATCCGACCTACGGTGCGCAGAACGGCCTGAGCCTTATCAATATGCGCTATGATGAAAACGGCGAGGAGATCAGCTTCTTTGACCCGGCGTGGGATACCTTCCTCGATCAGCTCACCTGGGATGAGACGATGAACCTCGTCAGCAGCGGCTTCCACATGACCGAGCCGGCGGAGAGCGTAGCAAAGCCGGCGACCAAGGATGAAAACGGACCCAACGGCTTCGGCGGCTGGGCATTCTGGAGCGGCTATTACACCGGAAAGAACGGACTTGCCTATCGCAAGGCGGCGGCAGCCGGATTTGTTGACGCAGAGGGTAACGTCGGCGAGGGCGCCGATCCCGAGGGCTGGACAAAGATGACCGGCTTCCCGGCGAATGGAATTCTTGCAGCGACCTTCAATCAGGAGCTTGCGCTCAGAGCGGGCAAGATCATCGGCGAGGACGGCCTCTGGGCAGGCTGCAGCGGCCTTTACGGTCTCGGAATGAACACACACAGAAGCCCCTATCTCGGAAGAACCTGCGAGTATTACAGCGAGGACAGCGTCCTCACGGGACTTATCGGCGCCGCGGAGACCTACGGCGTTGAGTCAAAGGGCGTTCACGTCTATAACAAGCACTGCGCTCTTAACGATCAGGAGGAGACGAGACACGGAATCTGCACCTGGCTTTCCGAGCAGGCTCTCCGCGAGATCTACCTCAGAAGCTTTGAGCTGCCCATCACCCTCGGCGGGGCATTCAACACGATGGCATCCTTCTCCCGCTTCGGCACACAGTCCGCGGCGGCCTGCCCCGAGCTTGCGGAGAACTTCCTGCGCGGCGAGTGCGGCATGAAGGGCATCATCGTAACCGACGCCTACGGTGATATGAACGGCAGCCAGAACATCGAGCCGTACTTCGAGATGGCATATGCCATCTATCACGGCGGCAGCGACATCCCCGACGGCGCGCAGCCCCAGAGCGAGGGACACTTCGCAAAGTTTGAATCGGGCTACAGCGAGATGGCGTGGCAGATGCGCAGAGCCGCAAAGAGGATCATGTATCAGACCCTCTGGTCCAATGCCATGAACGGAATATCCTCCACGACTAAGATCGTGAAGCTCACTCCCGCGTGGCAGACTACTCTCTACACCGTTGACACCATCGTTTACGTTCTGTTCGGCCTCTGCGCCGTCTGGACTCTTGTGTCAGTATTTGCGGATGAGAAAAAGCGCCTCGGAAAGTAAAGAATAAGCGAATATGACCGGTAAATTGTCCCCACGATAAGAGGGGACAATTTGCCGTATTGTAATTATTCCGGCAAGTGGTAAAATGGCTGTATAAGGGGGGAGAACGCCTTGATTTCGGTTGCGATTGTGGATGACGAAAAGGTCGAGCGGGAGCGGATACGAGCGGCGCTCGACTTTGTAGCGAAGAAAAAGGAAGTGTATTTCAATATCGAGGAGTTCGCCTCGGCGGAGACCTTTCTCATTAAGTATAACTATAACTTCGACCTCATTTTTATGGACGTTATGTTCGGCAAAGAGCAGAACGGGATGGACGCGGCGCGTGAGCTGCGCAAAATGGATACAGAGGTCGGCATAGTTTTTGTAACGAATATGGCGCAGATGGCGATAGCGGGTTACGAGGTCGAGGCGCTCGACTTTGTGCTGAAGCCGGTGGAAAAGCGCGCTTTTCTCCTGAAAATGGACAGAATAATCGCAAGGATAGGAAAGCAGTCTGAGGAATTTATCTCCGTAAACTGCGAGCGCGAGGTTATCCGCCTGCGCGCAAGGCTCATAAGATACCTTGTTGTTGACGACCATTATGTTGAGTATCACTCACCGGAGGGCGTTTTTGCCGAGTATATCACGCTCTCCGCCGCGGAAAAAAAGCTCGGAAGCGGCAATTTCTGCCGCTGTGACCGCGGCTGCCTTGTCAATCTGAGATACGTTTCTCAGATAACGAAGGACAGCTGCATCGTCGACGGCGAGGAGCTTACGATAGCGAGGCACCGCAGAGCGGAGTTCAGACAGGCTTACGCGGATTATCTCTGCGGTATGAGAGGGTGAGAGGAGTGGATATTATGGCAATAATCGAAAAGACCTCCTACGGTCTGGAGCTCCTTGCGGCGGAGCTTATAATCTTCGGCTTCTACCCAAAAAAATCCGCGTGGACGCTGAGACTTCTGCCCTTCTCGCTCGTGGTGCTTATGCTCTGCGGCATAATCTTTTCTGACAGATACGAGCAGGTGAGAATGTTCTTCATGCTCTTACTGCTCATCGCCGTGAGCGCGATGGGAATGAAGTTCGCCTTTGAAACCTCGGCGCTGACAATAATAAGCGGCTGCGCCTCGGCGGTTGCGCTGCAGCATATCGCTCACCACACAAGCTATCTCTTTGCGATCTGGTGCGCCGTTCCGTGGTCGGCCTGGCTTGAGATGTTGGCGGCGGCGCTGATTATTGCGGCGTTTCGCGTTTTCTTCGGAAAACGGCTGCGCGAGATTGCAAAATTCCCGCAGGATAATATCAGAATAACGGTGATCTCAGCGTCCATAGTGCTTATCTGCATAGGGCTTACGCGCATAACCCGCCTCAGCGACGATTACAGCTCGCTTCTGAGGATATGCATAAGCATCTATTCGATAATCTCCTGCGTTATGGCGCTGCTTATGCAGTACTATCTGCACGAGCTGAACCGCGCCGAAACGGAGAACGCGGTATTTCAGCGCATCCGAGCGGAGGAGCGAAAGCAGTACGATATAAGCCGCGATACCTCGAACGAGCTGCACATAATCTATCACGACCTCAAGCACAAGCTGCGCGACGCGGAAAAGCGCCTGCCAGACGGCGAGCTTGAGAACATAAGAACGGCGCTGAACGCTTACAGCGCGATGTATCAGACGGGGCTTCAGTCGCTTGACGTGGTTCTGAACGAGAAGAGTCTGTACGCGCGAGCCAAGGGCATAACGCTGACCTTTATGGGCGACGGCAGGGAGCTCGACTTTGTGGATGAGATGGATATTTACTCAATGCTCGGCAATCTGCTCGACAATGCCATTGCCGCCGTAGAAAAGCTCGGAGACTCCGGGGAAAAGCTCGTCAGCATGATTATTGAGCGGCGCGGCGATATGCGGGTAATCAGCATAACAAACTTTTTTGACGCCGCACTCGATTTCTGCGACGGACTTCCCAAAACGACTAAGCTCGCAGAGCCGGGCTTCCACGGCTACGGGCTTAAAAGCATACGCCGTATAGCGAGAAAATACGGCGGCGAGCTTCAGATCTCCGCCAATGACGGCATTTTCCGCGCGGCAGTGTACCTGATCGACGAAGCGTAAAAAGCGCGCTGAATATACGAAAGCGCCTATATAGCCGGAGCGCAGCAGCAGGATTTTGCGTAATTCCCGCTGCTGCGCTTTTCTGTTTTTTGCCTTTTGTACGGAAGGCTCTGATGAGGACTTATTTCTTTAGCCCGAATAATATACGCAGGCAGGATATAAGAATTACTGCGCCGAGTATGATGAAAGCCGCTGCGAAGATATATTTCAGTATGAGCAAAAACACACGAGCGTGGCAGATGAGCATATAACCACCGACTAAAAGCACTATTCCGGAAACGGACAGCAAAGGCAGAACAAACCTGTTGATATCCGAGAGCTTCATATTTTCCATCAGTTAACAATATCTATTATCGTTTGCAGTGCGATTCTGCCCTCAGGCGTGGGATAGACCGGATAGACGTGGTTCTGCCCCTGCCCGACGTACAGCGTAACATTATAATTATTTCTGAGCTTCTCATAGAGAAGCGTATCGTCCGGATAGAAAAGCTCTCTTGTGCCGACGAAGATCGTCACGTTTTTAAGCTCTGACACATCTCCGTTGATCGGAGAAACGAGAGCGTCATCCATAGCGCGTTTGAGATATATGCGGTAAACCACGGCGGAAGAGAATCCGCTGAGGTATTTGAGCTGACCGCAGATAATGAGGAGCCGAAAATCGTCTGGAAGGGTTCGGTTCCAACTCCCGACGGAATGACCGGGAACTCCGTTGCGCCGCTTTCAGACGGCTTTCTTGTAACGATACCGATGACTGAGAATAATCTCGGTTCTTTTTTGGTTTTTCTGGCCGGCAAACACGCCGGAACGGTTTATAAGTGGACTCAGCAGGAGGGCTTTCACGAGATAACGGGTGCGAAGCTTGCCGGAAACAACGGAATTGCGGTCTCGCCTGATGAAAAGTGAGCGTTCGTGAACGGCTATTCAAGCCGCTCTGTCACGAGAATAAGCCTGACGGATGATGGAACCGAGCCGATAACGGCGAAGCTATCCTTTCTTCCGGACAATATCCGTTACAGCGCTGACGGGACTTTGCCGGTGACAGGGCAGGACTGTAATATTCTCACGGTTGTTCTTCTGACAAACGGAACGAGCATCAGCGTTTCCCCGTCCGATACGGCGGCAGTCAACCCTCGTTTCCCGTTACTTTACGCTGAAAAGTATTTCGCCGTAGGTCGGGAAGGGCCAATATTCCTTTGCGGTAAGCTCCTCAGCCTTATCTGCGGGGAAACGGAGAGCGCTCATTTTCGGGATAATCTCGTCCTTGACGAAAAACGCCTCCTCAGTTATGCCGGATATGGAATCGAGACGCGCGACAGCGTCCTCCAATTCTGCGGCGGCAGAATATATCTCGTCCGTCAGAGCCGATAGCCTTTCTGCGGTAGCTTTTTCATATTTGCAGCCAAAGCCACTCTTTTTCTCCGCATTTTCGCACAATTTCGCGCTATATACGCTGACTGCGGGAAGTATCTCCTTGCGCGCCATGTTCAGCATAGTGTTCGCCTCTATATGAACGGTCTTTACATAGTTTTCAAGCTGGATTTCATAGCGGGAACGAATTTCCTCTTCGCTGAAAACACGCTGATGAGTGAGCATTGCCATATTTTCCTGCGCAATAAGAAGCTGCATGGCGTCGGGAGTGGTTTTAAGATTCAGAAGTCCGCGCCTTTCGGCTTCTGCTATCCATTTATCGTCGTAGCCGTTGCCGTTGAAGATTATCCTCTTATGCTCGCATATAGTGCGTCGGATAAGCTCATGGAGAGCTGAGTCAAAGTCCTCTGCTTTCTCAAGCTCATCGGCAAACTCCTCCAAGGTCTGGGCAACTGCGGAGTTCAGCATTATATTTGCGCAGGCGATGGAATCAGAGGAGCCGACCATGCGGAACTCAAACTTGTTTCCCGTGAAGGCGAAGGGAGAGGTGCGGTTGCGGTCTGTCGTATCACGGGTAAAGGCGGGCAGAGAGTCAACGCCGAGACGCATTCTGCGCCGCTCTGCGCCGTCGTAATGCGCGTCCTTCTCGATGGCTTCGAGAACGGCGTTAAGCTCATCGCCGAGGAAAACAGAAATGACCGCCGGAGGCGCCTCGTTTGCCCCGAGACGGTGGTCGTTGCCGGCGGTTGCCACGCTTAAACGCAGGAGTCCCTGATAATCATCGACCGCCTTTACCGTGGCGACGAGGAAGGTGAGAAACTGAGCGTTTTCATAGGGCGTTTTTCCGGGAGAGAGCAGGTTTTCGCCGGAATCCGTAGAAAGCGACCAGTTGTTGTGCTTACCGGAGCCGTTCACGCCGGCAAAGGGCTTTTCGTGGAGCAGACATACAAGATCATGCTTTGCGGCAACGCGGCGCATAATCTCCATCGTAAGCTGATTGTGGTCGGTGGCGACGTTTGTCGTGGAGTAGATCGGCGCAAGCTCGTGCTGTCCCGGCGCGACCTCGTTGTGCTCGGTCTTTGCAAGGATCCCGAGCTTCCACAGCTCCTCATTGAGCTCGGACATATACGCCTGCACCCGCGGCTTGATGGCGCCGAAATAGTGGTCGTCAAGCTCCTGACCCTTGGGCGGCTTCGCGCCGAAGAGCGTTCTGCCGGTATAGACGAGGTCGCGGCGCTTCTCATAGACAGATTTATCTATGAGAAAATACTCCTGCTCCGGACCGACAGAGGTGGTTACGCGCTTTACATTTTCATTTCCGAAAAGGCGAAGTATCCGGAGCGCCTGCCTGTTCAGCGCCTCCATGGATCTCAGAAGCGGAGTCTTTTTATCCAGAGCTTCCCCGCCGTAGGAGCAGAAGGCGGTGGGTATGCATAGGGTCTTATCCTTTATAAAGGCATAGCTTGTGGGGTCCCACGCGGTGTAGCCCCTTGCTTCAAAGGTCGCGCGAAGTCCTCCGGAGGGAAATGAGCTGGCGTCCGGCTCGCCCTTTATAAGCTCCTTGCCGGAAAATTCCATTATCACGCGCCCGTCTATATCGGGAGAAATAAAGCCGTCATGCTTCTCGGCGGTGATGCCGGTCATCGGCTGGAACCAATGGGTAAAATGGGTCGCGCCGTTCTCGGTCGCCCATGCGCACATCGCCTTTGCGACTGCGTTGGCAACTGAGAGATCGAGCTCTCTGCCCTCTGCGATGGTATTATGCAGGCTGTTATAGACCTCCTTCGGAAGAGTCTCCTTCATAACGCGATCATCAAAAACCTTGCTTGCAAAAATTTCGGGAACTGTATTCATAATCTCATCTCCTGAATAAAAAAAGAGACAGGGACGCCGAAAGACGTCCTTGTCTCATAAGCGAGAGTATAATCCATAATACGCAACTCGTCAATCGTCAAAACTGCAAAAATTTATGCGGCTCCGGAATAATTTTTGTTAAATGCATAAATTGACGAGAAGTGCTTTCAAATAGTAATATAATATCAGAACAAAGGCGTTCTCAAAAGGGCTTTCTGCGCCCTTTGAGGGCGTCTTTTCTTTTTTGGAGGCGATAAAAAATGTGCGGAATAGTAGGCTTTACAGGAACGAGAGACGCCTCGGAGGTGCTTCTGGACGGACTTGCTCGGCTTGAATACCGCGGATATGATTCAGCCGGAATCGCCGTAATGACAAAGGGCGGAATAGAGCTTGAAAAGGTCAGCGGAAAGGTTTCCCGCCTGAGGGAAAGAGTGAACCTCAGTGAAAAGGTGCGGGGAGAGAGCGGCATCGGACACACAAGATGGGCGACTCACGGCGCCCCTACGGACACAAACGCGCACCCGCATCTCTCAAATGACGGGCGCTTTGCGGTAGTCCATAACGGAATAATCGAAAACTACGCCTCGCTGAGAAAGGAGCTTATGGCGAAGGGCTTTACCTTTCTGAGCGAAACTGACACAGAGGTCATCGTGCATCTTCTGGAGTATTACGACAAGGGAAACGTCAAAAATGCGGTTATGAAGACGGTATCTCGCCTTGAGGGCTCTTATGCTCTCGGCGTTATTTGTACGGACACTCCGGGAATGCTGTATGCAGTCAAGGAGGCAAGTCCGCTCATTCTCGGCGTCGGCGCCGGAGAGAGCTTTTTTGCCTCCGACGTAACGGCGCTCGTAGCATATACAAAAAATGCTATTTATCTTGACGACGGCGAATTTGCAGAGCTTACGCCGGAGAGCATCACGGTATTTGACCGCGCCGGCAGAAAGATCGAAAAGAGCGTAACGCCGGTGACGTGGGATATTGAAGCTGCTGAAAAGGGCGGATATGAGCATTTTATGCTGAAGGAGATCATGGAACAGCCGGCGGCGGTACGAGCCGCCATCGAGCCGAGACTCAGGGACGGAGAGGTCACGATACCCGAGCTTACTCTCACAGATGAGGAGCTTGCCGGGATCAATAAAATTACGATAACCGCCTGCGGCAGCGCCTATTACGCGGGCTGTGCGGCAAAATACGCCCTTCAGGCGCTGACGGGGCTTCCGGTGGAAACAGCGCTTGCCAGCGAGCTGAGGTATTCGGAGCCGATAATCGACACACACACCCTGCTTATCGCCATCAGTCAGTCCGGCGAGACTGCGGATACCATAGCCGCGATCAAGGAGTGCAAGGGCAGAGACGCAAGGGTTCTTGCCATAGTAAACGTAGTCGGAAGCACTATTGCAAAAATAGCCGATATGACAATGTACACCTATGCGGGGCCGGAGATCGCCGTCGCCACCACAAAGGGCTATACCACTCAGCTTGCGGCGCTTTTTATGCTTGCGGTCGCAATCGGCAAGAGGCTCGGAAGAGCGGACGGCGAGAAATGCGCCGCGCTGACGGGTGAGATCGCCCGGCTCCCGAGGCTCATTCAGAACGCGATAGATATGAACCACAGAATAAAGGCTCTTGCGAAAAAATACGCAGCATCAAAATCCCTCTTCTTTATCGGCAGAAATACCGACTGGGCGTCAGCCCTTGAGGGGGCACTCAAAATGAAGGAAATATCCTACATCCACGCGGAGAGCTACGCCGCCGGCGAGCTGAAGCACGGCACTATCGCACTTATCGAGGAGGGTACACCGGTGATAGCTGTAAGCTGCAACGAAAGGCTTTTCGACAAAACGGCGTCCAATATCATCGAGGTCAAGGCGCGGGGCGCCAAGGTGCTGGCTATCGCTGTCGCGGGCAACAGAAAAATCGTCTCGCAGGCGGACGATGTTATCTATATACCGGCCGTCAATACGCTCTTTACACCGATTCTGGCTGTGATACCCATGCAGCTTCTCGCCTACTATGTTGCAAAGGAGAACGGCTGCGATATAGACAAGCCGAAAAACCTCGCAAAAAGCGTAACGGTGGAATAAAAATGCCGCCCGTTTTTGCGGGCGGCAAAGTCCTATTTAAGTGCGGCTTTTATGAATGCGACAAACAGCGGATGAGCCTTGTTGGGGCGCGACTTGAACTCCGGATGGTACTGGACGCCCACAAAGAACGGATGCCCGCCAAGCTCGATAGTCTCAACAAGGTTTCCGTCCGGACTTGTGCCGGATAATACAAGTCCGGCTTTTTCAAAATCTGCGCGGAAGTCGTTGTTGAACTCATATCTGTGGCGGTGGCGCTCTGCGATGACCTGGGTCTTGTAGGAGCGCTCCATCACTGTGCCGGATTTGATGTGGCAGGGCCAGCTTCCGAGGCGGAGCGTTCCGCCCTTATCTATTTCGTCGGACTGCCCGGGCATAAAGTCGATGACCTTGTGTGCGCTCTTCTCGTCAAATTCGCGGCTCGTCGCGTCCTGCCAGCCTAAAACGCTTCGTGCGTATTCGATGGTGGCGATCTGCATTCCGAGGCATATACCGAAGTACGGTGTTTTGCTCTCGCGGCAGTATTTTGCGGCGAGGATCATGCCCTCGATCCCACGCTGACCGAAGCCGCCCGGAACGAGAACTCCGTCAAGCCCGCCGAGAAGCGCAGAGGCGTTTTCTGTCGTTATGCTTTCCGAGTCTATCCATTCTATATCGACCCTCGCGTCCAGTGCGTAGCCCGCGTGGCGGAGCGCCTCCGCGACGGAGAGATAGGCGTCGTGAAGCTGAACGTATTTGCCGACGATGGCGATTTTTACGGCTTTTTTGAGGCTCTTTATTCTCTTCACAAGCGCCTCCCATTCGGAGAGGTCGGGAGCAGGGGCAAAAATGCCGAGCTCACGGCAGACGACGGAGCTGAAGCCCTGCTTTTCGAGCATAAGGGGCGCTTCATAAAGCGTCGGAATGGTCACGTTTTCGATCACGCAATCGGGCTTTACGTTACAGAAATGGGCTATTTTTTGAAAAACACCCTCGTCCTCTATGGGCTCATCACAGCGCAGAACTATTATATCCGGACTTATCCCCATGCCCTGCAGCTCCTTTACGGAGTGCTGCGTAGGCTTCGACTTGTGCTCGCCGCTCGCCTTGAGATAGGGCACGAGAGTAACGTGGATATAGAGGGAGTTTTCCTTGCCGACCTCGTGACCGACCTGCCGTATCGCCTCGAGAAAGGGCTGGGATTCTATGTCGCCCACGGTGCCGCCTATTTCGGTTATAACTATGTCGGCTCCGGTCTTTTTGCCGACAGAATAGATAAATTCCTTAATTTCATCCGTCACAGTCGGTATTATCTGCACAGTGCTTCCGAGGTATTCGCCTCTGCGCTCTTTGGAGATAACGTTCCAATAGACCTTGCCGGTGGTGAGGTTTGAAAAGCGGTTCAGATCCTCGTCGATGAAGCGCTCGTAGTGTCCGAGATCAAGGTCTGTCTCCGCGCCGTCCTCTGTGACGTAGACCTCGCCGTGCTGATAGGGACTCATGGTTCCCGGATCGACGTTTATATACGGATCGAGCTTCTGTGCCGCAACCTTGAAGCCGCGGGATTTCAGAAGTCTGCCGAGTGAAGCCGCTGTAATGCCCTTGCCGAGGCCGGAGACGACACCGCCGGTCACGAAAATGTACTTGCTCATAGTCTGCCCTCCTGTGTTTAAAAACAAAAAAGACAAAAGCGCGCAGAAATCCATCTGCGAGACGCCTTTGTCTCTTAACGCTGAAATATTACCGCTTCCGGCGGGGATTGTCAACAAAAAAGTTGATTTTTCGGAGCGCTTATAATAAAATTACTTTATTACGCTAAAGGAGAAAATTGAAATGGAATACACGCCGAAGGAAGTATTGGAGTATATCCGCGAGGCTGACGTAAAATTTATTCGCCTCGCTATGTGCGATAAGACCGGAAAGCAGAAAAATATTGCGATAATGCCTTCGGAGCTGAGCAAGGCGCTGGAGGAGGGCGTTGAGATCGACGCTTCGCCCATTGAAGGCTTTGAGGGGAGAATTATCCTGAAGCCGGATCTATCGACCCTCTGCGAGCTTCCGTGGCGCCCGCAGCACGGCAGGGTTGTACATTTCTTCTGCGACCTCCTGATGCCGGACGGGAGCGCTATCGCGGATTATCCGAGAAATATCCTGAAGAGCATAAGCGCCGGCGCAGATACCGCGGTCATTGACCAGAGCTTTTATCTTTTTACTCTCGACGAAAACGGGTGCGCCACAAAGGTTACTCACGACAAGGCGGGGTATATGGATATTGCCCCGGATGACAAGGGCGAGAACGTTCGCCGCGAGATATGCCTTACGCTTGAACGCATGGGCATTACGCCGGTCGGCTCTCACCATGAGCGCGGCCCGGGGCAGCATATTGTAAACTGCGCTCCGGTAAAGCTTCTGACTGCGGCGGACAACGCGGTCACATTTCGCGCCGTTGTGCGAACGATAGCGGCGCAGTACGGGCTTTTCGCGGACTTTTCAAGCGCTCCGGTTTCCGACGCACCCGAAAATTCCGTAAGGCTTACCGTAAACGGCAAAGAACAGAGCGGTGAGCATTTCGGAAAAGACCCCTATATCCTCCTTGCGGACTATTGCAGATGAAGAAAACGCAAATAAATCCGGAAGGGAGGAGAGTAATATGATATTTCAGCCGCGGACTTACGGCGTGATGATCGTATCATCGTCAGAAAAATTCACCTCCGCGACGAAAGAGCTGCTGCCGATGACGGATTACTGGCCGGTGGAG
The DNA here is from genome assembly GCA_017479425.1 of Oscillospiraceae bacterium. Taxonomy (GTDB): domain Bacteria; phylum Bacillota; class Clostridia; order Oscillospirales; family Oscillospiraceae; genus RUG626. Next base: position 51,337 of record JAFVCD010000042.1, read on the forward strand.
TCGGCGGAGAGCGCGGGGGCGGCGAGAAGAAAGCTCCTTATGAGGGACTTTGACATTGTAATTATCAATTCTCCCCTGACAGACGAATTCGGTACGCAGCTGGCTGAGGATATAACAGCTGAATATTCCTCGGCGGTGCTTCTATTGACAAGGGGCGAGGTTTACGAGGATGTGTTTTATAAAGTGCTCGTTTCCGGCGTTGCCTCGCTTCCGAAGCCCATAAACGCGCACACTATGGAAACGGCGCTCAGGATACTTTCCGCAGAGAGGGAGAGGCTCAGAAAATCCGAGGAAAAGCGCGTTTCCGTAGAGGAGAAGATAGAGGAGATACGCCTTGTAAACAGAGCAAAATGGGCGCTGATCGAAAAGAGCGGACTGACCGAGGAGGAGGCTCACAGATATATCGAAAGGCTGTCCATGGACAAGCGTATCTCAAAGAGCGCCGCCGCAAAGCTGATAATTAATAACGGTGAGAGCCTGAGCTGAACGAACTTATTGGCACCTCCGACTTGTGCTTCATAAGCTCGCCTGCGAAGAGCGAGGAGAGATATTCCTTAAAATACCTCATGAACATCTCGCCGCCCTCGCAGGATAAAATGCTCTTTATATAGGGGCGGCTGTCGTTCAGATGATAGAGAATATGCGTTATTTCGCCCTCGACGTCCTTTTCGCGCCCGGAAAAATCGTGGGTCGCCTCCCGGGAAAGCTCATCAGAGAATATATGCTCAAAGATTTCCGTACACAGCGCGCGCAAAAGCTCGTCCTTCGTCTCAAAATGCGAATAGAAGGTGCTTCGCTTACGCTCGTTTGCGCGGCGCTTTCCGCTATATCGCTTGTGCTCAGCATAACGGGAGTGCTGAGGGACGCTTTACCCGCGGATTTTGCGTGGACTGCGATAATACTCTGCGGCGTTCCCATACTTGTCGGCGCCGTGAAGGGCGTGGTTCTGGAGCACGATATAAAGGCCGACCTGCTCGTTTCGCTGGAGCTCGTTGCCTCCGTTGCCACGAAGGAATTTCTTGCAGCGGGCGAGGTCGCGCTCACCTCCGCCGACGCAGGCATAGCTATGGGGGCATAGGGTCGGATATTGCGGTGGAGGCCGCCGACGCGGTTCTCGTGAGCGACGATATAAAGCGCCTGCCGTACCTTTTCGGACTTATGCAGAGGGTCATGAGAAAGGTGCACGTTAATATAATCGCCTCGCTTATCATAAATCTTACGGCGGTGGTGCTGTCAGCGCTCGGTATCCTCAGCCCCGTGACGGGCATAACTGCGGCTCGGTTTTTGTGGTGGTGAACGCCGCGCTTTTTGTTAGAGTAAAGGATGAATAAACATAAACCGCAGCAGTGAGATTTTCGCTGCTGCGGTTTAATGCGTAGACTTTGACTGCGCATTGACGGACAACATTTTTCGACGAAAAATGCTGTCCGTAATTGACTGGCGCGGCTATCGTTTGTTATTATGAGAAAAATGTTGGCGCAGCAGAAATGTTTTGAATAGTCGCGCACCATACCCTTGCTTTTATTGCCAAGCTGGATTATCATAAGCATGAGCATAGTCTGAGGAGAGTCGGGCGGCAAGAGATGGACTCTCCTCAGACTAAACGGAAGGAAGTATAGTGGTGAACTTTTTGTTTTCGGAAACACTGAAAAAGCTTAGAGGTGAAAGAGGACTTTCGCAGAAACAGCTCGGACAACTGATGTTTGTCAACCATTCCACAATTGCCCGCTGGGAAAACGCCAGCCGACTGCCGGACGCCGCGATGATCATCAGACTTGCCCAATGCCTCGGCGTGGACGCCAACGAGCTGCTTCAGCTTGCTGCACAAAGCGAAGACAGCCCCAACATTATTATGGTGGACGACAGCAAGGTGATCCTCTCCGACGGAGTGAATGTTCTGGAGGAGGTTATGCCGAATGCCACGGTCATGGGCTTTATCTGGCCGTTGGAAGCGATAGAATACGCAAAGCAGCACCAGATCGCTCTTGCCATTCTGGATATTGAGCTGGGAACAGCCAGCGGCCTTGACCTCTGCCGCACGCTGCTTGAGATAAATCCTCGCACAAACATCGTGTTTCTGACCGCATATCCTGAGTACTCTCTCGACGCATGGAATACCGAGGCCAGCGGCTTTATGGTCAAGCCGCTGACTCCGGAGAGTGTAAAGGAACAACTAAAAAAGCTGCGGTATCCGTTTTCAACCGGAGGTACAAAGGAGTGAGCGGCGAAGCCTTTTATTTCTCAATAATCAGTGCGGCGCTGGTATTAAGCGTGATGGGACTGCTGTTCGCCGCCGTCATGCCCGGAATCGACAGCTGGAGCAAGCGCTTTTTCAGGCTCTTTTTTTCCGTTCTCTTGGCGTGCTGCCTTTCCAGTATCGTCGACCTGAGCATATCCGGCTATCCGGATATGCGTGCGGCAAAGTATTGCATGCTGGTTCTGGAATCCCTGCTCCTATCGATACCGGTGCCCATGCTGACGGCTTATCTCTTACATTGCTGCGGGGATAATGTCCGCCGGAGCAGGCTCTTTCATATTGTGATTGGCCTGTGGGCGGCCTTTTTTATTTTACTTATAAGTGCCGCGCTGTTTTATTATCCCGCATTTGACAGCCAGAAAGATCACAGAGTTCTGTATGCTATTATGCTGCTGCCGCTGGTCGCGATCCTGCTGTTCAATCTCGCGGGCTTGATACGGAGAAGAAAACAGCTCTCCCATAAAGTCTATCTCAGCTTCCTTATCGCCATATTGCCGATGACGGCTGCGCTGATTGTGCAGATGTTCGTTGACGTCGTGCCGCTGCTTGACATCTCCGTGGTCATCTCTGCTCTGGCTATGTACGGCATTGTTCTGTCAGATCAGATCGAGCAGGATCTGTACCGTCAGCGGGAAATCGCCCGTCAGCAGCAGGAGATCGCAAACCAGCGCGCCAGCGTTATGGTGCTGCAGATGCGGCCGCACTTTATCTACAATACTCTGATGAGCATTTACAGCCTTTGCAGTCAGGATCCGCAGAAGGCGCGCCAGGTAACCAAGGATTTCACCGACTACCTGCGCCGGAATTTCAACGCCGTTGCCAGTGACGGCACCATTCCCTTTTCTGCGGAGCTGGAGCACACCCGAGCCTATCTTGCCGTAGAGCAGGTGCAGTTTGAAGAGCTGCTTGACGTAGAATACGATACGCCGTTCACCAGCTTCCGCCTGCCGCCGCTGACCCTGCAGCCCCTTGTGGAAAACTCCGTAAAGCACGGCATGGATCCGTATGCCGGACCGCTTCACGTATTGATCAGGACGCGCAGCACGGATGACGGCACCGTAATTACCGTGGAGGACAACGGTCCCGGCTTTGACCCCTCAGACGAAACTAAGCCGCATACAACTCTTGAAAACATCAGGCAGCGTCTGGAAATGATGTGCGGCGGAAGAATGGCGATCACGCCCGGCGAAAGCGGCGGAACCGTTGTGACGTTGACGATTCCGAACGTCAGCGCAGAATAACGCACCCCCCGACAGATCGCATTTTGCGTTCCTGCCAGGGGGCGACATTTCTGCCGGAAAATGTGCAAAAAGTCCGAATGAGCGGCGCAAAATTGGCATATCCTCGCCATTTCTCCAATTATTCGAGTATTATAAAAAAAGTATCGAAATTCCCGCGAGAGTGTGCTATACTGTAAACGGAAGATTAGGGTAGGGATTATCTGCCCGAGTAATTAAGGAGAAAAAATGACGAGTAAAGAGCTTGAAATCAAGGCGTATGAATCGCGCCGACTCATTCTCGACGGCGTTCACGCCGCGAAGTGCGGTCATCCGGGCGGAAGCCTGAGCTGCGTTGACGCGCTGACCGTTCTCTACTTCGATGAGATGAACATCGACCCCGCAGACCCGAAAAACCCGGACCGCGACCGCTTCGTCCTTTCGAAGGGTCACTGTGCCCCCGCGCTCTACGCGACCCTCGCCAACCGCGGCTATTTCCCGAAGGAGGATATGCTGCTGCTGCGCTCCATAAAGGCGCATCTCTCCGGCCACCCCGATATGGTGTACGTTCCGGGCGTTGAGTTCTCCACCGGCTCGCTCGGTCAGGGCATCTCCGGCGCTGTCGGAATGGCTCTCGCTGCAAAGCACACCGGAAAAACCTTCCGCACCTACGCCGTTTTAGGCGATGGCGAAATTGAAGAGGGTCAGTGCTGGGAGGCGTTTATGGCGGCGGCAAAATGGAAGCTCGATAACCTCTGCGCGTTCATCGACGTGAACGGTCTCCAGATCGACGGCTCCACCGCCGACGTTATGCCGTCCGAGCCGCTGGATAGGAAGCTCGAGGCGTTCAACTGGCACGTCATAAAGATCAACGGCCACGATTACGATGAGATAAAGGCCGCGCTCAAAGAGGCAAAGACCGTCAAGGGTCAGCCAACCATGATAATTATGTCAACCACTAAGGGCAAGGGCGTAAGCTATATGGAAAACGCCGTCGGCTGGCACGGCAAGGCGCCGAACGACGATGAGTACGCCGTCGCGGTGAACGATATAAACGCACATCTTAAGGAGCTGGGGGTGGAAGTTGATGGCTGATAAGAAAGCAACCCGCGCCGCTTACGGCGAAGCGATAGTTGAGCTTGCGGAGAAGTATCCCGAGCTTGTGGTTCTGGACGCCGACCTCGCCGCCGCGACGAACTCCAACAAGTTCGCAAAGGCTTACCCGGACCGCTTCTATGACTGCGGCATCGCTGAGGCGAATATGACCTCCATCGCCGCCGGAATGAGCACCGTCGGTCTTAAGCCGTTTACCAATACCTTCGCCATCTTTGCAGCAGGCAGAGCGTGGGAGCAGGTGCGCAACTCCATCGCCTATCCGCACCTCAATGTCAAGGTCGTCGGCTCCCACGGCGGCCCGTCAGTCGGTGAGGACGGCGCGACCCATCAGATGAACGAGGATATCGCGCTTATGCGCGCGCTTCCGGGAATGACCGTAGTCGTACCCTGCGACGCGCACGAAATGCGCCTTGCCGTCGAGGCGCTTCTCAATTACAACGGCCCCGCTTACCTCAGAATGTGCCGCTACGCCACCGAGACCGTCACAGCAGAGATACCCGGCTACAAGTTCGAGCTCGGCAAGGGCGTTACGCTGAAGGACGGCAGTGACGTGACGATAATCGCCACCGGAATCACCGTTCCTTTCTCATATGAGGCGGCGAAGATACTTGAAAATGAGGGCATTTCAGCCCGCGTTATCGATATGCACACCGTAAAGCCGCTCGATGAGGAGCTTGTTCTCAAGGCGGCGCAGGAGACGGGCGCGATCCTCACGGTTGAGGAGGCGAGTACAATCGGCGGCCTCGGCAGCGCGGTCTGCGAGCTTCTCTGCGAGAAATGCCCGACCCCGGTCGTGCGCCACGGCGTACCCGATGAATTCGGCAGAAGCGGCACTGCCGCGCAGATGCTGGAGCTATACGGCCTCACGCCGGAGGGCATCGCTGCGAAGGCGAAGGAAGCGCTGAAGCTTAAGAAATAAAAATTGAAAGGGGCGGTCAACCATGAAAAGGGCGAAAGCGGCGCTTATCTGGCTTCTGACCGCCCTTTTATTGTGCTCCTGCGCGGTGCGGGAGACGGAAATTGCGCCGGAGCCGGAGGGCTTCGCGCCGGCGCTCGGCAGAGATACCGCCGGAAGCGTTACGATTTACGGCGATATTGCGGATTTTTCAGCGCTTTTGGAGGCTTTTGAGGATTTCAGAGCGTACTATCCCGCGATAGAGCTGCGCTATGTAAAGCTCGACGACTATAAGAGCGCCGTTGTAAGCGCGCTCGACGGCGAAAATGCGCCGGATATCTACTTTGTGCATGGCTGGATGCGCGGTCAGCAGAGGTACAGGACAGTTTTCGACCACGCGGAAAATCTCGCTTCCCCAGCGCTCTCAATATCGCTCGACTGCATCCGTTCGCGGCTTCTGACCTATGACGGCGAGGAGCTCAGCGCCGTGCCGGTGCTATCCTCGGCCTACGGAATGCTTGTGAACAGGTCGCTTTTTGAAAAGTTCGGGCTGTCTGTTCCCGAGAGCTTCGACGCGCTGAGAGAGGTCTGCGAGGACTTCAAGGCAGGCGGTGTTTCCTCGCCGCTCTGCGGCTATACCGGTGCCGGGAACGGCTCTGCGTTCTACATTGCCGCGTATGCGCGTCTTTGCGGGCTCGTATCCGGCGACGAGAGGGCGATAGAGGAGCTGAATGCGCTCTCCGCTGAGGGCGGTGAACGCCTGCGCGCGGTCTTCGAGCGCGTGGAGGAGCTTAGCGAGCTGCTCGACGTTACCGCCTCGGAGAGCATTATGGATAACCACACCGCCGTTATCGAGCGGTTTTTCGAGGGAAACACGCCGATGATGATAGCCGCCGCCGAGACTCTCACGGCGACGAGGCTATATCCCGAGCCGGACTTCGACTACGCCTTCTATCCGCTGCCGGTGAGCGATAAGGACGCGGTTTTTCTTGACCTTGCCGCCGTCTCGCTCGCGGTCAATAAGGAGAGCGGGAGCCTTAAGCTTGCGAATGAGTTTGTGCGGTTTCTTACATCGGAGGATGAGCTTGTGAAGCTCGCGGAGCGCTCTGCGCTCATTCCGGTGACTGTCGAGAGACCGGAGAGCGGCGTTTACGCGCCGTTTGCAACGATTCCGGACAGGCGCAGCGTTACGCCGGAGGATGTGAATATCACCGAGGAGGTGAGCCTCCAGCTCAGGGTGCTCGCGCAGCGCGTTGGGCTCGGACTGATGACGGTCGACGAGGCGGCGAGTGCATACGGGAAGGTCGTAACGTGAAATCTTGGGGCGGGCGCGGCGCAGAAAAATCTTTTTCCGCTTAAGCTTACTTTAAGCTTCGCGCATTATACTGCGGTCATCACAAAGAAAGAGGTGACCCACATGAAAAAAAGCATTATCTCCATCGTCGCGGCGGCGCTCGCGATGACGGTTCTGGCGGCGGGCTTCTACGCTCTGCCCGCTTTTGTAAATATAGAGGACTCTGAGTCAGCCGTAACGGTCGAGGGCGTGACCCTCGTGAGCGACAACACGGTGACGATTACTGACACAGCCGTAACCGTAGCAGAGGGCAACAAAACGGCGCTCGAGTGCGAAGCTTCAGGAGGACTCACCATCACTGAGAGCGGCACATACACCGTCACCGGCTCTGTCAGCGAGGGCTTTATAAAGGTCAAAAAGGGCGTTACCGGCGTGACGCTTATCCTCAAAGACCTCGACCTCACAAGCTCGACCACCGCGCCGATAGTTATCGGCAAGGGCGCGGAGGTCACGATCATAATTACCGGCACAGTCACCCTCACCGACGCGGAGACCGACACCGCCTCTGAGGACTACGAGGGCGCGTGCATCAAGGTGAAGAGCGGCGCAACCCTCCTTATCCGCGGCGACGGAACGCTCAATCTCGACGCTTCGAGCGCGAAAAACGGCATCAAGGGCGCCGAGTCCGCTTCTGTTTCAGTTACCGGCGCCGTCACAGTCAACGTCGCGGCGGCAAATAACGGCATCGCCTCCGACGGCTCGGTCACTATCGCCGGCGGCACTGTCAATGTAAACGCAGGCAACGACGGCATCACATCAAACCCCGACACGGGCGAGGGTACGGTCACGATCACCGGCGGCTCTCTTACGGTCGTCGCCGCGGACGACGCGATCAAGTCCACCGGCGCGGTCACGATCGGCATGGAGGGCGAGGACGGCCCGACTATCCTCGTCGCAGGCTCTCATGAGGGCATCGAGGCGGCATCTGTCGAGCTTCTGAGCGGAGAAGTCACGCTCTACGCCGACGATGACGGCATCAACTGCGCCGACGGCAGCCTCAAAAACTCCGGCGCGGCGCTCACTATCGCGGGCGGCTCGCTCACGGTCTACTCCGACGGCGACGGCATCGACTCCAACGGCAACATTACGATTACCGGCGGCAGCGCGGTAGTGTTCGGCGCGGCAAACGGCGAAAACGCCGCCTTTGACTGCGACGGAGAGGCGACCCTCACCGGCGGCAGTATCCTCTCGATCGGTATGAGCAATATGGCTCAGCACCCGGAGGGCGTGACGATTGAATTCTCCGGTGTTCCCGTGAGGGCGGGAATGACCGTAACGATAAAGGACGCTTATAAGAACACAGTCGCCACTGTCGAGGCGGTCAAGACGGCGGACAGCGTGATCTTCACCTCCGACTCGCTCACCTCCGGCGAGGTCTACGCGCTCTATCTCGACGGCACTGCAGTTCTGAGAGCGACCGCGAAGTAATAAAATTCATCCCCTTCTCATAGATTTCAGAGAAGGGGATGAATGCGTTGAGAGAAAATAACCACATAATCATAATCGGCAACGCCGCCGGAAAGGCCGAATTCAGTCATATGGGCGCGCGGGAGGCGATCTACCGCCTTCCGGTTGCCGTAGAGAGGCTTTCGGGTACAAATGATGAGCTGAACGTTCTCGCGCCGGAGAGTATGCTGAGAGAGATCGAGGGCGATGGTGCGCGGATCTTCGTCGAGGGCGAGGTGCGCAGCTTCAATAACCGCTTCGGCGCGGGCGCGAAGCTTGTGATAAGCGTTCTCGCGCGCACGCTGTGCCGCACCGGGCTCGATTACCGCAACGAGCTGGAGCTTCGGGGCGTGGTAGTCAAGGCGCCGGTGTATCGCAAAACGCCGATGGGCAGGGAGATAACCGATCTGCTCGTCGCCTCACCGAGAGAGCACCGCGGGAGCGACTATCTGCCGGTTATCGCGTGGGGCGCGGGAGCTGTCGAGGCGGCGGACTACTCTGTGGGCGATATTATAACGCTCCACGGCAGACTCCAGAGCCGCAAGTACATAAAAAACCTCGGAGAAACATCCGAGGAGAGAACGGCGTTTGAAATCAGCGCCGGGGAGATTTTGCGCGGATAAAATGTAACCGTCAACCATAACGACGTATATAAAAATCTAAGTAGATATGAGACAATGTCCTGAGAAATCTCGAGAAGACTTAAGATGTCTTGAGAATTCTCAGGACTTTTCTTTGGTGGTGATGTAAATGACAGCGTGGGAGGCAAAGCACCAGGTGCAGCTTGCCGAATGGAACGACAAGGTGGCACAGTGCCGGTCAAGCGGCATGACGGTTAGGGCGTGGTGCGAACGTGAAGGCATAGGCTACAAAACGTACTACCGCTGGGAGCGTCAGATATTGAGCCTGTCCCGGCAGGCGCTTAAGAAAGCCGGAGAGACTGAGCTCGCAAAAATAGATAACCCGGTCTTTGCGGAGATAACGCCTGCTAAAGCACCGGCTTCACAATCCGGTATCGCAGCCGTTGTGAAGCTTAACGGAAAAGAGATAGTGTTTTACAGCGGTACAGAACCGGATCTTGCTTCCGCTATTCTGCGAGGTATTGTCAATGCTGAATGACTTTAGCGGAGCCGATCGCGTATTCATAGCGGTGGGCTATACAGATATGAGAAAGGGCATTGACGGTCTTGCCGGAATAGTGCAGAGGGAGTTTGGCCTCAATCCGTTTTCAAATACTCTGTTTCTGTTCTGCGGAAGAAGGAAGGACCGGATCAAAGGACTGTACTGGGAAAACGACGGGTTTGTGCTTGTGATGAAGAGACTGGAGCGCAGTGTGTTTGAGTGGCCGAGGAACGCTCAGGAAGCGTGGGAGATAACGCCTCAGCAGTGCCGCTGGCTTATGGAAGGGCTTAGTATAGAACAGCCGAAAGCGCACAGGAAGATAAACGGTCTCAGTGTTATTTGAGCAAAAGGGAGAAATTATTTGACGCAGATAATACAAGTATAAAGCCGCTTTTGCTTACGTCTGAAACGCTTTCAGAGCCGCAGATTGCTTTAAATTGCGATCATCAGCTCCGGGGATTCTTTTGAGTCATCCGGAGCTGTCGTTCGTTGTATCTCATCTTCCGGCTTTAAATCTGACAGCACAATGACGAACACCTTTTTTGAGGTCAAAAGTAGTTAGTGCAGAAAGCAAAGCTTTATGGTACAATAGAGCTATGGAAAAGAAGAATAATGCTACAAGTAACACGGCAGAGACTGTTGCGCTCTCCCGTGCGGAATATGATGCTCTCAAGCAGGAGCTTGCAGAAACACGCGCTCAGAACGAGTGGCTTATGGAGCAGCTCAAGCTCAGCAAGAAGAAGCTCTATGGTCAATCTTCTGAGAAGATACAAGAGGGCGTGATGGATCAGCTCAGCCTTACTTTTAATGAGGCAGAGAGGATGGACGCTGCTTCCTATGAGCCGGAGACGAAGGTAAAGGCTCACAGTCGCAAGCGCCGCAGCGGCAGCGTTAACGACATTACCGCTAAGGAGCTTCCTGTAGAGCGTATTGAACACCGTCTGTCCGATGAGGAGCGCAAGTGCCCGGTCTGCGGAACGGAAATGACAGAGATAGGCAGCGAGACGAAAAGAACCTTTGTTATTGAGCCTCCGAAATATTACTTCCGAGACGACGTATATTACACCTATGCCTGCAGAGAATGCGAAAAAGAGAGCGATGAAGCTCTTATTGAGAAAAGCCCGAAAGAGCCTGCCGTATTACCCGGCAGCTTTGCTTCTCCGGAGGCTGTTGCGTATCTTATGGTACAGAAGTACGTTATG
>JAFVCD010000043.1 GCA_017479425.1 Oscillospiraceae bacterium
AGCGAAGAGATGTATTCTTCGGATGTTACGCGAATCGCTACAAGAGCGGAGTTTGCTGAGATATTTGCCAAGGCTCTTCCGGATATTGGTCTCATTGAGGTCAACAACGTCTATGACGGAGATATTCCCGATGTTGCAGCGGGTGCGAGCTATTATGACGCGGTATATAAGCTCTATCGCGCCGGAATACTGAACGGAAGCGATGACAAAAAAACGTTCTATCCGAACAACAACATCTCTCGCGCGGAATGTGCGGCCATAGTATCGCGTATGGCTGATGTTAACAATAGAATCATTTCAAAAACATTTATTTATTCGAATAAATAATTTTTCATTATTTGGAGCACAGGATGCATCACAACATCCTGTGCTTTTTATTTTGTGTTAAATGTAAAAATATATATCAAAATTTGCGTGGTAGCTATACCGTATGAAGGCGCCCGGTGTTGATGACCTCGACGCTCTTGACTGGTATCGTACACCTTGGTTAGATTATGTTATAATCGGTAATAAATAATTGTGCAGAAAAAATGACATACCGCAAAAAATATGATATAATATATAAACAAAAGAAAACATTAGGCGAGAAAATCATCCGTTAAAATTTGACAAAACACAAATTATAAACGACAATATAAAGGGGCGGAAATTCATGAGTACAAATTAGCATTTTTCGCTGCATTGACAGAAGAGCTCTTCGACAAACGGCAATAATGTTAGTTTATGCTTCAAAAATGAGACTTTTCACATGAAATATGGGATAATACACAATAAATATGCAGCTGACAGCTTCAGTGAAAATTATAAGAGAATACAAAAAGGAGATATTGTATGGCTAATATCCAAGAACGACGTGATAAAAACGGTAAACTGTTAAGCTTTTCAATTCGAGTTTTCCGTGGGCGAGGGTTAGACGGCAAGCAGTTAAAGCCGTGGACTACAACTTTCGATGTTTCTCCGACTTGGAAAGAGGACAGCGCGCGCAAAAAAGCGGAAGCCTTTGCCGCTCAGTTTGAGGCAAAATGCAAAAGCGGCGAAGCCTCGGATAACCGTCAGACCTTCGCCGCTTATGCAGACTATGTTATTCAATTGAAGGAGGAACGAGATAGCTTAAAGCATAGCACCGCCGTGAGATACAGAGAGCTTGCGAAGCGCATTTATCCTGCTATCGGTCATATTAAGCTGAAAGACCTCCGCGTTGACCAGCTTAACGACCTTTATACCGCGCTAGGAAAAAAAGGTGAGAAAAAAGTCAGCTGTCGCTGCACAGCAAAAATAGACCTTGAATCCGTAATAAAAAAGGAAAAAATATCCCGTTCAAAAATTGCAAAAGAAAAAAATATGGCATCATCAACGGTCTGCGCTGCTATAGCGGGAAAGCCTATCAGCAAAAAATCAGCTGAAAAGATAGCTGATGCGCTCGGATTGAAGCTTGAAAAGGCGTTTAATTGCTTCGAGGAGAAGGCCTCGTTATCATCGAAGACAGTAATTGAGCATCACCGCTTCATACATACAGTTTTGCAGCAAGCCGTGAAGGAGCGCATTATTCCGTATAATCCGGCCTCGCTTGCGGAGCTGCCGAAGGTCATCAAAAAGAAAGCACAGTATTATCAACCGGAGGAGGTCGAGGCAATCCGTGAAGCACTCGAAAAAGAGCCACTTAAGTGGAAAGTGCTTACTCATCTGTTTTTGATAACCGGCGCTCGGCGCGGCGAGATACTCGGACTTAAATGGAGTGAGGTTGACTTCGAGAACAGCAAAATTCATATCTGCAACAATGTGCTATATTCGCCGGATAGAGGCATTTATGAGGACACATTAAAGACTTCAAGCTCGGATAGATATATTATCCTTCCGCGTGAAACAATGCGCTTACTGAGCGAATATAAGCTCTCTCAGCAAAGAGAGATTACAAGCCTCGGAGAGTATTACCAAGACCGGGATTTTGTATTTGCTCAGTACAACGGAGGCGCTATGCACCCGGACAGCGTGACCGACTGGATGGCGAAATTTTCTGAGCGCCACGGACTGCCGCACATTCACCCACACGCATTCCGGCACACTATGGCGTCAATCCTCTATTTCAAGCACGCTGACAGCATTTCCATTTCCAAGCGCCTCGGTCACGCAAAAGTATCAACTACCACCGATATGTACTCTCACATTATTGCGGAGGCAGATAAAAACAATGCCGAAATATTGGAGGACTTTTTCCGCAAAAAAGCGTAATTATCAAACGAAGTTGAACTTTTGTTGAATTTTAGCGATTTCCTAAAAACTGAAAACCTCAAAAAAGTTATAAAAACAGCCGTTTTCACTAAGAAAACGGCTGTTTTATGGTTGCGGGGGTGGGACTTGAACCTCACGACCTCCGGGTTATGAGCCCGACGAGCTACCAACTGCTCTACCCCGCGATATGCGGGAGCGCGAAACGCGCTCCTCTTTGTAAGAGATACTATACCACACTTTCAGAGCTTAGTCAAGAGAAATCGCGCGACATTATTCTCCCTGATGCGATTTTTCTCCGCCGGAGGGTCTTCTGCGGCGGAAGCGGCGGTTATGCGACTGCGGCTTATCCGCCTTTTTTGGCTCATCGGCGCGCTGAACGGGCTTTTCCTCGACCTCCGCCTTCACCCTGTGAACCTCGTGGTTTCTGTGGCGAGGCGCGTGGGACTTCTCCTGCTTCAACGGCTCGGCGGGAGCGGGCTCCTGCGGCTTCTCGACCCGCCTTATGCGTGGGGCGGGCTTCTCATCGGGGATCCTGCCCTCCGCCTTCATCTGAAGATACTCGGCACGCTTCTGCTTGCCGCCGAGGACGGCGACCTCCTCGGCGCGGAAGGTTTTTATATTCATCTCCGACACGTCCTCAAGGCGGACGCGGACGGTGCTCTTGAGCAGATTAACGTCGAGTACGGTGCCCTTTCCGGCGGGAGTATCGACGAAGGAATCGGGCTTCGGTACGTTCCTGACAAGCTCCTCATACGCCTCCTCCTCGTACTTGAGGCAGCACATAAGCCTGCCGCAGGCGCCGGAGATCTTGGCCGGGTTGAGAGAGAAGCCCTGCGTTTTCGCCATCTTTATGCTGACGGGCTGGAAGTCGTCAAGAAACTGCGCACAGCAGTACTGCCTTCCGCAGATACCGAGACCGCCGAGCATACGCGCTTCGTCGCGCACACCGATCTGACGGAGCTCAATGCGGGTATGGAACACGCCGGCGAGGTCCTTGACGAGGTCGCGGAAGTCTACTCTGCCGTCTGAGGTGAAGAAGAAGAGAATCTTGCTGCCCTCAAAGTTATACTCGACGTCGACAAGCTTCATATCGAGCTTGTGAGCGCGGATCTTCTCGCGGCCGACGCGATACGCGTCCCTCTCGGCAGCGCGGTTTTCCTCTGCACGGCGGTTATCCTCCGCGGTTGCAACGCGCACGACGGGACGCAGGGGAGCATGGACGGTATCGTCCGGCACCTCGTGGTTGCCTGCGGCGCACTCGGCGTACTCGAGACCCTTCGCGGTGTCAACGATCACGTTCTCGCCCTGACGGACATTGATGCCGTTCGGGTCGAAGAAATACACCTTTCCTTTATTTTTGAATCTTACGCTGACTACTTCTGCCATTGTATTCTCCTAAATTATATCAAACGTGCGCCAGAAATGCGTTCAGATAAAGACCTGCAAGGTGAACGGCGCTCATGTTGAATATCATATACTTTTCCGCATCGCTGCAGGCGTCGGTTACGGAGGTGAAAAGCGCCTCGCTTATCTCGCCGGTGCGGATCCTTTCGACGGCTCCGCGCTTGAGTGCGGCTATGAAATCGGCGAGGACGGCGCGATCCTTTTCCTTTTCAAGCTCCGTCGCCGCAGAGGAGAGCAGTACGCGGTCGCGCCTCAGTGCGGCGCGCCAGAATTTATCCGCAAGCGCGCTCTCGATCATGAGGTCGCGGGGCGGGAGGGTGATGAGCTCACAGCGGCTGCGGACTGTTCCGAGAAGCTTTTCGGGGTTTTCCGCGGTAAGAATAAATACCGCGTGGCTCGGCGGCTCCTCAAAGACCTTGAGCATCGCGTTCTGCGCGGCGGCATTCATATAATCCGCCTCGCGGATAATGAAAACGCTCTTTTCTGCCTCGTTTGGCATTACCATCGCCTGAGCGCGGACGGCGCGCATCGCGTCGATTTTGATTTCCTTATCGTCGCCGACCCTGCCGGTGACAGTTATATCGGGGTGCAGACCCTTCATCGCCTTCTGACAGGCGTGACACACGCCGCAGGGACGCGCATCTCGCTCACAGACGCAGCTCTGCGCGAGAACCTTTGCGCCCTCAAAGCGCCCATCCTCGTCCGAGCCCGTTATGATATACGCATGAAAGAGCCTGCCGGAGGATATATGCGATTTTATTAAATCAGAAATAGTCGCCATTTTTTTCCTCCACTACCGGATTTATTTATGGTAGAGCTTTTTCGACTGGTACACCGGCTCGCAGGTGAGGTTTATGCCGAGCTTCTTCATAAGATTCTCGTCGACCTGACTGAGAATGACGGTGGAGTGCGCCTCGCAGCCCTTGAGCTTCTCAAGCTGCTGCATTGCAATCTCGGCTACGGGATTCGTCGCCGCGGAAATGCTGAGCGCGACGAGCACCTCATCGGTGTGCAGGCGCGGATTGTGACCGCCGAGGTGATTGACCTTGAGGTCCTGTACCGGCTCGATGATGGCGGGGCTGAGAAGGCGGATACGGTCGTTGATGCCGCCGAGACTCTTAAGTGCATTCAGAAGCGCAGCGGAAGCGGCGCCGAGAAGCTTCGTGGTCTTGCCGGTGACAATCTCGCCGTTAGGAAGCTGAAGCGCAAATGCCGGCTCGCCGGTCTCCTCGAAGCGCGCGAGCGCCTCCTTGCGGCAGATGCGGTCGTTTTCGGTAACGCCGACGGAGTTCATAAGTATCTTAATCTTCTCGACGTCCATACCGTCGGAAAGACCCTTCGTGCGATTGCATAGGGCGGCAAAGTACCGGCGGATTATCTCGTTTTTCGAGGCTTCACAGCAAACCTCGTCGTCTACGATGCAGTTGCCCGCCATATTTACGCCCATATCGGTGGGCGACTTGTAGGGGCACTCGCCGTCGTATACCCGCTCGAAGAGCGTGCGCAGAACGGGGAAAACCTCGAAGTCGCGGTTGTAGTTTACGGTCATGACTCCGTATGCCTCGAGGTGGAAGGGGTCGATCATATTGACATCGTTGAGGTCGGCGGTAGCCGCCTCGTAAGCTACGTTCACGGGGTGCTTCAGGGGGAGATTCCAGATCGGGAAGGTTTCAAACTTCGCGTAGCCGGCGCTTACGCCGCGCTTGCGCTCGTTGTATATCTGGCTGAGACAGGTCGCCATCTTGCCGCTTCCTGGGCCGGGAGCGGTCACGACGACGAGGGGACGGGTGGTCTCGATGAACTCATTTTTGCCGTAGCCCTCGTCGGAGACTATCTTTTCAACATCGGCGGGATAGCCTGCGATGGGGTAGTGGCGGTAAACGCGGATTCCCAGCGCCTCAAGGCGCTGCTGGAAGCTCTCTGCGCTGGACTGACCGGCAAACTGCGTGATCACAACGCTGCCGACATAGAGCCCGTAGCCGCGGAAGGCGTCGATGAGCCTCAGAACGTCGAGATCGTAGGTGATGCCGTAATCTCCGCGAACCTTGTTCTTCTCAATGTCGCTTGCGCAGATCGCGATCACTATCTCAGCCTTGTCCTTCAGCTCGAGGAGCATTTTGACCTTGTTGTCCGGCTCGAAGCCCGGCAGAACGCGGGAGGCGTGGTAATCGTCGAAGAGCTTGCCGCCAAACTCGAGATAGAGCTTGCCGCCGAACTGCTCGATGCGCTCCTTTATGTGCTCAGCCTGCATCTTGCGGTATTTTTCACTGGAAAATCCGATTTTCATTCCCTTCACCCCTGCTTTTGTGAACTTTTTATAGCTTTTCTATCTTATTCAGCACCTCGTCGAGCGCGCCGCACTCGATGCTCTCGACCTCGCCCCTGTCGACAAGCGCGGCAAAGTCGGGATTTATCGGCAGCTCGGCGGTGCAGTCGACGCCGTACCTCTCAGCGAGAGCCTTGACGTCGCCGGAGCCGAAGATGCGGTGCTTTTCTCCGCAGCTCGGGCACCGGAACCACGCCATATTCTCGACGATGGCGATTATGGGCTTATCCATCATTGCCGCCATCTTGACCGCCTTCTCGACGATGGTGCCGACCATCTCCTGCGGGCTTGTGACGACGATGATACCGTCCACAGGGAGGCTCTGGAAGATGGTGAGCGGAACGTCGCCCGTTCCGGGAGGCATATCGACGAACATATAGTCAACGTCGCCCCACGCGACGTCGGTCCAGAACTGACCGACAACTCCGGCTATGACCGGGCCGCGCCACACTACGGGGTCGGAGGCAGAGTCGAGGAGCATATTCATGCTCATTATCTGTATGCCGGACTTCGTAACGGCGGGGAAGATGCTCTTTCCGTCCGAAACAGCTCTGTCGCGGATACCGAACTCGGCGGGAACGGAGGGGCCGGTAATATCGGCGTCGAGAACGGCGACTGAAGCGCCTCTCTTTGCCATATTCACGGCGCTGAGCGCGGTGACGAGGCTTTTGCCGACGCCGCCCTTACCGGATACGACTGCGATGACTTTTTTTACGTTTGAGCCCTCGTTCTGGGGCTTTAAGAAGCTCTGCGGCTCTCTGCGGGAGGAACAGTCCTGACCGCAGGAGGAGCAGTTAGACGTGCAGTTTTCAGCCAAACCATATCACTCCAAAATAAAAATATTAACTTGCCTATTATAATAGAAAATACACTAATAGTCAAATATTTTTGATATAAATCGCTGAACGCTTTTTCGACCGAATTTGCTCTTTACACCCGCGGGAAATGATGGTATAATCTTTTTACACTGTATAAGTGTCATTATGAGCATTTGTTTTGTGCGTATTTCTCTCCCTTTTGGGAATAGCTATATTAAGGAACCTCTGAATAAAAGCAGCTTCGGCGCAATTCAGCCAATGCTGATTTAATCAGACGTTCCCTACAAATTATTGAGTGGAGGCCAAAGCCTTGTTTAAGTATATCGTTCGAGGCGGCAAAGAGCTGAGCGGAATCATCGAGATCTCCGGAGCCAAAAACGCCGCCGTCGGCATGATACCCGCCGCCATACTTGTGGACGGAGTGTGCCGCATTGAGAATATCCCGCAGATATCCGATACGAATATCCAGCTCGGCATACTCAGAACTCTCGGCGCATCTGTAAAGATGGTGAACCCCCACACTATGGATATCGATTGTGGCGGAATCAAAACACCAGTCGCCGATTTTGATATGATGCAGAAGCTCCGCGCGAGCTATTACCTTATAGGCGCTCTCCTCGGCAAATTCGGCGAGGCGGTGGTCGCCATGCCCGGCGGCTGCAATTTCGGCGGCGTTCGCCCCATTGACCAGCACGTCAAGGGCTTCGAGGCGATGGGCGCAACGGTCGAACTCAAAAACGGCCTCGTCTATGCGAAGGCGGAGGGCGGAAGGCTTCACGGCGCAAATATCTATCTCGACGTCGTATCTGTCGGCGCGACGATAAATCTTATGCTCGCGGCTGTTCTCGCAAAGGGAAGAACCATCATTGAAAACGCCGCGCGCGAGCCGCACATCGTCGACGTTGCGAACTTCCTGAACTCTATGGGCGCAGATGTGCGCGGAGCGGGAACGAACGTTATTAAAATCCGCGGTGTGGATCACCTCACCGGCGGCTTCTACTCTATAATCCCCGATCAGATCGAGGCCGGCACCTATATGGCGGCCGTTGCCGGCACCGGCGGAGAGCTTATTATCCGAAATGTCATTCCGAAGCACTTGAACTGCATCTCCGGCAAGCTTGAGGAGATGGGCGTCGAGGTCGAGGAGGGCGAGGACGAGGTGCTTGTGCGCAGACATGGCCCGCTTCGCCGCACTAACTTTAAAACTCAGCCTTATCCCGGCTTCCCAACGGATATGCAGCCGCAGCTGACAACTGTTCTCGCTATTGCAAACGGCACAAGCCGTGTTACCGAGGGAGTTTGGGACAGCAGATATAAATACGTTGACGAGCTTACAAAAATGGGCGCAAATATCAGAGTTGACGGGCGTACTGCCTATGTCGAGGGTGTTTCAAAGCTCACCGGAGCGCACGTCAAGGCGTGCGACCTCCGTGCGGGCGCCGCTATGGTGATCGCCGGACTCTGTGCCGAGGGCGTAACCGAAATTGAGGGCGTTGAATATGTCGAGCGCGGCTATGAGGAGCTTATAAAGAAGCTTCGCTCTGTCGGCGCAGATATAGAGTGCATCGAGATTCCGGACGCCGATACCGCGATCCCGAACGCCGGCTGAGATGCTCGATATAATAATTATCGCCGTCGGCAAGCTGAAGGAAAAATTCTATCTCGACGCCTGCGGCGAGTACATAAAGCGGCTCGGAGCCTACTGCAAAATCGCGGTCAATGAGCTTCCGGAGTCGAAAAAAGAGAACAACATGGAGTACGAGGCGGACGCAATTCTCGCCGCCGTGCCGAAGGGCGCGTACATCTGTGCGATGTGCGTTGAGGGCGAGGAGATGACGAGCGAGGAGTTTTCCGCCAGAATCGTTAAAATCTCCGCTGAGGCGAGCAAAATCTGCTTCATCATCGGCGGGTCGGACGGGCTCAGCCCGAGAGTCAAGAGCGCCGCAAAGCTCAGAATGAGTATGTCGCGCATGACACTGCCGCACCACCTTGCGCGGGTAATGCTGCTTGAGCAGATTTACCGCGCGATGAACATCGCCTCCGGCGGAAAGTACCACAAATAATTTATGGAGGTGCTCCTATGGCAATATCGGACTGGGGACTTAATAAGAGCGCTCTGCGCGGCGTCTGGCCGAAGAATGAGCAGGGCGAGTTTGTCGCGCCCGCGCTTCTGACGCACACGGCGGGAAACGAGCTTGAAAGCGAGCTTGTCCGCTCGCTTATGGAGTCCTTCAATATCCCGACCGTCTGCGAGTACCCGAATGACGGAGTTGTGGGCAACATTATTCTCGGTCACGCGGGCGGCGGAGTTGATATCTTCGTGCCGGAGACTATGCTTGAAGATGCTAAAAACATACTGAACGCCGAAAACGTGCAGGATGTTGAAGAATAAAAAAATAATAATTTACATAGGAGGACGCAAAAATGGATTTCATGAAAACCTATGAGCATTGGCTCGCTTCCCCGCACATCACCGCAGAGGAGAGAGCTGAGCTCGAAGCCATCAAAAACGATCCCAAGGAGATCGAGTCCCGCTTCCAGTCCTACCTCGCCTTCGGCACTGCCGGACTTCGCGGCACCATGGGCGCGGGTACCTACAAGATGAACGTTCACGTTATCCGCCACGCAACTCAGGCTTTTGCCGAGGTCGTTCTCGCCGAGGGCCCCGAGGCCGCGAAGAAGGGCGTAGCGATCTGCTATGACTGCCGCAACAACGGCGATGTATTTGCCCGCGAGGCCGCCTGCGTTATGGCAGCCAACGGAATCCATGTCCGTCTTTTCGACGATATGCGTCCCACCCCTGAGCTTTCTTACGCCGTCCGTCACTACGGCTGCCAGGCGGGCATCAACGTCACCGCCTCCCACAACCCCAAGGAGTACAACGGCTACAAGGTCTATTGGTCTGACGGCGCTCAGCTTCCCCCGAAGCACGCCTCCGAGGTCGCCGCGAAGATGGAGGAGCTCGATATCTTCGAGGGGCCCAAGACCATGGACTTCAACGAGGCTCTTGACAAGCGCATAATCGAGTGGATGGGCAGAGAGACTGACGAGGCGTTCCTCGACGAGGTAATGGCGATGGTCAACGATTACGACACCGTAAAGGCCGCCGCCGACAACTTCCACATGGTCTACACCCCGTTCCACGGCACCGGCCGCGTCCTCATTCCTGAGGCTCTCCGCCGCCTCGGCATCAAGCACCTGCACTGCGAGCCGAGACAGATGATCAAGGACGGCAACTTCTCCACAGTTGTCTCCCCGAACCCCGAGAACCCCGAGGGCTTCTATCTCTCCGTTGACCTTGCAAACGAAGTCGGCGCAGACTTCATCCTCGGCTCTGACCCGGACGCTGACCGCGTCGGCCTTATGATCCGCGATCACGACGGTAAGTTCATCCCCCTCACCGGCAACCAGACCGGCGTTCTCCTCTTCGACTACCTCATCGGCGCACTCAAGCGCACCGGAAAGATGCCGGCTAATCCCGTCGGCCTCAAGACCATTGTTACAACCTCCATGTTCAACGCCGTCGCTGAGAAGAACGGCATCGCCCACTTCGACACCTTCACCGGCTTCAAATTCATCGCCGAGAAGAAGAATGCTCTCGAGGGAAGCGGCGAGGGCAAGGTAATCTTCGCGTTCGAGGAGTCCTACGGCTATATGTTCGGCGACTATGTCCGTGATAAGGACGCCGTTACCGCCGCTGTTCTCATGGCTGAGATGGCTTCCTACTATTCCCTCAAGGGCATAAAGCTCATCGACGCTCTCGAGGCGTGCTATGAGAAGTACGGCGCATACGCCGAGAAGACCATCAACCTCGTTATGCCCGGCCTTGACGGACAGAAGAAGATGGCACAGCTTATGGTAAATCTCCGTGCCTCCGCTCCGAAGGCCATCGCCGGAGTCGAGGTCGTCAAGACCCGCGACTATCTGCCCGGCGAGGAGAAGGACGTCAAGACCGGAGAGGTCGTGAAGATGGAGCTCTGCGACTCCAATGTTCTCTCCTTCATCCTTGCGGACGGCACCGTTATCCTCGTCCGTCCCAGCGGCACCGAGCCGAAGGTCAAGGTCTACATACTCGCCCACGGCGAGAATCTCGAGGCCACCCGCGCTCAGGTCGCGGAGTACGTCAAGTGGGCAAATTCGCTCGCTGAGTAATCTTATACTAAACCTTAATAGAAACCTGACAGTCCTTCTGGCAGAAATTGCGCCATACTGCGTTAGCCCCCTTGACCATATATATCCATTATGCTCTGCGGTGTATGCCTTGTCTGGCACAATTTCTGCTCAGAATTACAAGTCAGTTTTATATCAAGGATTAGTATTATTTAACATTAAATGCGGGGATCCGTCGGATCCCCGCATTTTTTGTATCTGTTTTTCACACGCCCGTCAGATCAAAATCCGGCGTGTACTCCTCCTTGGCGCTCGACAACTCCTGATAAAACCCGTTTTCGATGCCGAGCTGTTCCATATACTCGACGGCGAGAGCATACTCCTCCTCGGTGAGGCGGCGTGAAAGCTCCGGAAAGTCCTTCGCCCTGCCCATCGGCGTAAACTGGCTCATCAGCGAGAAGCAGACGCCCTTGTCACCGTAATTCTCACTGAACCAGTCCATCACGCGGAAAGAGTTTTCGAGGTTTCCCGGGAGAACGAGGTGGCGCACTATCATTCCGCGGCGCATCAGCCCGTCCTCGTCATACTCGCAGTCGCCCACCTGATCATACATCTCGGAGATAGCCTTCGAGGCGACCTCAAAATAGTCCGGCGCGAAGGAATATTTCCGCGCGGGTTCGGGGAGAGCGTATTTCATATCGGGCAGGTAGATCTGAACCTTGCCGGATAGCTTTCTGAGCGTTTCAAGGCTCTCGTAGCCGCCGGTGTTCCATACGACCGGCACGGACAGCGGTTCAATGAGCGCCTCCAGCACCTTGTCTGCGTAATGCGTTGCGGTGACGAGATTTATATTGTGACAGCCTTCAGCTATAAGGCGGTCAAAGATCGCGCGAAGCTCCTGCGGCGTGACCTCCTTGCCGAAGCCGCCGACGGAGATATCGTAGTTCTGGCAGAAAACGCACCGCAGCGAGCAGCCGGAGAAGAAAACGGCTCCGCTGCCCTTGTCGCCGCTGATGGGCGGCTCCTCCCAATAGTGCGGTGCGGCGCGGGCGACGCGGATGGTATCCGATACGCCGCAGAATCCGCTTCTTGCACCGCGGTCAACTCCGCAGGCTCGGGGACAGAGATTACAGACTGACATAAAATCGATCCTTTTTGCAGTTTTTCGGGCGGGCGCAGAGACCCGCCCCTACACAGTGCAGCGCTTACGACGGGTCGTTCATAACGCCCATAAAGAGCGGGACATTCGACTCGGACTCGACTATCATATACACAAACGGCTCGTCAAGACGAAGCTCATACGGCTCCTCGACGAATCCCGGCGCGGCGCTCGTTGCAACCATTTCGACGACTGTCGCCGCGGCGGCCTCGGTGCCGTCCTCATCGACCGTTACCTTGACCTTCTGGAAAATATTGCTGACGTACAGCGGCTCCTCGCTCATGAGCGAGAAATACGCCTCGTCGGTGAACGCGCTTTCAAGCCCGAGCGACTTTAACGGCTCGACCATATCAAAGCGATAATCAACGTCAAACTTCGGCATGGAGAGGAATATTTTTCTGCTCTCACCCTCGGGATTCACGCCTTCAAGCGAGCTTACAAGGTCGCTGACAGTGCCGCTTGTGGGCTTGAGCGCGATGAATTTCATTCCCCAGCCGCGGTAAGGGAGGACAACGCCCTCGTAGCCGTCGCCATCGAGGTATTCAAAATGCGCGGTTTTGTGCATAAACTCCGCTTCCCTGTCACCGCCCTCGGCGTGGAAAAGGTCGGTAAATGTAGCCTGCGCGTCAAACGGAGAAGCCCACTTTGCCTTAAGATAGAGGGTGTTTATGAGCACAAGGCGCGTCAGAGGGTCGAGCTCGTCGGAAAAAACGCTCGGGATAAGACCTTTCGTCTTTTCATTTACCCACTCGTTCATTATGCGGATATCGAAATCCGTCAGATACGCCTCAGCGTTGTAGTACATCACAAGGTCGTTGAGAAACTGCTCTCTGAGCTGAGAGTTCCAGCCGACCCACGCGGAATTTGCGCTCGAGAACTCGTTTTCGTCGGTTTTCATGCGGTCTAAGAGAATATTCGCGACGCGGCGTGTATCGGAGCCTATAAGACTCTCAAACTCGTCTTTAGTGGAGCTGTCCGCGCCCTCGGCACACATGGCGAGCGCTATGTAGGCGGAAAGCGGACTTATTACAGCGTTGTCACCCTCGGCATTTTTGAGAAGCCCGATACCGAGCCTTGCAACAGAAGAGTAGTCCACGCCCTCCTGTACCCAGTCTATCTCGGCTGTGGGGCGGTTTTCGGTAAGGCTCGCGTAACCCGTTTTCTCGGCGGGATTATCGGTTTTTTCCGGCACCGGCGCGGACTCGACGATGTTCTCCGGCTCGTCAGCGACCTCGACCGGCTCCTCCTGCGCGGTGCAGGCGGCGAGGGATAAGACCATTACAAACGAGAGAATGAGAGCAATAATACTTTTCATAGTAACGCCTCCTTTTTCTATATGACCAAGTCAAGGGGCATTTTGTTCCGGATTTACAGCGAGGAAATCTCCTCAATGCACTTTCTGCACACAAGTCTGTCGCGGAAGGACACCACGTCCTTTGACTTTCCGCAAAATGAGCACGTCTGCGTGTACTTCTTGAGAACGATTCTGTCGCCGTCCGTGTAGATCTCAATGGGATCCTTGACGTCTATATCAAGACTGCGCCTCAGCTCGATGGGCAGCACGATACGCCCGAGCTCGTCGACTTTTCTGATTATTCCGGTTGCTTTCATTTAAGCTTCCTCCCAATATATTTTGATTATCATATCCAGATAATACCATATATGGAAAAAATTGTCAATACAAGGAGAGGAATCGGGAATAAAAAAATAAAAGGTCGAAAAAACGGGCGAGCCATATGAATGACCCGCCCGAAGGTGATTATATAATATCGTACTCGCCTGCGCCCTTTGCGGCGATGGCGCTCTCAAAGAAGGTCTTGCAGCAGTCTGTCATCGCCTGCGTGTCGCGCGCGCCGGCGGTCTCATAGGATGAGTGCATCGCAAGCTGAGCAAGTCCGATGTCGATGGTGTTGAGGCTGACCTGGGAGTTTGAGATGTTGCCGAGGGTGCTGCCGCCGGGAATGTCGGGGCGGTTGGCGTAGTTCTGAGTCTTTACGCCCGCCTTTTCACAGATCAGCGTGAACATCGCGGCGGAAACCGCGTCGGTCGCGTAGCGCTGGGAGGCGGTGTACTTTATTACTACGCCGCCGTTCATAACGGGGGCGTTCGCCTTGTCGGCGTACTCCGGATGGTTCGGATGCAGAGCATGGGCGTTGTCGCAGGAGAGCATAAGCGAGGCGGGCAGGGAAGTCCTGAGATCCATGCCGAGCTTATCGCCGACTCTCGACAGCACGTCGCGCAGGAAGGTGGACGCCGCGCCCTGCTTTGTGTGACTGCCGACCTCCTCGTTGTCAAATACGGCGAAAACCGGCACGCTCTTGAAGCTCCCGGCGTCGATAAAGGCGCGGAGCGTGGAGTACACGCAGTGCAGATCGTCGAGCCTCGGCGCGGAGATGAAATCGCCCCACTCGAAGCCCGCGGCTGGGTTATAGAGATAAAGACCGGTGGAGAGGATATCCTTCTCCTCAACTCCGAGCCTTTCGGCTATGCGCTGACGGAAGGTGGTTCTCGAATCGGTCGCCTCAGCGTAGAGCGGCTGGAGGTCGATCGCCGGGTTGAAGGACATATCCTTGTTTGCGTTGCGGTTCATGTGGATAGCGACGTTGGGGATAACGCATATCGGCTCCTTAAAGTCAAGAAGCCGGCTTTTGATGCCGTGCTCAGTGCGGACAAGCACCCTTCCCGCGACGGAAAGAGGTCTGTCAAGCCAGGTGGAATAGAGCATTCCGCCGTAGCCCTCGACGGAAAGACGCACAAAGTGCTTGTCCACCGCCTCGGAGTTCTCACGGATGCGGAAGGAGGGACTGTCGCAGTGCGAGGCGGTTATCATATAGCCCTTTGCGCCCTCGACCGCGCGGAAGGCGACGATGCTTGAGCCGTTGCGGGTCACGAAATAGCCCTTGCCGGGTGTAAGCTCCCATGCCTCGCCCTCATATAATTCCGTAAAGCCGGCGGCGCGAAGCTCCCTTGAGCATTCCTCTACGGCGTGAAAGGCAGTGGGTGAGGCGGCGATGAATTTGAAAAGCGGTTCGTTCATTGATATTTCTCCATCTATTTAAATATACATAAGTATAATACTTATTGGTGTTTCTGGCAATTGTTATTTTTTGAACAATCTGCTCAAAAAATCCTCGGTTTTTTGTCGAATTTATGTTTACAATTATAGGAATGTCTGTTAATATAGGTAAAGTAACATAGTGCACTTTTATGCACATTGCACAAAATGGCAAAAAGTGTATGATTTATGAGAGGAGTCGGTTAGGGTGAACATGACTTTCCGCGGCGGAGTACACCCCAAGGGCAACAAGGAGCTGAGCCGGAATAAGGCTCTGCGTGAATATAAGCCCTCGGGAGAGATGGTATTTCCGCTCGCCCAGCACATAGGCAAGCCCGCAAAGCCCATCGTAAAAAAAGGCGATGAGGTTCTTATGGGTCAGAAAATCGGAGAACCGGACGGCTTCATTTCCGCTGCCGTCATTTCCTCCTGCTCCGGCAAGGTGAAGGCGATCGAAAAGCGCCGCACCATCTCCGGCGCGATGCAGGAGTGCGTAGTCATAGAAAATGACGGGCTCTTTACGCCCGCAGCCGACTGGAGCCAAAGGCGCGACGCCGGGAAGATGACGAATGAGGAGATAGTAGCCGCTGTCAAGGAGGCTGGCATCGTCGGTCTCGGCGGCGCAGGCTTCCCGACCTACGTCAAGCTCATGCCGAAAAACCCGGACGCCATCAAATACGTCATCGCAAACGGCGCCGAGTGCGAGCCATACATAACCTGCAACGATCAGATGATGCGCACGATGGCGGACGGTATCGTTGAGGGACTTGAGGTCACGCTCAGACTGTTTAAGAACGCCGAGGGCGTTATCGCCATCGAGGACAACAAGCCCGAGGCGATTGCCGCGATGCAGAAGGCTGCCGAGGGCAAAAAAGGCATCCGCGTTCTGCCGCTTCACACGAAGTACCCGCAGGGCGGTGAGCGCAGCCTGATCAGCGTTATCGCCGGGGTCGACTTCCCGGTCTCAAAGCTCCCCGCCGACGTCGGCTGCATCGTCGACAACGTCGGAACGCTCTACGCCATCGGAAGAGCAGTTCTCTACGGCGAGCCGCTATTTACCCACGTTCTCACCGTTACCGGCGACGCTGTGAGCGAGCCTGAGAACTTCATCGTTCATGACGGTACGCTGATGACGGAGCTCATCGAGGCGTGCGGCGGCATCAAAGAGGGCGTTACAGTGAAAAAGGCGCTCTCCGGCGGCCCGATGATGGGCGTTTCAATGGCGTATCTCGAGGTTCCGGTCGTAAAGACAACGAATGCAATTACGCTTCTGGGACGCGACGCCGTTGAGGACAGTCACAAGCATATGACCGGCTGCCTCAGATGCGGCCGCTGCACGACGGTCTGCCCGCAGGGGCTTCTGCCTCAGCTTATGGCGGAGGCGATCCACGTCGGTGACTGGGAGAGATTTGAAACTAAGCTTTACGGCCTTGACTGCATAGCCTGCGGCTCCTGTACCTACGTCTGCCCGGCAAAGCGCCCGCTCACGCAGATATTCAAGGAGACAAAGGCCGAAATCCTTGCGCTCAAGCGCGCAAAGGCGGGAGGTGCCAAATGAACGGTGTACTGAATATTTCCGCCGGCCCTCACGTCCGCGACAGATGGACCACCGGCTACATAATGACGGCGGTCATTCTCGCGCTTCTGCCCGCGACCATAGTCGGCGTTATCGTAAACGGCATTAACGCGCTTCTGGTTATCGCCGTCGCCGTCGTGTGCGCGGTCGGAACGGAGTTTATATTCAATAAGCTCACCCACGGGCCGGATTCGTGGAAAAACGGCTCAGCGGCGGTCACGGGACTTCTGCTTGCACTGTCGCTCAGTCCGGCGGTTCCGCTCTATATCCCCGCCGTCGGCTCGATTTTTGCGATTCTCGTAGTCAAAATGTGCTTCGGCGGCCTCGGAAAGAACTTTCTGAACCCCGCGCTCGCAGGACGCTGCTTTGCGCTCATCTCATTCGGCAAGGCGATGACGATGTTCGGGCTTGACGGCGTTTCGAGCGCCACGCCTATCGCCGAGCTTATGAGTGGCCGCGCCGTAAACGTCACGAAGATGTTTCTCGGCACCGGCGGCGGAGTCATCGGATCCTCCATCGTCGCGCTGCTCATCGGCGGACTTGTCCTCTGGGCAATGGATATCATCCACGGCGAGATCTGCTTTGCCGTTCTCGGCGGCTTCACCGTCACCCTCGGGCTCTTCGGCGGTCAGGGCTTCGACCCGCATTACCTCCTCGCCCACCTCTGCGGCGGCGGCGTTGTAATGGGTGCGTTCTTCATGGCTACCGACTACGCAACAAGCCCCGTTTCCAAGCTCGGTCAGCTCACCTACGGACTAATAATCGGAGTTCTCGGCGCGCTCTTCCGCATTTTCGGCACGGCGGCGGACTCCTTCAGCTATTCGATAATCATCGGAAACCTCTTTGTTCCGCTTATTGATACCTACGTTATCCCCAAGCCCTTCGCCTATCGCAGGAGCGCCATCGCGCTCCAGAACGGCGAGCCGAAGCTTCCCTTCTGGAAGAAGATACCGAAGCCCGTTATCGCGCTGACTGTAATCACCCTCGTTGCCGGTATCGCGCTCAGCGGAGTTTTCAGCCTCACGAAGGACACCATCGACGCGCAGAAGGAGGCGGCGGCAGCCGAATCCTACCGCGCCGTATGCCCCGGCGCCGAGAGCTTTGAGACCACAGTCACCGTTCACAATAAGCTCTCTGAGCTGAATGGCGGAGTCTACGGCACCTCGTTCGGCAGGGCGTACATCAACGCCGCTGTCGTCGGCAAGGACGCGGGTGGCAACATCGTCGGCTACGTCGTCAGCGCGACGAGCGCCGAGGGCTACGACGGCAACGTGACCATCTCCGTCGGCATCCAGCCGGACGGCACAGTTACCGGAATTTCGTTCACAGAGCTCCACGAGACCCCGGGCATGGGTATGCGCTGCGACGAGCCGGAGTTCAGAGATCAGTTTAACGGCCGCCTTGTGACCGCCTTCAAGGTTCTCAAGGACGGCGGCGGCACGAAGCCGGAGGAGATAGACTCCGTTTCCGGCGCGACTACGACCTCTAAAGCGGTAGTGAATGCGGTGAACGCCGGACTTGACTTCTGGGCAAATTACATGAAGGGAGGCGAGTGATATGCTGAAGAACAAATACCTTGAGAGAATCTACAACGGCATAGTGAAGGAAAACCCGACGCTTATTCTTATGCTCGGAATGTGCCCCGCGCTCGCCGTTACCACAAGCGCGATGAACGGCATCGGAATGGGACTCTCCACCCTCGTCGTTCTGACCCTTTCCAACTTTGTTATCTCACTGTTGCGCAAGCTCATACCTGCAGAGGTCAGACTTCCGGCGTACATCGTCGTCGTCGCCTCGCTCGTCACGGTGACTGAGCTTCTTATGGAGGCGTATCTGCCCGCGCTCTACGAATCCCTCGGAATCTATATCCCGCTCATCGTCGTTAACTGCATAATCCTCGGCAGAGCCGAGGCGTATGCCTCTAAAAACGGCCCCCTGCTGTCCGTAATGGACGGCATCGGAATGGGCGTAGGCTTCACCTGCGCCCTCGGAGTAGCCGGTATCCTGCGCGAGTTCCTCGGCGCCGGAAGCTTCTTCGGCATGAGAGTTTTGCCGGAATCCGTCGATCCCATCGCGATCTTCGTTCAGCCTCCCGGAGCGTTCCTTGTCTTTGCGATCATCATCTGCATTATGAACGCCATCGGCATCAAGACAAGGCAGAAGGAGCTCGTCGAGAGCTGCGACGGCTGCTGCGCGAACTGCGCCATGAAGTGCGAAAATCCCGGGGAGGTGGAGAATAAATGACAAGCCTTATTCTTATCATCATCAGCGGCGCGCTCATAAATAACGTTGTTCTCAACCAGTTCCTCGGAATCTGCTCGTTCCTCGGAGTTTCGAAGCAGATGAAGGCCTCCGCCTCGCTCGGCGGCGCGGTTATCTTCGTTATCACCATCGCCTCCGCGGTTGCGAGCCTCCTCTATGACTATGTTCTTGCGACGAACGGCCTTGACTATATGAAGACCATCGTTTTCATCCTCGTCATCGCCGCCCTTGTTCAGATAGTCGAGATGTTCCTCAAAAAGACCAGCCCCGCTATCTACAAATCCCTCGGCATTTATCTGCCGCTCATCACCACGAACTGCGCAGTTCTCGGCGTAGCGCTCACGAACGTGCAGAACGGCTACAACTTCATCGAGTGCGTTCTCTCCGGCTTCGGAACCGCCCTCGGCTACACCATCGCGATAGTGCTGCTCGCCTCTATCCGCAGCCGCATCCGCGAGGAGGATATACCGGCGCCCCTCAGAGGCGCGCCTATCGTCCTTATTTCCGCAGCTCTTATGAGCATCGCCTTTATGGGCTTTGCTCAGCTCAATTTCTGAGGAGGTGCGGTAAATGCAGGTAATTATTATAACCACCCTCGTTATTACGGTCATCGGCGTCATCGTCGGCGCGGGACTTGTGTTCACCGGCAAGAAGTTCTATGTTGAGGTAGACGAGCGCGAGGCGGCTGTCCGCGAGTGCCTCCCGGGCAATAACTGCGGCGCCTGCGGCTACGCCGGCTGCGACGCCATGGCCGCCGCCATCGCAAAGGGCGAAGCGCCCGTAAACGGCTGCCCCGTCGGCGGTCAGCCGGTCGCCGATAAGGTCGGCGAGATAATGGGCACCACCGCAGAAGCCGGCGAAAAGCGCGTCGCCTTTGTAAAATGCAAGGGTAATTGCGAGGTAACGAAAAATCAGGGCAACTACATCGGCGTTCAGGACTGCCGCAGCGCCGTTCTCGCCGGAATCAACGTCGCAGACTGCGATTACGGCTGCCTCGGACTCGGCTCCTGCGTGAGAGCCTGCCCGCACAACGCAATCCACGTTGTCGACGGCGTGGCGACAGTTGACAGAAGACTTTGCATCGGCTGCGGACTTTGCGCCAAGGCCTGCCCGAAGGGACTTATCGAGCTTGTGCCGATCTCCAAGAAGGTCAGGGTGCAGTGCTCCAACAAGGATAAGGGCCCGATGGTAAAAAAAGTCTGTACAGCGGGCTGCATTGGGTGTATGATGTGCGTAAAGCAGTGCGAGCACGACGCAATAAAGGTCGAGAACAACCTCGCCCACGTCGTTTACGACAACTGCGTACAGTGCGGAAAATGCGCTGAGAAGTGCCCCGCCAAGGTCATCACCGGAGCGGGAGCCAAAACAGAGGTACAGTAATGGAAAATAAAACCAAAGTAATAAAGGGCGTCTGCGCCGCGGTCGCCGTCATTGTCGCCGTAGTTTTCGTGGGCGGCGTGCTCGGCGGCGGGGATATGATGTACCATATCCTGAACAGAGGCGCTCTCGGCCCTCTCACGCGCGAGGACGTTACTTATAAAAACGTCGCCGCGCCGGTCGCAACGAGCAAGGACGGCACCGTAAACGCCTCCGATTGGGAGAAGGAGTATCCCTACATCGTTGCCACCATGGGCGCAAACAGCAAAAACAGCTACGTCACAAGCTATCTTGAGGAGGATCCGTACCTCGTCAATATTTACGAGGGCTACGGCTTTGCGAAGGATTACGGCTCGGCGAGAGGTCACGAGTACACCCTCGAGGACGTGCATAATACTCTCCGCCCCCACGCAAAGGCAAACTGCCTCACCTGCAAGACCCCGAACTTTGCAAAGCTTGTGAACGATCTCGGCGTTGAGGTCTACTCGATGCCGTTTGAAGAGGTCGAGGCGATGATGGAGGAGAACGTCTCCTGCTACACCTGCCACGGCAACGATGCGGGCAATGCCGGTCAGATCACCATCACCCACAGCTATGTGAATGAGGCGCTCGGCTCGAACGCCGCGAAGATCGACCCCGCAACGCTCTCCTGCGGACAGTGCCACATTGAGTATTACTTCACACCATCCCACTCCGAGACGATGATGCCCTATCACTCCGTTTCCGAGATGACGCCGGAGGCGATATACAACTACTATACCAATATGGTTCTGCCGGACGGCACGGTTGGCTTTGCCGACTGGACTCAGCCCTCCACCGGAACAAGACTTCTCAAGGCTCAGCACCCCGAGATGGAGACCTTCCTCTCAGGCAAGCACGGCAAGCTTCTCAACTGCGCCGACTGCCACATGGCGCTCGTCATGGAGGACGACGGAACCGTCTACCACAGCCACGAGCTTGTCTCTCCGCTTGAAAACGAGACGCTTCTCTCGAACTGCGCCACCTGCCACGAGGGTACAGATGTGGTCAATATGGTGCGCAGGCTTCAGGATCGCGTAAAGAACCGCGAGACAGAGGTCGGAAACGAGCTTTCCGATTTCAAGACCGCGCTTGCCGATGCTGTCGCCGCCGGAACAAAGACAGAGGAGGAGCTCGACGCTCTCCGCGCCATCCATCGCGAGGCGCAGTGGTACTTCGACTTCTGCTACGTTGAGAACAGCGAGGGCGCTCACAACTCAGACCTCGCGTTCAGCTGCCTTGACAGAGCCGAGGAGCTCGTCAAGGAGGGCATGGAGCTTCTTGCACAATAAAAACTGAAAAGGTACGGCAGCTTTGACTGCCGTACTTTTTTGAGGTAAAAACCTATGAAAAAAGTCTGGAAATTCCTTTCCTCGATGAAGTTTGCGATAATACTGCTCATTGTCCTGGCGGCGGCGTGCAGTCTTGGCAGCTTCATTCAGCAGGGGAAGAGCTACGAATACTACGCTTCGGAATACGGTGAACAGGTCGGCGCGCTGATCATTGCGCTCAGCCTCAACGACGCATTTCACAGCTGGTGGTTCATTCTGATAAACGGCTTTCTCTGCTTCAATCTCACGTTCTGCAATCTTATAAGACTTCCGGAGCTCATCGAGCGGACGAAAAGCGCCGCCGAAATACCCGATTTCAGCACGGTTTCCGGTGAAACGGACAACCCTGAGGGCGCGATGAAGCGCCTCGGAATGCCATCTCCGCGGAAGCTGGACGACGGGCGGCTCATATCGTCGAAAAACCGCGCCGGACTGTGGGGCGCCTGGGTGTGCCACCTCGGAATACTGCTCATAATTATCGGTTTCGGCCTCGGTCAGAGCGTCAAGCAGGAGTTTACCGCCTACGGCGTTGCCGGACAGACGCGCGCGCTGGGCGATACCGGGCTCAACCTCACTATCGACGATTTTCAGGTTCTGCTCAGAGAGGACGACACAGTTGAACAGTACGTCGCGGATATAACGGTCTGCAATCCGGAAAACGGCGAATGCCGGAGCGCGACGATAAGTGTAAATAACCCCGCCGACCTCTTCGGAATGAGGTTCTATCAGAACTCCACCGGCTGGGCGGCGAGAGTGAATATCACAAAGGACGGCGAGCCGCTTCAAAGCGAGGTTCTCTGCGCGGGCGAGTATATCCCCATCGCGGACAAGCCGGAGCTTATCGTGAGCCTCACCGCGTTCTATCCCGACTACACCTCGTCCGGCGGCAGACCCGCCACGGCCTCGGGCAATCTCAACAATCCCGCATATCTCTATCAGGTCTACTATATGGGCGAGATACTGGGCATGAACATTCTCTACGGCGACGAGCCGCTGACCATCGACGAGTATGAGGTGCGCTTCACCGAGCCGCAGAGCTACACGCTCATCGCGGTCAAGCGCGACCCGTTCACGCCGCTCGCGCTTCTGGGCGGACTTGTCGTGACCCTCGGGCTGTTCCTCGCCTTCTACCTTCAGCCAAAGCGCGTATGGGCTGTGAAGAACGGCGAGAGCTGGACGCTCTTCGGCGAGTGCCGCAAGGGCGGAGTCCTGTTTACCGACGCATTTTTGAGAGCGATCAATCAAGGAGATAAAAACGATGCTGCAAGCTGAAAATTTTCTCTTCACCGCCGCCATGCTCTGCTATTTCGGCGCGATGATAGCATATTTCGTGTTCGTTGCCGTAAAGAACGATAAGATATCTACTCTCGCCGTGGCGATACAGTGCGCGGGCTTTGTACTGCACACTGCGGCGCTTGTGTGCCGCGGAATCGGTGCGGGCAGGCTTCCGCTCACGAATCAGTACGAGTTTGCGACGAGCTTTGCGTGGGGTCTGTGTCTTGTGAGCCTTATTTTCATCTTCCGATTCAGGTTCCGCATTCTCGGCGCCTTTGCCGCACCGGTGATATTTCTCATCATCGGCTACGCCGCGATGCAGAGCAAGGACGTAAAGGAGCTTATGCCGGCGCTGCAATCGGGCTGGCTCGGCTTTCACGTTTCCACCGCGATAATCGCCTACGGCGCCTTCGGCGTGTCGTTTGTGATTTCGATCATCTTCCTTTTGCGCGATAAGATGCGCGCGCAGGGCTTTCTTGACAGCCATATCCCCGACAGGGAAAAGCTCGATATGATAAGCTACCGCTCCTGCGCGCTCGGAATACTGTTTCTCACGTTCACCATCGTGACCGGCGCCATCTGGGCTGAGCGCGCGTGGGGCAGCTACTGGAGCTGGGACCCCAAGGAGACGTGGTCGCTCGTGACGTGGATAACCTATGCAATCTACCTGCACCTGCGCATTCGCCGCGGCTGGCAGGGCAGAAGCGCGGCAATATTTGCGGTTGCCGGCTTCATCTGCGTGATGTTCACCTACGTCGGCGTGAATACGCTTTTACCTGGCTTGCACAGCTATAAATAAATTATCGGGGAGGGAGACACCTCCCCGATTACTTTTTCCTTGCCTCGAATGCGAAAGCGTGATACAATATCCTTTCAGAGGTGAATTAAATGCGACTTGACAAATATCTCAAGGTCTCGCGGCTCATCAAACGCCGCACCGTCGCGGCTGAGGCGGCGGACGGAGGCCATATAACCGTAAACGGCAAGGTGGCAAAGCCCTCCACCGACGTCAAGGTCGGAGACAGACTGGTGCTCTCCTTCGGTCAGCACAAAACCGAGGTCGAGGTTCTATCTGTTCAGGAGACAGTCCGCAAGGACGACGCCGGAGGAATGTACCGCGAAATCTGATAATCCGAGGTGATATTCGATGCCAATCAAGATACCGGAGGGGCTGCCCGCCGCGCAGACCCTGCGACATGAAAATATATTCGTAATGACAGAGGAGCGGGCGAGAACTCAGGATATCCGCGCCCTCAGAATTGCAATACTGAACCTTATGCCGACGAAAATCGTCACCGAAACGCAGCTCACGCGCCTTCTCGGCAATACGCCGCTGCAGGTGGAGCTTACGCTTCTCCAGACGAAGACCCACAAGGCTACCCACACCTCGGAGGAGCATATGCTCGCCTTCTACAAGACCTTTGACGATGTGCGAAGCGAGACCTTCGACGGCTTTATAATCACAGGCGCGCCGGTTGAGCACATGGCGTTTGAGGAGGTCGAGTACTGGGACGAGCTTACTGAGATAATGGAATGGACGAAAACCCACGTCCAGAGTACGTTCCATATATGCTGGGGCGCTCAGGCGGGACTTTACTACCATTACGGCATACCGAAATACCCGACGGAGAAAAAGGTTTTCGGAGTGTTTCCCCATAGGGTCGAATACAAAAATCCCATACTTATGCGCGGCTTTGACGATGTTTTCTATGCGCCTCATTCACGCCATACGACCATTCGCCGCGAGGACGTCATAAAGCATCCGGAGCTGAGGATCCTCGCCTCCAGCGAGGAAGCCGGCATCTACGCGCTCTTTACCGAGGGCGGCAGGCAGGTTTTCATCACCGGTCACTCCGAGTATGACCCGGACACGCTCAAAAACGAGTATCTGAGGGATAAAAGACTCGGACTTCCCATCGATGTTCCGAAAAACTACTTCCCGGACGATGACCCGACAAAGGAGCCGATCGTGACCTGGCGCAGCCACGCCAATCTGCTCTATTCAAACTGGCTCAACTACTTTGTATATCAGGCGACGCCTTACGATATAAGGGAGATTTCATAATGGATTACAATCAATTCATAAACAGCGAGATAATCGGCTCGATAACCCTCGGCGACGTGCTGGGCGTGCTTCTGATAGTTGCGGTTGGCTACATCCTCAAGCACATAATAAAGCGCGTTGTGGTGCGCGTTCTCGATAAGTCGCCGCACATCGCGCCGTCAGTAAAGAGCTTTATAAAGAGCGCTGTCAACGTCGTTTTGTGGACGTTTATCGTTATGATCGCGGCGGAGAGACTCGGAATCCCGGTAACGAGCCTTGTTGCGGCGGTCTCAGTCGTCGGCGTGGCGCTCTCGCTCTCCCTGCAGAACACCCTCACTAACGTGTTCGCGGGGATGACGATACTTATAACGAAGCCCATCGAGGTGGGGGAGTACATCGAGTCTGACGGCATCGCCGGCACAGTCCGCAAGATAACGCTTTTCCACACCGTTCTTGAAACTCCGGGCGGCGCGGCGGTATATCTGCCGAACAGCAACGTCACGGCGGCGAAAGTAGTAAACTACTCCGATATGCCTGTAAGAAGGCTCGAGATCGAGGTCACGGCGAGCTATGACGATGAGCCGGAAAAGGTGCTCGATACGCTTAAAATGGCGGCGAGGACGACGGAAAACGTCCTCGAGGACAGAGCCGGTCGCTTACGTCACGGGCTACGGCAACTCTTCCATCGGCTATATGCTCTTTGCGTGGTGCGAGAATAAAAACTTCCTTGCGACAAAGTACGCGCTCACCGAGCGCATATTCTACGCGTTCAAGGAAGAGGGCGTCACAATGACCTACGACCATCTGAACGTACATCTGGATAAATGAACATCCGGGCGGGCCACAGGACCCGCCCGTTTTTTTATGATTAGTATAAAACTCTTGCAAAAAAATCGCGTATCGTATATAATAATTCGGTTAAAATTTTTTTGCGCGGCAGCCGGTCGCGGGAAAGGTAAAAACAATGAAAAATTCCGAAAAAACACTTGATATGATCGTAAACCTCTGTAAATCCAGAGGCTATATCTACCCCGGCAGCGAGATCTACGGCGGTCTCGCCAATTCCTGGGACTACGGCCCCCTCGGCGTTGAGTTCAAAAACAACGTCAAAAAGGCGTGGCTCAAGAAATTCGTTCAGGAATCCCAGTACAACGTGGGCCTTGACGCTGCTATCATAATGAACCCCCAGACCTGGATCACCACCGGTCACGTCGCGTCCTTCTCCGACCCGCTTCTCGACTGCAAGGCTTGCAAGGCCCGTCACCGCGCAGATAAGCTCATCGGCGATGAGTTCCCCGACGTCAACGTGGACGCTATGAGCTTTGACGAGATGGACAAGTTCATCGCGGAGAACGACAAGATCGTCTGCCCCGTCTGCGGCAAGCACGATTTCACCCCGATCCGCAAGTTCAACCTCATGTTCAAGACCGCTATCGGCGTAACCGAGGACTCCAGCTCCACCGTATATCTCCGTCCGGAGACCGCGCAGGGCATATTCCTCAACTTTGCCAACGTTCAGCGCACCACCCGCCGCAAGCTGCCCTTCGGCGTCTGCCAGGTCGGCAAGGCGTTCCGCAACGAGATCACCCCGGGCAACTTCACCTTCCGTACCCGTGAGTTTGAGCAGATGGAGTGCGAATTCTTCTGCAAGCCCGGCACAGACCTTGAGTGGTTCGCTTATTGGAAAAATTTCTGCATAAACTGGCTCAAGAGCCTCGGAATAAAGGAGGAGAACCTCCGCTACCGCGATCACGAGGCGGCTGAGCTTGCCTTCTACTCCAAGGCGACGACCGATATCGAGTACGCCTTCCCGTTCACCGATTGGGGCGAGCTCTGGGGAATTGCCGACCGCACCGATTACGACCTCGGCCGCCATCAGGAGGCATCGGGCAAGGATCTCACCTACTACGATCAGGAGGCCAACGAACACTACATTCCTTACGTCATCGAGCCTTCTCTCGGCTGCGACCGCGTTGCTCTCGCATTCCTCTGCGAGGCTTATGACGAGGAGCATATGGTCGACGCAAACGGCAAGGAGGACGTCCGCACTGTTCTCCGACTTCACCCGTTCCTCGCACCCTTCAAGTGCGCCGTTCTTCCGCTCTCCAAGAAGCTCTCCGACAAGGCTATGGAGCTTCGGGGTGAGCTTGCCAAGGACTTCATGGTGGACTTCGACGACGCAGGCTCCATCGGCAAGAGATACCGCCGCGAGGACGAGATCGGCACTCCGTTCTGCGTGACCTACGATTTCGACACTGAGAACGACGGCTGCGTCACAGTCCGCGAGCGCGACAGCATGCAGCAGGTCAGAATCCCCATAACAGAGCTTAAGAGCTACATCGCCGAGCGCGTAAACTTCTGATATGCGCTCTCTGTGGGATACGATATACTATAACCGGGGACGCGGCGCCTCCAACGGCAACAACTATTGGAAAAAATACGCCGTACCCCACTATATACTCTGCGGCGCAGTATGCCTGCTCCTCGGCATAGGCATAGGGCTTGCGAGCCTTTTTGTCTGCTCGGCTTACCGCGATAACCTCGGCTGGGAGATGTTTCTGAGCTATCTACGCTCTCCGCTCATCCTTCTTCTGAACCTTGTGCCGCCGGTGCTGCTCATCGGGGCGTTCTACTTCGCCTTCGGCAGACTCTGGGCGGGATTTCTCGCAGGCGGCGGGATAGTCACGGTGCTGAGCCTCATTGACTACTACAAGATCCGTCTGCGCACCGAGCCCTTTACAGCGTCGGATATCGCAATCGCGGGCGAGGCGGCGGGAATACTCGGCAGATACAGAATCGAAATTACCGGAAGAGCGGTGTTTATCGTCTGCGCCCTCGCTCTCGGCGTCTTTGCCGCGGCATTCCTCGCAAGGGGAAGGCTCAAAAAGTGGTGGGTAAGACTTCTCGGCGCGATACTCTGCCTTGCCATTCTCGTTACGCTCTTCTTCACCGTCTACATTTCCGAAGGCGTTTACAGCGCCGCGACCAATGCTTCCGTGAGCTATGATCAGTGGGCGGAGCTTGACCGCTTCGTGTCTAAGGGCTTTGTTTACCCTTTTCTGAACTCGGCAAAGATATTTGCCGCCGGCTCGCTTCAGGGCTACTCTGAGGCGGCTGCAAAGGCGGAGCTCGACAGATTTGCCGACGAGACGATCCCCGAGGATAAAAAGGTCAACATCATCGCCGTTCAGCTTGAGGCGTTTACCGATCTCGGGGAGCGCGGCGTGAACGTCAGGGAATCTGTATATGCTCCGTTTCACGCGCTTCAGCAGGAGTCGCTCACCGGGCGCTTCGTCGCAAACACCTTCGGCGGCGGAACCAACATCTCCGAGCGCAGCTTTGTGACGGGTTACCCGAATATCGAGGAGTTTCAGAGCTATACCGATTCCTTTGCGTGGTACCTTCGCAGTCAGGGCTACGCGACCGAGGGCTTCCACCCCTACGACGACTGGTTTTACAGCAGGGTGGATATAAATAAAATGCTCGGCTTTGAGCGATACTACTTTTCCGATTCGCGCCCCGAAACGGACAAGTCCGACGCGCGTCTTTTCTCACGCATCCTTGAGCTGTGGGAAAACCGCGATAAGTCAAGGCCATATTTTAACTTTTCAATCTCATTTCAGAACCACGGCGGCTATAATCAAAATGAAAGCCCCGCTGAGCCGATGCTCGAGCGCGGCTCTATGAGCGATTCGAGCTACAACATTCTCAATAACTACCTCACCGGAGTCGCCGATACAACGCAGAGAATGTACGACTTCTGTCACTACTTCGACAAGGAGAGCGCGCCGGTCGTCGTTGTGTTCTACGGCGACCATATGCCGTGGATGGGCGACAGCAACAGCGTTATAAGCGAGCTCGGGATAAACGTAGACCTCGGCACCGAGGAGGGCTTTTTCAACTACTACTCGACCCCATACATAGTATGGGCGAACGCCGCTGCGAAGCGCGTTTCCTCCGGCACGTTTACGGGAGAGGGCGGCGATATGTCCGCCTGCTTCCTTATGGACAGGGTGTTTGAGGAGATCGGTGTCAGCGGCAGCGCATATATGCAGCTTGAGCGCGAGGTCAGAGACACGGTGGATATCATAAACACCACAGGAATCTGGCGCTGCGGCGGCGTTTTCACGCGTTCGCCGGAGGGTGAGGCGCGAGAGGAGCTCAACCGCCTGCTCTTCGCTCAAAAATACACGAAGGAACACTTTAAGTACGGGGAGCTGACTGAATGAACGCGGGCGAGAGCTTTGTGAAGTGGATAAGACCCGCCGGCGCCGCGGTGATACTCGGACTGTTCATAATCGTCACGATTATGCTCTTTACCGTAAAGGGCGTTGCCGTAGAGGGCTATACTCCCTCCGAGAGCCGCGAATACTACTCTCAGCACATCGACGAGCTGTGCGATGAGGTTAACGAGCGCCTTATTCCGAGGATGGGTCTTGAGGGCGTTGCCTGCGAGGTCAGAAGCGGCATTATCGCCGTATCCGGCGAAAAGGAGAGCGTTCAGAAGCTTCGTTTTGCCGTTATCCACTATTTTAACGAGAATCAGTTTGCTTTCAGCGAGTAACGTAGGGGCGGGTCTCTGTGCCCGCCCTTTTTTTATTGAACGGAGGTACACTATGGACACAATCGCCGCCATCGCAACGGGTCACGAACGCAGCGCCATCGGAATCGTGAGAGTTTCCGGAGATCGGGCGATAGAGCTTGCGGAGCGGGTTTTCAGGACAAAAGCACGCTCTTTGGAGCCGAAAAGGCTGTATTTCGGAGAATTTTTGAACTCTGACGGCGAAGTCATCGACCACTGCCTCTGCACCGTTTCCCGCGCGCCCGCTTCATACACCGGCGAGGACACCGCGGAGTTTCAGTGCCACGGCTCGCCCGTAGTGCTCGGCGAGGCACTCAGAACGCTCTTCAAGCTCGGCGCGAGGCAGGCTGAGGCAGGGGAGTTCACGAAGCGAGCCTTTCTCAACGGAAAGATGGATCTCACCGGCGCCGAGGCTGTCGTAGACCTCATCGACGCGGAGAGCATTTCCGCCGCTAAAGAGGCCGCAAAACAGCTTGGCGGCGCGGTTTTTGAGAAAATTGATGATATTTACGGGAAAATAGTTAACATAATATCGGATTTTCAGGTTACGATAGACTTTCCAGACGATGAAACTCCGGATTTTGTGCTTGCGGAAAAACGCGAAACGCTCGCAAACGCGGAAAAGACTCTTGCTTCCCTCGCCGAAAGCTTTGAAAACGGCGGCAGATACCTGAAGAGCGGCGTGCCCTGCGCGCTTATCGGGCGGCCGAACGTCGGCAAAAGCTCGCTTCTGAACGCGCTTGTGGGCTTTGACCGCGCCATAGTTACGCCGAAGGCGGGAACGACGCGCGACACGATAGAGGAGGTCGCCACGCTCGGCGGAGTTGCGCTTCGCCTTACTGACACCGCTGGACTCAGAGATACCGAGGATGAGATCGAGCGGGAGGGCGTTTCCCGATCGGTGCGCGCCGCGAAGTGCGCGGAGCTTGTGATCGGAGTTTTTGACGGGTCTGAGCCGCTCTCACCCGATGACGAGGCGACGATAGCTGAGCTTGAGGGCGCGGGAAGAGGCGTTGCGCTTGTCAATAAATGCGACAAAAACCGCGTTTTAGAACTTGAACTGCCCGAAAAAGTTCCTGTTTTCGAGGTTGCTGCAAAGACCGGAGAAGGACTTGACGCGCTTGCGGAATTTGTGAAGGGCGCCTTTACCGCGCAGGATAAAAACGCTGTTACGATAACGAGCGCGAGGCAGTTTGAGGCGGTGCGCGCGGCGCGAAGAGCGCTCGGCGCGGCGATAGAGGGCCTCGACTTCGGTCTTACGCCCGATGCCGTTCTCACCGAGCTGGAGGACGCCGCTGTATCCCTTGCGAAGATGACGGGAAGAAGGGTAACTGACGATGTTGTTCACGATATTTTCTCCCGTTTTTGCGTCGGTAAATGAAATAAATTTATTGCAAACGGCAATAAAGGTTGATATAATACTATTGTTAAATCTAAAATTAACCAAGGAGGAATATTGCTAATGAGCAAGAAATACGTCTACCTCTTCTCCGAGGGCAACGCAACCATGCGTGAGCTTCTCGGCGGAAAGGGCGCTAACCTCGCAGAGATGACCAACATCGGACTTCCCGTACCTCAGGGCTTTACCATCACCACTGAGGCCTGCACCCAGTATTATGATGACGGCCGCAAGATCAACGATGAAATCATGGCGCAGATCATGGAGTATGTCGCCAAGATGGAGGAGCTGAACGGAAAGAAGTTCGGCGACCTCAAGAATCCTCTTCTCGTTTCCGTCCGTTCCGGCGCCCGCGCCTCCATGCCCGGCATGATGGACACCATCCTCAACCTCGGTCTTAACGACGACGTCGTTGCCGCTATGATCGCCGGCAACCCCGACCCCAAGTTCGAGCGCTTTGTCTATGACTCCTATCGCCGCTTCATCCAGATGTTCTCCGACGTCGTTATGGAGGTCGGCAAGAAGTACTTTGAGCAGCTCATCGACAAGATGAAGGAGGAGAAGGGCGTCAAGTTCGACGTCGAGCTCACCGCCGCAGACCTCAAGGAGCTTGCAAAGCAGTTCAAGGCTGAGTATAAGGATAAGATCGGCGAGGAGTTCCCCTCCGACCCGAAGGTTCAGCTCTACGAAGCTATCCGCGCAGTATTCCGCTCCTGGGATAACCCCCGCGCTAACGTATATCGCCGTGATAACGATATCCCCTATTCCTGGGGTACCGCTGTCAACGTAATGCCCATGGTATTCGGTAACCTCAACGAGAATTCCGGCACCGGCGTTGCCTTCACCCGCGACCCCGCCACCGGCGAGAAGAAGCTCATGGGCGAGTTCCTTACCAATGCTCAGGGCGAGGACGTCGTCGCCGGCGTTCGCACCCCGATGCCCATCACCGAGATGGCAAACAAGTTCCCCGAGGCTTATAAGCAGTTCATCGAGGTCTGCGCCACCCTCGAGGAGCATTACCGCGATATGCAGGATATGGAGTTCACCGTTGAAAACGGCAAGCTCTATATGCTCCAGTGCCGCTCCGGCAAGCGTACCGCAAAGGCTGCTCTCAAGATCGCCTGCGACCTCATTGACGAGGGCATGATCGACGAGAAGAAGGCGGTTCTCATGATCGACCCGAGAAACCTCGACACCCTTCTCCACCCGCAGTTCGACGCCGCCGCACTCAAGGCCGCCGTTCCTATGGGCAAGGGCCTCGGCGCTTCCCCCGGCGCTGCCGCCGGTAAGATCGTATTCTCCGCTGAGGACGCAGAGGCTTGGGCAGCAAGAGGCGAGAAGGTCGTTCTTGTACGCCTTGAGACCAGCCCCGAGGACATCACCGGCATGAAGGTAAGCCAGGGCATCCTCACCGTCCGCGGCGGTATGACCAGCCACGCCGCCGTTGTTGCCCGCGGAATGGGCACATGCTGCGTATCCGGCTGCGGCGATATCATCATGGACGAGGAGAATAAGCAGTTCACCCTCGCAGGCAAGACCTTCCATGAGGGCGACGAGATCTCCATCGACGGCTCCACCGGCAACATCTACGACGGACTTATCAAGACCGTTGACGCTGAGATCGCCGGCGAGTTCGGCAGAATTATGGCGCTTGCCGACAAGTACCGCGTGCTCAAGGTTCGCACCAACGCTGACACTCCGCGCGACGCAAAGAAGGCTCGTGAGCTTGGCGCTGAGGGCATCGGCCTCTGCCGCACCGAGCATATGTTCTTCGAGGCTGACAGAATCGCAGCCTTCCGTGAGATGATCTGCTCCGATACCGTAGAGGAGCGCGAGGCGGCTCTTGCAAAGATCCTTCCTTATCAGCAGGGCGACTTCGAGAAGCTCTATGAGGCTCTTGAGGGCAACCCCGTCTGCATCCGCTTCCTCGATCCTCCTCTCCACGAGTTCGTTCCGACCACAGAAGAGGAGATCGAGCTGCTTGCCAAGACTCAGGGCAAGAGCGTTGAGACAATCAAGGCCATCATCCAGGGTCTCCATGAGTTCAACCCGATGATGGGTCACCGTGGCTGCCGTCTTGCCGTCACCTTCCCGGAGATTGCAAAGATGCAGACCCGTGCTGTTATCCGCGCAGCAATCAACGTTCAGAAGAAGCACTCTGACTGGACTGTTAAGCCCGAGATCATGATCCCGCTTGTCGGCGAGGTCAAGGAGCTTCAGTTTGTCAAGAAGATCGTTGTTGAGACCGCTGACGAGGAGATCGCCGCCGCCGGAATCGACCTCAAGTACGAGGTCGGCACCATGATCGAGATCCCGCGCGCCGCTCTCACCGCTGACGATATCGCAGCCAACGCAGACTTCTTCTGCTTCGGTACCAACGACCTTACCCAGATGACCTACGGCTTCAGCCGTGACGACTCCGGTAAGTTCCTCGGCGCTTACTATGACGCAAAGATCCTCGAGAACGATCCGTTTGCCAAGCTCGACCAGATCGGCGTCGGCAAGCTCATGAAGATGGCGATCCAGCTCGGCAGACCCGTAAATCCGAAGCTCCACGTCGGTATCTGCGGCGAGCACGGCGGCGACCCCGCCTCTGTCGAGTTCTGCCACAAGATCGGCCTCGACTATGTTTCCTGCAGCCCGTTCCGTGTACCCATCGCGCGTCTCGCTGCTGCTCAGGCTGCTATCAAGGAGCCCAGAGCGTAAGTTAAG
The DNA here is from genome assembly GCA_017479425.1 of Oscillospiraceae bacterium. Classification (GTDB taxonomy): domain Bacteria; phylum Bacillota; class Clostridia; order Oscillospirales; family Oscillospiraceae; genus RUG626. The sequence goes on from JAFVCD010000043.1 coordinate 33,678, forward strand.
CTTTCAATACTTGCTTCCCCGTCCCGATGAGGGACGGGGAAACTTTTAGAGGTAGAGAAATGTTCAGTATGATAAAATCCGAGGCGGAGCGGGAGCTGGATTATGCCGTTTCGCTGCGCCGATATTTTCACTCGCATCCGGAGCTGAGCCGCGGTGAAGCCGGCACTCAGGCGCGGATAATCGAGGAGCTTTCTAAAATCGGCATAAAGTGCGAGAAAATTGCGGAAACCGGCGTAATATGTTCTGTTTCCGGAACAAAAAAGGGCAAAACCATCGTTCTGCGCGCGGATATCGACGCTTTGCCGATCGAGGAAAAAAGCGATAAGCCTTACCGCAGCCAAAATCCCGGACGTATGCACGCCTGCGGACACGACGTACACGCCGCAAGTCTTGTTACTGCGCTTAAAATCCTTTTCCGTCACAGGGAACAGCTGTGCGGCACGGTTGTCGCCGTGTTCCAGCCCGGCGAGGAGGACGGCTACGGCGGAGTTCTCTGCGCCGCTGACGAGAGAGTAAAGCGCGCTGACAGAGTTTTCGGACTTCACGTTGCTCCTGATTTGCCCGCCGGCACGGTTGCGGCGGTTAGTGGGCCGATAATGGCTTCGGTGGATATGTATCGCATCGAGGTTACGGGCAGGCAGAGCCATATCTCTCAGCCTCAGAACGGCGTGGACGCCGCACTTATCGCCGCCGAGATTCTCATAAGCCTGAAAAATATCCCGTCCGGACTATCCGACCCGCGGGAAAGCGTGCTTGTGGGCATAGGCTCGATACACGCCGGAACAAGCTACAATATCATCGCCGGAAGCGCATATCTTGACGGCACTATCCGTGCATTCAACGAAAAAGAGCGCGCGAAGGCAAAGGCAAATCTTGAGAAAATCGCCCGCCTTACCGCTGAAAAGTACGGCGGAGAAGCGAAGGTCGTCTACGATGGCCCGAGTCCGGCAGTGATAAATGACGAGGGCGTGACAGAGGACGTGTGCCGTGCTGCCCGGGAGCTTTTCGGCACAGAAAGGGTAGTTACAGAGCGCGAAAAAAGCTACGGCGGCGACGATTTCTCCTTCTTCCAGCAGGCGGCGCCCGGTACTTATGCGCTCATCGGCTCATCGGATAAGTCAAGACCTGAAACCTGCGTTCCGGTGCATAACGAGCGTTTTGACGTGGACGAGAGCGCGCTTGTGACCGGCGCTGCGCTCTATGCCGGCGTTGCGCTGGATTATCTCAGATAGGGGTGCTGATATGAAAAAATCCCGTAAATTCTGGCTGACTCTCGTTATCTTCTCGCTGACGGGGCAGATAGCGTGGGTAGTTGAGAATATGTACTTCAATGTTTTCATATATAAGATGTTCGCCGCCTCGGCGGCGGATATCTCCGTAATGGTGGGCGCTTCCGCCACGGCGGCAACTGTGACGACAGTGCTTATGGGCGCCCTCAGCGACAGAATCGGCAAGCGGAAGATAATGATGTGCTTCGGCTATATTGCATGGGGCATCTCAATTCTCGCCTTTGCCTTTATAAGGGCGGATATAATCGGCGCTGTGTTCGGCTCGGCGGTCAGTGCGGCGTCGGTGGGCATTTCCCTTGTCATTATTATGGACTGCGTAATGACCTTCTTCGGCTCTACGGCAAATGACGCAGCGTTCAATGCGTGGCTCACCGACTCCACAGATGATACTAATCGAGGCGCAGCAGAGGGCATAAATTCCATGATGCCCCTCATTTCGATCCTCGTTGTGTTCGGCGGCTTTATGGGCTTCGATCTGGACAGAGCGGAGAGCTGGACTGTAATTTATTCCATAATCGGCGGAGCTGTGCTTGCCATCGGTGTTCTCGGCTTTTTCATTATCGACGAGCCGCCGCTCAGCCGGGCTGATTCGCTGGGTTATTTCGCAACGATCCTCTATGGCTTCCGTCCGGATGTTATAAAAAAGAACGCAAGGCTTTACCTTGCGCTCGTGGGCTTTGTTGTGTTCAACACCGCAATTCAGATTTATATGCCATATCTCATAATCTACTATGAAAAGACGCTTGAAATGGCGGATTATGTGCTTATTATGGCGCCGGCGATAATCGCCGCCGCCGTGGTGACTGCGTTTTACGGCAGACTTACGGATAAATACGGCTTTGAGCGCACGGTTTTACCGGCACTGGGTATGCTCCTTGCCGGATTTCTGCTCTTGTGGCTTGTGCCGGCGGTTATCTATGCCGAGGGCCTTGCGATGAGGGTGCCGGTATTCATAGGCTCGCTTCTTATGATGAGCGGTTATCTCAGCGGCATGGCGGTTTTCGGTACGAAAATACGCAACGAAACGCCGGAAAATCGAGCCGGACGCTTTCAGGGACTGCGCATAATTTCGCAGGTGCTTGTGCCCGGTATAGTTGGCCCGGCTATCGGCGCCTGGGTGCTGAGAGACGCACCGAAGGTGGTCAACGGCGACGGTACAGAATCATTTCTGCCCAGCGCGGATATTTTCCTTGCCGCGCTTATTGTAACGGCGCTGCTTATGGCTGTGCTGGGAGTTTATCTCGGAGCAAAAAGAAAGACGAGATAAAGATGTTTTTTGTTGCTATTGTGCGAAGATAGATGTACAATATAAAATACTATAATATTTGTAGGTAATTATATCCTTAGGAGAAATATTTATGAAGGATAATGCACCCGCAACTGCCGGCGCAACCCTCCAGCCGTATCTCTCGCCGATGGCGGTGTGGGCGCTCTCCGTCGGCTCGGCAATCGGTTGGGGCTCGCTCGTTGTAACGAGCAAAACCTATCTCTCGCAGGCAGGGCCTCTCGGCTCGATACTCGGCCTGCTCATCGGCTTTGTGATGATGATAATGGTCGCAAACCACTACCACTTCCTCGCAAACCGCTACCCCGGCACCGGAGGAATCTACAACTACGTCAAGTATATATTCGGCTATGACCGCGCTTTTCTCGTGGCGTGGTTCCTTTTCCTTGTCTACATAGCCATTTTCTGGGCGAATGCGACAAGCATACCGCTTTTTGCCCGCTACTTCCTCAAAAATGTGTTAAGCTTCGGCTATATCTACATGATCTTCGGATATGAGGTCTATCTCGGCGAGGCGCTCGTTACTCTTGCTGCAATACTCCTCGTCGCACTTCTGTGCGCGAAGAGCAAAAAGGCTACGGCAAACAGCATGGTCGTGCTGACGCTCATATTCTCCATCGGCATTACGGTCTGCTTCGCCGCTTCGATGCTCGGCTTCAGCGGCTCCGGAACAACCATGGAGCCGGGCTTTGTGCCCGATAACAGCGCTGTGCGTCAGGTCGTCAGGATCGCGTTTATCTCGCCGTGGGCGTTCATCGGCTTCGAGAGCGTTTCGCACTCCGCCGCGGAGTACCGCTTCAAGCACAGGAATATGTTTCGCGTGCTTGCGATTTCGCTTGTAGTTATCACGGCGCTCTACATTTTCATCATTCTCATGAGCGTTTCCGCATATCCGGAGGGATGCTCGAGCTGGCTTGATTACATCAGCCGCCTCGACGAGTTTGACGGCATCGAGGGTCTTCCTGCGTTCTACGCCGCTTACCGTTATATGGGCGATATGGGCGTCAATATTCTGATGCTCTCGCTCCTCTCGCTCGTTCTTACGAGCCTTATCGGAATGATGCGCGCTCTGAGCCGCCTTTGCTACGCCGTAGCGCAGGACGGTATTCTGCCTGAGCGCTTCGCGCATCTCAACGACAAGCAGATCCCGGTAAACACGATAATTCTCATCGTTCTCGTATCGCTTCCCGCGCCGTTCCTCGGAAGAACGACCATCGGCTGGGTCGTCGATACCACGACCATCGGCGCCACGATTATCTACGGCTTTGCCTCTTTCGCGGTTTTCAAGGTCGCAAGAAAGGAAAAAATAAAGCGAGACACGATTCTGAGCGGCATTTGTCTGATTATTCTCCTTATATTCATGGTATTTCTGCTTCTGCCCGGGGCGTTTTCGGATCACACCATCGAGTCCGAGACTTATTTTCTTATGAGCGTCTGGTCAATCGTGGGGCTTGTGTTCTTCAACAGCGTTATCCGCAAGGATCACGCAAGAAACTTCGGCAAGGCGATCATCGTCTGGATCGCGCTGCTGGTGTTCATCATGATGATGGCTATGACGCTTGCTGAGAGAGTCAACGAGGCGGAAGGCGACAGAGTTATTCAGGAGATGAGCGATTATTATGACGGAACTGCCGATGCGGAGACAATGGCGATAGATAAGGAGGCCTTCCTGCAAATGCAGCGCGAAAAGCTCCACCGCGCCGACAACGGCAGCGTTATCGTCATTACCGTGCTCTTCGGAATCAGCCTTGCGGTTATGCTCGTCAACTACTCCTCAATGAAAAAGTGGGAGAAAAAGACCGCGGATGAGCGCGATCAGGCGAGGATCGTCGCCTTTACCGATCCGCTCACCGGCGTTAAGTCGAAGCATGCCTACACAATTCAGGAGGAGATTATTGGCGCCGAGATCGCGGAGGATAAGGCCGGCGACTTCGCCGTTATCGTCTGCGACGTGAACGGGCTTAAAAAGATCAACGACACCCTCGGTCACAAGGCGGGCGATGAGTATATCCGCGCCGCGTGCGATATGCTCTGCGAGTATTTCAAGCACAGCCCTGTCTACCGCGTCGGCGGCGATGAGTTCGTTGTTCTGCTTCAGGGCAAGGACTATGACAGCCGCGCAGAGATAATGCGCGAGATAAACACCAAAATCGAGGAGAATATCGGCGCAGAGAAGGTGGTCATGAGCCTCGGAATTGCGGATTTTGATCCGGAGAACGATAAGACCTTCCACGAGGTGTTCAAGCGCGCCGACGGACTTATGTACGAGCGCAAAATGCAGCTCAAGAGCTTGGGCGCGGTCACAAGAGATTAAAACGATAATAGAAAATGAAAGGGGCTGTCAAATGCCTCTGGCTGGGATCTTTGCTCTTTGCTGCACGAATGCGGATGTGGTTGCAAGGTCTTCATGAAATCCAAACAAATCCAACATTTCATTGGCAACAGAGCCGCCGCCCATGCACAGAATTGCTTTTACGATCTGCCCGAACGGGAGTTTTCGGCTTCATGTGCATCCTCCTTGCAGTGTCCTCAGAGGGGACATATATCTTTAACTACAAGGGCCGCTTTACTGATTTAGAAAATCAGTAAAGCGGCCGCACATTTTATTCTGTTTGTCAAGCCTTTTTCACATTTTCTTACAAAGCATATCAGTCTCAACATGAACCCCGCTTGATTATTTGATGTGCTCGATTATTTCGATCGCAAAGCCGCTCGGTGAGACCAACAGCATCGCCCGGGCGTTCTTCGGATTGACCTCTTCGGTGCCGGGAGCGAGCTTGAAGCCGTGCGAGGTGAGCAGAGCGTACGCCTCATCGATGGAATCCACGTTCATACGCATGGCGGTCATGTCATGCGGGATAGAGTCAACCTGCGAGATGTCGACGCAAAAGCCGTTTGAGTCCTTCATTCTGGTGCGCTGAACTGATCCGGTGCCGCGGTCCACTACGGGTGCGTGGCGCTTTTCAAAGCCGAGCTCTTCAAAAAGCGTGATGACGGCCTCGGCGTTTGGGGATATAATCAGAGGGTTAAAGGTCGTGATTTTCATAGTAACCTCCATTTGATAGATTAGATGGGAATAGTATAGAAAGCTGGAAACACAAAACTGATTTAATTTATTACTTAGTCGCCAAAGCGATTATAATAAGCTACTAAGACGGTTGTTCCTAACACAGGAACAGATAGTGAAGTCGGGATTTGCAAAAGCTGCACATTCGGAAGAGAGAGGTAAATTTGATAAAGTTCTGCCACAAACTTAGCGCCATTGGCAAAAGCTAAGAAGAAAACGCATTTTTTATTATCCAGTAAAGCACCGGCTTTTGTTGTGTTACCGAAAGCAATTAAATTGGCGATGATTATGAATAATTGGCCTTGTGATAAACCCATTTCATGAACGAAATAGCTGGAATAAACCAGTCCAAGACCAAGCAATGATGCGTATAAAATACGAAAAGCTGAGCAAATCTGCAAGGCATCACCGCCTTTTCGGTAGATTTTGAGAAAAATCGCTGTTTTATTGGCAGGCGGGAGAAGACAAATCGCTGCTACTTTAGTAATTCACGATTTGACGCTATCTTATTATACTTGAAATGTGTATATACTTCAAGCCTTTCGTTGTGGACCTGAAGAGATTCGCAAAGCTATTTGCTGTTCGTCACACCAGATAAGGATGCGTTCGTCGCACAATATGGGGATAACAGATTTAGTCACGCTATATGAGTATCGTCACAATAAATGAGGATTAATAATGCACACCTTGATGTACCCAATACCACACGTCTGCCCGTTCGGACGGGGTACTGCAAAAAGCAGGGGTCACTCTTTTATTGTGCTGTCCGAAAAATGAAAAATCCGAACCCGCCGCCTATCGGAAACAAGTTCGGATAATTCCATTTTGGTGGACCTGAAGAGATTCGAACTCTCGACCTCACGGATGCGAACCGTGCGCTCTCCCAAGTGGCACCATTACACGCCCCGATTATTTATAATATAGAACTTTAGCATATTTTTATTATTTCTGCAAGTGATAAACTTATGGCTCAATCTTTTTTGTTCGCACATTCGTCTTTTCATTTTCTTTCTGCTATGATGATGGCACAAATGAAAAGGAGGTTTTCATTATGACAGAAATCACATACCACCGCGAGGACGATTATCTCATCCCCGACCTTATAGCGCCGGAAAACCCAAAAATCGGCATCTGGGGCTACCGCAGAAGAGAGTATCTTTGCAAGCACAAAGACCCGATTTACACCGCCTTGTTTCTTAGCGGCAAACTCAACGCCCACCTCATGGAAGTCGACCGTTCAGCAAACGAAATGTTCGACCGCCTGATAAAAGAATACTCGGCGCGTGAAGGCTTAACCGAACAGCTCAAAGCACAGAATCAGATGGAATGGATCAGACGAATGAACGGCATACATGCAAGAGTTGAAGAGACGATCTATTCCGAATATATCTACAAGTAAATAATGCACTGTGCCTGCGGTGAGAAGCTTCCCTCACCGCAGGCCTTTTTTCAATGGCATAATTTTCTCTTGACAAAGCTATACTATCGTAGTAGTATAATATTACTATTGCAATAGTATATAAGGAGAGATGCTGAATGTCAGTAAAATTGTTCGACTCTGAATTGAAGGTCATGGAGGTTCTATGGGACGAGGGCGAGGTAAAGGCGAGCCGAATTGCGACTGTTCTGGGCGATAAAATCGGCTGGAATGTCAACACCACCTATACGGTCATTAAGAAGTGCATAGCAAAGGGTGCTGTCGAACGCCGTGACCCCGGCTTTATATGCCGCGCGCTCGTAACGAAGGAAGAGATAAGAGCCGATGAGCTGACGAGCCTTATGGAAAAGCTTTTTGACGGCTCGCCAAAGGCTCTGGCTGCTACGCTTTTGAGCGGCAAGGTACTCACAAAGGAGGAAATTGCCGCACTTCGGGAGCTTGTAAACAATGAAGCTGATTGAGCTGAGCGTATCCGGCGGAGCTTTGATCGCTCTTGTTGCAATTCTGCGCTTTTTCGCAGGCAAACGGCTTCCGCATAGGCTTATTGCGCTGATGTGGGCGCTTGCGGTTGTGAAATTGTGGGTGCCGGTGACCTTAAACGTGCTGCCGGCGCAGGTTGTTTCCGAGCCGGTGACAGCTATTACCGAAACATTTAAAGCTTCGGAAACTCCGACTGTTTTTGAAATATCGGAAAACGCTAAAACCGTGCGCATACCGTATATGCAAATAGGCTATTTCGTCGGCGTATCGGGCGTGCTGATTTACTACGCAATCGGGCAAATCGGACTTTATAGGGCATTCCGAAATGCGGAAAGGTTTAACGAGCCGATTTGCGACGAGCTGAAGGGCAAGATCGGCATTTGCCGGCGTGTGCGCTTTGTAAGAAGTGAGCGTATAACCGGAGGCTTGACCTATGGAACACTTTTTCCGGTTGTGGTTATCGGCGTCGGAGTGGATGCAAATAACCGATTGCAGACAGAAACTGTGATTGTCCATGAGCTGACTCATGTCCGCCGACTCGACACCACGAAGAAGCTTGTTCTTGCGCTGACTCTGGGGCTTCACTGGTTCAATCCCCTCGTTTGGCTTATGTACCGCCTTGCCTTTGAGGATATTGAGCTTGGCTGCGATGCGGATTCGCTGAGATTTCTCGGCTTGGAGCGCAGAAAGAGCTATGCTGTGTGCCTTATTGACCTTGAGGAAAAGCGGGCAGAGCGTTTTAATGCGGCATTTCTCTCAAAAAGCCTTGTGGAAAGGAGAATAAGGATGATTATGTCTAAGAAAAAGAAATCCATTCTGCTTGCTTTTATCGCGGTCATTCTCACGGCGGGAGTATTTGTCGGCACCTCGCTGAGAGCTGAGGCGGCAAAAGAATTAGCGGAAGATAATACGAAGAAAAGTGCTTGGGAGATAGCTGAAACGATAAGCGCAAAGCTTGCAAATAGCCGAAGATTTCCGGAGTTTGTTGAAGCAGATGATGGATTTCCAATCGAAACAGAGAACGGATATATCAGGCTCACGGAATTATCTGGTGACGCTCCAATATGCGTTTATATTTGGAACTCCGATTTTGGGTCGACTGCTTCAGTTATCGTAAAAAAGAGCGTTCGTGAAGAAATGCCTGATATATTCAGTTGGATATTGGATGAAAACATGAGTGACCCCACCGGACACGGATTCGGAAAAGATGAAATAAAGGTAATATTCATGGAATCAGGCGAGGGTTTTCATAACAGTTATCGTGGCGGCGATGTGGTAATCAGAGATAACTATCTTGTGGGCTACAAAAATGCAGACAACGCTAAAGACCTGATAGATAATCTGAGCAATTATTTGTCTTAAGTTCAGATTGCAAAAACGGTCATATCCGGAAAATGAACAGCACCGCATTTGTTAGACAAGAGGCAACAAATGCGGTGCTGTTTTTATTCTAAAAGAGACTGCAAAAAAATTGTAAATCCATGGGACGTTTTGGGACTTTAAAGGATATATTATAAGAAAAGGCAAAAGAAGGGGCGTGATGGATATGAACGAAGCGCAGTTTAAGAGCATACTTTCAGACTACGGCGACACTGTATATCGCGTCGCTTTACATATACTCTGCTCGGTGCCGGACTCCGAGGACGTCGTTCAGCAGACCTTTACAAAGCTTTGGGTATCGGACAAGCACTATGACAGCGAAGAGCATCTGCGGCGCTGGCTTATAAGAGTTGCGGTGAATGAGTGCAAAAAGGAGCTCAGGAGCCCGCGAAGAAGAATAGCGTCATTAGACGATGCGGCTACAGAGCCTGAGTTCGAGAACGATGAATACCGGGAAGTCTGGGAAAAGGTTAAGGTGCTTGATTCAAAGTACAGAACGGCGGTTTATCTCCACTACTACGAGGGTTACAACGCTGAGGAAATCGCAAAAATGACAGGCTCGACTGCCTCGACAGTCAGAACGAGGCTTATGCGAGCGAGGGAGCAACTGAAAAATCTTTTGGGAGGCGATGAAAATGAGTAAAAACATGTATTGCGCTATGGTTGACAATATGAAGCTCTCAGAAGAACGGCTTGAGGTCATCTTGAATGACTCTACGAAAAAGAAAAAGCGCACACTTTTACCGGCGGTTCTGATCGCTGCAATTGTAATGCTGACTGGAGCTGCCGGAGCCGCAGGATATGGACCGATAGTCAGCATACTGAGCGACAGGATGATTGTGAAAAGCGAGCAAAGCGAAGGATCTCAGCTTTCAGCTGAAAAGGTAGAAGAACTCCTGAAAAATGCGGCAATCCCTGAAGATTATGAAATATCCGATGTAAGTACGAGGGAGCTAGACCTATACACGAGAATCGCTGTCAGAAGTACGGGCGAGCGCGGCAGCATTTCGATCACGGCAAAGGTTTACAAAGATGAGGGCAACCTTGTCTCATCTTATGAGATCGACGAGGGTACCGAGCCGGAGCAGTTTAATGCGGGCGGCACGATTTTTTATATTGCAGGAAATATAGATGAGCTCAGCGCTCACGGCGAGTACGGCGGCTGTGAGATCAGCATACACGGCAATATAACGGATGATGAGATGAAAGAGATCATTAAAAGTGTTGCTGTGAAATAACACGATAAAACTGAGATGATTCTTTTCTCAATGAATAGATATTGTTCAAAATGGGTTTGGCAATAAAGCATTGTTCTACTTAACCGATATGAATTCCGGCTTGATAGATTATTGATGCGCTCAACAGCTTTTATTTTTTATACGTTGAGCGCAATTAAAGGATGTGAAAATAATTGAAACGGACAAAACTCATCTATTTCATCGACCTTGCGGTTATTCTGTGCTCCGTCGCAGCAATCATTATTTTCGGCAGGACTTACACATTTTATGAAATTGGCAGTCACACTTATATCGCCGTTCTTTGCGCTATTGCCGTAATACGGCTCGGAATGCAGGTATTCTTCTGCTTCAATGGCGACACCGCATGGGAAAAGCTTATGCCTACCGACGTTACGGGCATTTTCTGCATTCTTCACTATACTGCTGTTAATTTTCTTGCGCCGTCGATGCTTGATATGAGCTTCAAAATCGCATTTTCTATGTATGTCGGTATAGCGTTGGGATGGCTTGTGTATCTTATATCCCGCGTCAGAAACCGGCAGATAATTCTGGCTGTCTTCGTTCTCGCATCGCAGCCTCTTGCCGCATTTTTAATAATGCCGTCGCCGCTGACGTGGATTCTGTGCTTCGCTGCATTTTTCGCAGTTATGGCACCGGCGCAGTATTTTGCTCTGAAAAAGTATGATACGAAGCTTTGGCGAGCTTTTCCGGTGATTTTGTCGGGCGTAATGCTGATTGTCTGCGGTGCGATTTGCCTTGTGCAGTATTGTGCGGGTAGTCTCACCTTTGTAATGAGCATCCCGTATATTATAAGCCTGGCTGTCATTGTTCTCGGAGCAGGTCTTGGCTGTGCAGCCGGCTGGGGAGTATGGAGGTTCTTGTTAAATGAAAATCTTTCTTAAGACCCTTGTGTGGGCGATTATTCTGCTCATAGGGCTGTTTTCCGGAATATATCTGTTGGATGGATATGTAGTTTGGAGAACGGTGCTGTTTTGCTCTATCTGCCTTGCAGCAGGAAGCTGTGCGCATAGGCTTTTTCAGTGGATCGACAAGGAGTTTTCGGAATAGAAGAATGAGCACGCATTATTATGTTAGGAAATCATTTTATAAACTAAAGGAGCTAAAGTTTTCTTTACTAAGCTTCTCAACTTTCTTCTTTCTGATGGAAGCAATAACAGTGATGTGTTTGCTGCAAAATACTATAATGTTTCAGATTGGTTTCATTTTCTGTGATTTGATTTGCTTGATATATTTCCTTTTGAGAACAGTGTTTATAAAAAGAAGTATAGAGAAAAATCAATTGGTATTAACGGACTATTCAAACAGAATTCTTAAAAGGCATTATGTCATTATTTCTATATTCATAATAATGATAGCGATTCACATTGGATACATTATTGCTAATATAGCTTTAGATTTGAATCAGGAAATAAAAACTTGGATATGGTTTGCAATACTGTTGCCTGTCCTTTACAGTGACAGCGTATATATATCTGGAATCACAGCTTTTGGAGAGGAAATGTATGCCAGCGGAGAGTATATTGTTTATTATTCTGATATAGACCAAATTACAGAGATCTGGGAAAAGAGAACAACATCAGGCAATATAGTGCTTATGACACTTTGGAAAGACGGAAGAAATATCGGGTACGATAAAATGTTTTCGGATGAATATGTTTATTTCAGAAAAAAAGTATTTAATTTGTAGCTAAAATGCACCAATCAAATCTTGGAGGTATGCCGCTGTGATAAGACGTTTTCCCTGTAAACGCAGTCCTTTTGTGTATGTATATTTTGGGACTTCAATGCTTGGAACCTTTATAGCTTTTATAATTCGTGGGGCGGATTCTCTTGATATTGAATACATAGCAACTCATTTATTCCTGCTCTTCACGCTTTACGGATTATTTCTGTTTCCAATGCTGACGTTATTTGTTGAAGTCAGCGATCGTAATATTACCTGCCGATGCTTGGGAATTCCGGTCGTTACAATTGACATCAAATCTATAAAAAGCATTAAACCGGCAGAAAAGCATGAAGTCAATATGTTTGCATCGGCAAATGAGCAGATTACCATATCCTATACCGGCTATGGTGACAAACTTACTGTCGCGCTTCGCGACAACGAGGGGTTTATAAGCACCGTGAACGCCATAAAATCCGGAGAAAAGTCGGCAGAGTTAAAAAAGCCGGATAAAACGAAAAGCATTGTACGCTTGATTGCCGCTGTTATTTTTGTTGCTGCGAATGCGGTCATCTCGAACGGAGAATTATGGCAGTGGGTTTATACCTACCCGGCCGTGGCTGTGATTATAATAGCGGATATTGTCTTTCTGACGATGTATGTCAGGTCGTATTCACACGGTTAAGCAGCCGCATTTTTGGGAGGCTATTGCTATGGAAAAGAGATTTTACTGTAAGCAAAGTGCATTAACGTTTATACTTATAGCCGTTCTCATATTTATGCCTTTAATTGTTGATGCTGTGCGCAATACATGCTCTATTGACGCTGAGTATTTAGCTGTATATTTTTCTATGGGCTCTGCTATTTACGGAATATTATCATTTCCGTTATTGACGGCGCACGCCGCCGTCAATGAGCGTCAAATTGTTTGCAGCATTTTGGGCCTTCCAATATATATAATAGATATCGAATCAATAAAAAGAATTAAAAGGGCGAAGAAGTTTGAAAAGATGAGCTTGTTTGCGCTATCAAAAAATCATATTACCATATCCTATACCGGCTATGGTGACAAACTTACTGTCGCGCTTCGCGACAACGAGGGGTTTATAAGCACCGTGAACGCCGTAAAATCCGGAGATAAGCCGGCAGAGTTAAAAAAGCCTGATAAAACAAAAAGCATTGTACGCTTGATTGCCACTGTTTTTTTCATTGTTGCGAATGCGGTTATCTCGCTCGGAGAATTATGGCAGTGGGTTTATACCTACCCGGCCGTGGGTGTGATTATAATAGCGGATATTGTCTTTATGACGATGTATGTAATGTCGTATTCACATGACAGTGCGGAGGGATAAAAATGAAGAGATGGATAAATTTAGCGAGTGCGGTATTTCTGTTGGCAGGGGCAGTTTTTATGCTGATATTTTCGCTTCGTGAAATAGAAACATACAGAAAAATATATTCCGTATGTTTTATCATTGGCGGAGTTCTTCGTGTGATTGCCTATGTAAAAAAATAGTCATAGAGAAAGAAGGGTGCTGTTTATGAAGTCAGATAATAAACTATCGGCAATATTAAAAATATTTGCCGTGCTAACAACGTTATGCACAGCTGCAAATATCTGTATCTGGATATTCAGCGGCTTTGAAATTCAGATTTTGATGACATCATTAATGTCGCTTTCCTGCTGCGCTATTATCTGGGCAGACTATTTTATATTGAAAAAGTCTCTGTCCTATATGAAAGGCGACAATGACCAAAGTGAATGAAAATACAAATCGTTATATTCCTTCTTGCCGATAATATAGAAGCGAAATGAGTGTTAAGCGAAACAAATCGGAATTTGATAAAGGAGCGTGATTGTATGAAAAAGGCATTGCTTGCGATATTGGCGTCTGTATGGACTGGATTTATAGGTTCGCTGCTGGGCGTACTGCTTGATGAAACATTTGGTGGAGCAAGTTTTTCATTTATCCCTGTTCTACCAGTCATTTTTGTTATTCTTACGATGGGTGCATTTATTATTTACTTCAACGATAAGGAGTAAAACAAATTGGAATTTGCGGAAGTGTTCTCTTTGAAAAAGAATGGTAAGAAGAAAGGCATCATAATTGCGATTAAGGCGCAAATGAAATGAGGAGGCTATATGGCTAATAGCGGAAACAGCGGCGGAAGCACACAATGGTTTGTGTTGGGCCAAAACATTTTGCTCTTATCTGTTTTTGCCTTTGACAAAAACGAGCACCTAATTATTGTGTATACCTTAATTACGGTATCGCTTGCCATAGATGTATTCTATTTAGTTAATATATTGATTCAAAAATGGCATAAGAACAAAAAGGACAAGGCTGATAAATAGCGGAGAAGGATTCTATCATGAAGCATAAAAGATTGCTTATTATAATGCTCGTCTTTTTAGTTTTCAGTTTGGTCGGATGCACTGAAGAAACGGATGACGGAGCTTTATCTCAAGAGAGCACTGAAATCGTAAACGAAATTGACGATATTAAGACCGAACAAAACGGCATTGAATACTGTTTCGAGCAAGGATTGCTTGAAAAAGAAGAAGCGGAAGCTGTTATACAGAATATAGACACTTTTATATCGGCGTTCGGCACTCCCACTGAACAGATTGCGGTTTTTGTGGGAACGGAAAGCGAATCTGACTTTACCGTACATATTTCTGGCAAAGAGCTTTCGCTTGAAGATTACACTTTGCTTTTCAGTTCGGCTTATGGCGAGCCGGAGGATGAGGTTATGGCGTATGGCGCTGTTGCGGCGGTATGCGAGAGGGAAAAGCTTTGTGAAGTGGAAAATGAATATACCGACGAGGCTTTGGCAGAGTATTTTTCAAACGCGGACAATCTCTATATCGCAGATTTAACCCTGCCGATGATAGAAGAGCATTTTCTCGATGCTGAGGCAGCCGCACACGGAAGATCAGCCGCAAAATCCTTCGCGCGATACTGCTATGACGCCTACGGAGGAGAAAAGCTGCTGGCTTTAAGCGCGGGAACGTTATCCCCTGAGGAAGTGACGCTTTTAAAAAATGAATGGCTGACTTCGATAGGCGCAAGCGCTGAATATACTCCGGTTGCCCCGCTGCAATATAAAAGATGCGTCGGTGCGCGCGCAAGCGACAAATATCCCTATGTTATAGAAGGCGAAAGCTATCGCATTTACTTTTCTTCGGAAGATGTAAAGGCTGAGGGGTATCAGGCGTTTATCGAGCCGTATATGACAGTTTCCCCGCTTTATGAGCTTGATTTTGCAGATGCGAGAGAAGCCCTTGAGGGCATTGCTCCGGAGAAAAAATACATAGTCGATATATTTACGGATTTCTTAAGCAGCGAAAAAAAGTATGAGATTGATAGCGGATATTATGATAATGAGAATGATATGCTCGTCCTTCTAAAAGGCTGGAGCCTGGCGCACGAGGCGCTGCTGCACGAATATGTGCATTTTCTGACGCGCTCCTATATGTCATCGCCGCTCAACGAGGGGATGACTGAGGCTGTATCTAATTTTGTCTGCCAAAACAGAATGAGACGGATGCAAGCCACTCTGCATAATGATGAAGGCGAGGAGTTCCTAAAGGAAAACGATTTGTGGGATTATGAGTTGGAAAGTATAGATATAAAGAAGCTTTATACGCTTTTTGGCTATAGATTCTACTGCTTTGGCGAAGGCGAAACAGTAAACGGAGATTATTATTCTATATGGGGTAAGCACTATGACAGGGTTCCGGAAGAAGTTACGTTAGCCTCAATGTCATACATTTCGGCAGCCAGCTTCAGCATGTATTTGTTCGAGCTTTACGGCATGAAAACCGTTTATGACGCTTCTGCTAATATGTTAACGCTGGAAAAGCTGTGGGGAAAACCCTTTGACGAGATCTACAACGACTGGGGAGAATGGGTAACTGCCAAGGTCTCGGAATACGGCGGATATTGATAGGCGACGACTGAATTTCAGGAGCACAAGAGGAGTAAAGATGAAATTCTTAGAAAAACTTAACGAAATATACGGCAAATATTTGTTCTTACCGATACCGCTTATTACTTGCTTATTTGCAATTATCGAGGCTTTAACACCGGACAATAAACATGCAGCGGGCTTTGTTATTGCTGTTGTCTCGGTTTTGCTGTCCTATCTATACATAAACGGTGGCAAAAATAGTATTCCTCTATGTATTGCGCTATTGTATGAGCTCTTCGTTGTTTCAACGATGTTCTTTGGAAGCTTATTTAATATGTCTGACTTTTTATGGATCGTATTTATAGTAATAGAGATTATCGGGTTGGTGTTTACGCTGAGTATCATTGTTATAGATAAGAGACGTTAATAGAAAGAAGGGTATATCTTTGAAAGCTATGCTTATTGTTTCCGGTATCTGGAACATATTCTTTGCACTTGCAAAATGGAGCCTGCAATCAAAAAATCAACTGCTCAAGTTTCTATGTATAATCAACGGTATTCTTTTAGTATTCGTCGTGGCTGCGGATAGGCTTTTCGGGGTTAACGACAAGCTTCTATTACTGTCATTTTACTTCTATCTTTTTGTAGTTGGCGCTATGATGGATTTTAAGTATATTACCGAAAAGAATACTTTTTCTTTTATTGCGGTCATAACGTCTATCATTTTTGTAGTCGGAGCAATAGAAGTATTATTATTTGCCGATTATAATAACGCTGTTTCCGCCTGCCTCATCTTAACCGGATGTACTTTTATCCTTTCAGTTCCATATGAGAAGCTCTACGAGAAGCTAAAAAGCGATAAAACAAAATGATGCAAGAAAAAACTTCTATGAAAAAGCATTTTAAAATCTGGCTTTATATATTGTGGTATTTGTTTGTGATGGTATTTGCCGGGTATTTTCTTCCCAAGATAGGCAGCGCCTTTATTACGAACAACCTTACATTTTTCTCATATACATTGACATTTATATCCATTATTTTTTTATTTCCGATAGAGTTAGTAAATGCCGCAAAAGGCCTGAATAAAAAAGGGTTCTCCCGTCTTATTACCATAGGTTATATTACCTTCTTTCTTGAAGTATTTGCCGCTATCGGAGTCTCGTTATTAAACATTGAAAACCGTAACCAGATTAGTATTGATTCCGATGTTTTAGCAAATTCTTTTCTTTTGAAAACGACAATTATTCTGCTGGCTCCTGTTGCGGAGGAAATTATGTATAGGTTTTGCATCTTTTCTGTTTTTTCCTCTAACAAAATTATTGCATATATTGTATCAATTTTACTGTTTGCATTTATGCACGTTTAGGATTATGTAATATTTGATAATGACTATACACAGCTTATTGCAATGCTTCCTTATGCGGCCCTTGGAACAGGAGCATGCGTCTTGTATGATAAGACCGATAATATCGCTTACCCGATATTATTACACATAGCTATGAATACTATTGCTGAAATAGCATAAAGCCTATGAAATACTACTGCGTAAAACAACATGACATAACGGATTGCGGGACAAAGTAATGCTGTGGATTATTGCGGGATAAAAAATAAAAAGTAATGCCGTTTTCGGTTGATCGATAAATAGTTCTCGTAGTAACATAGAAGGAGGTCGAATATAGATGCATTACTACGACGCTTATATATTTGCAGGAGCGGCGGCAATCGTTTTTGGCGCCGTTCTGATAATAGGACGTAAGAGCAAAATAGTGCAAAGGATCGGTCTGGGCGCAGTTATTGCGGCTGTTGCCGTGTTCATAAACCTGCTGTACGCGAGAGAAGGCAACAGCTTTATGGAGTATGATAAAATTTTTACATCGCGCAGCGTGATTGTTGCAGGCGAAGAAACTGTGGAGCTGCCGCGAATCATTGGCACTATTCTTGTGGAGGACGTGAGCGAACGCCCGGTTTACGCGCAGGAAAGTGACGTTACGGAGCTGTGCTCGATCCAATTCTCCAACGGAACAAAAATGCGGATGTGCAAGCTTAAAAACTCCCGCCTCTATCCCGAAAACACGTACAATTATTACCACGGACAATGCTACTGCTTCCTCTCGGATAAGCTCTTTTACAGAAACGCGTTTTATCTGTTTTCCGATGAGTATGCCGAGTACCTGATCGTGAATATTATGGATTCAGTCACTAAGCCAATTGAAACCAGCGACGCGATAATGGCTTTTAACGCAAAGGACGTAGAAGAACACATGGCGCACTGCGATTTTGCCTTTGTCGGGAAAGTAGTAGATATTGCCGAATGTTGGGCGCCCGAGATTCCCGAAATGCTCTCGGATAACGGCGTGACGTATATCCGCAAGCTGCCGTACATGGAATATATTGTAGAGGTAACTGAGAGCATCAAAGGCGATCTCGAAGTTGGCGAAAGAAGAGATTTAAGAAAAACCGGAGGCTTGAATTACTCTGAGAGCGCGGTCGTGATGCGCTCTGACGACGTGCTTCCGGAGAAGGGAAATAGATATATTTTCCTTGCTGTGCAGCGTGACAACGGCACAATGTGGGCAAACGGCGCTTATTCCACAATTCCGCTCGACGGCGGCGAAAAATACTCCACTTATCCCGACGGAACGACCTTCGGACCGGAAGAGATTGAGAAATACAGAGAGGCAATGATTTCTATACAACACTAATTTACCTCAGAAAGAAAGTATACATTGGGTGAGACGAAAATGATTTAATTGGAATATGCGCGGGTCTTAGGGCACATGAGCATTCCATTTTCCTCAAATCTGCGGTATAATGTCGGCATCTGACGCACGAAGGAGTACCGGAGATGAAATACACAGACGAGCAGAAGAAAATACTGCGTGAGAGCTTTGCGGAGGCGGATATTACAAGCGGCATTGCAAAAGGATCTCCGAAGCTCAGTGCTGCGGACGCTAAAAAGTACAAGGCGCTCAAAAAGCTCGTGCGCGGTTATCTCACGAGCGATCTCGGCGAGGCCGACATAAACCGCAATCTCGGTAATTTCTCAGCCGATTACCCGATTAATCTTCTCGTCAATACCGACGCAGGCATTATCGCGGAAAAGGCAACACAAATCATGAGCAGCGAGAGCGAAACAGAGGCAGCGTTGGAGCAGTTCTTCGGCCTCTTCGAGCCGCTGCTTGAAACTGCGATGCAGAGCTATTGCGAGGCTAAGGGGAAAACCGAGGATACTCTTACCGACGAGGATATGGAGATAATCACAAACCGCATAACCACGGTAGTAAACGAGGAGCTTCTCTCAGCGTTGGTAGTCGGTCAGCAGATGCCGGAAATATTCGCGCTTGCAAACGAGCTCCCTGCGCACCAGGACTACACCAAGCAGGAAAACCGCGACAGCGTAAACTTCTACAATAAGTGGAACCACTCAAAAACGCGAATCGGAAGAGTGCTGTCGTTATCTGAGCAGAACGAGGAACTCATCGGGAGAATGAGCGACGAAGAGAGCAATGAATACTTCCTCCTCCGAGATTCGTTCCTCTCCACTCTTGACGATACCGAGCAGCGTATCTTCGAAATGCGTGAGGTTGGAAGGACACAGGCTGAAATAGCAAAACAACTCGGCTTCAAGAACCACAGTGCGGTGACGAAGCGATTGCAGACAATGCGAGAAAAATTTGAAAAGTTCATAGCGGAATGACAACACAGGCGGAGCCGAAATGCTCCGCCTGAAATTTTTTAAAAATTTTTTCTATCTCAGGAACATTTCGCCCCTTCTGACCTTGATATAGGGTAGAAGGAGGTGCGAATCATGCTTGACACAAGCTGAAAATGCAGATAGCAAGTCATATTTTATTCGAAAGGAGGCAACGATGAAAGGCCAAGTAGTAAAGGTAGTATTAAATCCTCAGCGTGCGGATGAACAGCGAATCGTTGAGTATTTGTTAAGCTGCGGAAAATCCAAAAGCAAAATACTGAAAACCGCTATGCTGTCGTATATCGACCGAGAAGCGCAGCTCAGCGAAGAAAATCGCTTACTTCGGAAAGTTAGAGAGATAATCCGGGAGGAGCTAAGCTCTATAAAAATCTATGGTAGTAACGATACGGCGCCTAAAGAAGATGAAGGCAGCGAAAATATAGATATGGTGCTGGATTTTCTGGAGGATATGGGATGCCTATGACCATCTTTCCTAGGATAAATGGGCATTCAGGCAAATGAAAATAGTAGATAATGAATTATGGTCTGCTTTTTCTCAAAAGCCGGCCATTTTCTATGTCCAATAATGCCGGAAGAAGAAATGCTGGCCAATAATCTTCAAATTATCGGCAAATAGTCTTCTTCCACCCGCAATTTAAGTGATGAGAGTAAACAAGCTTTTTCGACTTGAGTTGCCCCTTTTTTGCGAAAGAGGGCCGCTCATTCACATCAACACAAAAAAAGGAGGATGATAATGTTCGGATTAAAAAAGAGAAAAGCAAAAGAAAAGCAGATACAAGTTGTTCCAACGGTGACAGATGCGCAGACCGATCCAGTTGAAACGAATGTACGTGGTCAATCTCTGACAAGCAACGCCTGCGGGGGTACAAATCAAGATTTGCCCCCACAGACAGCTTTCAGGGAGGTCCCTGAGACCCCGGCACCGGCTGAGCCCAAGCCTGTCCGCTGCAATCGAGATAAGCGCCTCCGCATAAGGCTCACGCAAAAAGAAATGGATATGGTAAAACGCCGGGCGAAGGAAGCCGGGACGGACTGTTCCAAGTATGTTCGCAGAGAACTCAGCGCTGCCGAGCTGATTCATACGCCGCAGCCGGACTGCGAGTCGCTGCGTACAATGCTCAATCGTCCGGGCCGCCGCCTTGATGATATTCTCGCCCGAGCCTATAAAACGGGCTTTATTGACGTACCGGAGCTGGAGAAGACTCTCTCTGAGCTGCGGGAGTGTTACCGTGAGATCGCAGCTTTCTACGGAGGGGATGATGACAATGAGAAAACGGCAATGTGAGCTGACAGTTCGATTGACGGGAGAGGAGCTGCGCAGCCTCGACGAAAAGGTAAAGCGGACAATCTTCAAAAGGGAAGAGTTTTGCCGGCGCGTCCTTGCCGGCAAGACAACCAGAGAAATCTTTCCGCCGGGATTTCCGATCCTGATTCGGGATTATCGTAGACTGTGCAATTTGATGCATCAGCTTTTGAAAAAAGCATCTGGCACGGGCTCTAAAGCTGTAGAGATGCTCTCTGCCGCGCTGGACGAAGCGCGTTTATGGAATGAAAAGATGGTAATTGTTTATATTCAGGACGAGTATAGGAGGTAATGAACCAATTGAACGCAAATAACAATAATCAGATAACAGAAATACCGATCAGCAAGCTCCATGCCTTTGAGGGTCATCCCTACAAGGTGGAGGATAACGAAGAAATGGACGCCCTCGTTGAGAGTATCCGCAAAAACGGTATTATGACGCCGCTTATCGTAAGACCGATCTACGGCGTCGGAGAATATGAGGTGATCTCCGGTCATCGGAGATTACACGCAGCAAAGAAGGCAGGGATCAATGAGGTCCCTGCCTTCGTGCATAACATAGATCGCGACAAGGCGGCGATTGAGCTTGTAGACTGCAATCTGCACCGTGAGCATCTTCTTCCGAGTGAGAAGGCTTTTGCGTATAAGCTGAAGCTCGAAGCCATAAAACATCAAGGCGTTGCTTCCCGACAAGTTGTCGGGAAGTCGGAAAGCGCCGATATGATATCTGACACCGAGAGCGGCAGAACGGTTCAGAGATATATCCGTCTCACGCACCTTATACGTCCGCTTCTTGACCTGATGGACGAGGGAAAAATGGCGCTGTCCGTCGGCGTTGAGCTGTCGTATCTCGACGAAAACTCACAGCGGCACATTGCAGAGATCGCAAAGCGTGATGAAATAACACCGTCCTATTCTCAGGCGGTAAGACTTCACCGTGATAGCAACGACGGCCTATTTATTCTTTCGGCTGCGTTTATAGAATCCGTCCTCTCAGAGCCAAAGCCGAACCAGCGGGAAACTGTAAGAATACGGGCAGACCGGCTGAGAGAGGTATTGCCATCGAGCGTTGAAACAGACAGAGCCGAGGACTTCATTCTAAAAGCCTGTGAGCACTACCGCAAATATCTTGAGCGTCAGCGTGATGCGAGGTAATATATGGTTCAAATTCCGGCAGATCACAATACAAAATACTACAATATTGAAGGTTGCAAGGTTTCCGTCTCGTTTTCTGATAAACCCAACCCTTTTCTTTTTGACTATGTGCGCGAGATTCTCGTCACAGATTCGCACATTTGTCGGAAACGCCGCGTGGGTGATACCATAAAGAAAACGAAAAAGGAGGGCTGAGCATGGAACATAGCCGCGTCTGCTGCCTGTATCGCGTTTCGACAGACAAGCAGGTAGACTACGACAGCAATCACGAGGCGGATATCCCGATGCAAAGGAAAGCGTGTCACCGTTTTGCAGAAAAGATGGGCTGGAACATTCTCTACGAGGAACAGGAGGACGGCGTTTCCGGTCACAAGGTGCGTGCGGCTGACAGAGATAAAATTCAAATCATCAAGGAGCTTGCTCGCAAAAAAGCTTTTGATATTCTCCTCGTATTCATGTTCGACCGCATTGGCCGCATAGCCGACGAAACTCCGTTTGTTGTCGA
Source organism: Oscillospiraceae bacterium (assembly GCA_017479425.1). Classification (GTDB taxonomy): domain Bacteria; phylum Bacillota; class Clostridia; order Oscillospirales; family Oscillospiraceae; genus RUG626. Next base: position 56,135 of record JAFVCD010000043.1, read on the forward strand.
GTGGTTTGTCAAAAACGGCATACAGGTCTGGAGTACGCAGGAGGGTGAGCAGCGCTTTGACAACCATATTGATAAGCTTCTCAACTATATCCGCTTCTGGCAGGCGGATGGCGAAAGCGAAAAGACTTCTATACGCACAAGAACGAGCCTCGGGCAGATGGTTGAAGGCGGTCACTTCAAGGGCGGTTCCCCTGCCGTCGGTTACGAACTTGTTAAAAGCGGACGCTTGAATAAAAAGCGCCACGAGCTTTACGATCTAAAGGTCAAAGAGAGCGATGCTGAGATTGTCCGCATAATATTCAGAAAGTACGTTTACGAGGGCTACGGTGTCCAGAAAATAGCGGACTATCTCAATGAGCACGGGTATCCTCACCCGCGAGAGAGCCGCTGGTCGCGCAATACCATCCGGAACATTTTGCAGAACGAAACATACGTCGGTATTCTGCGCAGCGGTGACAGCCGCTCACCTGTAATTCCAGAGCTTCAAATCATTCCGCAGGAACTCTTTGACCGGGCGCAGGAAATTCGCCATCAGCGAGCAGCGGCAAAAGAAAACGAGCCTCGAGTTCCCCTCAATATGCGAGGACATTGTCTTCTGTCCGGCAATATTTTCTGCGGTCATTGCGGCTCAAGGCTTCACCTCACGACCTCAAATCGGTACTATTACCCCAAGAACGCTGACTCAGTTACTACCACAAAGCGCATACGCTATGTTTGCTACAAAAAGGTGCGCAAGCTATCCGACTGTTGCGGACAGTCCGGCTATTCAGCAGCAAAGCTGGATTCTGTGGTCGAGGCTGTGATCCGTGATGTTTTCAGCAGAATAAAGGCTGTCCCGAAGTCCGAGTTTGTTTCAGCCCGGTTTGAAAAGGAACTGGAAAGCCGAAAAAGCAATCTCGCCGCACTGCGTTCTGAGCTTTTAAAGGAGCAGGATAAATCCCGTAAGCTCCGTGAGGAGGTCATTCGAGCCATTCAAGGCGAAAGCGCATTTTCAAAGGAAATGCTGTCCGAGCTTGTGAACGAATGTGAAGAAAAAGTGCGCAGCCTTTCTGAAAGCTGTGCACAGGTCACTGATGAAATTGAGTCAAAGGAGCAAATGGTGCTGGAGCTGAGCCGCAGCTATGACGAGTTAATCTCCTGGTCTGAGCTTTTCGACAGCGCTTCGCTTGAAGCAAAGAAGATGATCGTTAACGCAATGTGCAAGCGAATCGAAGTGAGCCGTGGATATAATATTCACATCGAGTTTAACTTCAATCTTCGCCAGTTCTTTTTGGGGCTTGAAAACGGTCCAGATCCAGAGCAAAAGACGGCGTAAATAAGCAGATGGCTCTTTATCTAAATGAAGTGTTATTCTAAAATAGTTACAAGAAACACCGTATTTCTTGCGAAATACGGTGTTTTGGTGGACCCAAAGGGATTCGAACCCTCGACCTCTCGGATGCGAACCGAACGCTCTCCCAACTGAGCTATGGGCCCTCGGTGCTATAATTTTTTGTGGCGTGTAACTGCCTGTCTTGGGCTCCCAACTGAGCTACAAGCCCGTAGCTTTAACATTATAGCATAGATTTTCGATTTGTAAAGTACTATTTTTATAAATTCGCCGCCGGTGGATCTGCTCCGGCGGCGATCGCGTCTATATTCAATTTATCAGCCGATTACGGTCTGCTTCCTGCGGCCTGACTTTTCCGTACGGTTGTGATTCTTTCCGGCGAAAAGGCTCGGACGAAGCATGGAAACTTTCTTGGGTTCAACCGGCAGCGTATTGGATTTGTAACGCATCATATAGGTGAGTCCGAACATTTTTGCAGCTCCTTTCAAGATTGTAAAACCGGGGTCCTCTCGGTTTTCGGCTATTTTAGCACCGTTTATTCGGAATGTGTGAACAAATTGTGAACAAAGCCTTCTCTGTGGCGCTTTTTGGAGAGGTGGAGACAAAATGCCGACAGCGGACGCAATAAATTCGGCAAAATAACGAGGAATATATGAACAAATAATTAAACTTATGAACAAAATCGGACAATAAATCGAGAAAAACAAAAACTATTACCGATATTTTATACTATTTTAGTATGTCAACATAACGATAAAAAATTAACGCTGTTTTACCCTTGATTTTATCTCAAAAGTATGATATAATTCAGCCATAATTCGATAGCGAAAATCTCAGTGAGCTGTGCCCTTGACGGGTACAGCTCCTTTTTCGTTTCAAGAAAGGGGAGATTTGATGAAGAGTATCTCGGGCGCGGAGCTGGAGAAGCTCATTGACGGGCTCATCCGCTACTGCGACGAGGAAAATGAGCCGCCGGTGGCGTTCATCGTTCGCAAAAAGCTCGGCCTCAGCGAGGAGGAGCTCGACATCCTCCGCTCAGGAGAGAAGGGCAAGCCGCTGAGAGAGGCAGTTCTGAGGCTCGATGAGTACCGCACATATTTCTGGATCAAAAAAGGGCTCGGTGACCCGAAGTGGGCGACGTTTTCGACCTTCAATATCAAGGAGCTGCGCGGTGAGAGCGAGGACGGACACAAGACGACCACGCTGAGGGTCGTGCTCGACGGCGTGGGGAGTGACGCCTTTGACTGACGCGACGTGGAATCCGGGCGTTGCCAACCCGAAGCAGAGGGAGTTTTTCCAATCGAGAGCGCTCTACACCGCCTACGGCGGTGCGAAGGGCGGAGGAAAAACGTGGGCGGTGAGGGTAAAGGCTGTGGGCGGCGCGCTGAGATACCCGGGCATCCGCATACTCGTTATGCGCAAGACCTATCCGGAGCTGACGGAAAATCACATCCGGCCGACGCTTGCGATGCTTCCGAAGGAGGCGGCGAAGTACAACGCTACCGGTCACTACATCGATTTTCTTAACGGAAGCTATCTGAAATTCGGACACTGGCAGGGCGAGCTGAGTGAGCGGGAGTATCAGGGACAGGAGTTTGACTGGATATTCATCGACGAGGCGACGCAGTTTTCCGAGCGGGCGTTCAACTACCTCGGCGGGTGTCTGCGAGGCGTGAGCCGCGTGCCGCGGCGGATGTATCTCACCTGCAATCCGGGCGGGGTCGGGCACGCGTGGGTCAAGCGGCTCTTTATCGACCGTGAGTACCGCGAAGGAGAGCGCGATGAGGACTACAAGTTCATTCCGGCGACGGTGGAGGACAACAGCTATCTCATGGAGTCGAGCCCGGGGTATCTGAGACTGCTTGAGTCGATGCCGGAGGATCTCAGACGGGCATATCGCTACGGCGATTGGAACGCACTGGGCGGCAACTATTTTTCGGAGCTTCGGGAGAGCCTTCACAGGGTCGAGGATTTCCCGATTCCGGCGCACTGGACGCGCTACCGCGCCATCGACTACGGGCTCGATATGCTCGCCTGCCTTTGGGCAGCGGTGGACGAGTATGGGCGAAGCTATATTTACCGCGAGCTGAAAATGCCGGGGCTCATCGTATCCGAGGCGGCGCGGGAAATAAGACTGCGAACTCCGGAGAGCGAGAGAATATCCGCAACCTTCGCGCCGCCGGATCTGTGGAGCCGCCAAAAGGACTCCGGCAGGACTATGGAGGAGCTTTTCGCCATCGGCGGGGTGCCGCTGACAAAGGCGGACAACGACAGAGTAGCGGGTCACATAATGGTCAAGGACGCTCTGAGCCTCGGCACAGACGGCTTGCCGAAGCTCCGCTTCTTCCGCTCCTGCGGGAGGTTCTACGCCGACCTCGAAGCGATCCAGGCGGACGCGGAGAACCCCTCCGACTGCGCGAAAGAGCCGCACGGAGTGACCCACGCAGTTGACGCTGTGCGCTACTACTGCGTATCGCGCCATCTTCCGGCGGAGACTGTCGAGGAGCCGGAAAAGGACGAGTATATGGATTTTTTACTGCACTGAAAGGAGAGAAAATGGTTTATTTATGGATTGCTCTCGCAATTCTTGCCCTCGGCGAGGTGCTTATCGGCTTCCGGCTTTCGAGGCTTGAGGAGAGCGATGAGGAGAGCGTGAGCGAGGAGAAGCTCGAGAGATTTTCCGAGGCGGTGGCTGAGATTCTCAGCTACGACCTCGAGCGTGCGAAGGAGGCGATGAAGAATGAGTGACGCGCCGTTCAGACCCACGCCGGAGAGAGTGCTGAGGCTATGGAAGAAGGGACGGGAGTATAACGACTCCGTTAATCTCACCGAAACTGTCAGCACGAACGAGAGCTTTTTCATAGGCAGGCAGTGGGAGGGAGTCAAGGCAAACGGTCTGCCCATGCCGGTGTTCAATATTTTGAAACGCGACGTGCTGTTCGTCGTTTCAAGCATCACCTCCGACGCACTCGCGGTCATGGCTTCGCCTATCGCAGGCGCCGCGGAGAATGAGGAAACGCGCTTTGAGGCGAAGGTGCTGAATAATGAGCTCAACGCCCTTGCGGAGGTAAACGAGCTTTCTAATCTTGCGCGTTCGCTTGCGAGAGACGCCGCTGTGCGCGGCGATGGCTGCCTTTACAGCTGGTGGGACCCGACAATCTCGCTCGGTGACGGCAGGATGGGAGCCGTGAGAAGCGAGCTTATAGAGAACACGCGCGTTTTCTTTGGAAATCCCAACGACGGCGAGGTCGAGACCCAGCCGTATATCATCATCGAGAGCCGCGAGAGCCCGGAGAGAGTGCGCGAGCGGGCGGCAAGGTACGGCGCTGAGCGCGCAGAGGAGATAGCGCCCGAGCGCAGCGATGACAAATGCACCGTGCTTCTGACCCTCTGGAGAGCCGCGGACGGCAGCATCCACGGCTTTGAGAGCTGCGGCGAAGCGGTTATCCGACCGGAGTTTGACCTCGGGATACGCCGCTATCCGATAACGTGGCTGCAGTGGGACAAGGTGACGGATTCCTACCACGGCGAGGCGATGATATCGGGACTCATTCCGAATCAGATCTTTATCAACAAGGCGTGGGCGATGAGCGCTCTGAGCCTGATGACGACCGCGTACCCGAAGGTCATATACGACAAGACCCGCATACAGAAGTGGGACAACCGCGTTGGCGCCGCCATCGGCGTACAGGGCGGCGACATGAACAGCGTTGCGCGCATTATGGATCCCGCGCAGGTAAGCCCGCAGATAGCGCAGTTCCTTGAGATGGCGATCGAACAGACAAACCGCTCGCTCGGCGCATCGGCAGCGGCTCTCGGTGACGTCAGACCCGAGAACACCTCTGCGATAATCGCGCTCCAGCGCGCGGCAGCGACGCCGAATGAGCTGACGAAGCAGAATCTGCGCCGCGCCGTCGAGAGCCTTATGCGCGTGTATCTCGAGTTCATCGCCGGCTACTACGGCGTGAGAAGGGTATGGGACGGAGAGAATGAGCGGGAGTTCGACTTCGGAGAGCTGAGAGCGAGACCGTGGAGCGTGAAGATCGAGGTCGGCGCGAGCACTTATTTTTCGGAGATAGCCGGGCTTCAGACGCTCGACAAGCTTCTCGCAGACGGTCACATCACGCTTGCACAGTATCTGAGGCGCATTCCGGAGGGATATATTCCGGATAAGGGCGGACTTATGAATGAGATCGGAGGAGGTGATGAGCATGGAGGAAACTAAGGAAGCGGTCGTTGAGGAAAAAAACGAGGAAACGCAGCCCGACGAGCTTGAGCTTATGCGCCGCGAGAATGAGGAGCTCAGAATGAAGCTCAAAATCATGGAGCAGAACGAGCTTAATCTCGCGCGAAGCACCGGCACGCGCCACACAGAATCCCAGCAGAAGCCATATGATCCCTTTGACGAGGCGTGGCTTTGATTGAGGCGCCTTCGCCTCAGAAAATTCCACCTTTACGGTGTTTACATATATATTTTAATTAAGAAAGGAAAAAACAAATGAGCATAAATCTTGCAACAAAAGCATCCGACAAGGTAGTCGAGAAATTCCACAAGGACAGCTGCACCGAGGGCCTCTTTAACGAGCGCTACAACTGGACCGGCGTAAAGACCCTTCAGATATACACCGTTCAGAGCCCCGATCTCAACAACTACAACGCCTCCGCGGCGGCTGGCGTCAACCGCTTCGGACCCATGACCGAGCTTGGCGATACCATGCAGGAGATGAGCGTTGCCGACGACAAGGCGTTCAACGCCACCATCGACAAGGGCAACAGCTCGAGCCAGATGATGATTAAGAGCGCCTCCGCTATCCTCAAGCAGACCACCGAGGAAAAGATCATCCCCTACGTCGATAAGTACCGCCTCGCGAAGCTCGCCGCCGGCGCCGGAGGAAAGAAGTACTCCGTAACCATCACCGACGCGAATATCATCTCCGAGATCTTCGCCGCAGGCGTAGCCATGTCCAACGCGGGCGTTCCCAAGTCCGGCAGAGTTCTCTTCATCGGCGAGACGAATGCTATGAAGCTCAAGCTCGCGGGAGTTCTCTACAACTCCGACGTCGCCGCCAATGAAGCCATCGTAAACGGCACTGTCGGCGTTATCGACGGCACCCAGCTCCGCATCGTGCCTGACGACTATCTTCCCACCGGCGTGAACTTCATGATCGTCCGCAAGGGCTGCGCCGTCGCGCCCGTCAAGGTCGAAACCTACCGCGTTATCGAGGACGACGCAACTGTTGACGGCAGTGTTGTTCAGGGACGCATTCTCCACGATTGCTTCGTTATCGACGCGCTGAAAAACGGTATCTACGCCGTCTATTCCACCGCACAGCCCTCGGGTAACGGCTGATGATAACGGCGGGGGAGATTTTTGAGTGCGCTATGGCACTCATAGATGAGCTCGATGAGGAGGGCAGCGCGTACTCCGCCGATACGGAGATATACGCGCGCCGCGCTCCGTCGATGATCTCTTCCCTCGCCGAGGAAGCGCGGAGGATCGCGGGAAAAAGAGGCGAATACGGCATACTTGACGACCTCGAGGATATAGTCGAGGACGTGGACGACAGCTACGCCGCGGGCATCCTGCCCTACGGCCTTGCCGCTGCGCTTCTTCATGACGAAAACCCGGCCTCCGCAGGCTTTCTCCAGACGAGATATGAGGAGATGAGAGATTGGTATGCCGATCACGCTCCTGCGGCGGAGGAACAAATCGAGGATATCTACGGCGTTTACGACTGGTGAAGTATGGCGAAAATCACTGAAATGAAGCAGGAGAGCATACTCTCGACAAATAAATGGCTCGGAATGAATGAAACGGGCGCCGTACTGCGCAGCGGAGAGGGCGAAAGGTGTGAAAACTTCCGCATAACCGACGGAGGCTCGCTTCAGAAGCGCCCGGGCAGCCGCAACGCAGTAGTGCTCTCTCAGAGCTATCGCGCCGTTGTGACCGAGACAGCGGGAACGATTCACGCCTGGGGCGAGCCGGAGAAGGTACTCCGGCTCTATCCAAGGGTCGAGGCGACGGCTTACGACACTCTCACGCTCGAGGGAACGAGGCTCGACGCGGACTACGAGAGCGCCGCGAGCCACACGGGCTGGTATTTCGACACTGTCGATGATATTGCGAAGGGCGAGACGATATCTGTTCCAGTTTCGCAGCTTCACAGCGTTGAAGCCTCGGAGCGGGCCAAGCTCGAAACGAGAGAGGTGCGGTTTGCGGGCGGCGCGAGGGAGAACTGGAGCGGGTATATGGAGGACTATGTTTACCTTTGGCTCATACAGTACGATTCTCTTCTCTGGAACGGGAAAGAGTATATCGGCACAAACCCGCAGATAATCAATAACGGCGATTTCGGCGCCATGGACGGGACAAAGTTTACCGTTCTCGGCGAGGATGACAGACCTGTTTTCTTCTTCGCGGAGGAGGGCTCGAAGCCCACAGAGGCGGATTATCTCGCAAAGGCGGCGACGAGCGGGCATATCGGAAAAATCAAGCTGAACACCAGCCATAACAACTATATTTCCATTACCGATACGCCGCTATGGAGCCTTTGGCTCAAGGTGGACGTCTGGAAGGAAACGGAATATTTCTGGCATTACAGAACTCTCGGCATAGTTCCGAACGATATGAGCGACGTTGAGGTTAAGGGACTCTGGACTGGCATCGTCGGCGGCAGAGAGGTTGTTGCTGCAGCGTGCAACGGCTGCCTCTGGGAGCTTTCGGGCGAGGGTAGAAATCTCGAAAGAACGCTGCTCGGATCGGTCAGCACCGCTGGAAACGTCAACATGTTCGGCTTTGAGGATAAGCTGTATATCCTCGCCGGAGGTCAGTACAAGGTGTGGGACGGCGAGTCGATTTCGCCGGTTGAGGCGTATCCGCCCTACGTTCCGCCCGCAGACCCGGACGAGGAGGATAAACCGGACTACATAACCGACGGTTCGGCGGCAAAAATGCGCTGCGCCGAGATTTTCTCCGGCTCGAAGGGCGCGAGGGTAATGCTCTACGGCGACGGCACGAACAGAATAATTTACTCCGGCTTTGACAAGCTCGGAAGAGCGCGCGCCGACTCATTTCCGGCCGGAAATGAGCTTTTCATTGGCGACGCGAACACGCCGGTCACGGCGCTTGTGCGCCACTACGACAGACTTCTGTGCTTCAAAAAGGGCTCGGCGTGGGTAATAGCGCCGGATGGCAATGGTTTTTCGGCCTCGCCGATGAACCGCTCGGTCGGGTGCGACGCTTACGGCGAGGCGCTCATCGTTAACAACCGCCCGCGCACGCCGGACGGCGGCTCAATAATGGAGTGGACAAGCGCTGCGCTCACCGGCTCTTACCGCAATGCAAAGAGCATATCGGAGAGGGTGAGGAGAACTCTCTCGACATTCCCGATGGACTCCGTTCGCACCTTTTACGATAAATACTCCGGAGAGTACTACGTCATCGCGCCGGACGGGAGAGCCCTTGTTCACAACACTGCCGCAGACGCGTGGTACCTGTACACGAACATCGACGCCACGGAGCTTATAAGCTTCCACGGACTTGTTTACTTCGGCACGCGCGACGGACATATTAGGCTCCTGAGCCGCGCCTACTGCGACGACGAGGGCGAGGCGATAGCCTGCCGCTGGGAATCCGGAGCGACAGACCTCGGGAGCGAGTACCGCTTCAAGCGCGTTCTCGGCCTCTGGCTTGCGCTGAACGGCGGAGAGAAGGCGGCTGTGAGCGTTTCGGTTATCACAAACGCCGGAGAATCGAGAAAAGTGAGGGTCGAATCGGACACGCCTACGCTTCCTATAACGCGCAGAGTACGTCTAAAGGCGGGAAAGGCGAGCCATTTCAGACTCGCACTGACATCGGAGAGCGCGGCGGAAACTGCGACCGTGCATTTTATAGACGTCCGGGCGGTCAGAGGAGGGAGCGCGAGATAATGGATTGGAGCAGCATCATCGTTGCGGCGATATCTTTTCTCGGAACCTGCGCCGGCGCGTACGGCGGCTTTCGCCTCACGGCTTACAGGGTCGCAGAGCTTGAAAAGAAGGTAGACCGCCACAACAACTTTGCCGAGCGCGTTCCTCTGCTCGAGAAGGACGTCAAGAACATATACCACGAGCTTGACGAGATGAGGAGCGGGCGATGACGGCACTGGAGGTCGCAAGAGGCGAGATCGGCGTATTTGAATCGCCGCCCGGCTCGAATGAGGTAAAGTACAACGACTGGTACTATTCGCGCCGCGTTTCCGGCGACGCTTACCCATGGTGCATGGCGTTTGTGCAGTGGTGCTTTTATATGAGCGGCGAGCCGCTTCCGTACAAGACCGCAAGCTGTTCGGCTCTGCTCAGATGGTTCAGACAGAACGCGCCGCAGAGGGTAAATTCCTCTCCGGCGCCGGGGGATATCGCAATATTCTCGTTCGGACACACCGGCATTGTAGAGAGCTTTACGGATAGGACGGTGACCTGCATCGAGGGCAACACCTCGCCCTCCGACAGAGCAAACGGCGGCGAGGTCATGCGCGCAACGCGCAGAATTACGGACGTGACCGCATTTATAAGATGGGAGGAAATCTTGACAGGCGAAGAAATTTACAAAAGACTTTCCGAGTACCTCAGCCAAAAGCCTGCGCCTGAGTGGGCGGGAGAGGAGCTCGAGGAGGCGAAAAGCCTCGGCATAACTGACGGCACCGCGCCGGAGATGTTCGCCACGCGCGCGCAGGCGGCGATAATGGTGAAAAGGGCGGTGAAAGGATGAAGGAATGGATGGACAGACTTCTCACGGTCAAGAGCATCGTAACGCTGATACTTACGCTCGTTTTTGGCTACCTCTCCGTCACACAAGGCGTAACGGACAACTTTATGACGATCTACGCCGTTGTAATAGCCTTCTACTACGGAACTCAGGCGAAGAAGGAGACATAAAATAAAGGGCGGGATAATCCCGCCCTTTAGAGGTTTATAGATTATTTACAGCCTTTTCGTGCTTTTGAGGAACGCGAGAATGGTGTCGACCGCGCCGTCCACTCCGGTGACGGAGGTGTTTATGCACAGGTCGTGATTATACACGTCGCCCCAGGTTTCGCCGGTGAAGCTGCGGTAGAAATTCGACCTTCCCTTGTCCATCTTCTTGAGGCGCTTTTCGGCGTCCCTTCGCTCGAGCCCATAGCGCTCCATAACGCGGCTTATGCGGCTCGCATCGTCGGCGCGGAGGAAGATTTTTACGCAGTCTGGGTCGTCGCGGAGAATATATTCCGCGCATCTTCCGACTATTATGCAGCTGCCCTTGGAGGCGAGCTCCTTTATAACCGTTGCCTGAGCGGCGTAGGCTGAGAAGGAGACCGGAATATCATACTGCGGAACGAGCGAGCCGGGAGAGTGGGTCGAAACGAGGTTGAAGAGAAATGAGCGCGACGCGGTCTCCTCAAGTGAGTCGATGTATTCGGGACTGAGGCCGGCCTTGCTCGCGGCAAGCTCGATGAGCTGGCGCTCGTAGACGGGTATGCCGAGCTCGCGGCCGAGCGCTTTTGCAACGCTGGCGCCTCCGGAGCCGTACTGACGGCTGATTGCTATTACGATTCGCTTCATATCAATACCCCCTCCATAGCTCTATTATAGCATTTCCGCATCCGCTCCGCAAGTGGGAGAATTGACAAAAGGGCATAATACTGTTAGAATAATTAAAATGAAAACGAGGTCGATGCTATGGGAAAACCGATTTTCAGACCGGCTGACATTTTAATACCGAAGGCGGCGGATCTGCACGTCTGGAGCGTTATCGCGTGTGACCAGTTCACCTCCGAGCGTGAGTATTGGGACAGGGTTCGCGCGCTCGTCGGTAATCGCCCGAGCACTCTCAACATGATTGTGCCGGAGGCACATCTGAACGATGAGCCGGCGCTCGACGCCGCGAGGCGGGCGGGCGAGGCGATGGAGGATTACCTCGCGGGCGATATATTCACTCTCCTGCGCAACTCCTATATCTACGTAGAGCGCTCTGTTTCAGGCGGCGTGCGAAAAGGCGTTGTCGGCATGGTCGACCTCGAGGAATATAATTTCCAGTACGGTGCGAAAACGCTTGTCCGCTCATCAGAGCGCACTGTCGCTGAGCGCCTGCCCGCGAGAATGCTGATACGCGAATGTGCGGCGCTGGAGCTTCCGCACTCGCTGCTCCTCATCGACGATAAGGAGAGGAGCGTCATAGAGCCGATTGCAAAAATGCGCGCCTCGCTGCCGATAGTCTATGACTTCGACCTTATGGAGGGCGGCGGTCACATCACCGGCAGACTTATCGATGGCGAGCGGGCGAGAGAGCTTTCCGCGCGCTTTGACGCGCTCTCCGGCGACCCGAAGTTCATCGTGGGCGACGGGAATCACTCCCTCGCCGCGGCAAAGGAGCTTTGGAACAAGCTCAGAGCCGGGCTCAGCCCCGAGGAGATCGAAAATCACCCGGCGCGCTTTGCGCTATGCGAGGCAGGCAACGTCTACGACGACGGCATTCGCTTCGAGCCCATTCACCGCATAATGTTCGGCGTCGACCCGTGGAAGCTCTACGATGAGATGCGCGATAAGCTTCTGAGCCCGGATGGGCGCGAGGTCACCATCGTCATTGGCGGCGAAAAGGTCGGCAGAATGCGGCTCAAGGGTAAGAGCTTCGGCAAAATGGTTGACATAATGCAGGATATGCTCGAGGAGTACGAGTCCGTTTACGAGGGCACGCTCGACTATATCCACGATGAGGAGAGCCTCATCGCGCTGACGGAGGCGGAGGAGAGCCTCGGAATACTGATGCCGACTATCGAAAAGTGCGATCTTTTCGAGACTGTTGCGCGCGACGGCGTTTTTCCGAAAAAGAGCTTCTCGATTGGTCACGCGCGGGATAAGCGCTACTATCTCGAGTGCCGGAAAATAAGGTAATGCAAGGGGCGGAGAGGATCCGCCCCATTATTTTGCAATTTAATTAATAAAAGTGTTGAAATTCTGACCCGAAATATGGTATCATATTACGCGACAAATTCTTATATAGGGTGATACTGATGATAAAGATTGCAATTCTCGGATTCGGCACCGTCGGAAGCGGCGTCTATGAGGTGCTCAATAAGAACCGCATAGAAATCGCCCACAACGCGGCGGAGGAGATCGAGGTCAAATATATCGTAGATATCCGCGACTTTTCCGGCACGGAGGTCGAGAGCCTTGTTACAAAGGATTTCTCCGTTGTTGAGTCTGACCCGGAGGTCAGCATCGTCGTCGAGACCATTGGCGGCGCGAGGATCGCATACGATTACACTAAGCGCGCGCTGCTTGCCGGCAAGAGCGTCATCACCTCCAACAAGGAGCTTGTAGCGAAGCACGGTCTGGAGCTTATCTCCATCGCGCGCGAGCGCAACTTAAACTACCTCTTTGAGGCCTCCGTCGGCGGCGGAATACCGATTATCAGCCCGATTACCCAGTGCCTCACCGGAAACGAGCTCGACGAGATATATGGTATTCTGAACGGCACTACGAATTTCATTCTCACCAGTATGGTGCAGGACGGCGCCTCCTTTGAGGACGCACTGAAGGAAGCGCAGAAGCGCGGCTATGCCGAGCTTGACCCGACGGCTGACGTCGAGGGCATCGACGCCGCGAGAAAAATCTGCATCCTCGCAGACCTGTGCTTCGGCAAGAATGTAAACCCCGACTCCGTCGGCAGAAAGGGCATCAGCTCCGTAACGCTCGCTGACGTCGAGTACGCAAGGCGCCTCGGCTATAAGATAAAGCTCCTCGGCAGAGCCTACAAAATGCCGCTCGGCAGGATTGCCGCATACGTCGCGCCGCATCTCATTTCAAAGACGAGTCTTCTCTCTAACGTCGACGGCGTTATGAACGGCATCGTAGTCCACGGAAACGCCATTGGCGAGTGCATGTTCTACGGCGCGGGAGCGGGCAAGCTTCCGACTGCGAGCGCGGTGGTCGCAGATATCATCGACGCAGTCAAGCATATGAAGAGCCGCAAATACCTCGGCTGGGATGAGGCGGAGGAGGGCTACGTTGTGCCCGCGAGCGAGCTTGTGAGCCGCTGGTATGTACGCACCGGCTCGGGTCTAAAGGCGATCGGCGAGGCTTTCGGAGATCTCAGACTTATCTCCTACCCGGGTGAGTATCCCGGAGCCGGCCCCGGCGAGTACGCTTTCGCAACGCCGGAGATGAGTGAGAACGAGCTCGATGAGAAGCTCGCGGGAATGGACGTCAGATCGAAGTTCCGCATCCTCGACTGAGGAATATAATATAGAGAAAGATACAGTTTTAAGGCAGGTAGATTTTTATGGCATTTATAGTTCAGAAATTCGGCGGCTCGTCCGTTGCCGATCCGGAGAAAATGCGCCGGGTCGCCGGAATAATCGCCGACGCTTACAGGGAGGGCAACGACGTCGTAGCCGTTCTGTCGGCGCAGGGAAAGACCACAGACGGCCTTATAGCAAAGGCTAAGGAGTATTCGCCCAACCCCTCAAAGCGCGAGATGGATATGCTCCTCTCAACCGGCGAGCAGCAGTCGGTTGCGCTCTGCGCGATGGTGCTTCAGGCGATGGGTATTCCGGCAATAAGCCTCGCGGCGTGGCAGATCGACTTCAAGACGAACTCAAATTACTCCAACGCCGCCATCAAATCCGTCGGCGCGGAGAGAATCCGCCGTGAGCTCGATCAGCGCAAGGTGGTGCTTGTAACGGGCTTTCAGGGCGTCAACAAATTTGACGATGTGACGACCCTCGGCCGCGGCGGCTCGGATACCTCCGCGGTTGCTATCGCGGCGGCGCTTCACGCGGATCTCTGCCAGATATATACCGACGTCGACGGCGTCTACACAGCCGACCCAAACAAGGTCAAGGGCGCGAAAAAGCTCGATGAAATCACCTTCGACGAGATGCTGGAGCTTGCCAGCATGGGCGCAAAGGTACTGCACAACCGCTCCGTCGAGATGGCGAAGCGCTACAACGTGGATTTAGAGGTGCTCTCAAGCTATGAGAGAAAACCCGGAACAAAAGTCAGGAGGGCAAATAAAGTGGAGCAGGCAGAAGTCAGCGGCGTCGCAAAGGACGCAAACGTAGCGAGGATCACACTCATCGGCATCGAGGATAAGCCGGGCATGGCGTTCAACGTATTCCGCATCCTCGCGCAGGAGAAGATAAACATCGACATAATCCTTCAAAATCTCGGCAGAAACGGCGTTCAGAACATAACCTTCACCGTCTCTCGCCCCGATGCGCAGAAGGCTATCGAGGTGCTTGAGAAGCACATCGACGAGCTCGGCTTTGCCGCGATAGACCTCGATGATAAGGTCGCAAAGGTCTCCATCGTCGGCGCAGGCATGATGCTCACCAGCGGTATTGCCGCCAAGATGTTCGACGCGCTCGCCTCCAAGAAGATCAACATCGATATGATCTCAACAAGCGAGATCAAGGTCTCCGTCCTCGTCCGCGAGGAGGACGCCGACAAGGCCGTTCAGGCGATTCACGATAAGTTCTTCGATTAAGAATAAAAACGCCCCGGTTCACAGTGAAGTGAACCCCAAAAGTTAGACAAAATTTTCAATTAAGCGACCTGAAGGGTCTGGTATCTGTGTTGAGCAGGTGTCAGGCCCTTTAGTTTTAGCTTGATCCTGCGATTATTGTAGTAGTCGAGGTAGTCAACGAGCTCAGACTTGAAATGCTCCAGGGAGTCAAATTCCTGGAGATAGAGCAGCTCTGACTTGAGCAGACCGAAG